>CACJKA010000004.1 GCA_902593945.1 uncultured Candidatus Poseidoniales archaeon | reverse complement strand
TACTAACTCAACAGGCTTGTAAGCTATCTCTTCAACCTCTTCTAGTTCCTCTTCAGGAATCTCGAACTTAGTAACAAATTCGGGAGCATCTTCAGGCTTCAAAACATAATCTTCGTCTTCTTCATCAGAAGGTTCAGGATTGTCTACAGTTAAAGCAAATGAAGGGTTTTTTGAAACTACTATTCCATCATCGCCGTCATATTGCTGGACATCAATAGTTACATCATCAATTTGGAAAGTTGTCTTAGACCAATCAATTATTTCTTCGGACTCTTCTTCATCAAAATCTCCTAATAATTCATCAAAAAGATCTTTCGTGACTTCTTCAGTTGGGCCTGAATCTTGTTGAAATGAAGGTTTTTGTAAATCATAAAGGCATAATGTACATTTTACTGCACCCTCTTCATTTTTATGTTGGCAGGCTGGACATACCTGTCCCTTGTCCTCCGTATTTCTCCAATTCCGGAACTTATCGAACACCCTGCATCCCCTCAGACATTCGCACTCGACAAAACATACCGTATAATCCTCACGTGAGAAAGTGTAAATCAATAAATTCAAATTTCGTGAATATACACTAGAAAGCGTGATGTGTGTATTCTCACTGGGATAGTCATGAAAGGGGGTTCAGATGTACCTCCTGTGAAATTTAATAGGAGTCAAGATCATCACGAATTATACTTAAGTCTCATAAGATGGGAATTAGATGATGAAATGCAAAATGTTCGTGAAAAATTACAAAACTGGAATAAAAAAAGATTGATTGAAAATGGAATAACACTGTTTGACTTAATTGGGAAGAATGATGGTTGGTTATTTGGGCAAAGAATTGTTAAGTTCACTAACAAAAAAAAGAATGATATGGGATTTCATCGCTTCAGACAAGGAGATATTGTATTAATTTCACGAAAAGATCCTTTGAAAGAAACTCCACTGGAAGGCACTATCTATTCGACCTCTAGATCGTCAATAAAAATTGTATTTTCAGACACCCCCAAAGATATTAGAAAACATACTTGGAGGATTGATAAGGGCGCCAATAGGATTGCTTTCGATAGAATGAGAGATGCTCTAAACAGTATTTTTGATGAAGACGGAGGAGTCCCTTTGAGAGAACTATTACTCGGTATGGTTCATGACCCTCCCAGTACTGCTGGCCTGATACCAGAACTTGGAGGGGCTCGAGGTAGAGGTACTACTTTCGCTCATGACCTAAATCAACCCCAATTAGTTGCATCAAAAGCAGCGGTTGAAAGAAGATTAACATTGATTCAAGGGCCTCCTGGCACTGGAAAAACCCATACAGCTGTTCGGATTTTAGAATCTTGGTCAAAAATGGATATCGGAACTATACTCGCAGTTGCTGATTCAAATGTAGCAGTAGATAATTTACTTGAAGGTTTATTAGCTCGAGGAGTGAGGGTTGTGAGATTAGGACAACCAGTAAAGGTTAGAGAGAAGTTAAGAATGGCCACAATGGATGCAAAGATGGAAAATCATCCATTAAGAAGAGACTTAGATACTCAATTAGAACTCAATGAAAAACTGAATAGAAGAATTAGTTCTATGAAAGGAAAGGAAAAGGGTTTAGCTTATCGAGATATCAAAAAAGGATGGAAAGAAATAAGGAGAATTGAAAATCAAATTAGAGATGATATCCTAGATAGAACACAAGTTGTTTGTTGCACATGTATTGGTTCCGGGAATGAAATTCTAGATGGAAGAAGATTCCCTCAAGTATTAATTGACGAAGCAACACAAGCCACAGAACCAGCATCATTAGTAGCATTGACTAGAGGAGCGAGACAAGTTGTATTAGTTGGAGACCACAAACAACTACCTCCGACTGTAATATCATTTAGAGCCGAAGAGAAAGGCTTGAAAATATCATTATTTGAGAGATTAGTGGATTTAGGAATAGAACCTTTACTCTTATCCACACAATATAGAATGCATCCAGCCATTTCAAAATTTCCAAATCAGCATTTTTATTCAAATAAATTAGATGATGGTGTAAAGCCAGAAAATCGACCTGCCCCCGCCGGTTTGCTTTGGCCGGATTGGGACAATCCTGTTGCATTTGTGCCAGTTGAGGGAGGAGAAGTTGTTTCTCCGGATGGAACATCTAGAGAAAACCCTGCTGAAGTATCATGGGTTATAAAAATTCTAAATGATATATTAGAGGCCGGAGAAATAACGAAGAAGGATATTGGCATCATTACACCTTATGCGGGACAAGTAAGAGCTATTCGTAATTCAATGAGCGAAAAATTAGATGATGTGGAAGTAAAAACTGTTGATGGTTATCAAGGAAGAGAAAAGGAAGTCATCATTTTCTCATGTGTAAGATCAAATACTGAACAAAATATAGGATTCCTATCTGAAATGAGAAGGCTGAATGTTGCTCTGACTAGGGCAAAAAGAGGTTTGATTGTGGTTGGAGATCCTGCAACATTGCGTAGTGATAAGAATTGGAGGGCGTGGCTAGAGTATGTACGCGATAGTAAGTTTGAGGCGTGGCACCTCTTGGGAATGAGTTGAGGCGGTCCTATGAACGAACATGATTCTCCGATTTCTATCAATAAAGGCGGGGTTACACTTGCTAAAGCATTAGTCTCTGAAGAGGGGGGGCATTGGCCTGTTCCAGAAGGAACAATATTGGCATCGGGAGTGAGGAGAATTACTTCTTTTATTCTAGATACTACAATCGTAAATACAATCCTACTATTACTTTCCAAAGGAAAAATGATTAATGCCTGGAATATTACACTTTGGACTTCGTCGAACTTTCATCATGCATTAGCCATGAGTGCAATTATCCTAATTTCGCATTGGTTTTATTGGAAGTATACTGGTTTATACTATTCTCGTTCTTTTGGTCAGAAATTAATGGGTCTAGCTGTTCTAGCAGAAGATGGTTCAGAAATGACAAATAAAATGTGGGAAATACGTGCAATGAAGAAATTGGTGTACCTAATTTTTCCTTTCAGCTTCTATTTTGGAGCATATGATTTGGCTCGCATTTCTCAAAGACATACTCATCAATCGAATATAGATTTGCGTGTTGGTTCAATAGTTGCTCATGCTAATTCATTACCTCCTGCGAATAGAAAGCACATCAAGTAGGGTGAGATTTTGGATAAAGAAGTTGAAGAGGTATTGAAAGGAAATTGTGTTGTTTACCCTACATCTACGCTTCCAGCATTAGGATGTATCTTGACTTCTGAATCTCTTGATAGATTGTATAGTATTAAAAAAAGGCCAAAAAACATGGTAGTTAGTATAGGAGTCGCTAACTTAGAGCAGGCATCTAAACTAGTTCATTTAACAAATGATTTAGAAGATTTTTTAGCCGTATTCCCAGAAGGCTCTCTGACTATCATACTTCCTGCAAAGAAGCCACTAGATAATAGGTTGGGGGGAGAAAAAATAGCAATTCGTATTTTAGAAAATAAAGTTGCTAAAAAATTCATTGAAAAAACAGGCCCACTGACTGCAACTTCGGCTAATATTAGTGGCCTTGAACCATTAAAAGACTGTGAAATGGCTGCAAAAACGCTTTCTTCTTCGGAAAATACAATCTCTTTCTTATCAGGGACATGTTCGGGAGGAATACCCAGTACCTTGATAGCATGGTATACGGTCTGTAAATCACCCAACGGTAACGAGATTGAGGTTTTGAGAGAAGGTTTGGTCACGGAAAAGGAGATTCTAGAATGGTGGAAGAAGCGGATTTGAAGCAATGGAGAGACGCTGGCCACGTTGCAAGAAGAACCTTAGAAGGAATAAAAGATGAGATTCAAGAAGGAAAACCTTGGCTAGAGGTAATTGATTCAGCTGAGAGATTTATTAGAAGGCATGGGGGACAAGCAGCATTTCCAGTAACAATTTCTGTAAATGATATTGCTGCTCATTTTACTTCTAGTCATCATGATTTACCTCCAGAAGGATGGGAAAAACCAATGATATTTGAGAAAGGAGATCTGGTTAAGTTGGATGTTGGAGTCCATATTAAAGGTGCTCTTGCAGATAATGCATTAACAATAGAAGTTGGCAATGGGAATAATCATACTGAGCAGATTAAAGCAGCCAGAGAAGCCAGAGATGCAGCTATAGAAAAAATGCATCCAGAAACTCCTTGGCATGAAATCGGTAAAGCAGCAGAACAAGTAACAAAAGATGCGGGATTTGAAGCTATCAGGAATTTATGTGGGCATCAATTAGAAAGATGGAATTTGCATTCTGGGACCTCGATTCCTTCATTTGCTTGTGGGCCAAATTCAGGCTTCAAAGGAAATGTGGAAGTGGGAGGTGTATATGCGATTGAGCCATTTAATACAACTGGAAAATCAGGAATGGTCGAAAATATACCCCCCTCTGGATCTTCAAATATCTTGAGAGTTACAGGAGATGTATCAATACGCAAAGCACTTTCAAAAGGCAAATTAAAACCATTAGGCGCGACTATGGCTAGATATATCGAAGAGCGTTATAATACATTACCATTCGCTGCTAGATGGGCATATCCATTATTGGAAAAACCATTCCCAAATGAAGATGAAGATTCTTTACAGAAGAAATGGAAAGCTATGACTAAGAAACTAACTTCAATAAGATTCTTAGAAGTTTATGAGGCTTTGAGAGATGTCGATGGAGGAAATGTGGGGCAATTTGAACATACAGTAATTGTTACTGATGGAGGTCCTGAAGTATTAACAGTACTTTAGGGAAGAAAACCTAGATTTTTGCTTATTTTCGTGTTAAATCCAAGAAGGATTATGAATTACCGGCCTATATCAAACATCGTACAGGTCGTAAGGTTCTGCTGAGTGCATCCCATCCCCTCGCTAATATCTCTCGCCCTGTACACCTAATTATCCATCAGTGTTAACTCTAGTATTGCCAAAGATTGTTACGGAAATCACAGAACCTAAGATTAGTAATATTCCCAAAGACTGTTGAAAAGAAGGGTCTTCTCTTAAAATCAATAAACCCCAAATTATAGTCAAAACGGGTTGTAAAAGCACTGCAAAAGACGTCTTGGCACCAGGAAGTCTAGGCAATGCATAAGTTATTGCGATCCAACCACCTACTTGGCAACAAATTGCTAGAAGAATTAGCCAAGTATGATTTGGCCATTCGGGCTGAAGAATAATTGGTTCAACTCCGAGTGAATTTAAAGGCATCATTCCGATAAAAAGAAGCCCTACTGCGGCTCCAAGAGTTGCATCAAATTGAAGATTCTGTGCTGGGGCCATTTCTCTATTCGAATATCTATACACTATTAAAAAAGAAGAATAAAAAATAGCTGCAAAAACACCCGCTATTACACCCTTAAATGGGTCTTCGCCATATGGCTGATCATCCCATATTCCTGAAATTAATGCCAGACCTAGGACTACAACAGGTAAAGCAAAAAGTATAGATTTGTTTGGTTTCTCTCCGAGAAATTTCCAACTTACCAAAGTAACTATAATCACTTGAGAATTACCAATCATGGTAGCTATTCCAGTTCCTATATAATCAATTGCAGTATGATAGCCTACAAAATCTAAAGAAATGAGTAACCCAGCAAATAAGGTCAAAAAGCGTGATTCTCGACTACGAGTATCTTCCGAACCTAGGATATAAATAATCAATATCAAAACAGGAAGAGCGTATGCCATACGAAAAAAGGCCCCAGTAACTGGATTAGTTTCTGAATATCGATACAGAAGAGGTGCGAAGGAAATCAAGGTCGAGCCGAATAAAGCGATAATCATATTTTTTCGGTCCTCATTGACCGACATCAATTTCATCTCACTCTGTCGATGCTTCGGAAATCATCTTTTGAAGTTCACCACTTTCATACATTTCCAAAGCGATATCAGAACCACCAATTAACTCCCCGTTAATAAAAATCTGAGGCATTGTTGGAAAATCAGACCAAGAACAAATAGATGGAATTGCTCTTGGATCAGAAAGGACATCGACGCTAGCCCATTTTTCTTCCAATTGCCCTAGGACCATCGCGGCTCTATTGCTAAAACCACACCTTGGTTGTTCGGGAGTGCCTTTCATAAACAACACAATTGGGTTATTGTCAACTATCTCTTGTAATTCATCCGGGGTCCAATTAAAACTCATTTTATTTACTCCTTTTTTTCTCTACGAATATGCACTCCAAAAAATTCTGTTTTTTTCTCAGAGTGAGGGTCGAAAGCGGTGTTAAGTGTTGATTCCGCTTGCTCATTTGTCATACATTTCAAATCTAGTGCATGAACGATATTTTGAGCAATATATGGCTTAAAGTGATTTAAGATAGGTTTCTGTCTCTGTAATGGTCTAACTCCTTGATAAGAATCTGATACTACACGGACATGGAAATGGTCCCCACTACCATGTAAATCAGTGGCTTCAATTTTTGCGTCTGGGACTATTTTTTGAATTTCTGAAACCAACCACTCTTCGGTCACCATGCATCTCTCTAACGTCGGTCCTCTTTGAACCTCGCTGATGAAATACTTCAATTTTACATTGCTGAAGTGATTTCTTTTAGATTATCTTCAACTGTTCCATTATCATTTATGATTCCGCTGCCAATAACAGCTACATCAATACCCCAACCCTTTACTAAAGCAACATTGTGGTGCTTTATTCCTCCATCAATCATCAATTTTGTAGACTTGCCTCCAGAATTAATCTGATTATCTATTGCTGAACGAAATTCAAGAATTTTGGATTTCATCTCTGGCATGAAAGATTGTCCTCCTTTTCCAGGCACTACACTCATTACAAGTATAAGATCAAGTTTTGATAAAAATGGTAGGACTTCAGATGCTGGCGTATCTGGATTAAGCACAATGCCTGCTTGGCACCCCTTTGATTGGAGATTATCAATAAGATTTCTAGCATCACTTACTGCTTCAATATGGAATATGACAAGATCCACGCCTGCATCGACATATTGTTCCCATGTTTCTTCGGCATTATTAATCATTAAATGGCAATCAACAAAGATTTCAGGGCCAAGCTTTTGACGGATACTATTGACTAGAGCGGGGCCAAATGTAATTGTTTTATTGACCACCCAATTACCATCCATAACATCGAGATGTATCCAATCAATACCTTCTGATACCAGTTCATCCATCAACTTACCCAACTCACAAAAGTCGGCCGTAAGTATGCTAGGAGCTATCTGCATAGTCTATCCTCTAGTCAATACGATAAGCCCGAGGTACTCAATAGTTACTACTAAAGTTATGATTTAAAATAACAAATTATTATTAGGGGTAATTCGAACTCGAAGTTTGTTGGTTGTGAGTATGGGCCGGGTAATAGATGCGAGTGATGCTGAGTTTGATATGGTAACGAAAAGTAGTGAATGGGTTCTAGTGGACTTTTGGGCACCTTGGTGTGGACCTTGTAAGATGATTGCTCCTATACTGAATCAGATTGCTGAAGAAAGAGATATTACAATCGCTAAAGTAAATACGGATATGAATCCTCTATCAATGGGTAAATTTGGTTTCAGAGGTATACCTGCTTTGGTTTTATTTCACAATGGTCAGGCAGTTGACCAAATGACAGGGGCAAGACCAAAACCAATGTTCGATCAGTGGCTTGGAAAATATATGAATTAGTTCAAACCTAATTTCTTAGCTCTCTCATCAAGAGGTGTCCCCACTTCTCTTAATAATCTAGAACGAAGTGCTTCGTGTAGCCACATACCTTCTTCTAATTCTAACATCAAACCTCTTTCAATTAAGTCCTTAGGAGGTTTTCCATTGTATTTAGAGGCTTTAGCTAATATCTTCCAGGGGACTGGAGTATCTGAAACAGCTAAAAAGGCCAATAATTCTCTATGATCTTGTGGTAGAACATCAAGAATCTCTTCATCGAGGAATCTAAGCCAGTCTTGATGTAAAGTATTGCCATATATCTCTAGCAATTCAAGAGCAAGTGGGTGGCCTCCAGTTGCTGTAAAAATTTCTTCAATTGGTGCATTATTTGGTATTTCTAATTCCTCAATCCATTCCTTAATTTCTTCTAAATTTAAACCAGATAAAATCAATTCTTCGACTTTGCCTCTTGTATGTACGTCTCGACGATCGTAAAAGGCAAGATTAGACCGTGAAATAAGTAATAAACGCATTTGTGTTGATTCCGATACTTGTAACAATGAACCAAAGAAATTAGCACTGTCGGTTCCGATATTATGGACATCATCAAGGATAATTAGTAGTTCTGAAAAGTTGTTATTCAATAATTTCTTTTCATCTAACAAGTGAGCTGTCAGTCTTCTTCGAAATAAATCAATATTGAAAATAGCACCGGGCTTAAGTGGAAGAGACTCTAAAATACCATAAGGATCTGAAGAAATATCATCCGATCCTACCCCTATCCGATGTAACAGGCTGGTCGCTATTCCAAGTGAAGTATCCCATGGTTGACAAGGATAATACATGGCTTCTATCCCTTCGTTTGAGTCAAAGAGATTATTCATCCAAAATGAGACAAGTGTAGTTTTCCCACAACCAGCAATTCCTGAAAGAACGAACATAGGAATTTCTGATTTATACCATCTGTTGATTGCTTCCTTTTCTGATGAACGGCCATGAACTTCTCTGGTTTCAGGAGGTCTATTGTGATATGTTGAGTGAGCGCCAGAAAGTAATGAAATTGAACCAGGAGAGTTAGTCTCCTCGGAACGTATAATTGCACCAAATCTAATGTCTCCAAAATTCAATACACCTTCATGTTGAGCATGCATTAAAACTTGTAATAGTGTAAGTTCGGTTTGTAATTTATTAGATGCTTCATCGGCTCTAATCTCAAGTAATTTACCTTTTTTATCCCGAATTAATACTTTCATTGAACGCAGCTTCTCAATGCTTATTCTAGCATTTTTACGGCCCTCGTCTGTTAACTGCCATGTTTTCTGGCGACGCTCCTCTCCTCTAACTGCTCTAGTGTGTTCTGAAACTAAACCATCTGAAATTAATTCTCTCATAGTACGGGATACGTTTGGTAAATGGAGCGCGCATACTTCTGCAATTCCGGGTCTTGTCATTTCAAATGTTACAAGATAATGATCTGCTTGATGATCTTGTTCCCAAAGATGGACTAAAATACGGTCCGATACGGAAACATGGACCCGTACATCACTAGCCACCATGATATCTCGGAAACGATAGTCAGCATCAAGAGTTCGGATTATAGTATCATAAATTTATGACTATTCTATAGTAAACAAACATTGAGGATATGGTTCTTGCATTGGTGGAAGAAATAATTCATCACAATCTGTTCCGGAAATAGGTAATGTCAAGATACTACTAGTTCCTAATCCTAAGGTAACTGCCATAGTCGATACAGGACTAGGAATATAATCCTCACCGGTTTGAGTCACCAATAGATGTATACCATCCCCTCCTGGTATTACTACATCCATACCGAAAAATTCCATTTTAGCGATTACTGTCTCTCCGGGAGAAAGAGATTCTCCATCTTTGCCCCCATTATGGAATCTTAAATCCATTACAGCATGCCCTAAATGCATACCATTACTTGCTTGGATCATCTCTACGAATAAATGACCGCTTGTAGAAAGTAAAGATATTGTCGCCTCAACGTGGAAAGTAGGTGTCCCCATAATCCTAGTTTCAAACTCGAAAAATGGACATTCGATAGATAACTGAGAGTTTGAAGTAATAGTCTCTCCGCCCCCAATAACATTACACTCATCCATATCATATTGTAGTAATTGTTGTTCCAAAGGAGGATACGTTTGTTCAACCCTCCAGCCACCAATATTATCTTGTATCTCTGCTATGAGTCTAGGTTGAGGGCCTTGATCTTTAAGATAAAAATCAAACCATTCTAATAAATCATCTGCCCAATCCCATCTAAGCGTGAAGGGGAAAGCTTCGGCACCCCGGCCACTTGATAATCCCTCGTGACCACTTTGCCTATCCGGATAATCATGACCCCATTGTCCGTAAAGGCCCTTTACATCAAATCCTGCATCACGAAAAATATTGTGTGTAGGGAATGCCATATGAGGGTCAACATTCCAATCTTGCATACCATGAATAATGTAAATTGAGCCATTGTAATTCTCTAGAGCTCTATCAAGGAAAGTTCTTTCAGACCAATAATCGCTTCCAAGCCATGCAAGATTATCTCCTGACAAATATGCCGCAGGGCCTGCATAATAACCTTCTAAATAACCTTCACAAGCATTCTCGGCATCTTCTAAATCACCATCTAAACCAAAACTACCATAGACGCCATTGTGCATTATTGCTCCTCTAGCTTCCATACTACCATTCCGCCACATTAAATCATGCGCTCCAATTAGACCCGACATAGGGATTATTGTCTTTAGGTATTCAGAACCCATAGCAGCGGCTTCCCAAGGAGTGGATCCATCATAGGACTTTCCAATAATGCCAACTGCACCGTTAGAAAATGGTGCAGTGCCTAAATATTCAACAGCAGCATCAATTCCTCTTTGTTCATCTAAGCCCATTAAGTCCATACAATGATTACTCTCTCCAGTACCAAACACACTGACTTGAGCAACCCCATATCCATGAGGAACAAAATTCTCAATTAAAAAACGTCCTAGCCTATCAGCAGGTGTTAAGGCATCAACATCTCCGTCGTCATAATAAGGCCCAATTTCTGCGATAACAGGTACTTGACAATCTTCAGATATTTCCATAGAATCATAGTTGCATCCTTCAATTACGGGTAACCATAACCCAAGATGTACTTCAGCATCTCCAGTTAATCCAGCACCTCCATCACTAACTGTAATTGATGGAACAGGAACAAAAACTGATTTTACAGGGCCAATGTCGTATGGGCCATTAGATGATACTCGACTAAATACATCGTCAGTCCGATATTGCATATTAGTTCTTTCTTCAACCGGTGGTAACCAATGAGAATCTTCTATTTCTGAACCGGATATAGTTTCGTCTAAACATCCAGATAATACTGGACTTATTATCAAAAGTGCCAAGCATAAACTTAACATCCTCTTTGACATATCTCTAGCGCCAATTAAATTGCTCAAGAGTCTTTGCCATGATGGTTCATTTATTTTTTGTTAATTTTTAAATATAGAAACAAAAAGACAGATAGATTAGTTGATATAACTCCTATACCACTAGAATCACTGTGAACAAGGTGGAACGAAGACGATTAATTCGGCTTCAAAGAATGGAAAGAACCGAGATGGAAGTCTACAGAAGACTGGCTCAAAGAGAAAAAAAAATAGAAAATAAAATTATATTAGAGAAAATTGCTGAACAAGAGAATAATCATTATAATATTCTCAAGGAGAAAACAGGAGAAGATGTCGGGCCTTCGAGAATTAGAGTATACCTTCATGTAATGACTTCGATATTCTTGGGGTTGACTTTTTCTCTAAAATTAATGGAAAAAATTGAGCAAAACGCAGCTCAAGAATATCGAGATTTGGGATTTGAAAATATAGCAGAGGAGGAAAATGAACATGAAAAACAGCTTTTGTCTTTATTGGAAGAAGATGCTTTAAATTATCTAAGTAGCATTATATTAGGTCTATCTGATGCACTAGTTGAACTGACAGGAGCGTTAGCAGGACTGACTTTTGCATTTCAAAATTTGAGGATTGTAGCATTGGCTGGTCTGGTAACCGGAATTTCAGCTTCATTTAGTATGGCCGCTTCAGAATTTTTAGCGACTAAGGAAGAGGAGTCTGATCGGTCGCCAATCAAAGCAGCCTTATTTACTGGATTTGCGTATATAATTACAGTATTTGTGTTAGTTATTCCTTACTTGTTATTAACAGATAATAGTAAAATTATTTGGGGTTTAGATCCACATATCCAAGCACTAGCAATCACCTTTATTATTGGCATATTAATTATTGCATTGTTTAATTTTTATGTTTCAATAGCTCAAGATAAATCTTTCAATGGAAGGTTTGTTGAAATGGTTTTAATTCTATCAATAGTCACAATAATTTCTTTCTCGATTGGTTTGATATTAAGAGAATCTTTTGGTATATGAGATATAATTATTGAATTATTTCAGAGAATACCCATCAAAGGGTTTGATTTAAGATGAATATTCCCGAGAAATATGGACCCTTACGATGAACTATTAGAGAGACTGAAAGATATAGACTTAGTAAATCAAATTGGAGGCCTATTAGGATGGGATCAAGAAGTTCTAATGCCGCCAAAGGCGGCTAAACTAAGAGCAGAGCAATTATCTTGGATATCAAGAACTGGTCACGAAAAATTGACAAATGCAAGAATTGGTGAATTACTTGAAATGTTGGAACAAGAAAATAATCTGAATGAAATCCAGAGAGGAAATGTCAGATTGGCGAGAGATTCATACGATAAAGCAACCAAATTGCCTACTGATTTTGTAGCCGAAATGGCTATGCACAAATCAAAATCTCAAATTTCTTGGACCGAGGCAAGAGCAAAAAATGATTTTTCTATATTTAGAGATGATTTAGTAAAAATGGTTGAGATGTCAAGGAAAAAGGCCGATTATTTGGGTTATCAAGAAGTTCGATATGATGCACTACTCGACTTATATGAATCTGGATTAACTGTATCAAAGGTTGATCCGTTGTTTGCGGGATTAAGAGAAAATGTAGCGCCGTTGGTAAAGAAAGTTATTGAAAACGGGGAGGAACCAAAAATGTCTTGGGTTCATGAAAATAATTGGAGTAAGGAAGGGCAAGAAAAACTTTCACAAACTATCTCTGAGTCCATAGGTTTTGATTTTAAAGCTGGTAGAAGAGATGCATCAACACATCCATTTTGTGGAGGACCGAATCCAGATGATGTGCGATGGACGACTAGGTATGACGAGTCGGATCCGTTTGGTTCATTATACGGATCAATGCATGAAACTGGACACGGATTATACGAACAAGGAAGGCCAAGAGATCTAGATTTTCAACCTGCAGGATCAGCGAATGGTTTAGGAGTACATGAAAGTCAAAGTCGCTTATGGGAAAATCAAGTAGGGAGATCGAAAGAGTTCTGTGAATGGGCATTACCTATATGGAAAAAATATTTTCCTGAACAAATGAAGGGCGTATCGGCAGAAGAATTGTGGCGTTCAGTAAATTTTGTGGAGCCTAGTTTAATCAGAGTTGAAGCAGATGAAGCAACATATAACCTACATATAATGATTAGATATGAAATTGAGAAGAAACTTATCGCTGGAGAAATAGAAGTTGATGACCTTCCAGATGTATGGGATGATATGTATGAAGAATATTTGGGCATTAGAGCGCCTAATAGAACGCTAGGAGTTCTACAAGATATTCATTGGTCATTTGGAGCATTCGGATATTTCCCCACTTATACATTAGGGAATCTATACTCTGCTCAGTTACTAACTGCTGCTAGAAAAGAACTGTCCAATCATGACGAGGATATGAGGAATGGGAATTTTACTCCGTTACTTGGATGGATGAGAAAAAATGTACATTCAAGAGGGAGCATAATCACTCCATCGGAATTAATTGAAGAAGCAACTGGCCGACCTCCGTCTCCTGATGATTTTGTCGAATATCTGCAGCAAAAGGTCGAAAAATTATACAATTTAAGTTCTTAAATACGAAAATACGAAAATAAAGATGGGTTTAGAATGAATATGCAAATGAGGTCAATAGAAGATTTAGCTTCATTTGTGAGAGACCTGGGCAGTGAATGTACTACGCTGAATATTGATCAAAATTATTTAGTAGCTGGTTCAAAATTAGGTAGAATAAAACTTTGGGAAATAAATACTGGACAAGTCAAATGGTCATTAGATGTTGATGGGCCTATTTCTGATTTAGAAATAGATGAAGCAATTTATCTCACTGCCTCTGCAGAATTACACGCGATAAATGTGGAAAGTGGTGGATTAGAATGGTCTAAAAATATAGAAGGGCCTAGTGATCTAATTGAAATTGATGAAGATATAATCTTCGTAACTTCTTCATTATATGAAATTGAAATTCAAGATTATACAGAAAGCACATTATTCAAATTTAATAAAAAGGGCGAATTGCTCGAGAGTATTGATTTTGAAGAAAAAGCTTGGTTTATGAAAAAGAATAATGATGAGATAATTTTAGGAATTGGGAGACCTAGGTGTGGATTCTTGGGTATAGATAATGAAAATAAAATCTTACATAATCAAACTAAAGGAAATAGCCCAGTAAATATGGGAATTAAAACTAATACTGGATTCTTATTAGGGCATAGTGATGGAACAATTACTGAAATGAATGGTAAGGTGTGTAAATACATCCAATGTGGAAATGATTCAATTACTGCCATGTTCTCAACTAATATTTCATGGCAAGTGGGAAATTCGAATGGTTCCCTCTTTTCCTCCGAAGGTTGGAGAGTCGAGCTTGGTGGAAAAATAAGCAGTATAGTTGAAACTGAAGATTACATCTGGGTATCGACAATCTCGGGAAATACTATCATACACCTACTGGATAGAAAAAATGGTTCTATCAAATATCAATTCTCGCATAATAATGAAATTCAACTAATGAAACTATCACATTACAATCTAGCTATATCTGATGAAGAAGGAAAAATAATGTTTTTTGACACCAGGAGTTTGAATAAAAGAATTGAAGCAAAAAGCGATTTGGATCAAAATATAGATAAAAGAAATTTGTTAAAAAAACGATTAAGGGCCTTGAGAGAGTAAAAAAATTACACCGGAAATACACCTCTAATAACCCCTATTTCCGGTGTACTGCAAGGCTAATAGGGAAAGGTTTAAGAGCCGCGGCCGTCCCTGAGAACTTTGCTGCTCCGATGGAGGGGTGTGGGCGTACTTGTTACGACCCGCGGGCCACAAAAACCGAGCCTCGAAAAAGAGGCAGTAAAACCGAAGATCGAAAGAGCTTCGGGGATAAGTCAAATCATCTGTGGATGAAGAGACAACGGGAGAACTGAGATGGGAAAAACCGGACGCAAGGAAGGGGAAAGAAATCACAGAGGCGTACGGAAAACACAACCGAACCGGCAACGGGGAAAACATAAACCGAAGTACAATACTATCCCGAAGAGGTACATTAGCGAAGAAGAGAGAACAGAGATGGGATCAAATTGAGGCTAGTATGTGGGAAAATGAAGAAGAGGAGAACTGGACGCAAGGAAAGGGAAAGTAAACTGAATGGAAACACATTGAGAACAAGAGCGGGAAACCGTGGAGGATCAGTACTGAGACGTGGAAAAAACTAGTGAGAGCTAGGGAAATAAGCGAATACGGATTGAAAGAAGAGATTCCCAAGATTCGGAAAAGGACGAAGAGAGAGCTAGAAGTCTCAGAGTCATCTACCCCAGGAGAGTAGGAACCTTAGGGAACCTACAAACCTGGGACCCTGCGGAGTTAGCAGAGGGTAATGATCCCCCAATGTTCAGAACCCACTGCTAGCTCCCACCTATCGGTTAATTCGGCTCATTTTTTACTTCTTTGGACCTGTCATTTCTTCGGGTTTCACCCATTCATTAAATTGATCATTATTTAGTAATTCTAAACCTAATGCACTTTCTCTAAGAGTTAAATTGTTTTTATGAGCGTACTTAGCAATTTTTGCAGCATTATCATAACCAATGTGAGGATTTAGCGCAGTAACTAGCATTAATGAATTTTCTAAGTGTTGAGTGATTTTGTCATGATTGGCCTCTAACCCTGACACACATTTTTCAGAAAATGAAATACAAGTATCTGAAAGAATTCTAATACTATGTAATAAATTATGAATCATCATAGGTTTATACACATTCAACTCAAAATTTCCTTGGCTCCCTCCGATAGAAATTGCAGTATTATTGCCCATTACCTGGCAACAAACCATAGTCATTGCTTCGGCTTGAGTGGGGTTAACCTTTCCAGGCATAATACTGGATCCTGGTTCATTTGCAGGAAGAGATAGTTCACCGAAACCACATCTAGGCCCAGAACCTAACCACCTGATGTCATTGGCTATCTTCATCAAAGAGGCTGATAACGTATTCAACGCTCCTGATGCTGCTACTATGGCGTCATGAGATGCGAGTTGAGAAAATTTATTCTCAGCACTGATGAACTCTAAAGAAGTATAGTCTGCTATTTTCTTTGCCACGATCTCTGCAAAATCTGGATGAGTGTTTAACCCCGTTCCTACAGCTGTACCCCCTAATGCTAGTTCAAATAAATCATTTTGGGCATTTTCGATCCGGGATATATCATAATCTAACATCGAGACGTAGGCACTAAATTCTTGCCCTAAAGTCAAAGGTACTGCATCCATTAAATGGGTTCTGCCGATTTTAACAATCTGAGAAAAGTCCTTTGATTTGTTGTCAAGAGATTTTCTTAGAGTCATTATAGCAGGCAATAATCTATGTTGTATTTCTTCTGCCGCGGCGATATGCATAGCGGTTGGGAATGTATCATTGCTTGATTGTGCCCTATTTACATGATCATTCGGATGTACTGGAGATTTACTGCCCAAACGACCATTCGTTAGTTCTATTGCACGGTTTGCAATGACCTCGTTGGCATTCATATTTGTCTGAGTACCGGAACCTGTTTGCCACACCCGTAATGGAAAATGGTCATTTAATGAGCCTGAAATAACTTCATCACACGCTGTAGAAATTAAAGCACCAATTTTTGGGTCTAACTCTCCTAGTTCTACATTTGTTTGTGCTGCAGCCTTCTTCAGTATACCAAAAGCACGGATCATTGCATGTGGCATGATGTCCTCGCCGATATTGAAATTGATTAGGGACCTAGCAGTTTGAGCACCATAATATCTATCTGAAGGGACTTCAACATCGCCCATAGTGTCTTTCTCAATTCTAACTTCTTGATCTGTTAGAGGGTATCTACTTTCGGTTTGAGGAGAATATGGTTGAGACTTACGTTCCGAATACAAAGATTCCTCTATCATCTTTGATATTGTAGCGGAACGGCCATCATTCTGTCCTTTTCCAACTTTCTTATCTAATTTCTTAGCTAAATCCTCGGGAATACTTATGCTTAGTATCCTCCTATCTCCTGCCCGGTGCTTTGCCATATCTATAGCGGTTAATAAGTTATTAATAAACTTAAAGCATAATAGAGCAGTGTTACGAACATAAAGTATAATATAATGCCTAAATTCTCTCTACAGAGATTATTTGCATTGGAGTAAATGGCTTGTCTCTACGATCTGTTTCTTGCCCTTCTATTTCCTTAACGACACTCATGCCTTTTACGACTTCACCAAAAACTGCGTGGTTTCCATTAAGCCAAGGTGTTGGCACTGTAGTCAAGAAAAATTGAGAGCCCCCTGTATTTCTACCGGCATTCGCCATGGAAAAAAGACCTGGGCGGTCATGACTCTTAGCTAAAGCAGATGGTTCACAAGGTATTTGCCATCCGGGACCTCCCATTCCTGCCTTTCCACTATCTGGATTTTTTGAGTTAGGGCACCCACCCTGAATCATGAAGTCTTTAATTATACGATGGAAATGTAAACCATTATAGAAACCAGAATCTACCAATTTTAGGAAGTTGTCAGTTGTTTCAGGGCATTCCTCTGTATAGAGTTGTATTTGTATTTCTCCAAGTGTAGTTGACATTTGTACAATTGTCATGGTTAACCGTAATCGCCTCCATTCATGAGGTTGATGGTGTGATGTCGTGAAAATACTAATCAAGGAGAAATCTGATGAAGTCCCATGAGTGAACTGAGCGGCCATGATTGCCCTCGATGTAATGTTGAATTATTCATAGAGATAAATGAAGAAGTAGAAGGTGTAGACTTATTGATTTGTAAGGAATGTTGGGGAGTGGGTGTTACTGCTAAATCTATGGATTTAGTAATGTCAGAAGGAAGTTTGCTGGATACAAAAAGAGATGAAATAATCAAGAGTAGCGGAGATTGTAAATGTCCGATGTGTTCTACAATAATGGATGAAATTGAGTTAGAAATTCCAGAAAACGTTCGTAAAAAAATTAGTATTATAGGCCAGTCGGATTTGGATACAAAGAACGTAATTATTGATTCTTGTAGTAGTTGCCCTACGTTTTGGTTTGATGCTGGTGAACTAGATCTTCTAAATGGAATAAAACCGAGATTTAGGGGAGAGAATCGTGATCCAACAAAAGTCAGGCTGCTTGAAGATCAAACATTAACTGAGGAAGATCTCAAAAAGAAGAAAGATATTAGAAAAATTCTAGGAGCAGTAACTGTTGGTATCGCTTCCTATGGATTTGTAGTAGGGGGTGTCTTGGTAAAAATATTAGCAGCACTATTAGGAATTGGAGGAATGATAGCAATAGTATCGACCAATCCAGAACAAGGTCTTGTGAAAGGAACTTGTGAGAAATGTTTGAAGCCCGATAAATTACTTGCATGGAATTGTCAAAGTGGAGGTTGCTGGGCACACATATGTACTGACTGCGAAAGTGTCGGAGATGATCCTGTTGAGGCTTATGCAAAGACCCTAGGGACCGTTGCCGTTGGAACTGTCGTTGCAGGGGTGGCGGTATTTGCAATCTTTGCGGCGATGGAAGGCGGTGCAGGCGCGGGATTGGATCTATTATCAAGCGGAGGAGGTTCAGACAAAAAGAAGGAAAAGAAGATAGATATGCTTCTTTGTAGAGAATGTACTAAGAGATGGAGAGAAGAACAAACAGACAGGAAGAATAAGGATTTGAAAGATTCAGGAATTATTTCAAAGAATTATAAGACAATGAAAATCTCTGAGGTAATGGCTGATGGTTACTGTAACCATAATGATTCTCGAACCGGTAAAAAATGTAAAAGAATGGCTTTTAGAGATGGCAGTTATTGTTATATCCACAAGGAGTTGTATTAGCCGACCTTAGGCTACGGTTGAGCCCAACATGACATTGTCTGGAAGTTCAAGTAATTTTACAGTGCCGTCAGGATCTAATGCTCCAAGAATTAAGAATTGAGATATAAAACCACCTGGCAATGTTTTTTCGCCCAAATTTATAGCGCCAATAACTAAACGATTAATTAATTCACTTCGAGAATAATTCGTGATTTGAGCGGAGCTAGAAAGTTTGCCAATTATTGGACCAAAATCCACTGTGATTTTGTAAGATGGTTTTCTCATCTCAGGATAATTATCAACATCAATAATCTTGCCTACTCTTATATCCAAAGAAAAATAATCATTGACACTTACATAATCTTTTTTCGGAAGTTTTTCAGGATGATATGGTAAATTTTCAGAATCAATCTCATGCTGACCCATTTACTCACCTGTGATATCTGAACGCAGCAACAATGGAATTAATAAAACGCCTGCCTGTTCAAATGCCTCTGCTCCACCTTCCTGTCTGTCAAGGATTGTAATACATGCAACTACATCACAACCAATTTTTCGCATTCTTTCTGATGCTTT
Source organism: uncultured Candidatus Poseidoniales archaeon (assembly GCA_902593945.1). GTDB lineage: Archaea > Thermoplasmatota > Poseidoniia > Poseidoniales > Thalassarchaeaceae > MGIIb-O2. The sequence goes on along the minus strand of CACJKA010000004.1, from coordinate 90,090 downwards.
CAAAGCAGAACCCCCCGTTGTTGTTACATCCTCTAATAGAATTATTCTGTCGCCTTTTTTCAGACTAGCCCCCTCGATTCCTGGTGGATTGCCAGTTTTCCTACCCCCTCGTCCTTTGGCTTCTTTACGAACCATGAATCCACGAATTGTGGACTCTTTTGGAGCCTTTGCTATGACAATTCCCGTCAGAGGGACTGCTCCTAACTCAAGCCCGCCCACAGCATCAATTTCTTGTAAAGAGTTAATCTTAGCATGGATTAATACCCCTAAAAGATGCGCGCTTTCTGGATCCATCATTACTGGCTTCATATCGAAGAAATGAGGACTCTGGCGACCACTAGCAAGAGTGAATAAATCGTCGGGAGAATGGAGATATGCCAACTCTCTGACCTTTTCTATTAAGCGAACTTTAGCATCCAAAACACTTGTCGACATGTTATTCTCTCTATTATACGGCGAGAGTTAATCGAATGAATGTTACCACATCAAAACATAATATTTGACAATGTTCACACTGAATGTTATTGGACGGTGAGTATTCTTGAAGAGTTATTAGTTGGCTAGGGGACGGACATGAGTGAAGTAAATTTGAATTCATTTACGATAGACTCGGAACGTCTTGAGAAAGAACAAGAAAGGTATGAATCATGGCTTGAAGAAAGGACTGAGAACGCTTATCAAATTGCTTCGATTGCAAAATCTAAAAATTTAGATTTTGAAAATACTATTGAAATACCTAGAGCTTCTGATTTGGCTAGCAGAACTGAAAAATTACTAGAAGATTATTTAGATGGAATGAAAATTGAGGAAGATTTACGAAATCTTCTCAATACAACAGACAGGGAAAGTGCTTCTATACAAATTGCAGTTGATGTTGCAAGAAGAATGAATGAAGAAACATTAGATATGCAAAAGTCAATTGATTGTGGACTCAGAGTAGGGTTAGCAGTATTGACGGAGGCAGTACTAGTTGCACCTTTAGATGGAATAGGAGATGTTCGAATTCTAAATAATGCAGATGGAACAGAATTCCTTTCAATTGATTTTTGTGGACCTATAAGAGCTGCTGGAGGTACTGCTCAAGCACTGGGCGTATTGATAGGAGATATGGTTAGAAGAGAGTTAGGATTGAACAGGTATATTCCAACAACTCAAGAAGTTGAACGCGTAAAGGAAGAATTTGGACTTTATAGAGTTGGTTTGCAGTACAAACCCCCTCCGGAAGAAATTGAGACCATTATTCGTGCATGCCCCGTAATGGTTAATGGAGAAGAGACTGAGAGAATTGAATGTTCAGGGTATAAAGAAGTTAGGAATATTGTAAATTCAAATGGAACGTATCGCACTAGAATACGAGGTGGTGTGATGCTTGTTATTGGAGAAGGATTGTGCCTAAAGGCACCAAAAGTGCAAAAACATACAGAAAGAATGAATATTAAGGGCTGGGAATTTATTGCACAATTTGCTAATAAAAATAAAATAGATATAGAAAATAAAACTTCTTTCAAACCAAGACAAATTACCCCTATTGGCCGATATATGGAAGATGTGATTGCGGGAAGACCTGTATTCGGGGAGCCGAATTATCCAGGAGGATTTAGATTAAGATATGGCCGAAGTAGAATTACAGGTCTTGCGGCGGCAGGAGTCAATCCGGTGACTATGGAGGCAATGGGTGGTTTTCTAGCAGTCGGGACTCAAATGAAAATTGAGAGGCCTGGAAAGGCTTGTGCAGTAACACCGTGTACTGAAATTGATGGGCCCACGGTATTGATGAATGATGGAGAATTTAGAAGAATTAGAAATCTTGATGATTGGAGATTAAATGTTGCAAATGTGAAATCAATATGGGACTCTGGAGAAATTTTGATAGGTTATGGTGAGTTCTTAGAAAATAACAAGAAATTAGTTCCTTCCTCATACAACAAGGATTGGTGGGCATCAGAATTATCAGAGTCTCTAGATATGCCAAACAAGGTAGAAAAATTTGCTAAGATAATCAATGCAAATATTGAATCTTTACCCGATGGATTACCATTTAATGGAGCAATAAAGAGAGGGGGAGAAGATCCAAATGACCGGAAATGGAGGAAAAGAAATTGGATAACCTACCTCAGAGAGTTAGAATTAAATTGGATAGAAATAAAAGAAATTTCTAATGAATTCGGGACTGCAATCCCACCTCCGTGGAATCTTTGGTGGTCTGACTTACCAATGACATTTATGGCGCCCTTAATACAAACTCTTGCTAATTCTAGAATTGAGGATAATAAGTTGATTATTCCAAATGTAGTTAGTGACTGGCCTCTTGAAAACATGGATGAAGTGGAAATACCTGAACAAATATCTAAGACTCAAACTAGATGGACTATGGTTGAAGATAATGGCGTAATTAAATCGTCATTGATGACACTGGGAATTGAACATTTTCACAGCAATGAAGATATAATAATTACAAAACACTGGGAAGCGCTTCTTGAGGGATTAGGGTTTGAGATTTACGAAAACAATATAAGAAAATCTGTTGATTCTGAATCACATATTACTGACAGGATTGCAAAAATAAATAACTCGTTAGAAATTATTAGTCGAGAAGACGAAAGAATTGGTGATTTGGAAAAAGAAAGAGATCTGGCTCGAATTGAAGCAACCACTGCTGCGAGGCAATCTGGATTAAATATTGAGCAAACAGAGAAAGCTGGAGATCTGGCTGCGGCAAAAATTATTGATCATGGGTCAGAAAATGATGCTGCGTTAGTTAATGCAAAAATACTACTGGATGAAAATGAAGTTGAAAGAAGTTTATGGGTAGTTAGGAAAACATCTAACCTCAGATGGGAAGATTCGGTGCCCTGCAGAATAGGAGCTAGGATGGGGCGCCCAGAAAAATCCGCTAGAAGAGAATTGAAGCCATTAACTCACTCACTATACCCTATAGGCGAAAATGGAGGGAGTCAAAAATTACTAATTCAAGCAGCCAAAAAAGGAAGGATTAGAGTTGAAATGTCAAGACGTATTTGTAAAGATTGTGGAAAGGAGTCCCCCAATCTTATTTGCCATAATAGAAATTCAGAAGGAGAGGTTGTAGAATGTGGGGGGAAAACAATTGAAAGAAAATCAAGAGGATCTAATTCAAGGAGGAGGAGAGGGGAAAGAACTACAGTGGACTTGGATAAGTTATTAGAAGTTAAAAGAAGATTGCTTGGATTAGATAGATTGCCGGAATTTATCAAAGCACAAAAAGAGTTGTTGTCTGAAGCACAAACTCCTGAGCCCATAGAAAAGGGAATATTAAGAGGGAAATTTGGTGTCTCTGTTTTCAGAGATGGGACTTCCAGATACGATATGATTGATGTCCCAGTAACACATTTCAAACCTAAAGAAGTTCACACGTCTTGGAAAAAATTATACGAATTAGGATATGAAAAAGATGTTTTTGGGAAGGAGCTAGAGAATGATGAGCAGATTTTAGAACTATTTCCTCAAGATATTATCCCTTCACTTAATGCAGAAGAACATTTGATTGCTACTTGCAATTTTGTAGATGATTTGTTGGTTCGTTTTTACAAGATGGAGCCATTCTACAATGTCAAGACTGTTCATGACATAGTTGGGTCATTGGCAATAGGGTTAGCGCCTCATACATCTGGTGGTGTGTTGTGTAGAATAATTGGTTGGACGGCAGCATCGGCTGGCTATGCGCATCCACTTTTCCATGCTGCAAAAAGGAGAAATTGTGATGGAGATGAAGACAGTATCTTGATGTTGATGGATGGTTTACTAAATTTCTCGAAACACATACTACCCTCCGGAAGAGGAGGTAGGATGGATGCTCCTCTTGTATTAACTACCAGATTAAATCCTAGTGAAATCGATAAGGAGGCGCTGAATGTTGATTGTTCACACTATTACACAAGATCCTTCTATGAGAAAACACAGAATCAACCACATCCTAGTGAATTGAGTGGCGAAGTTGAAACTGTAGAAACGCGCTTGGGGACTATAGGAGATTTGCGAGGTTATGGCTGGACGCATGAATCAGGCGAATTAGATGCAGGGCCAATAAATTCATCATACAAAACACTGAAAACTATGGAAGACAAAATGAATGGTCAGTTGTCTATCGGAGCTTTACTAAGAAGCGTAAGGGTAGAAAAGGTTGCATCACAAGTAATAGAATCTCACTTTTTACCCGATTTAAGAGGAAACCTTGTCGCATTTACTAGACAAAAAGTTAGATGTGTAAAATGTGGTGAAAAATATAGAAGAATGCCCCTTGCTGGAAAATGTATTCAATCACATAAATTGGAAATTGGAGGATTATCTGCCAGAAGAGGTGAAGATTCAACAATGTGTGGAGGGAATGTTATACTAACTGTTACAGAAGGTTCTGTGAGAAAATATATCAAAGTAACAGAAGGAATTATTGAAAATTATGGAGTAGGTATGTATACTGAACAAAGAGTAAAATGGCTGACTGAAAGTGCGGATTCTTTATTCAATAATGATAGAGTTACTGTAATGACTTTAACCGATTTCCTATGATTAATATTTAATTCCGATTATAGATAATATCTTGGCCATCCATTTAAGTTTGATTAATTTCTCTTCAGGATTAGTTTCACCGGACCATTTTCCAACTATATCAGTGCGGGTTCCTAACAATAAGATTCTTTCAATGGGGACGCCAAGGGCTATCAAAAAGCAAATCGCTCTATCTCCATCCGTAAAACCTCCGGGATTATGTAGCCCATCTATCTTTTTCGGAGTTTGATGGGTTAGTACGATTCTTGGTGGGTTTTGGATATTAATTGCTATTTCTAATAAATTTCTCCAAGAAGAAATATTGTCACCATGTGCGTGTAAAATGATCGGGATGCTCCTTTTTACGGCTTCAATTGTGCCGTCACCTCCATCTGCGTCACTAACAATACAAACTAACCTTGACCAAGCTCTTTCAGAAATAGATTCTGGAAGTGATGAAAGTACACCTACTGCGCCATCGGCTGCAACAAATAAAGTTGGACTTTCTAACATAGAAATAATTTCTGATTCATCTACTGCAGCACCTAATACTGCTATTTTTGTTTCTCTTAGTACTAACCTCCTTCGAAGATTAGCTATAGTTACAGACCTTTGAGGTCTAGTCCAAATTTCAATTGTAGTACCCTCAACCGTTGATAGAAGTTGTTCGGCACTTTCAATATCTGATTCAATATCCCAATCAAAAAAATTACGTACATCTTCTTGCACCTTGATTAACTTATCATCAAGTGGGAGAAGGTCAATTTCTATGGACATTGATGTGCAACTCCAGTGGAAGGGGTCGGTGAGTATTGAAGAACCCTCGTCGTTCATGGACATAATGTGCCGATGCCCCTAACTAAACCAAGCATCGAAAATGATGCTTTAATGGCAAGATATCCTTTCTTACCTCAAGGCAATAATTTTCTAAAAATAGTTCTGGAAAAAAATGGAGTAACGGTCAATGATTTAATCGAAGAGCCGTGGTTAGAAGAAGTACGTGCAAGAGGTAGAGTAAGGCTTCTTGAATCAGTTATGCATAAAGAAGGAGTTGATTCTGCGACAACAATTGATTTATCTTCAGACTTGGGGAAGATGACTGAGTCGCTCTCATTCCTATATGCAATGTTTGTTGTTTGTGCTTCATTTAATGAAAGGTTGTTGGCGAGATGGGTAGAAGGCGAAGCAAGTAGAGCGGACCAACTCTTTGGAATGGACAAAGAAAATTTTATTCTATTAGCAAAATCATATATTTCTGACATAAAAGAAGTTCCAGATAAATTTGGAAGAAATGTCACCTATTGGATTCCCATGAGCGATTTCATAGAGCTTTGTCCACGTATATCCGGCAATTATTGGAGACTAATCAATCGTCCTGTTGAAAACGGTTGGGTTTGCATGGACTCAGGTGCGGGAGAAACAAGTCAACAAAGAACTGCTAGATTGATTAAAGAAAGAATTCGTGAAGATTTGACAAATAGCTGCTTAGAGAGGATGAATAAGATGGATGATTCATTTGCTGAATTGTTTTCTGATCCTGTAGAAAGAATAAGTAAATTATTGTCTGAACAAGTAAAGGAAGAGATGCCTATGACTGCAGCAATTAGGGAAGATTGGCCGCCTTGTTTTGAATCGGCAGTGGCGGAATTGAATCAAGGAATAAATGTAAATCATACTGGTCGACTTTTCCTAGCTTCTATGTCATTAGTGATGGGGCTATCGCAAGAACAAACTTGTGGATTCTTTGTAAATGCCCCCGATTATAGTGCTGATACAACCGGTTATCAAATAAATCAAATTTTTGAAAGAAAATATACTCCTCATGGCTGTGCAGCCTTGAAAACTAGCGCAAGATGTCCAGTATCTCCAGGAGATGATAGGCTTTGTGACCAGGAATGGTTAACGCATCCATTGAAGTATCTCAAAGCAAAACAAAGGCGTAGATTCCAAGATAGTGGAGGCACGATAACTGTAGAGAAAAATGGTGAAAAATCTTCCAAGGAAGACAATTCTTCATAGGTGACTTTAGTTAAGGCTCATTCAACGGAGGTAAGTCGGATGGTCAGAACATTGGTTCTAACAGTTGATAGGGACAACGACCTTGGTGTTAAAGCAGCAATCAGAGGTCCTGTTCTTGGGAGAAAACCGACGATTACTGCAGCAATTAAACTTGGAATTGCTGACCCCGAAGAATCAGATACTAATGCTATCCTAGGTGCATTACATCATTATGATAGAATAATGGAAAATATAGATCCTAATGATGAGGTGGAGGTGGCAATACTTACCGGCGATGTACGCGTAGGGCCAAGAAGCGATAGAGCAATTGCTAGTCAATTGGATGAAGTGATTAAAGAGTTTCAACCAGATGTGGCTATTCTAGTAACAGATGGTGCAGATGATGAAGCATCAATGCCGATAATAACTTCTAGAATTCGGGTCGAGCATCTAGAAAAAATAATTGTAAGACAGTCTAAAGGAATTGAATCAACATACTACTACATTGCAAAGGCTATTGATGATCCTCGTTGGAGAGCAAAATTACTGGTACCGATTTCTATATTCTTAATGATTATTGGACTGGGGTTAATATTACCAAATGGAAAAGTTCTGATAGGTGTTATGCCATTATTAGTAGGAGTTTGGATCCTTTCCAAAGGACTAGGGTGGGAAGAACAGTTAGAAAGACTGATGGTAGACTTGCGAGATAGCGCACAAAAAGGAATCTTTTCTTCGATGTTGTGGGCTATGTCTATTTTCTCTGTATTCTTAGCTGGAATAACTATGTTCCAAGTTTTCTCTGATACAGAACAGTTTGGCGGGTCTTCTGATGCTCTAATTTGGTCTAATGCAATTCAAGATTCTTTGACTTGGTTAGTAGTATCTGTTTTCTCGTTTGCACTTGCTATTGGAATAGTTAGGTGGGGAGAGGGGACTTATACTGGGAGATCAATTATTCTGTTTGGAAGGGGGGCAATCGTCTACACAATGGCAGAAGCATCTCTAACTGTATTGATTAAAATTCTAGAAGGACAATCGTACATTGTAAGCTTTGATACCGTATCAAATGATTGGGATTTGCCATTATTTACATTGATACTATATTATTTGTTGAAGACTGCTGTTGAGTCGATTACTCAAGAAGAAGAAGTTGTCTCGAACAATAAGTTCTGGGGAGTATAATTATTTCTCAAATACAGATTCAATACGGCATGATGGACACATTACTTTAATCGGTCTAATCGGAGGAATACCTATTCCAACATTACAATGAGGACAAAGAATTGCTTGATTTACTTTGGATTGGCGCTCTTTAGCGTCCCTACTTGGGTCATAGGTAAATCGATATTTATGAGCATCATTTAGGTATTCTGGAGAACCTTCAGATGAATCTTCTGAAGAAATAAAATTAGATTTCTTTTCAGGTATATCTATGTCTAATTTAGAACTTGGTGAATTTATCCCTTGTTCAAAATCTCTAATTTCATTTTCAATTTCTGTAATTGAAAGTCCTAATTCTCTAGAAAGACGATCGATAGTTAATTTTCGTTCATAATCGTCCATGCCAATAAATTGCTGTAACATTGTAGCAGGGATTCTCATATTAAGCACCTTTATTTTAAAATAATATTTAATTCACTGACGAAAATATTGATTGATTATTATTTTGATTTCTTGAGAAACTGCTTCACAATCTCTCCTTCGGCCTTTACTAACTGTTCTGCGACTGTTGATTTAGAAAGTCCTAATTTTACTGCTAAATCCCTAATGGAAGTTTTCTTAGGAACTTCATACCAGCCATTGGTATGAGCTAATTTTACTATTTTATGCTGTTGTAATGTTGTTGCAATATCGGAAATGCCTTCCGAGTTCCTAGCTCTAACAATTCGTTCTACAGGCATCTGGTTTTGAATTGAGTTTAGAAGATTAGCCATAGATGATTGCCTTCCCGATAACTGAAGAACTAAGCCCGAAGATGTTAGATTAGTGCCTGAAAGAATGCATAAATCATTATTCAAGAAGAAATCGCCTATTAGATTAGAGTCGAAATCTAAAATCAACAAATGGTGAGTCAGATAGTCAGAGGTCCACTCTTCTAAAATTTCTACTACAGAGATTCCCCCTATGCTGTAACCAGGTTGTGGGCATTGGGAATCTATAGTAATGCATTCAACCATGATTCTCAAATTGTCGTTAATTAATCCGAGGCTCCCTCGATAATCCCAACTAACTGATTCAAGTGCTTTTTTGATACGTTTATCGTGGAGAATTGAGGAGGGAGAACATTCAATCCTGACCGCTCGCATAGTGGTTTGCCTCATACTCGAGTAGCCCCCAAAGGTTAAGAAAATGGTTATTCGTTGATTTTCTAATGTTCCTCTGAAAATTGGTTTTCATTTTGCACAATTGCACGTGCTACTTCGGGAGAATATCCTACTTGTTTCAAATCATTCATTCTCTTTTCTGAATCATCCTCATCCCAAATAATCTTACGTTGTTGATCTATTATCTCATCAGTATAATCAGGTGCTGTTGTAGTTCTATTGCGACTCCTTTGCACTAAAACTAAACCAGATAATAAAACAATCACTATGCTAAAAATACCGGCAGTAACAACAGAGCTTGATGAAAGTAATTGAGTTATACTCATTTCGATATTATTGTCCTCAATTGCATCCATACAGCCATCGCGGTCTGCATCCGTTTTCTTATTTGATACCCAATTGACTAGCCCATTGGGACAATTGTCTCTGGAGTCTGGAATACCGTCTCCATCGTCATCGTAGTCTTCGATATCGTCTATACAACCGTCATTGTCGATATCGAGACCACTGGAAATACTATTAGGACAGTTGTCGAAGGTATCTAAGACACCATCGTTATCATCATCTGCATCCTCATAATCATCATGACAACCGTCCTGATCGACATCTTCTAAGATTGTTGAAACCCAATCAGATGTAGGATTGTCTTGACAATTGTCTAGACCATTTTCTATCCCGTCATTATCGACATCCGTATCTTCAGAAGCATCCAGACAACCATCATCATCTAGATCTCCATCGGAAGCTCCATGATTAGAATTCATATCACTTTTAACACAATTATCTTCAGTGTCTAAGAATCCATCATTATCGTCATCAAGATCTTCTAGAGAATCATTGCATCCATCCGAATCCCAGTCATTCAATGCAGTAGATACCCAACCAGATAAGCCCATGGAACATTGATCTAAATTATCTGGTACTCCATCATTATCTCTGTCGTCATCTTCAGTTGAGTCGTGACAACCGTCTCCATCTTGATCCGTTGCCGGACTAGAAATCCATAAAACTAGACCTTGGGGGCAGTTATCGTCTCTATCGCTAATTCCATCATTATCATCATCACTATCTTCAAATGTGTCGTGACAGCCATCATTATCATGATCAAAATATAGGTCTTGCCATGAAGAGTATCCTGATGGACACGCATCATTAGCATCTAAAAATGGGTCATTATCGTCATTATTATCCTCGTCGGCATCTCGACATCCGTCTCCATCATTATCCTCAGATAGTCCGGCCCAATATTGGGCTCCGGAGGGGCACAAATCTTCACTATTCAATACCCCATCTCCATCTAAGTCTAAATCCTCAGTGGTATCGTCACAGCCGTCATTATCCTGATCCAATATTTCTCCAATTATACCAATTGGGCATGAATCATCATCATCTAGATAACCGTCATTATCGTCGTCTAAATCTTCAGATGAGTCTCTACAACCATCGCCATCATAATCGGTAAGTAGAGATGATTGCCAATTTGAGTCACCGAATTGACAAAGGTCGTACTCATCAAGTACTCCATCGTTATCATCATCATTCCAATCCTGATTATTGATTAGATTAATCTGGATTATTTTTGTGATAATTGCTTCTTCTTTAGTTGAAGACTGGATTGAAATTGTCAAGAAGAACTCTTGGTCTTCGTTAACTTGTTCTAATGTTGGGGCGCGAATAAATAAATCGAAATTATTCATTTGGTTCTCAATTAGAGTTGTTGTATGTTGGTAATTACCTGCAAAACCGGCATCAATAAACCAGTTTTCAGGAGTTCCTTGAACATCAATAATTACTACATCGGATTCACCGGGTAATTGTATCGCATTAACTTGATAGTTAGTATTGAATGATTCTGAAGGAAAGAAGTTTAGTTCATCAGGGGATGCACTAATTTCTACATCCCAGACGTTTTCCGACCAAAGACATACATCCCACTTTTCTTCTTCTTGGGTTGGGTCAAGACAATCATCTGTTGTCCAAATAATATCACGATTTGGCCAATCAAAGTTGACTATTGGTTGAGAAGCTGATTGCACATTATTACCAAATATCCCCATTAGATTATCTGAACTTGATGCAATGATTCTAGTATTGATAACTCCATAAGCTTCAGTCAATGTTTGTCCTACTGGAAGTTCGCCGTTGATATTCAATTGTGGAGTATTAATTCTTGTCCATCTTAATTCCACTCTTTCTTCTGTAGTGACTGGATTCTCTAATGATTCAAACCAAGTAATATGAACAGAACCATCATTATCAAAATCGACTCTAGGGTTTGCACCATAGGTCATATCTGACCCAGGAACTGCTGAATTTGTAACTACGGACACCTGGCTTAGATCTAGTCCGTCATGCTCTCCATCAAGGACTCCTTTCTTGCTCAAATCAATTTGCATGTAATGTAGTTGAGATGCAACATCCTTACCCGGCATAGAGTCTCTTCCATCTACCCATACGACATGGATATTTCCTTCATCGTCAACATTTACTTCCGGGTTAACAGACCACCCATATCCATTAGTTAGACGAGTGTCGTTAACTAATACAAAGTGGCCTATTGTACTCCAGCCCAGATTATCTTGCCAGACATAATCTAGATCAGGCCCAATATCTTCAATGTACTCTCCAGTATCTTCATCGATACTGATAGCAGGCATTCCGGCAGTCCAACCACTCCTTGGAGAATTAAGAATAGAATAAGGATTCAGGACTGTCATGAAAGTCTCGGTCGAACCACTTCCTGTAGTTAGTGACACTATCTCATTCACTAATGCATTCAATTCTTCAGTATAATTTGCAACTGGAATTACCACATCATCTATCCAAGCGGCATCGAGTCCGGAGCTAACGCTTCCATCTTTCACGTACTTCCACATCAAAGTATGCTGACCAAGAGAGATAGGAGTTGTAAAATTACCACTTTGGGAACCCGACCATTGAGCAATTTGAATACCGTCAACATAAAATTTCAAGAAATCATAATTTGATTCTGATGAGACATTATATGAAAATGACACTGCACCATCGGCCATTATTCCAACAAATTCTAAATTTGTACTCTGTCCGTCAGAAATATCTCCTGATTGGGCAGAATAAGTGCCAGAAATAGGAGTAGATGGAAGATTTACTTGAGACACATAAGAATAGTCGGCAGACACGGAGGTCCCTCCATCTCCATAGGTGTCATTCAGGAAGATGGTGTAGTTGCCAGCACCGGTGAAGCTTACCAGTACCCCACTGTAGTGGTTGTATACTGAACTGCTGTTGAAGGAAGCGGTGCTGCCGTCAGGAAGGACAACGTCCATGCTGAACTCAGAAGCCCAGTTATCTACATTCACCGTCAGATCTACAGTCTCTCCGGCTGGCTGGGTATAGTTGCATGAAACTGAGTAGAATGAGGGATTTCCTGCAGTACCGCCTATATCGCAAAGATTCATACTTGAATATATTAATCCATTATTTGCAGATTCTACGGACCAAGCGTCACTAGAAGTTCCAGAAACTGACCACCCATTAGTTAGTGCGCCGCTTTCAAAATCTCCTTCGAAATTTGCCATATTATTAGATGGATAAAGGTACATTTCACCTCCTGCATCTTTGGTCCCCCAAGTTAAGTCATCACATGTTCTTTGCTGAGTTCCAACTGTAGTACCTGGGCATTGGACTAAATCCATCATATGAGATCTTACCATTGTGTCTGAGCCGCCCGCTGCAGTAGAAGGTCCATATGCAGAAGTCCCAGCAACAGCAATAGGAATTATTCCCGCCTTAGTACAGGCATCATGAGCCTCCACTATCGATTGATTGTCATCAGATTCCTGTGATGGGTCTCCACCAAATGGTCCTTCATCTGATACAGGAATTATCAATCTAGTAGCATTAGGGTTCCATTGATGGTCATTCGGCGTTGCAGGATTGCCAGGTATATTTCCTGCATTATCTCTCCAAGAAAGGCATGCCCATGTAGACCCAGGGCCCCACATCTCACTATTGTAACCCCAATCGGACGGAATATTGTAACTTGAACCGTTATACATTACATCAGATAATGCCCTTATCCCACCTGATGTATCAGTAGAATTTTGGCCTAGAGACAAATCTCTTGGGCCATCCCCATAACCGCCTATTTCGTATGCATCCTCACAATTTTTTTGCCCACTTGCAAAACTCATCTGGCCACTTAGAGCATAAAGTGTCTCAAGAACAGTAATGCTTGCCGATTCTAGCATAGGTTTGACCCCTTGGAAATACTCTCCACTACTCAGATTGCCTCCATAAAATACCGCGCACATATCTAGCCACTCTGTAGTCATAGAGCCTGAAGAATCAATCAAACCGACATATTCTATTAAACTGCCACGTGTATCTTCCCATACTACAATTACTGTATTGTTAACTCCCATAGAAATTGCAGGGCTACCTTTGTATCCAATCGCTGGAGTTATGATTGTGTTGCTAATCATTGTAGAAATTGAATTTGAACCAGATGTATTGAATGCAAACATTGCATAATAAATCAGTGATGCGCCAAAGAATGTACTTTGAGGGTCATAAGTATCTACCCAAACTATATGGGTTGCATCAAATGAATCGATAGCTATGTCAGGGTCATTTCTTACTCCAGTTCCAACGGCAACCGTATAATCAGAAACAAGTGTCATTGAGGCAATGTCTCCAGCATCTCCATCTTGATCGTCTAATGAAGAGTCGATTATCGTGTAAAGAATCTCAAGATCTGTAATAGCCCAAACAATATGTGTTCTATAATTAGAGTCGATTACTAAAGAAGGGCTTGATAATGCTGTTGTAGAATTATTACCTACTGCAGTAGCATCTATGAGTACTGTATCAATTCCACTTGTCGAGATTAAAGCAAAGTATAACTGAGGATTGGTCCCATTTTCTATCCATACAAGATGTACTCTCTGAGAATCGTCCATTACGCCAATTACTTCGATTGGATTGGACGCATTAAGATTGGAAAGTAAGGTAGATGTAGATGTGTCATCGAGTGTCCCATTTGCAGTATATTGTATATCTTGCTCTTTATCTAAATTATCAATTGATGGAGAAAGACTCGGCGCCATTACCGATAGAAACATTATCAATGTTAGAGCAATAGATAATCTAGATTTGTACCTATTTTCTGTATTACTGACTGAAGATAAATTATCATATTTCATTACTACGGGACTATGAGACATATTTCTCCGAGAAAGGTCTGCACACATAGTAAGATAACCGGACAGGTCCAAAAATCCAAAAAAAACTTGATTTTTATCTGTTTTTCATACTTTCTTTGCGTTTGATATATTCAGAATAATTACCTGGCCATACCCAGAGGCTACCATCTCCAGGAAGTTCCCAAATAGTATCACATATCTTATCTAAAAACCATCTATCGTGACTGACAGTAATTATTCCTCCATCATATTCTTCTAGAGCATATTCCAAAGCTTCTTTGGCGTCGGTATCAAGATGGTTTGTGGGTTCATCCAATAGTAGCATATTATTTTCTTCGAGGAGAAGTTTGAGCATAGCAATCCTTGCTCTTTCACCCCCACTTAATTTTTTCAGTTTTGTATTTACCATATCACTAGTAAATTGGAATTGTCCAAGCATAGCCCTGATATTCTTATATTCCATTCGAGGTTTTAATTGCTGAATCTGTTCTATAGGTGTTTTCTCAAAATCAAGAGAACGATGATCTTGATGGAAATACCCTATTTGCACCCCTGGTCGGACATCTATTTGCCCTGAATCTAATTTTAACTCGCCAATAATTGTCCTTAAAATACTAGTTTTTCCTGCACCATTTGGCCCTACGATACCTATCTTTTGTCCGCGCCTAACTCCAACGTCAAGTCCGTGAAGAATTGGTCTTTTCATACCCTCAAAACTCAAATGAGCTTTGTGAAAATCTAGTACTTCAAGACTAGATTTTTCTGTTGCCTGCAAAGAGAAATTAAGCATTCTTCTCTGTCTTGGTTTTATCGATTTCAACCATTTTAATTCACGCTCAGAACGCATTATCATGAAATGTTTCTGTGAAATTGATTTGTCATATTTGTTATTGCTTTTCATTGACCTCATAGCACCCTTTAATCTCTTCAATTCTTTCTGTGTCTTGTCAATTCTATCTTCTAAAGTTTGAAGGAACAATTCCTTCTGTTTAAGATAAGATGTATAATTCCCAGGATAGCCTTTTGAGTGTGCATCCTGAATCTCAACGATATTGTTACATACTCTATCAAGGAAATATCTATCGTGACTTACCACCAATAAAGCCCCTTGGAAACTTAGGAGAAAATTTTCTAGCCAGTCAAGTGTTTGTAAATCTAGATGATTTGTTGGTTCGTCTAAAAATAACAAATCTATCTCTTTCAAACCAACCAATTGTCTAGCAAGTGCGACTTTGGCTTTTTCACCACCAGAAAGAGAAGAAAGTTTCGTTTCCATAGGGTGATGAGCCAAATCTAAAGCTTTCAAAATCTCTTGAGCATGCCCTGCAACATCTCCTCCACCTGAACGTGCCATCAATGCTTGTAACTCTTGATATCTTTCCATAGTCGGTTGCCAATCACCTTCGTAAAAAGATGGGAGCGCCATTTGCGCTTCTATATCTGTGATCTCATCTACAAGTTCTTGAAACTGACGTCCTCGTCGATTTAGTTCAGCACCTAAAGTCGCATCTTCATCCAAATCTCTAATTTGAGTTAGAAACGCTAAGCGTAATCCTGGAGCAAAAGTGATGTCCCCCATATCCTGATCCTGATTAGAAATAGTCCTCAATAGTGTGGTCTTTCCTGCGCCATTATGGCCAACAACTCCTATCCTATCGCCTTCGTCAATTCGGAGATTGACTCCTTCTAAAATTGTCAACGGGCCAAAGGTTCGGTGTATCTCTTCTAGCCTTACCAGCTCTCGAACCATGACACTCCGGCATACAACCTATTCAAGTGCCCATCGGTTGTAAATATGTAATTTGTAAAGGAACTAATTGGATTTCAGAGCATTAATTCTGTTCTCATCTAGCCTTTCCCATTCAAAATGGCCTTCTGAATCGTAGGGTCGTCCAAAATGTCCGCCTGAGGAAGTTATGCTATAGCGCGGCTCATTTAATTTTAAATCACGTACAATAGCTGAAGGTCTAAAATCGAATACAGTGTTAATTTTTTGTTCTAATTCTTTATCACTTACCGAACCGGTACCAAAGCTATTCACGTGCAAACTCACGGGTTGTGAAACTCCGATTACGTATGCGACTTGGATTTCACATCTTGTTGCTAAACCTGAGGCAACTATATGTTTGGCCGCCCATCGAGAATAGTAAGCAGCTGAACGATCGACTTTCGTTGGATCTTTGCCGCTAAATGCCCCTCCTCCATGGCGCCCCATTCCACCGTAAGTATCAACGATGATTTTTCGGCCCGTTATTCCTGCATCTGAATATGGCCCCCCTGGATCTGCAAATCGCCCTGTTCCATTAACTACAAGTCGGTACCCATTTCTTAACCAATGAGAAGGGATAGCGTGCTCAACAACATGTTTACGAATTTCATCTGTAACAAAACGGTGTTCCGATTCTTCACTTCCGTCGAATCTATCCTTAAGTTTAGAATCATGTTGTGCAGCAACTACAACTGTATGAACATGGCTAGGGTTACCTGAATCGTCATATTCTACGGTAACTTGGCTTTTTCCATCGGGCCTAATCCATGGAATTTCGTTGTTTTGAACAATCATGTCTAATCTACGACATATTCTCTGTGCCAATGCTGCTGGAAGAGGGAAATATCTGCCACTTAATTCATCTTCAAATTCTGTTTCATTACATGCATATCCGAACATCATGCCTTGGTCACCAGCACCTACATCATCATCAGAATCTCCGTCAACTCCTTGAGAAATATTTGGTGATTGAGTAGTAATATGTACTTGAACATCGCATAATTCTTGACTAGTTGCATCCATTCCTATTTCATGAGAAGTGTAACCGATTTTTGCAGCAGTATCTCTAGCAATTTTCTCATAGTTTGGAGGTTTTCCTGATAGACTAACTTCTCCTGCTAAAATTATTATTGCCTTATCTGACTTGCCTTTTACCATAGTTTCAACAGCCACTCTAGACATTGGATCAATAGAAAGGCAAGCATCAACTATAGCATCCGAAATAGCATCACAAACTTTGTCTGGATGGCCTGCCGATACCGATTCAGAAGTGAACAACGTAGCCATAATAGAAGAGGCGAACGTTTCTCCTTCATAGGATTTCATAAAGTGCCGTCTGAAATAGCAGTTAAAGATAATTGTAATATCTAGATTTACTTTTTCGGTAAACATCTAATACAGAACATTGACATATGGTTTGCCTTCGCAAAATCATGGCCAAGAAGAAAGAAGTGGAAAACGAGCCTTTTGGAGGAGTGCAGCCAAACAAAGTTCCTGAAAAATCAATGGATGGGAAACCGACGATTTACACTTATGCAACATGTCCGTTTTCATTGAAAGTAAAGTCTTTATTGAAATCAAGAAATGTTGATTTCTCAAATGTCGAAGTTGACCCTATGAAAAAGACTGAATTAAAATGGTCAGATTGGAAAAAGGTACCAGTTTTTGTAGATAGCGATGGGACACACGTAAACGATTCTAATGATATCTTACACTACATTGATGAAAAACATGGAAACAAATTTCCTAGAGAAGGAGAAGATATTGAGCAAGATAAATGGATGAACTTTTCAAATGATATTTTAGGCAAAAGTATTGTTGCCGTGATTTACAAAAATTATCGCACATCATTACAGGCATTGGACTATGTAACTAAGGTAGATAAATTCAGTTTAAAGGACCGGGTTGTGAGCAAATGGTTAGGCGCTATTGTTATGAGAATGATTGGTAGAAGTCGAGCAAAAATGTTTGATGAACCACCACGGACAAACTTACAAACTCAATTG
Source organism: uncultured Candidatus Poseidoniales archaeon (assembly GCA_902593945.1). Lineage (GTDB taxonomy): Archaea > Thermoplasmatota > Poseidoniia > Poseidoniales > Thalassarchaeaceae > MGIIb-O2. The sequence goes on along the minus strand of CACJKA010000004.1, from coordinate 72,284 downwards.
GATTCTATGTCTTCAGGCATAGAGGGAGAATTCTTCGGAGGCGAGGGCCCTAATGGTGCTGATTTTGCTAACTATGGAATTCTAAGATCAATGCAGGGTTTGAATGGTTTTGACATCGTTGAAAATCATAATATTATCTGGCCATGGTACAATAGAATGCAAGTTCTCTCTAATATCTAATTAGCTATTCGAATTTGTACCGGATGTTCTTTTGTTATTCTCGCCATATTTGCTTTACCCATCCAACCTGATATTTGGGTGTTTTCTGAATTAACTTCTACACTAATAACTAAAGCTTCTCGATATATCCTGGCAATTAACTCAACTAATTCTAAATCTCCTTCTTTCTGTGGAGGATTCACACTAATTTTAACTGGAGGACCGTGTAACATTGTCATTATTCCTGACCTAAGGTCATCTATTCCTTGCCCACTTATTGCACTAACTGCTATAGATTCAAAAGTACTGTAATAATGTATTATCTCCTTTGCTTCGAGAATTTTTTCATCTGTGCAAAGATCTATTTTTGTGAGAACCACTATTGTATTGTGACTGTCTCCATCGTCAATTCTTCCGAATAATTCCCTACGTGATGTTGCGAGTTTTCGACGGATCTCCTCTGATTCATCTGAGGCATCGACTAGTAGCAATAACATATCACAAGATAATGATTCTTGTAATGTGGCGGAAAAAGAATCTAAGAGTTCTGCCGGAATATTATCAATAAATCCAATTGTATCTACCATCAATATTCTAGGCTGATCAGCCATTCTTCCTACTGTAGTTTCAAGAGTTGAAAATAATTGGTTTTTGATTAGTACTGGTTTTCCCGAGAGAGCAGAAAATAAACTTGATTTGCCCACATTAGTATAACCTGCCAATCCTACAGTCAGGGCCCCCGATTTTGATCTCTGTCTTCTTCTTTCTGAAAGTGATGAATCCATTTTCTTCAGTTTGCGTCTAAGTTTGGCTATTTCATGGCCCACAGCAGTCATAATATTACTCCAACCAGTCTGTCCCCCTGCCCCAAAACCAAGTCGTTCTCCAGTATGTTCACGATGAATGAGTTCTCTTAGGATTGAACGATCTGCTAATAATCGGGCAATGCGAACCTGGACTCTAGCCTCAACCGAGGAAGCGTGTATTGTGAATAATTCCAACAATAATCTCACTCTATCCCAAGTTTCAATTGAAGTTAAATCATTAATGTTAACTAACTGACTAGGTTTAAGATTACTATGTATCAAAATAAGGTCAACTTTCTCCCAAGCATGCCCTTTCCCTGCCATCGATAACTCTTCTGAAATCTCTTGTAATTTACCAGTTCCTAAATATGTGTTAGAGTTAGGTTTTCCTTTTTGAAAAACGGTATCTACAATTTCTATACCCATTGTTTGGGCTAAAGATGTCATTTCTTTCGTATTATTTTCTCGAGAAAGAATTATCGCTTTACGTCCAAAATGAATACTTTGGGTTTCCGATGAATTAACTCCACCCATACCCGCTAACAAAGGAACATCAGGCACAGGGTCGCCACTCACAAAGAACGGGTAACAAGAGGAAAGATATGCGTTAGGGTCCTCCGATGTCCATGGAAAGTGTTGCTACGACTCTAGTATTGAATGGTTCACGCAGCCATATTGAAGCTCTATTAGCGGGTATTTCTGCTGATGATCCTGACACATTCAGTGCCGAAATCAAGGAAATAGAGGGGACATGGCAGCTGAGAATTAAAGTTGTAGGAGAATCTCTAGGAAGTGTACGCTCTACTGTTGATGATTTATTAGCATGCTTGGGGGCAATAGAATCTACTTTGAATGCAATCAATGAATGATGAATATGGAACTGTTATTATTCATTTTTCATACTATTGTCCTTACTCTCGTTAAGACTTCTTGTGCCTGATAGAAAAATTCTTGCTGCCATTTTTATTTCGTATTCCTTATCCATTTTAATCATCAATACATCAGACTAACCTTACTTAAACTAAAAAATTAATTATACAAAATAATCTATGATTAGTTCGATTATCAATAAGTCTTGGGTAAATCCGTGTTTCGGACGGTTGAAGTGAGATGTTAGGTACGCGATACTATGATGACCCTTCCTCATGATAGGTCGCGACTATTGGTTGATGAAGGATTTCCAACCAAAATTTTTTCCGAATCAATGGACCGTTGGATTGAAACAATGTTGGCCGATGATAATAGTGGACAAGAATCAGTTAACAACTTGGTTAAGGCCAAATTGATAGCAAAGGAAAATGGAATAATTTGTGGGCAATTCGTAATTAATAGACTGTTAGACAAACATGCCAAGAACTGCTCATATGATTGGAAGATTCATGAAGGAGATTCAGTAGAAGAAAAGGATGACTTATTACACATTGTTGGAAAATCCACTGAAATATTGAAAGTAGAACGAGTTATGTTAAATTTACTTGGTAGGCTTTCGGGAATTGCTACAAAAACTGCAGAATGGGTTTCAACCTCTGATAATATCCAATTTGCTTGTACAAGAAAAACTGAATGGGGGATTTTGGATAAGTGGGCAGTTCATGTGGGTGGTGGTTTGACACACAGATTATATCGATCTGATGCATTAATGTTGAAAGAAAATGATTTTGCATCTATAAGAAAAAGTGGTGAAAGCCAAACAGATGCTATGAGAAAACTAATTTCAAATATAGATATGGAGAAAAACTCCAAGTTTACTGTTATAGAAGTCCAGAATTTAGATGAAGCAATATTAGCTGCTAAGGCATGGTCGGAAGAACAAATGAATAATTCGAAAACTGATTCTGTTGTGTTATTACTCGATAATATGGGACCTTCAAAAGCAGGAGAGGTTGTTACAGAGCTAGAAAAACTAGGATTGAGAGAATGGTGTATATTGGAAGGTTCTGGAGGAATTACTAAAGATTCAATTTCAGAGTGGGCATCTAGTGGTGTTGATTTGATTTCAACATCAGCAATGAATAGAGGAGTTAGCTCTTTGGATATTTCACTGATAATTGATGGAGTTGAATAAGATGGTAGAAATCCCCGAAAGTCATCCAAGAAGAAACTCATTAATTTCTAGAAAGATAATTGTTGAGGCTACAAAACAGGGTTTACTTGCAGACTCTGCAATGATTGCACATGGCAGAGGAGAGGCTTTTGATTACTTGTTAGGAGAAAAAACTAGTGAAATAGCAAGACTGTCTATCAAAGAGTCAGCTGCTAGATTAATTGCAGCAAAACATCCTGTAATTTCTGTGAATGGAAATACGGTTGTCCTAGCAGGAAAATCTCTAATTCGGGTCGCTGCAGTATTACAATGTCCTATTGAAATCAATATCTATTATAGAACAGAGAAAAGAATGAAATTACTTTACGATTTTTTAGAATTACAGAGAATTGAGGTGTCAAAAGAAGAAAATCCTTTGGATTGGATGGGTGATTGGGAGGCTGCAGTAATGTCTGTTGAAATTCTTGGAAAGGAAGAAGATGGAAGAATTGAGGGTTTAGAGGGACCTAGGGCAATATGTTCAGCTGAAGGAATTGAAAAAGCGGATGTGATTTTGGTCCCTCTTGAAGATGGAGATAGGTGTGAGGTTTTGGTTTCTCTAGGCAAGGTTGTATTAGTTGTAGACCTAAATCCACTTTCCAGAAGTGCGAAGATGGCTACAGTAACAATAGTTGATGAAGTGGCAAGAGCGGCGGATTTACTACTCGAATATGTAATAAAAAATTCATCAGACGTCACAGAATGGGATAATGATCTGGCCCTGAAAGAATCTTTGAAAGTTATATCTGAAACTGGCGATTTATAATTTTCATATTTTATATACTCTTAAGTCAATAGTATATCGATGTACCCACTTATCTCCTGTGACGGTGGTAGAGAGTTAGTGGGTATATTCGTGTTGTTTGTCTCTTTTGTCATAACACTCTCTACCACCACCCAATTCTTCAAGTAAAAAGGAGGTGATTAAATAGCTAAATCTAACAGAGCAAATAGGCCTAGTACTACTGGTAGACCCTCGGGTAAGGGTCGTTCAAATGCGCCACGTAAAAAATAAAAAAAATTCTTCCTAAGCAAGAGTTAAAACTGCTTAATTGATTTATCTACCTTGTAAATACTTCATTCTGATGGGAATTTTTCCGAATAAGATTCTTCCAGTTCCTGCAATTCTAATTCATTAAATAATGAACCTCTATCAATGATTTTTATTAATAGCTCGCAAAGAAGCTGGTATGAAGTCATTAAAGCCCTAATATCTGTCTTTAGTCTATTATCACTAAGATTTGGTTCAAGGCCCTGCATATATGTAAATCTTCGACCATGGGTTGCCGCTGAACGTTTTCCATAGAGGTTACCAATTTGTTTGAACAATATCTCAACTTCTTCATCGGTTCGCCCTAATAACATAGCACCTCTGGCGCGTATACCAAATCGAATTTTATCACCTTTAGGTTTTAACAAATCTTCAATTGCAGCCCAAATAATCGTCATTCTAGCTCTTGTTGGCATATCTTGATAGTAATATCTCATAGCAGACATTGCAGGTGTTATATCTACGGTGTAAGACATTTGATGAAGTGTGATATGAGACTTACATACCCACTCAAAATCCGATTTGGAGATTCTGGCTTTTGTTACTTCTAAAAGTGGTGTCGGGAATAAAAATGCATTTGTTGGTATAAATTCTATACTTTTCTCATCACTGTTTACGGCTGTTGACAACGTAGCATTTTTCAAAATACAGGGGGTGATGAATTGATTAAATCCAATCAATCTTAATGATGCAACTAATGTCGAACTAGCCGTCATTATTGTCTGTAGTTTTTGATCTTCGTTATGCCTAGGATAGTCTGGCATAAAGGGCCACTTCCATTCGGAATCATCAATAATTATTTCACAATATGTAGTTGGAAGGTGTGGTAATAAATAATTGAAATCATAATTACCTTGGAACTTAGAGGTTAAATCCTCCCCATTGTATTCATAATGGCATAAAGACATCCCAGGGAAATCAGGTAAATTGATTACACTAGGACAATCCCCATCCACTATTATTCTAGTATCGTGTTTATATGCATTCTTCCATTCTGCATTTCTTGGTCTCTTGCCACGAATACCTGTCAAAGGAATTGACCAATATGTCATGTTGTCCTAATCCTCACGCTCGATAATGCTAACAGGAGGATTAGATATATGCCATTCAACAACATTGACAAATTTTTCTAATATACTCATAAAATCTGAAGTTGATGATTGCATGTTGTGTGTCGCGTTATTTCCTAAAACGCTTATCTGATCTATATCTCTTAGGATATTATCTGTCAAAGAGTCATCATGCTTATTTAGAAGATTTCTGAAATCAGATAAGTTTTTATTTTTTTGTGCTTTTGGTAATATTTTCTTAACTCTAAAGCTCAACAGTTTTTCTGTACTGGTTCTCACTATTGAACCACCTACAAAGGCTTTAGAAGAATTGAAAATATAATTGTAATCTTCCACAATTTGGGATAGAATAGCATCATGAGCTTCGACTCTCTTTCTTAATTTATGAAATTCAGGAGGTAATGATTTAACAAAATCCGTTTGGGATCTGTCGATGATTTGTTTCCCATCACGTTCATGTATTGGTAAAAAAATATTTATTTTTTTATAGAAGTTTACAATGTTGCTTGTTTGATATACGGAGTCTCTGACAAAAAATCGTTTTTTAGGTCTCCAAAATAAAATTTCTTCTAAAATCTTCCTTCCATTTGAAGTTATTATAATGAGGGCGCCAATGACGAGAATGTGAGTCATGCGAAGTGAAAATATCGATTCTGCAAAAATCCAAAAGCCAATACCATAAATGACGAATATAGATATTAGAGCGGTCAGTATGCTTCGGTGAGGATGACTCACAGCGATAGATGATATTGCGGAATCTTTGTCGATATAATCTATGTGCAATTCCTCTTTGCCGATCATGAAGCGCTGAATAATGATTAACATAAGGGGTAGCAAAAAAAGATGTAGAAAAATCTTATCAGTAATTGGTTGATAATCCATCCACGCATCGAAAAATTCTTGAGAAGTAAAAAGATTTGTAGGCCCAAAAGTACCAACATATATGTAACATGCATAAAAAATAGAACTAATACATAATAAATTAATAATATTGGAATAAACTTGGTCTCGCCATGGATGGTAACCCATCTCGATTTTTTTTATACTATTAACGTGAAATAGTCGACTAAGATTACTAATATTTGGAATACTGTGCACTACTGGAATTACGATCCATCCATCATTCGTCAGCATCAGAGTTGTTTTTTCTTTAGGTAGTTTGACTGAAGAAATGATTTCTTCGCCTTCTAACAAGGGGACTTTAGCCACGTTCTGTGATTTGGGTGTTACAAATGAGGTTTTTGTCCAGAGAGAATATATTAAATTGGTATACCGCCAAACTTTCTGTCTTTAATCTTTATACTTAGAGTAGTTCATTCGTATACCGCCGATAAAAGTTCGGGGCTTACCACCGTTCTTTCTTTTCTTGGCGTATACACTTTGTGTCATACTACTCATTATGGTTTTCATTCCTCTTCAACCTCCTCTATTTCGATATCCTCTATTATTACAGGTTCGGGCAACGCAGGAGGAACTTGACTTCCTATTTCTTGCATTACTTCAAAATGGCCTGCCCCTAGATATTCTAATTTTCCAGCCAGTGAAGAAAGTGAGTCTATCACTTCACTTAGATAGATACGACGGGATTTCCATCTAGTCTTCATATACTGCTCCTCTTTTCTTAGATCATCCTCAAAGTCCTCGTATGCCTTAATCACAACACGCATCAACATAGCGAATTCTGGACCGCTGATATATTCTGATACTCTCTCATGGATTGACATCATGTGTTCTCCTCTTTGATTATCTCGATGAGCTTTCAACACTGCATGATTCAGTAGCTGAGAAACTACTGGAACTTCAGAATATTTACAGATAAATACATCATCTATTTTACCGAATGTTTCCATCCCTTTTGGCATAGTGGTGGTGACTATAACCATTGTATCTGCATTGAATTCTAATGCGTTTTTTCTAATTGTATTAAGCCAGGAGTTTTGCCATTTCTTATGTTTCTTGCATTCCCAGAGTATCTTTCCTGCAATACTGCCAGTATTCGTCAGCACAGACTGTTCAATATCTGCACCATAATTTCCACGCTTGACTTCCTTAATATTGTCTCTTGGATGTAAGTTTCGGAGTTGATTTTCGACCGCTAACTCAAGCACTTCTCCCTCTAGTTCGCCAGACTTTGACTGTTGTTGAAGTCTTTCTATAATCTCGTTCTTTCTCGTTGCTTCGAGTTCAAGTCTACTAATCTCTAAATCTTTTTCTGAAGTTATTTCTTTTGCTCTTTGGGACACCTTTTCTTCAAGTCCTTGATTAGCTAATTTCATTGCTTCTCTAGCACCTTGGGCCTTAGCCTCTTGAATGGCAATATCCTGTTCTGCCAATAAGTTATCATGATCTATTTTGGTTTGACGGAGTATGTTGAGTTCGGAAGACATTTCCTTGGCCTTATCTATGGCCCCCTGAGCCTTAGCCTCTTGAATGGCAATATCCTGTTCTGCCAATAAGTTATCAAAATCAATCTTAGCTTTGCGGAGATCATTGATCTGGGCACGTTGTTTTTCAATTTCTGCGTTGTGGATAGCTAAGTCATTCTCACGTTCTTCTTCATATTTTTGTGCCATTTCTATTCTAATACTGGACTCAATATGTGATCGTAAACGATCTGCTATATCGAATTCGGCCCCACAATCTGGGCAAGTTACTGCATCTTCTGGTTTTACACTACTATCAATTTTGGCTGACATGCCTATACATCTCCCTAACCGTATATAAAGAAATCAACAATCTTGATCCAAGAAAGTCTTCAAGCGGACACTATAGTTTCTTGACTTAGCTGTCAATGAGAGTTTTTCCGTAACATTACCTGATGTCCTTGAAGGACAATTATGAGTCATAGATATTAGTAAGCAAGCATCTAAAATAGGTTCTAGCATCTCACCACCTTTTAATTCTAATATCTCTGGTTTGTCTAAAATTGTATTAATTAATTTGATAATTACATGATACTTTGGAGGTTCCGAATACGTCCTAATGGCACCTATCTTCTTCCCCCACCACTGCGCGATAAAAGCTTCATGGATTTCACTAGGTCTGCTATTAACATCTATTATATGGGGATATACTGGGGCTCGTTGATTAGAATGGTTGCCCAATTTACTATTCAAAATTCCTCTGATTTGCAAACCTCTTCTTCTTATACTCTTTTTCGCTCTTTTATCCAAATTATTCGCTTTCGCATAATCTCTTAACATTTCGAAAAACATCCTTCTATCAATATCGGAATGTAGAACCAATGCACAAGCAATAGCATTGTATTGAGTGCCCGTCTTAAACAGGTTATCTCCCTCCTTGGTTTTCAATGTGTCCATCAATAATTTACGATACTCTTTCTCTTTACTTTTACTCAGTGTATAATTGAGTTTTTTCAATTGTTCGATGCTCTCTTCGACTACCTTATTACTATCTTCAGCATCCCTGTGGATAGTTGTGTTAATTTTATTCAAACGTGCCCATTTCTTCCTATGTTTTGACGAGATTGCCGCCCCCGTATGATCTTTTATTCCGAATGGTTTTGAAGGGCCGAGAGTGCCTCTCCCAGAGTTATTATCATTAGTATTTGCATGAGTTTTTGGATTAAGTTCATCATACAGTTTCTCAACAGAAATCATACCACAAGTAGGGCAGAAAATTTCACCTCTTATTTCATTTCTTTCTGGGGTTTCGGTTGAACCACATTGCTCGCAGTAATGTGATTTCTGGCTTTCGCTAGTATATACTCCCCGGTTAAGGGGCTCGTGTTGGCATTCATAATCGCGCATTCGCGAGGGATGAATCCATTACAGGCTAGCAGGATGTCCTTTATGAATCTTCTTTTTGCAATCAAGGATCCATCCAATTGCCATATTCGCACCAATAAGCAAATGCAACTGCCCAATATCTGGATCGTGGTATTACCCATTCTAGTGGCTGACCTGAATCATAAACCCCACTGTTTCCACCACTAGAATAACCTAAACAAATAGTCCCGGAACGAAATAAATGGCCGTCTTCACTATTTACTCCGTCGTCAATATAATCGAGACCATCGCGGCAATAGGAAAGAGAATATTCGCCGCATTCAGTAGATACATATGTTATGGTTAAATAATACCCTCCCACGTTTATATCTTCGTAAAATTTCTCAAACCTTTGGGATTTTTCATATGACCAATTATTACCCTCCTGTCCTGATGGGTCGCTATTTTTGAAAAATGTCCAAGCGGCCCGAGAGTTTACGTCACAGTTGTTTTCTCTAGCCCAACACCAAAATCGTGCCCTATACCAGGTATCGATAATATCCGTAGTTGAATTTTTCAAATTAGGAGTCAAGGTATCGAAATCTAAAATTATAATGCCGTCTTCATTAATTCCTTTTTCGTTGGCCTTGATATTCGGATTAGTTATTGTGGAAATAGCTTTGTCGCCGAAACCAGTACTGATTATTTCGATCGTATAATTAGTACCATTAAGAGAATATTTCTCAGAAAAGGATACTTTTCTTTTACTCATCATTTTAAATTTACCAAGACCGCCGGAATTACGGTATCTTCTAACTGCCTTACATGGGAATTTATAATTCGGTTTCTTAGATTTTATTTGAGACATTTTTATTCCTCCTCCGATTGCCCTAGCGGTTGAGATATTGAAATAGTACCGGATACATCAATAAATATAGGACCTCTATAAGACGGATTTTGAGAGAAGAAATTATTTATTTCTGGCTGTAAAGATTCGCCTATTGCCGCTCGATATTGCCTGCCACCAAACGGCGATGATAATCCTTTGGAATTAAGAAAATTAATAATCAAATCAGGATCTATATGCTGTACATTTAATTCAAACTCAGCTAGATACTCCTGAATTGATTGTACGAGAATTTCGGCTCTATGTTTCTGAGTTAAAGTCCCGTATAGTAAGAAATCTTGGACTCGGCCGACTATCTCTATCGGGACACCTTGCTCGATAAGTAGGCCACGACAATGCTGATTAATTTCGAACTGATCTGTTTCCTCCGCATTTTCTTGGGTCCAATTAACACCTTCATTTACTCCAATATTAGACGTGAACATAATTATTGATTTACGAAGATTAACTGTTCCGGAACCGGTAGACAGCCTTCCTGTATCAATCGCATTCATCAAAACCTGAAGGAAGTCAGGGTGGGCTTTTTCTATTTCATCAAATACGAGGACGGTGATATCATTTGACTCGACAACGTCCGAAACTATGGATTTCGGGCTATAACCTACATAACCAGGGGGGGCGCCAAGAATCTGACTGACCCTATGATTTTCTTTGAATTCATTCATATCAAATCTTAAATGGCCAACTGACAGGCCCTCTTCGAGTTCCTTGATAATACTAGGAATTACTTCTGTGGTTCGAGTTTTTCCAACGCCTGTAGGCCCTAATGCAAAGAATACTAAGGGGCGCGAAGGTGCTGTTTTGGCAATATGAGAAGATAATGTATTAGCTATCACTCGAACAGGTTGTTTTTGACCGATTATTTTCTTTCCAAGGCAATCTTTGATTTGTTTTGGGTTTAGAATAATTCTTTCAAAATCTGATTTAGCAATACTTTTGTTAATCTTTTTTAAATCTGTTATTTCATCAACTTCCGGTAATGCGATCGTGTGATTAATCGTTTCACTTTTAGAAACTCTATTTCCTGTTAATAAATCCATATCGATCAATTCTTCACCTATTTCAGTTAGGTCGCAAGAAATCAGTAATACCCTTCTACAGTCTCCAGCAAACTCATACTCTGGTCCTTGAATTATGTCAGAAAGTATCGTGTTATTACCTCCATAGTCAACACGGGAGTCGATGAAAACTTCTATTATTCCTGGCAAATCTTCTGATTTTTCTATCAATAAGTCAGTAATTTGTGGATTGAAGTCCGATTGCAATTCCATTCTTTCGATAAGCAAGCTTCCTTCCTCTTCAAACTCCGTTAATTCTTCTTCTGTAAACATAACAATACTTCCATTCAACTCTATATAAAGAAATAATTTTCTAGATTATTCATCAATTCCTGCCCTTTTGGATTCACAGCATTCACAAGTGGTCTGGTCTATTGTGGTTTGAGCACTGGTCAGGCGAATCATATCTTCCGCTTTCCACTTCACTCCGCCATCCCAATCGTCTCCTTGTTCTGTTAGTATGTCACCGTGTGTCCAAGTTATTTTCTGATTCACAAGAATTAGTTGATCGGGAATTAATCTGCAGGCATTTATTTCATTAATGGTCTGAGCAGCGGAATTTATTAGCATTCCAGGAATACCGCGCATTTCTAAATCGGGTATTCCATAATTAGCCTTCATACCAGTCGAAAACAGATTAAACGTACCCTTGATACCGAATCTCATATCGGTCTCTGGTGTGTTCAGAAGACTCGTAGTTATACTTATCTCTGCTAGCTTTTCATCCATTAATTCCTGTGGGATTTCATTCTTATTATTCATTGCTCTTCCTCCATTGTAGTTACTTCTTCTAGAGTCATTATAGCATTAATTTGCGTAGTCATACCTATACATATTACTAACTGTATATAAAGAAATTAATTAGATATTATCTCAATAAGAGATTTTCCATTTCAACAGAAGAACAGCACGGACAGTCTTCTTTTTTAGGTTCTTGATAAGTAATGATACGTGGACCTGCAAATAATTTATCTAATTCTTGGCGGTGATTTTGGTCTACGTGCTGGGCACTATCATGTATCACATCAAAAGTAGCTTCTAATTCTGACATATGGGATAATTGAATTTCAAAATCATTACTGTTTTTGTATGTTAAATCCCATTTACCTCCAAATTCGGAATTTTCATTCTTTTCCAAAAATGAAATCAGGATATCCATTGCTAAATTATCAATTAATTGACACGACGAAAGACTTCCAGTCTCTCCATTAAGATCTAGTTCTTGTTCCAAATCTTCTTCATATCTATCAGGCCTAATACATCTATAGCAAGCCTGTCCTGGCTCTACAAATGTAATTCTGCCACCTCTTCCTCGTTGATGAATCCCAATAAAAATAGCCGGGACTTGGTAGTGAAGTGATTTTTCGTTAATGAAACGCTGTGCTTTAGCAGAGTCTGTGCCTGCAATAATCATATCAACATCAAATAGAAAATCCATTTTCTTATTATCTAAGCTTGTAACATCATAATCGACACATTCTACAGAAATGAAAGGGTTTGCATCTAATATCCTTTCTTTAAGTGCGTTGACTTTCTTTTTCCCTATATCGCTGTAACCGAACGCGGTTCGGCTGAGGTTATGCAATTCTACCTCATCAAAATCCACTAAAGTCAATTTTGCAGGCATTTGCCGAGCTAAATTAATACACATTATTGAACCGGCACCTGTTCCAATAACTAATATGCGTTTTTTCGAAAACGAAGTAGATATTACCCCATTGAGTCGAGATCTGTAACATTCATATTTTTCACTATCTGGTACATCTTTCCTAGTCATTCTTATACCTCCAAAGCTGCAAATGCCCATTGATAGTCCGAGCGCGAATCGCTTGACTCTTTTTCTTCCCGTTCAGCAAACTCTTCTTTGGGAACAGATGCCTCAGTTCGGGTATCGTATTCAGCCTTCTCCGCTAGATCTTTCTTCATATCCCTCTCTTCAGCAAGTCTAGACTCGAGCTGCTTTGAGAGTTTATCATTTACCAACTTCTGAAGTTCTTCAATCATCTTTTCGAGTTCATCTATTCTATCTGATTGGTCGTTAAATAAATCATACATTCCGTCAATAGTTGGGGCTAGATTAGCCACCGTATCAGATAGTTCCACTACAGGGAAGTTAGAAGGATCACAAACTCTTACTTTAGCGAGTAGAGGTTTGGTGGGGTTTTTCCTGTCGATTATCCAAGGATGAATTATAATTTTTCCATCTTCAAGAGTAATTATAGGTAAAAGAAAAAAATCTAATGGGAATGGATAAGTTTCAAAGATTTTTCTTACATATCCCAAATCACCTCTACCATCTCCGTAATCGCCCGATGGCTTGCCACTATAGCCGGGATGACTATGAATATCCCCTACCCAAAAACGACCATCTTTGGCACCCATATGGTAATTGACCCTTTGAGTACTCCACTCCAAATTTGGACTATACATTACACCGCTTGCATTTTGGGAACCAATCTTATCATATTCTATGATATCGAAGCCAATTCTTACTGTATTCTCGTCCGGATTATCAGAAATTACTGCAGAGAAACCTTTTGCCCCAGTTTCAGGTCTTTTTGAACCAACTGTTTCGAGGCATCTTTTGAGCGCTTTGGGGCTGAAACACATTTCCAAATCAGATCTATCACCAGCAGGATATCTTCTGACGAATACTCGATTCTTGAATTTACTCAAATTGTGGTCAATCTTTATTATATCTCTTCGTTTGTTGTTTTTTTCGCTATTTTTTGACATATTCATCTCTCCTATGGTTGTGGAAAATTACCTGTTTCTTTTAGTACACTAAATGCGAGACACCAAAACCTTGCCCTCTCAACAACAGTATTTAGATCTAAATTAGATTCGGAAGCATTTCTGCTATAGCCTGAATTGCCGCCTATACAAATGAATCCATCGCTATGAACGTGCCCTGATGAAAATGAATACCCACAATTTACCTCTGTTCGGTTCCAGGGATTGGAACGACAGTAAGCTATAGCATGCCTCCCATCTAATGTAGACACATATTCAATCCTGTATATTCGGGCGTCCTCCTGACAATCCCATACATCTTCGATATATACTGCATTATTTCCTTCTCTGCCTTTCAGAGCATGAGGGTTTATACAATCCATAATTTTATCAGAAATTGATTTTTCAGTCAAAATAATCACCTCTAAGCATTTGGGAAAGTGCCTGTTTCCATAAAACTTGAAAATCCAACTGCCCAAAACCTTGCTCTCAAAATTGCATATTCTAGACCATAAGGAGATTCCTTGGTTGACCTACATGAATTTTCAGCAAGACATAGAAATCCATCGTCATCAATATGAGAAGAGAAATAATCTGTTCCAGCAGAACGATTTGCACTGTCCCAAGGATTAGATATACAATATGCATTAGCATTGGTTCCATCATAATTCGTATAGTAGTGTAATTCATATTCTCTACCGTCGGGATCTATGAATTTTTCATTAGCATAAATATAGCCCTCTCGGTTGGCATACTTAATTTCCCTTATATCGTGTAGAAAGAAAATTTCCTTCGCATGTTTAGAATGATATTCTCCCTTGGGCACTTTTGCTCTAGCTTTACGTAGAGCATCACGATCTACATGGTATTCTCCCTTGGGCACTTTTGCTCTAGCTTTACGTAGAGCATCACGATCTACGTGATAAGTACCGGCTGGTACACTCTTACGTAATAATTGCAAAAGGTTTCTTCGTGGGTTATTCATCCTAATTTTTTCTGGCATGACTAATCAATATACTATCTGTATATAAAGTAAGAATTGATTAACTCGATACCAACAATGGATGCCCTGGCATTTGTACAATTATGAATTTGATCTTAGTTATTCAGACGTTTTCGCTTTCTCAAATCTGCTATTTGTTCGTCTCATCAAAGGCCATAACTAGTTGCGCATAAGTTGCAATCAAGTCGATCAAACCTCTTTTGAATATCAAAGTCCTGCAACCATTTGATGCGTTCATCTTGAAAATCATAGTGAATTAGTAGAGTATTTGATAAGTAACTGGAAATAGCAACTCTCGTGGCGGCAATAAAGTGGAGTTTTGAGAATATCTCCCCCGATTTAATTGAATTGGATTTAGAAAACAATAGGTTAACATTCGATCATGATAATATTGAGATTGATACAAAAGTTTTTTCATTTGGGAAAAAAGTCAGGAGTAAATGGCTCGAGGCTATTAAAACGACGCAAATCAACTTTCAAATTCGCTGGAGGGAGTTTGGGATGAGCAATCGTCGGGACGAACAATACTGGATAATAATCGAAGTGGAGGAAAAAACGCCCCCACCGACTCCCATCGAGGAATCCAGCCTATCCGTTGAGGATCTGAAAGCCGCCGGAGGTGTGATGAAGAGAAAGGCAAGGAGAAGGTCAAGAGACCGTCTCCCTGAGACTGCCAGGAATGCAATAAATGAGAAGAACAAAAAAGTCGGGCGAAAAACGCAGATTCCACCGGAAATATTTGATAAACTGAAAGAGGGGAATAAGCAACCCTTTGATGAATGGCTGGCAACCCAAAAGCCTGTACCAAAAGAGCAACAGCAACAGGAGCCACAGCAACAGAAGCCACAGCAACAACAAACAAGAACTTCTGGGCCAAAAAAGAAGGTAAAGGCTGAAGAAGATGTAGAAATGACCCAATCAGAAAAAGATGCTCTACATGAAAGGTTCGAATCAATCTTGATTGATCCCACTTCTCTATTCAAGTGGTCGAACAAAGATGGGAAAAAAAAGTTATTATTTAGATACTTTACACCATCGCTATTAGAAAAATTGAAGGTTAAGCCGAATGGTAAGATAGGTGGATATTTATCTTGGCCTTTAACAAAACTTGCAGAAATGTTTCGAATCACACTCAATTCTCCGAAGGATAAATTTTATTCTCTTGCAGAAATATTTCTAGCATGGTCGGAATCAATTGATAAGGAGTCGCCCGCAGAACAATCTTTTCGAGCAGGCGTTATCACGCATGAGCGCACAAATGTATACTGGGGAGTCTCCCCCGGATTTCCGCAATTTGTGATAAAAAAAAGCGATAGCACGAATATTGATGGAACTCTTGTTGTGGGAAATAGTATTCGATTTGATTCGTACACATACGATGATGGTGGACGCATATTACCAAATCACATCTCAACTGGCATTCCTTCCCTCCCCCTACGGGAAGATTTACCAATTCCTTTAGTCATTTCCTGTCAAAAGAAATTGCAACAAATTGAAGAGCAGGTTAGGGGCGCAATTATGGATGAAAAGGGAGATATTGACCTTCAAAAACTCCCAATGAGTTTAGTTGGATTGGTTAATGAATGGCACTCTGAGCCTGATTTTATCAAAGCAATGGAAAATGTCTCCCGAAAATTAGGTTTCAAGATTGTGTTTGACATAAAAGACAAGGAATCAAAATGGCCAACTACCTACAAATATATTCGGTCTTGGTGTTTGGCTTATGTTGATGAGGGGCCTCCTTCAGGGATTAAACCTGAGAAAGGTGCTGCATATGTTAGAAGTTTCCCTATTTACATGCCTCCAAAGGCAACGTTGAGGAATCAAAATTTTGGATTCTGTTGGTTTCATTCTGCTCGTGGACTTGTTCACGACCTCGCATTGGGATATCTTTTGGACGATTGGAAGAAACCGCATCATCCCTCAAATCGATGGTTACTTCTTGGAGATGAGACGGGTGTAGGAAAAGAATTAATCAAATCGAATGTGCTAATTAGAAATAAAAATGCGAAAAAATTTGCTTACATTTGGGTATTAATTCCTCCGGAAATATTTCCAACACAGATTGCTTCAGATTTTCACGCGATGGACCAGGAGTATTTTGGAAGAGAACACATTCGAGTGCTTAATAATCTAGTCGAAGCTCCCGAGCCAAGGTTGATCACTTTTATTTTCGAGGCGGACAAGTATTTAGATGATGATGAAAAAATGTCTGATGGAAATATATCTCCATCAGCAACCGTTTTGAAGGCCACTTTACCTCTCCTTTTTGAGTATATTAGCCAACATACGATTAAAAATGACGATTTTGAGTGTGTAATAAGTACCATATCTGAACAATGGGGATGGTTAGAAACAGGGGCGAATCCATCTAAGGGCTTCCTCAATATGATTGGGCATGACTACTTTGACCACGTGTCCGCAAGAGGTCGAGGGAAATTTAGGATTAAAGGTCATGAAATCGTTGGAAAGTTGGATCACCCTTGGTTACCATACGCAGATGCCATGGGTTTCATGACCAATGACTCCTTGCCAAAGTCTCTAGAAAATATCGAAAAGAAAATAAATGATTCAATCAAGATTTTGCCAATACATCTTAGTTTCTTGAATAATGATTTCCCGAAGTTAGCGGAACTTCTTAGTAAAAAACCGATTTCGTTTTTAGAACGATTGTGCGGATTAGATAGTAAAGACGTGTATGCATACATGAATCATATTATTTCCGGAATGATTCATCACGCATGTGAACGCTTTTCACCAATTGATTGGGTTAGTTTTAACAAATTAATGGAGCAAGAGCAAAGTAGACATACTGGAAGAATTATTGCTGAACAGGTTACTAATTGGGCCGTCCCAAAACTCCCTGAATTGTTGAAACAATTACCTACTGATGGCGACCGTGTAAATATGTGCTTGACATTAGGATGGGCAACGGAACAACAAGGAGGGAATATATCACCGATTATCGAACAAATCTCTCCAGACTGGCTCAATCCCGAGACTTGTCCAGAACGTTATCAACTTTCTTTAGTGCGATTAATTTTTGCAAATAGACAAAATTTCTTTGATTTTAATACCGATAGTAATCTTTTATCTGAAAGTGGAATCTTTGATTATCCTAGATTAACACCTCCTGACATGGAAAATATCTTACAAGATAAGAGTGCTTTGACAAATAAGAATTTATCAATTTTAGGAACTTTCTTCTCCTCTTTCGCGCTTCAAGGATTAAAAGATACTTCATTGAGAGAGTCTCTATGGAAAAGCAATGAGGTTTTGGCCAAGTTTGAGTGGAAACACCGGCGAGATAATAGAAGACATTGTATTTATGGCGGAGAGTTCGCAATTGATTGTGCCCAGCATGATGCTAAGTGGTATGAGCAAGCACATCAACGTTTATTTGTAGATATAAAATATTATTTTGCCACAGGAGAAGGTGAAGAAGAGGAACTATTTTGGTGGCCTGCTGCTTTGAAGTACCATTCATTGAGATCTGATTCCGAAAGCCATACCCTCGAAAAAGATGAATGCGAACATTTGATTCAGAAAGCACGAAAAATTGCTCTTAAAAGTCCTCTTCCTGTGAAAATTCGATTATTTTATTGGATGGCGAGGTTATCAGAGATATATGGCATTCCTAGTACAGAGACACACTTTCAGGACCTAAAGTTATTAGTTGGGAGTCATGAGAAAATCGCAAATCACGATGTTTATGCAGCTATCTTTTATGTACATTTAATTGACCTTTTGGGACGCTATAATACTAATGCTCATGAGTTAGAAGTACAATCTGAGAAACTACCTTCCAAATATTATAAGAAAGATGGTTCTTTAGATATGCGTTATACCAAATGTAGGAAGTTTGCGGCCAAAAGAGCAGGTTCTCTGAAACCCGTTGATTTTAGGCGAGATTTTTCCATTGCTCTCGAAAACTGTGCCGAAACGACGAGGCTTCATTTCTCGGATTTTTTAGAGAATCCCGATACTTGCATCACTGACTGTTTGAAGTTTAACTATCTTTAGGCATACATAATTTCAGTAAATATTTCTTCATTCACGATGTTGGTTGGATATAAGAATCTGTTTGATAATCTAATCTCAATTCGAGGGTTCGTAGTGGGCCTTGTTAGACCCACCTAATCCAGCACTCGATAAAGACGATAGTTTAAGATCTCTAAATTTTAATTATAGATAAATTTTCTAATTTATATACAGTTAAGGATTTTAATTTACATGAATTCATGGAAAGAAGAATGCCCAGGATGTGGAAGTATTAGTTTGTTAGTAAAACAATTTGGAATGGGGACTCATGGTAGTTGCCGAAAATGTGGTTTCGAAATGAATATTAATTAATTGCTAGAGAATCAAAAAAGTAATTCTCTAGCCTTTCTTGAGATATTATTTTACCATCGGTCAAATTCAATGCTGTCAATCTTGGGCATGATTTTTCTTCAAGAAACACCCCTGTATCAATACCTAATACAGAAGGACGATTGTCAACCAATTTAATTTCGCTTTTCCAAATATCTTGTTTACCTAAACGATTTAAAGTCTGAACAGGTGTGTGCCCAACAATAATTTGTCTATTATTATCGAGAGATTTTTCTATCTGGAAAATTGTACGACCCCACATTTTTTGTTGATTGTTTTGATCGTCCAGAGGTTCCGAATCATCATATCCGGCATGCACTATTCTATATTTGTCTAGAACGATTTCAGTAGGTAGATTCTCAATAAATGATAACCATTTTCTTGCTTCTTCGATTTGATTAGTTTCATCTTTAGAAAATGATTCAAGAGTAATTAGGCCTCCGTACTTAAGCCAACTTTTCATCATTCTTCCGTGTTTAGGCGAAACTGATAATCTCATCATTTCTTCATGATTTCCTCGAATAGAGAATATTTGACTAGAGCCACTAACTTTTTTCAAAACTTCTAAACTTCCTGGGCCTTTGTCAATTAAATCCCCTAAACATAAAATAATATCTTGGTCAGTTATACTTAATTTCTTAATTAATGCATCAAATGTCTCATTGTATCCGTGTATATCGCCAATAACCCAAACTGAGTTCCCGTTATCAATTGTTGATTGGAGAATTTTTTCTAATTCAAAATCCCTCATTATTTCACCAGTAATAGAACTAGAAGTGTTCTTTCAATAAATTCTCACAACGCTCTGCGATAGCGGTTCCAACGTCACTAGTTGATGCTGTTCCACCAAGATCGTAAGTTACACATCCTCCCTCTGCAAAGTGCTCTTCCATAGCCTGCATTAGAATGTCGGCACATTTATCTAAATCTGAATCATTTTTACGGAAACCAAGGGCTTCAAACATCATTTGTAGAGACGAAAGAGTTGCCATTGGATTTACTGTATTTTTTCCCGCGTGCTTTGGAGAAGAACCGTGTACAGGTTCGAATAACATGTGCTTGGGGCCTAGATTTGCGCTTCCTGCCATGCCCATTCCTCCTTGAAGAACCGAGGCCAAATCAGTAGCAATATCTCCAAACATATTTGGTAGAACTACAACATCCAACGATTCAGGATCTCTTATTAGCCACATTGTAAAGGCATCGATATACGCTTCATTAATCTCAATGTCTGGATATTTTTCCTCAGCTATCTCATGAAATACTTTCCGGAATAATTGACATCCGCGCGTTACATTGGATTTGTCAACACAAGTGACTTTTTGTGGCCGGCCAAGTTTCCTTTGGCGGTGTTCTGCTAAGTCAAAGGCGAATTTAATTACACGCTCACTACCTATTCTTGAAATTGGTCGGGGGTCCCAAGCCACCTCACCATCTAATCCCGGAAACTTTTCTATGACCATTTTCTCGTCTTTCTCACCTATCGCCTTCTGCGACATACGTCTCAATAATGAATGGTATAATCCTTCAGTATTTTCTCTAACCATGACCATATCTACAAGATTCGGATCCCATATATCTTTGTGAATACCATGGACTTTATGCTTCACACCCTGAAATAACTTAACTGGCCGAACATTAGCATAGAGGTTTAATCCGGAACGAAGGCCTAGAATTACTTGTCCGCCTGCAAGATCGCCATTCGGGAGACGTGCGCCTGGCCATCCTATAGCGCCGAGCAGTATGGCGTCTGAATTATCTCTACAATGTTCAAATGAACCTTCAGGCCATTCTTTGCCCGTTTCAAGATAATATTCTCCTCCACAAGGAATTTCTGTGATTTTAAATGATATTGGGCTGTTTTTCTCGAATACTGATAGTACACGCATGGCCTCAGCCATGACTTCTTTGCCAGTTCCGTCTCCGGGCAATACTGTCACTCGATACTCGGCCATGACACGTGGCAGATGCTTTTCCTTCATCAATCCAACTATTCGACAATTGACAATTGAGGATACGATACTTGATAGAGGTCCACTACAAATCAGACGGTATGGAACACAGTTCCGATGATAGTGAAGGGAGTCCTCGAATAGACGTCAAAACTTTGCCTGATTCTATTGCAGAATTATGGGAAACGATGCTCAGACTTGACCCCTCATGGGATATATCAATGTGGTTGGATGAAAGAGCAAAGGAAGAATTGCAACTTATTGAAGGGCAATTAGGAAGGGAGAAATTACGCCTTGAACAAAGATTACACAGATTAGAGACTTTAGCAAAACGCCTCAAGAGGCAACGAGAAATTGCTGAAGGAGTTATACGAAAAGACCCGCATCAGAAAAATCTATTCGATATCTATGAAACTGAAAATAAACATGGAATTGAAATTGGAAAAAATGAAGATGATGTTGATGGGTTTCCAGCAGTTGACTACACAAATCTAGAGTTTGGAGATGATCCTTTGCTAGCAATTGTTTCAGAACATATTATTCATGTAATGGAATTATTAAATTCTAAAGGACTTACATCTGTACACTTTGACTTATTATTACAAGAATTAAGTGAAATTGGAATAAGAGATGATGAGGTTGATGAGGCAATAACTTGGCTACTTCAAAAACAAATTGTTATTGAGTTGGAACAAGATCATTTTGCTTTAGACATATAAAACGATAGGTAAGAGACCCCGTTTTGAGCCGACTCCTTCAAAGAGGGAACCCTTGTCGCGACCTCTGTATTTCTATGGTTAGTGACGCATCCGGTTGGTACGCAAGGCTTGACAGAGAGTGTTCCGATAGGGTTGAACAACTAGATACTTGGTTAGATTCTTGGGAAGAAGCTACTCGCCACGGAATCCCGATTGCAGCTACTTTACCAAATCATTGGCCGACATTACCGGCTGGACTCCTTTCAGACCCTGGTGCAGTTCTTGATCATCTATTAGCACGGAATGAAGCCGAAAGCGATGGGCGATCTCCTAGAGGGGCTTATGCCACTCCTGCTAAATTTGCAGAATCTATACTCTCAGACGAACTGAAAGATACAAAAGAAGAAACTTCGAAAGAGCCTTCTGCTGCACTTTCACTTTCTGCTTTACCACCTAGCTTTAGAGCATACGCTCAGAAATTTAATCAAGATGTAACAGAAGAAAAGAATGATGATTCTGGCAATGACAACAATGGCCTACAAACACGTACAGGGATTGCAATACCTTTCGCTGACCCCTCAGTAAGTGCGGGTGTCTTCGCGGCTAGACTGATTCGGATACATGCAGATAGAAGTGAGAAATTCACTCCTGCGGAAAGAAAAAAGGATACTTTACTTTTACTAAACGGTTTTCAGATGTTAGATAACTCAGAAGTTGCAATCAAATGTGCACGCCGAAGAATCTTAATTGCTCTTTCAAGGTGCGATTTAGTGGATTTAGATGGTAAAGGAGATGTCGGAAAGATTGGAAGAAAAGATGTTGAAAAAATTCTAGAGAAATCAGTTCGATACGGAGATGCTCTGAGAGGAGAGTGGCCATGGGATGAGAAACCGGGACTGTTGGTTTGTAGGCCTCCGTGGTTGAGAATAAAAGATCGGTTTAGAGGGCATCCAGAGGGTAGTGAGCTGAGAAAAGAATTATCTCGGCAATTGAGAAATACTACAAATAAAGAT
The DNA here is from genome assembly GCA_902593945.1 of uncultured Candidatus Poseidoniales archaeon. Lineage (GTDB taxonomy): Archaea > Thermoplasmatota > Poseidoniia > Poseidoniales > Thalassarchaeaceae > MGIIb-O2. The sequence goes on along the minus strand of CACJKA010000004.1, from coordinate 49,652 downwards.
GGAACTAGAAGATTTTCAACACTAAGAGGAAATGTGAATCTCTATCGTTTATTCTTAGAAAGAGGAATGCAACTCGTCAGAAAAGATGGACGAGTAAGAATGATTGTTCCTGACTCACTATTACGGGAAAAGAGTAGTATTCCTCTCCGTAAATTGATGGTTGAGAAAAATAGATGGAATTCTTCTTGGTCATTCCCAGAGAATCAACGAATTTTCCCAGGTGTTTCACAGGGTGTTTTAGTTATAGGTATAACAAAAGGTGGAGAGACAGAAGCTATGACTAGTTATGGGCCTCTGCATACCAACGAAATTACTCCACAAAACGGATTAGCAAAAAGCGTACCAACTTTTGACATGGTTCGAAAATCATGGAGTAGTTGGACCGATGGAAATTGGTCAGTTCCTAGAATGCCCAGAGATGAATATGATAGGAGGAGAATTGTCAGAGCCATTACTGAATTGGCCGAACAGCCAAAACTTTCTGAAGAAAATAATTGGTTAAATCCTACCGGTAAACCTATTCGAGTAAGAGTAGGCGAAATCGATCAAACAAACTGGTCAGAAGAAATTACGGATTGGAAACCTGGTTCAAGAGGTACTGCCTTCATTAGAGGCACTCATTTCTCAACTAAAGGTGATGATATCAGTATAATCCATCCAGCATATGTAAGTGGCCTAAAGGAAGATTCTGTTCAGAGAACACAAGCGAAATGGAATGGTTCGATTAGACCGAAAGGAAAACCTAGGCTTGCTTGTCAAGCTATTGTCAATGCTCAATTAGAAAGGAGATTAAGGTGGGCCGTAGTACCTTCAGATTGTGTTTTAGGAAATTCGGTGAACTTCTTAGAACTACCAAATGAAGTAATGGAGAGAATTGCGGAAGAGCATGGCTCAGTAGATAAAGGATTGAATTGGTTAGCAATACATCTAAATTCAGAAACATTAGATCTTTGGTCTCGAGCATGGGCTGCTAACAACAATGTAAATAATTATGAAATTGAAAATCTTCCATTCCCTAAACCGAATAAAATACGTTCAATAGCAATACAATAACGTAATCCGGAAAAGATGGTTTCGGTTTCCGGTAATTATTTTCCTTTGTTCGGTTTTAATGACTAAAAAATACCAAACCCATTAATACATACGCTTGACCTCGGTGAAACCGTCTTGCATCGCAAAGCAAAGAAATGAAGGTTTGTAATATGGGAATATATCCAAAAATTGGCATTACAGGGTTACCTAGATCTGGTAAATCAGCAGTATTACAAAAAGTGATGCAGATGGTGCAGGACGAAAGAAAAAATAACTCTAGAAAAATGTACAAAGATATTATTGGAGGAGTGCAAACAGAAGCCATAATGGAAAATGGCGAAAGAGTAGGGTATGCTTGTGTAGATGTAAGAACTGGCGAGAAAGGCGTTATTGCACACCGAAATATAGATTCTAGAACTCGTATATTAGGATATGGAATTGACCCGACTGAACTAGATAGAGTTGCGGTACCTGCAATACTTGATGCATTGGATGAATGTGAAGTTTTAGTAATTGATGAAGTTGGTAAATTTTCAGTTGAAAGTGAAGGTTTTGTTGCGGCTGTTCGTGCTGCTTTGGAATATGATAAACCAACTTTGATGACTTTACACAAAAAGAGTAGGCACCCATTATTACAAGATATTCGTAGAAGAGACGATGGCAGGGTGTTAGAGGTGACGCCGGTTAATAGGGCACTTTTACCATACAAGATTCATAAATTATTGGAGTAAACTAATGTATGAGATAATATATATCCTCCGAAGGTGATTTTTATGGATTCACCAGCAAATAGAGTTCAAAGAATTTTGATTGGAGTAATTTTATCATTCTCGCTAATGACTGCTCTAGCAATATCTGAAGGTTTAATTCGAATATTGGGTTGTGAAGGTAGTGAATGTGTAGAAAAAGATAATTTCACATTAATATTTCCAATAATTCTTTCCCTTAGTATTACTTTGTACTTATTATTGCACTTTTCTAAAGGAAAAGAACATGAGAAAGGCATTCTGGATAGATGGATTAGTAGAGAAGAAGAAGATGAAATGAGAGCTAGACTCAAACAAGAACAACTAGATGCTAGCGGAGATAATATGGGTTCGGGTTGGTCTGAAATGGAAAAAAAGCATTTGGAAATCAAATTAGAAGAAGAATGATGAAGCGAAACCTTGACTCTTGGAATACCCTCGTAAGGGTTGGCGATACCCATGAGCGAAATACCTGAAGAACTGATTTATACTAAAGAGCATGAATGGATTAGAGTCGAAGGAAATGAAATTGTTGTCGGAATTACTGACTATGCTCAGAATGCTTTGACCGATGTTGTTTGGGTAGAATTACCGGAACTAGGAGTCTCTGTAAAATCAATGGAATCGTTTGCAAATGTTGAATCTGTTAAGTCAGTGAGTGAAATCTATGCTCCGGTTTCCGGCGAAGTTACAGAAATAAATGAAGATTTAGAGGATGCTCCTGAAACAGTAAATACCGACCCTTATGGCGACGGTTGGATCTGTAAAATGAGAATGGAGGATTCTGGAGAACTTGATGCTCTTCTTGATGCTGCAGCATACAAGTCTCTAATTGAGGAATAAGTAATGACTATTCATCGCAAGATTTCAATTTATGTTGATGGTTCTTGTGAAGAAAACAGAAATGTATCATCCGATACTCCTGCTGGATGGGGGTTTTGTGTAGTGATAGGAGATACTGGTTTGGGAAAAGGACAAGGAGAAATCATCACGGAAAAAAGTGGGCCAGTAATCACAAAAAAAACATCAAGTGAATATATTGGTTCAGAAGTTGGGTCGAATAATACTGCTGAGTTATGCGCTCTTGCTCATGCACTAAAATGGCTACTAATTGAGGGGGGCAATGAACCCGCAGTGATTAGAGGAGATTCCCAATATGCCCTGAATATTGGTTCAGGCATTTGGAAAGCTAAAGCAAATAAAGAATTGGCGTTGAATGTTCAGAAGTTATGGAAAGAAGTTTCTTCTCTTCGTGATTTAAGTAAGGAACATGTTAGAGCACATAGAGGGCATCGTTGGAATGAAAGAGCCGACCATTTAGCATTCCGTGCAATGCAAGGAAAAGAAGCATTACCATTACAATTCTGGAAACCTGGGAAAAGATAATTCAATCATCTGAAAGAATTGTTACACTGAGAAACACATAGGTTGCTTGAATAAACGTCAATAATGCTACCAAAGAAAAAATCAATGATGTTGGATCTGGGAAAAAAAGCTGGTCTTGTCCTAAAAGATATGATAGTATAAGAATAGTAAATGAAAATAAAAATAATTTTTTTGAGGAGCTCTCAGGATTTATCCATAAGTCCAACCATGGAACTAATCCGCGTCTTTTGAATGTAAATCGATACCAAGAGACATACCACATTGTTAATCCAATAAGCCCCATTACTCCAAGAGTAAAAGATTCTGAATCCCAAGGCCAAGAAAATGAAATTTTTATGAAAATTGTATTGATTAAAAGCATTGAACCTAAGAAAAAATAGATGCGCCAATCCGGCGGGTTCTCCTCGGTCATAACAATACCAAGACGTTAAGTGATTTCAAACCAACCCTAAAGATGGGTTCTTGATGTAATAGTAACTCGCACAATTATGGAGCACCGATTAGTTTGGTCGGATTCAATGAATAAAGATCATCTTGATTTAAGATTTAGAGTTCTAAGAATAGGTATGCCAAGAGGAACTGAACATTATCCTAAGGTAGACAATGACCCTAGGACAAAATTCCTTTGTTCCTATATTGGCGAAAAAATGGTTGGATGTTCTACTCTTCAGGTTGATTCAAGAAAAGGCTGTAAATATCGAATAAGAGGTATGGCCGTAGACTCAGAATATCGAAATAAAGGAATAGGTTCTGAGATTGTCAAAGAATTACAAAGGAAAGCAGGTGAAGAAAATACGGGAATATGGTGCAATGCAAGAATCAGAGCAGTACCAATGTATGCAAGATGTGGTTTTGAAATTGTGTCAGATATTTTTGAGATTGAAAATATAGGGCCTCATTATGATATGGAATGGAAATAAAAAGCATCCGCTAAAACAATTCAATTGGAGCACAGGCCGGGATTTGCACCCAGGTCCGCGGATTTGCAGTCCGCTGCATAGCTACTCTGCCACCCATGCGTTGAATAGCCGTAACAGACTTTATCTTTGAATATTCTTCGAAAGAGAGTGTCAAAAATCTTGATGGTGTTGGTACTCCTCCTAGACATCATGCCGAACGTTTCATCGCGCTATGATGGATTAGGGGTGGGGTTCGCACCCTATCTACAGCCGCCTGGCCCAGAAGTAGTAAGGTGGACTGTTGGAGAGCCGGGATTCGATACTCCCTCGGAAATAATTGATGCGGCCATTAACGAGTTAAATGAAAAAAATACAAAGTATACTAGAGGTGCTGGTTCAATGGAGTTATGTCAATCAGTAGCAGATTATCTTTTTGAAAAACATGGAATAGAAACTAATGCAGAAAACGTTGTTATTACCCCTGGGGCTAAACAGGCATTGCTATATTCATTTATGATCACTACAATGCCTGGGGACGAAGCAATACTGTTAGCACCGTCTTGGGCTTCATATGAACCAATGTTAGAATTTATTGGTGCAGTTCCTGTACACGTACCTGTAAGAAAAGATAATTTTCATCCAGATATTGATGCAATTAGATCTGCTGTTAATGAGAAAACAACAATGATTTTGTTGAACTCACCGAATAACCCCACAGGAGCGGTATTTACTCCTGAAGAAATTTCTGAAATTGTCAAAATTGCTGTAGAATATGATTTGTGGATCGTTTCTGACGAAATCTACGCTAGACTAAACTGGACTGATTATCCTCATATCTCTCCTGCAACTTGCCCAGGAGGAAAAGAAAGAACATTAGTAATCAATGGTTGGTCTAAATCTTGGGCGATGACTGGGATGAGATTGGGGTTTCTTACAGGGCCTGAAAACGCTATGAAAGCGGCTATTAAATCACAAGCTAATTCTGCATCCCACGTACCTACATTCATGATGGAAGCAGCAAGAGTTGCACTTTCTTGCGACAATTATGTGGAAGAATTTAATTCTGAATATTTGAAGAGAAGGAGTATTATAAAGGAAGGTTTGTCTGAAATTCCGGGTTTAAGAATTGGCGACCTAGAAGGTGCATTCTATGCATTCGTAGACGTCACAGGAACGGGGATGAGCGATATTGAATTCGCGGATGGCGCTCTAGAAGCAGGGGTTCAGTTAATTCCAGCGTCCCTGATTAAAGGCGGAGAAGGATTTGTAAGAATTTCTTATGCAGCAGATGAGAAAGTTATCTTTGAAGGTTTAAAGCGTTTGAAAAAATGGTTAATTTAAATCAAAAATTAAAATTAACATGGTAATGGCCGACATTTCAAAAGGGAAGCGTTGCACATACTACAGTAAGCGACCGGCGTAAGTTGCAAGTTTGAAGAAAATACAGGAAGAATAAGCATGACTAACTCACATGGAAAACAAGTTTGTGTAGATTATTCACATTGTGATTTTAATGAGGTTCGAGATGGTTCCTGGATGTTAGAGTTGATGCGTTATGCTGTAAATTCTGCAAAAGTAAGAGAAGTTCACTCCCACGTCGAAGAGTTTGATGGGAGCAAAAGTCCGGCTGGATTCGCAGCAGTTGTATTGTTAGACGAAAGTCATGTTAGCGCGCATTGTTACTATGATAAGGGTATACTAGCAATTGATGCTTTCACTTGTGGTGATTCGGATCCGAATATAATTATCGATATTATCAATAAAAGATTGGTCTCTGAAATGGAAAATATCAAAGTTGTCGGCAAGGATGAAATTCTAAGATTTAGGTAGTAAGGTGATTGATATGGATGTTAATAAATTCATTGAATATCATTACAAACATTTCAATGCTGGTGCCCTTGCTGAATGTAGTAAATCTTTACAAGAATTTCTAGAAAATGATGGGCGAATGTTGATCACATTGGCAGGTGCTATGTCGACTGCAGAGATAGGGAGGTCTCTGGCTCCTGCAATTCGGTCTCAGAAAATACATGCAATTTGTTGTACCGGTGCAAATCTTGAAGAAGATTTGTTCAATTTAGTTGCAAAATCATCATATGAGAAAATAAAAGATTGGAGAAACTGGACTGCTGAAGATGACAAGGAATTACAAAAGAGAGGTATGAATCGAGTTACAGATGTTGCAATCCCCGAGGAAGAAGCGATTAGGAATATTGAGAAGCCTCTATTGGAGCTTTGGAAGGATGCTGCAGAGGTTGGAGATAGGAGATTTCCTCACGAATATCTATACGATTTATTATTGCATGGAAATCTTGAATTTGATGCTAATCCAAAAGACTCGTGGTTACTAGCAGCAGCAGATGCTAATCTACCTATATTTGTCCCAGGTTGGGAAGACTCGACATTAGGAAACATACTTACAGCGAGAGTTATTGATTGTACAATTCCGTCCCCAGACATAGTATTAGGAGGGTTGCATGCCATGCAATCATTAGCAGACTGGTATAGGGAAGATGATTCACCAACAGGTCTACTACAAGTCGGAGGTGGGATTGCAGGAGATTTTGCAATATGTGTTGTACCTATGCTAAGACAGGATGTGGGCCTTGATGTTTCCCTTTGGTCTTGGTTTGCTCAAATTTCTGAGTCTAGTGCATCTTATGGAGGATATTCAGGAGCACCTCCGAATGAGAAAATTAGTTGGGAGAAGATAGACACAAACACCCCTCAATTTGTAATTGAATCTGATGCGACTATTGTGTTGCCATTGCTATTAGCATCATTAGAATAAATCACTATAATTCGGACATTCTTCAGCTATTCTTAGTAATTGATTATATTTTGCTGTTCTGTCACTTCTAGCAGGTGCACCGGTTTTTATTTGCCCCGCGTTTGTTCCAACTGAGATATCTGCAATTATATCGTCTGATGTTTCACCAGATCTATGTGAGATAATAATTCCAAAATTGGCTTTGCGAGCCATTTCAATGACTTGGAGAGTTTCTGTAACTGTTCCTATCTGATTTAATTTGATTAATATTGCATTTGATGCTCTTTCGACTATACCTTTTTTGAGACGTTCTGGATTTGTAACATACAGATCATCTCCAACAATTTGCACCCTATGGCTCTCTAATTTTGTAAAATCTTTCCAAGATTCCCAGTCATCTTCTCCAAATGGGTCTTCCATAGATACTATTGGGTAGTTATCTAACCAAGATGAATACAACGATGTGAGGTCTTTTCCACTAATTACTCTATTATCAATGTGATAATTTTCTCCGTCAAAGAATTCTTGGGCGGCTACATCTAGAGCAATTGAGATTTGGTCCCCTGGGGAATAGCCGGCTTTTTCTATCGCACCCATCAAATATCTAAGCCCATCTTCATTACAAGGTAAGTTTGGCGCAAACCCTCCTTCATCTCCAACACCTCCGAGTAAGCCCTCATCTTTCAATACAGATTTCAATGAATGATAAATTTCTGTTCCGGCCTGTAAGGCATCAGAGAAACTATCAAATCCGTGAGGGACTACCATGAATTCTTGAACGTCGACATTTGAAGCTGCGTGTGCTCCTCCGTTGAGTATATTCATCAATGGAACAGGTAATTTATTCTCATTTTTTGTTGAAATATAAGACCATAGTGATTTTTCTGATTGCTTTGCCGCGGCACGAATTACTGACATTGATGCTCCTAAGATTGCATTGGCACCTAATCTACCTTTATTCGGAGTACCATCTAATATTAACATTGATGCATCTATTTCTTCTTGATTAGAAACGTCTAATCCTACTAACAAATTTCTAATTTCTTCATTGACATTGTGGACGGCTTTAGATACACCTTTACCCATCCAATCTTTTCCTCCATCTCTTAATTCAACGGCTTCATGACTACCTGTACTTGCTCCGGAAGGAACCGCTGCGCGGCCCATTAGAATTCCATCTACAAAACAATCGACTTCTACGGTCGGATTGCCACGTGAATCAATGATTGCGCGCGCCTTAAGATCGGTTATTATGCCGCCCATTAATTACTTCGAAGAGCAATTATGGTCTGAATGTTACTGTGGTCAAACTAGGAATTTAACCAACTAAGCCAACGAGATACTTTATTCTGAACTTCGGGAACTTGAATTTCGGAATGGCAGACTTCTTCCCAGCAAAGTTGTTCTTCAGAAGGAGATATTGAAAATAACTCAGCCTTGAATATCACTCCGTCCAGATTATCATGACTATCTCTCTTATCATCTACAAAACAATGTAGAAGATGTTTTGGATAATGATGCATTTTGCCAGAATTACAACAACACATCAACACACTTTTCTCTAGAAATATCAATGATGCCCCTGTGGAATGATCGATATCATGGCCTACTACTTTACAATTGACTAGAAGTGTCGCCACATCTACATTATACCACTGAGATTTTGAGATTGAAAGATTAAGATTCGAAACATCATCTAAATACTCCTGAACTCGAAGATTGGCTGTCGCATCATCCTCTGGCATGTATTGTCAGAAATCGCCGACTCATTTGAATGCAACTTAATTTCAATCATGAAACTAAATGTATAATTATTACCTGAAAACGGAAAAATTGCTTGAGATATTGCTGCTCAAAACGACAATAACAATCAAAAAGGGTTCGCTTTGCGGATTAATCATGGTTAACGTAGATTCACTTGATAGAGCCATTCTCGCTTACCTCAGAGATGCCGGTAGAGCCCCATTTGTAGATATTGCAAAAAAGGTAGATGTTACTGAACGTACTGTAAGGACTCGTATGAAAAGAATGGAAGATATTGGAGTGATTAGGGGTTATACAATCAGAGAAGCTGGTATAGGTTTGACTGCACTAATACGGCTCAAAGTTGGTTCTGGAGTAGAGATTGGAAGTCTTGCTGGAGAATATTCAGGATGGGCAGGAGTTGAGTGTATTTACGAGATTAGTGGGGACGCGGATTTAGTTGCTATTGTTCACGTTGATGATACTGTTTCATTAAGAAATTTATTAGATCGTATGTGGTTAGCCGCACCGGGAGAAATAACTTCAACGCAAACAGAATTAGTCTTAGAGCAATACTAATTCTTTTTGACCATTTGATATCTGTAATACTTCAACTTACCAGACTTAAATGAATCATAAACAGGCGTTCCTTGGACTCCTGCAAAGGTTTCGAAACTACGTCTAATAGTTCTTGGAACAAGTTCGGTGATTCTTTCTTTCTTAGCGTCATTTATCATATCTAAAGCATCGACTACTTCATCAGTGATTTCTTTCTTTGATGCTACTGAAAAGCCAACATTTTGAAATATTTCTTCTGTCTTCTTCATAGTTTCTTCGTCCCGGAAATCAGTCCAACAAAAGTATCCATCTTTTCTCAAAACTCGAAAAACTTCGCTAACGAACTTGTTGATATCGCCATAGCAATGGGAAGATTCAACGTTATAGACGATGTCGAAACTGTCAGCATCGAATGGTAAATCTTGAGCGTTTCCTTCTATAAAATTCAGATTCTCCTGTTCATACCAATCATTGCATAAAGTAACCGCCTCCTTTGAAAAATCTACTCCGATTAAAGAAGATGGAGACTTAGACTTAGCAATCCAACTAGCGCCCCCTCCCCTTCCAGAACCTACTTCTAATACTTGCTTGTTGTTTAAATCAACATCTCTTATATTCATATGATATAGTTGTATGAATAATCGATAAGGTTCGTCTACCAAGTCTAAAACAGGGCCGTCTTCATCCACAAATCCATAATTCATAAATCTAAAGTCTACCTTATTGTGTGCTTTAGATATCCGTTGATACCACCATTTCCATAATCTATTCTGTACAGAGGCAGGAGAATACTTGAGTATAGTAGCAAATATTCTAGCTGGAATTCCCATGGACATCTTTTCACCTAAACTTTCCATTTAACTGAGCACCCGATGCTTTGGGTTCTATTATCTGTGATTTCTTTTCCTGCTACTAACAAATCAATTGCGTCTGAAAGTTCTGAAGTTGTTGCATGAGCAGGGTCTCTTGGTGAATCGTCAAGACGGCCCCTATAAACTACATTTCCAGACGCGTTGATAAGATAAAATTCGGGAGTTCTTTCGGCACCATAAAGTGTTGCAATAGATTGATCCGCATCGTGTAAGTAAGCATATGACATTCCCCTTGATGCTCTTTTTACCATATTAGGCCAAGAGTCGGATTCATAATTAACGGGATCATTTGAATTAATTCCAATGAAACCAATATTGTTCTCTCTGGCCTTCATAGCCATCTTCTCAATTCTAGATTCTGAACCAACGACATAAGGACAATGATTGCAAGTGAAAGTGATTATTGCGCCATTATCGCCCATAATTTCACTTAGAGATAAAATGTCTTTACCTAGATTTTTATTGGCGTTAGGTAATTCAAAATCTGGAGCTACTTGTCCTGGCTCTATTCCAAGTGAGTTGGGCATATGTGATGCAGCCATACCGTGTTGTTCAACCCTTTGGAGAAATCTTCTGCTTCATGTTTTCTTGTCTATCAACCGATTCTTGTAATCTTCTTCTGGCCAATTTATGCTCTGGATCTATGTCGAGTACTTTTCTCCATGCAATAACAGATTCATTCACGTTTTCACCATCATGGAGAATTGCTGCAATTCTCAATCTTGCATCAATATGCTTCTTATCATATTTAGCTGCAGCCTCAAAGTCTGATTTGGCCTCATCTATTCTTCCAAAGTCGAGATATAACAAACCTCTTTGATACCATGCTTCGGAATGTGTAGGGTCGTATCGAATCGCTTCATTTAACGGCTTTTCTGCCTGTTCTGACTTATCCATTGCAATCATACAAGCACCCAAGTGTACTAGCGCCATAATATGCTCAGGATCTTGGGAAAGTAGTGTGCGCAATTCGTTTTCTGCTTCTTTCCAGTCTCCAAGATTCATTAAAATCTCAGAACGTCTTTGCCTTGCTAGATTTAGTTCGGGTGCTAATTCAATAAGTGAATTTGCATCATCGAGAGCAGTGACTAAGTCATCAGCCAATAATGAAGCTGAACACCTATTCAATCTCGCTCTGATGTGATTCGGTTCCGATGTAAGAACTTTGGAGAAAAACGTTTTTGCCTCTATGAAACGCCCCTGTCTCGCTGCAATCATACCTCTAATGAATGGAATGGATGGGTGGCTTCGCACATTAGTCGATGCTTCGGAAACTAATGCATTGGCCTGATCTAATTTACCCATTTCTAAGCATAAATGTGCTTCCTCTAAAGATATCGAAGGATGATCGGGTATGAGTCTTCTTGCTCTTATCAAAGCTACTTCTGCCTCTTTTATTGAACCTTGATATCTTAATGCACGAGACCTGCCGAGCCATGCAAGACCGGATTCTCTATCTTTTTCTATTGCTAAGTCGAAAGAAATGGTTGCATCTAATAACAGAATATGATCGTGTTCTCCAGTCCTATCTCTGTGCTCATCAGCAGCCAATAAATGCAATCGACCTTGCATAACATGCAATGAGGAGTTTTCCCAAGATTCCTCGGGTGCTTCTTCCAGTACTCTCTTAGACCATTCTATAGCTCCTGCTCGGAATAGGACTAGGCTTAATCTGCCTCTAACTTCTGCATCAGCAGGGTTGACATCTAACCATTCTTCTAAAACTGCTCTGGCAGAGTCTAACTTTTCTTCATTCTCAAGTATCTTACTCTCTATCAGAACTGTATATTCTCCTAATCCTGATGCTCGGCGAACTGCTTGAAGAGCTTCTTTGGATTGGTTTTCACCTGCAGCCAATAATTTTGCCTTCAATAGCCACGCTTCAGAATTAGAAGCATCAAGATATAGTGCCTTTTCAATAGACTCTAAAGCGGCTCTTATTTCTCCTAATTGCATCAATTTGGAAGATTTTGAAACCCAACCTTCCGAGGTTGATGGTTCCTTAAGGTGTGGATTTATTTGATTCTGCACAATATTTGCTCTGTCAACAATATTTGAAATATCTTTATCGCCTTCTGTTAATTGAAAATCAACACCCAAAGCATCCAATCTCCTAATGTTCCGGTTCAACCGTTCATCTTCACTTCCAGAAAGCAAAATTGCTTGTTCTTTTAGTACATCCACATCGTCTGGATTAATTGCTATCAAACGTTCCAATGTTCTATCTAAAGATTCAAGATCAGCCTCATCTCTTTGTATCGATGCCAGTGATAAGAGAATAGAGGAGCTTTCGGGAGAAAGTAAATTTGCTCTTCGATAGAAATCTGCCGCTCTATCGAACTTTCCTGATTCGTGGAATAATTCCCCGAGGCCTCTTTGTTCATCGCCATTAAGTTCTAAATCTTCAGATTTCATTTCCGCTTCAGTAAGAATTGCATCTAGTCTTAATACCAAGGGGATTATTCCTGGTAGTATATTTTCACTTCCTTCCGCTTCTGTATCACTCTGGTAATTGGAAAGAATTGATCTTGCTGCATGAGTTGCTATAGCACAAGATTCACTGGAGCTAATAGTTACATCCTGCTCGAAAAGTAATGATTCTGCTGATTCTAGAGATTTATGTACCGACAATAATTCATGTACTTCTGGAGTTTCTCCAAGAATAGTGTCGACTCCTCTGGAAAGTAAATCAAGACGATTAGAGGTACTGGCTAAGTTACCTTGTAAATTGCCAAGTTTTGCACGCATTTCGTCTCGTTGTCTTAGCACTGATTGGTGCCGTAACCAAAGTGTTGCTAACACGATTCCGACCAAGCCATACAACGCTAGAATTATCGACGTCGACTGCTCCATCCCTTGCGAGCGGGAATGTAGGACTTTTGATGGCTTCTACTGATGAGTGGCCTTAGAATGGCTTTTTTAATGTAATTAATTTTCGCCAATAGGGTAAAAATCTTACATATCTGATGCTGAGTAGGCTTGTACTCCAGATTTCCTAGTCACTTTTCCTACTGAGGATGCCACTACGCTATCTATGCCTGCACCTGCCGCTAAAGTAAAAATTCTATCGGTTACTTTACCAGCAAATACTAGACCTTTGGCTCCCTCCGATTCTGCAAGTTTGGCTTCTAATGAGCTGGCCCCAATTGGTTCACTACCTGATCCATCTTCATTCACAATAACAGCTTGATTTCTTTTCAGACCTTCCAACATACCTGCCCAGCCTTTGATCTCATCTGGTGCTTCAAGAATTTCTTCTCCGCGGCCTACAGCAGCATCGTCTTCTTTCGCTAACTCCGCCTGAATGCGAGATACTAGTTTGTTAGCAGGTTCTTTTTGAGCTAGACATTTGGTGATTACTTTTCCTTCTAAGTGCTCTACCTCGCGACTTTGCGGAGCTAAAGCCACATGCGTTAGTGATTTACCCAACTTACCGCTGAGTTCCATCAGTAGAAGTTTTCCACCTCTATCGCCATCGACGAATGCAGTCACCATTGTTTTGGATTGAGCAAGTGCAACTAATTCGTCTTGAATACCGGAGCCCATAGTTGCTATAGCGTTCTTAATACCAAACTTTAGTAGATTCTTAACATCATTTCGTCCTTCTACAATAATGATTGCGCTACCATCTGCGACTTTAGGTCCCGCGGTCATTCCAGAAATGTCTTTTTCTGTATCTAAAGTTAGAACAGAACGCACCTCGTCTAGTATATTCTTAGATTCGTCTTGGCCTGAGTTTACCATATTCAACAATAGAGTCTTAGCGCGATCAATCACGTTATCTCTCTTTGCAGATCTAATATTCTCAATCCCTTTGACTTTTATTACCGCTTTACATGGGCCTATGCGATCTATGGTTTCTAATGCCGCTCCAATGACTGCCGTACTAACCTGATCAATAGATGAAGAAAGTGAGATTTCTCCTTGTACTTTTCCTTTATTCTGATTCAGAGATACGTCGACATGTCCGATGCGGCCAGTTCTTTGTAATTTTCTTAGTTGCAACTGGTCTCCAAGAAGTCCTTCTGTTTGACCAAATATGGCCCCAACGACGTCTTTTCTGGCGACTGTTCCGTCACAACGAATTGTTGCGTGTATGATATATTTTCCTTCAGTATTTGACATAATAATTCCTTTCCGGTTTTCGGCCCAACTAGAGGGGCTTCACTCCCAATAACCTAGTAGGTTTCTGGGTTGGATGGGCGCAAAACGCCCGCGAGTGTGGCTGATTACCAACCCATACCCGCGGTTACACCCTTCATGAAGGCTCCTATGATTATACGGGAATTAGGACTAATATTGCATAAATGGTTCTACTTTCATATTTTCTATAGTTGTTAAAATTAATGGGGATAGAGATTAAGTCATAGAACCGTCGACGATGTTCATGGTCGAACCCTCCTCGGATAGGCGAGTTGTTTTTCGAGGAGTTGTCAGTCTTGCCCTTAATGATGGAAACCTTACATTTGGTGAAAAAAGGTTGATTACAAAACTCGCTAGGGCTTTAAGATTGGGAGATGAGGAACCAAAGATAATCTATGATTCAATTATACAAGACAATGATATTGAAGAAGGGGTTTCTTTGACTAATAGTGAAAAAATCTCAACCTATGAACAAGTTCTAGAAACTTTTCTAATACATACAGATAAAACTGATGATGAGTTAAGAATTATAGCATACTTGAGGAAAGTGTTTGGGCTAAGTGATTCTGAACATAGAGCAATTCTTAGAAGCCTAGATCGTCAATTAGAAGAAATTGTACATCGAAATGTCCGCCAAAATATAAGATATGAATTAAAAGGGACTATGGATAGGTTGTCGGAGATTGTCGATAACATTAGAGTGCAGAAATAAGGGATTTGGATGAGTTCTGGAAAAAATCTTGATGAATTTCTGAATAGTCAATCAAAAAATATACATTCGTCAGATAGAGCCTTGGCTAATTTAGTTAGAAATGCTTACCCGATTGGAGTTCCTGCATTGATAATGAAATCTAGTACAGATAGGATGATGGTGTCGTCGGGTTACTCATTCATTCTAGGCACTCCCGATGAGCTTCTTAGAAATCTAGCATCTTGGCTAATTACAGAAGCGGGAAATACTCATAGAGTTTTGTTAAAATTGATAAGACGACTTTGGAAAAGACATGGAAGAGAGGATATTGCTTTAGCGGCCATCTTACTTGCTAATATTGATCATAAAGGAATGGGTACGAATCCTTGGGAAATTTTAGAAGATTCTATCCATCCTGTAGAGTCGGTCGATTCATTATTACTGAATATTGAAGAATTATTCAGAGCAAAACGTGAACCCCCTAGAGAGGATTTAATTTTAAAATGGATAAATGGGCGAAAAATTGAACAACATTTGTCTATAATAGTTACTTGCTCAGGGAAAATTCATGGACATGAGTTCTCTAAAGAATTAATTGAAAAAATTATTGTAATTGAAATTCCATCTGGAGATTCAATTTTAACTAGGATAAAGAGTAAATTAGTTGAGAGTTAGGCGTATAACTGATTGCTGATGACTATGTCCGGCACCTATGGTCGAACGTCTATTGCCCTCTGATGACCCTATTGCAGAAGAGGTTCTAGAATGGACGATTAAAAGAGATTCAAAAGATATTACACAACTAATGAGATGGATGGAAACTGCTGAAATAAGAAGAGATAGGCAGGTTTTATTGAATAGAGCTATGGATTTAATGGATGAAATTCAGTATGCCTTAAATCGACTTAATGAATTAAGGTGAGAATGTGCGATCTTTGCTTCTTGCCGGCGGAAGATCTCGAAGAATGGGACGGGACAAGGCATTAATCGAAATTGATGGAAAGGCAATGATTACAAGAGTGGTTGAAGCTTTAGTAAAGGCAGATAGGGAACCAATCAGGATTGCTGTTGCTAATCCTGAAAAAATGGAAGAATATGCAGCTGTAATTGATTCCAATTATAGTATTGAATGGGTATTAGATTCAAAACAACACGCAGGCCCTGTAGATGCAATAATTGAAAATCTAAATGATCCTTTTTGTTTAGAGCAGGATACCATTCAACTTGCAACGGTAGATGTACCTTGGATAACTCCTGAAGTATTTTCTAGCTTAGAAGATTCCATATCAAAAAAAGATGAAGTAATAATGCCAACAGATGGGGATGTTTTGCAACCTTTGCTTTCATTAATTCGGCCGAAATTACTACTTAATTCGTTAGAGGATTGGGACGGATTGCCTTTACACAAAATGTTTCTTGAAATTCCTCATTCTCTATTGATGGTAGATAATAATTTGATTAAAAATATAAACACAGAAAGGGACTTGTAGAGAAATATGTCGGGTATAACTTGATATGTAGAAAGATAATCTGAGATGTATGATGGAAGAAAACACATCTGGTAGGCCTGCAAATATGATGCCGTTTATGGACGCTATGAAAAGCGGTTTCAAAAACTCATTTACACTCTCTGGAAGAGCATCTAGATCAGAATATTGGTTCTGGGTTTTAGGCGGAAATATCTTTTTTATGGTGATGTTCATTGGTTCAATAATTTTAGCAATAATAGATATTCCTGTTTTACCTGCATTAATGGCGTTAGCACCGATTCTGTTAGTACCTGGTTCGATAACTCTTGTTGTTAGAAGGTTACATGATCTAGGAATGTCCGGTTGGATGTGGTTCGTTGCTTTGGTTCCATTAATAGGAGCAATTTACCTAATTTATCTGTTCGTTCAAGAAGGCGATGCGGGAGAAAACGCATATGGTGCTGTCCCAACCAATATGTTGGAATGATTCAAGAAGTGAAAACAGATAGGCACGTAAGTGAACCGTCTGCTTGCATTATTGGTTCCATATCAACGGACATCAGTCTGAAGCCCTCATTTTGAAGAATATTCTTTGTTTTAGGGAAACCTCCTGCAACAATTAGCCTATCATTTGAATATCCAATCGTGTTAGATGCATAACTTTCGTTATTTGGTATCCAAATAATTTCTTCAGCAAAGTGTGAAATCTGATTTTCTTTGAGATGTCCTTCTGCAGCAATAATAGTACCTTCTCTAGGAGATGAACACACTGTTGTCAAATGTAAAGTAGTCTCGGGGACATTGATTAATTCGACATCATATCCGTCCTCTTTGATAAAATTAGAAAGGAAATCTGCACCTTCTTTATTTGTTCTTGTTGAAATACCGACAAGGTATCTGTCATCAAAGAATACTATGTCTCCACCATCTAATTTTGCTCCCTTCGGCATTCGAATAATTTCAGCAAAATTACTCATGTGATCCATTACTGCCTGTTGTTCTCCTTCCCTAGAGGGGTGCCCCATGTTGGGTATTATTGCCTTACCGTCCACCATTACAGCAGTATCCTCAACGAAACAACTATCTGGAAAAGCGGATAATTCTGGTAAAACAGTTACTTCTGTTCCGTGGGCTCTAAGAGCGGTGACATATGCATTATGAGACCCTTTGGCTTCTTCTTGGTTAGGTGTTTTTGTGCCGAAATAACTAGAGAGAGCTTTGCTGAAATTAGAAGAAATACTTCTGACTACAGCAGATTTACGGCTCCTGTCATATGCTCCTGGCACGGCACTCCGTCTCAGGTTCCGTTCATAATGCTTCGGAATGCGGATATAAAATGTAATTATCAGGAATGTTGATTTCCATAAAACGGTAATTTTGATACCCATGAATGGTCTAATTCAAGAACACTATTACAGGGCGCTAAGTATGAATAAGCTAGTAGAGACCTTGGATGAGGGAGGAAATAGAGTAAGCCCTATATTACCTGCTGGGAAAAAGAATTATCTTATCGATATTGATGGAACAGTAGGTGAAGATATACCAAATGAAGAGCCTGAAAGAATGGTAACAGCAGAAGCTTATCCAGATGCCATTGAAACTATTAACAGATGGTACATTGAAGGTCACCATATCTGCTTCTTTACGGCGAGGACTGAAGATCATAGAAATGTCACAGAAAAGTGGCTTCATGAAAAAGGATTCAACTATCATTCATTACTAATGGGGAAACCACGTGGAGGAAACTATCACTGGATTGATAATCATGTTGTTAGAGCCACCCGCTACACTTCCAAATTTACAGATCTAGTGAAACGTAACGCAGAGATCGAAGTATTCGATGATGAATAGTTCAATCATCTCTTCGTGGTAGTAAAAATGCTGCAGCTAGCATACTGATAGTTGCAAGAATACCTCCAAATCCAGGCATATTTGGTCCATTGACGCCTGAATCAGAAACATAACTATCAGACCAAGAATCATACAAATCAAAGTCATAGCTTGGATCCATGCTTGTAATCTCTAATGTATCTCCTGCGGAAATCATACCATCTGCATCTACATCTACATAAGTATAGTTAGAATCACCCATTTGACCTGTTAGTTCAGTCAAACTTGAGCTCTCTTCAACATTACAATCAGATCTAGCGTCTGAATGACAAGATAAGAATTGGATGGAGAAGTCACTCAACGGTGCCTCAAAGGTTTGATTGTTGGCTACAGTAAGGAATAAATCTCTAGGTTCTTCATTCCAGTCGTCTTCATCACCGTCGTCATTATCATGGTCATGATCGCCGTCATCTGAATCATCGTTATCATACTCATCTGAATTATCACCACAATCATCCATTCCATCATTTACCCAGTCCATTGGAATCTCATTTCCATTATCGCAAACGAACATATCGGGCTCGTCGTCATCATCGTCCCAGTCATCATCATGATTATTGAAATCAGGCAAGCCATCCCAGTGTACTGGAATTGCTGTCTTCGGGAGAGTTTGATCTACTGTAATTACTACAGCATCGCCCCACATCAAAGCATAAGACATATGCATAGAAGAACCATTTTCGTCAGTCATAACCATCGAATATGACATTAATTCTGAGTTCTCATCAATCTTAACTGAAAGATTCATCATAGATCCATTATCCATAGCTGTGGATAAGTCCATTGTTTGGCTGTTTGTTACTGAATCGAAACTTACTGAAATTGTTGCAGAATCCATATCCCAATCATCATCAAATAAATCGTCTTCTGTATCTTCTGAATCGCTGCCCATGTCACTAGCCATTGAGTCAGCTAACATTGGAATCACCCAATCCATTACATTAGGGACCATGTCTCTAGTCTGATATTTTTCATCAATAGTTTCTGCGTCCATTTCAGTAACCAACGCGCCATCCAACTTGTGATGCACATTAACAACCTCTCCAACTTGTATCATTGTTGTTGTAGAAGAAAATACCATTGGGATACTCATTGCAATAGAGACGTGCGCTGCATTTGCAGACATATTGACCATCACAGTTTCTTCAATTAGTACGTCACCCATACCTTCCAATTCATCGCCCATGGGGGCCGTCATTGACATTGAATAACCTGCAGTTGTGCTTTGATTCAGCATGGATTGAATGTCTATCTCTTGGTTCATTGCATCCATGAACGCTTCCATCGATGCTGCATAAATACAGTTACCTACAAGTTCTGTAGTAGCGTTTTCATCATAGTTTTTTGCTTGAGTATCCATACAACCGACAATATCGTCGATTATTTCTTCCAAAGTAGCTTCATCAAGGCATCCAGCAAGAGGTGTTGTCACAATTAAAAGACTGGCTAAGGCAACGATTATTCTATTCATATTAAAAACGAATAATCAATTACTTAAGAAGCAATCCCCTGCACGACAGAATAACCCAAAAAGGAAAGAATAACATAATCCTCTATCAGGGCAGTGATATGAGTTCTCGCACACGTGCTATTCTTGTCAGCCTAATGATGTGTGCAATGACACTTTCTGGATGTTTACATTTAGATAATGATAATCAAAAAGTTATTGATGAAACTGAAGAAGATACTCGTGTTTTCGTTACAAACTCAGAAGGTTTGCCTGTAGAACTTCCTCCTTTGCCTCTAAACTTTGTATTCAGTGATGTGGGAGAAGATGGCCCTGAGCCCAGTATCGGAATTACATCTAGTGGTTGTATATTCTTTATTGCATTAGAAAAGCCAATGCGTTCATGTGATCATGGTCTGACTTGGAATAATGTTGCAGATATCACTCAAGCACCGTTCACCAGTGACCCATATGGCTGGGTCGACCCAGTTACTGATCGTGTATTCAACATACACATGATGGGTTTGGAATCAACATGGATAGGGTGGTCTGATAATGATGGGGAAAGTTGGTTAGGTAATCCACATGATTCCGGCCCAATTCCATTAAATGACCACATCAAACTCGCAACAGGACCTTGGGTCGATGAAGGATATGGAATTCCAGGTGGTTTGTCTCCAATTTATGAGCAGGCAGTATACTTTTGTTACAATAAATTACTTGGTATATTTTGCCATACCAGTTTTAACGGCGGCGCGACATTCGAAGTTGGTGGACAAATTTTTGGATTAGCAACTGGAGATGGCGGTTTGCATGGAGCGATTACGACCGCTCCTGATGGCACAGTATATGTTACTCCAAGAGTAGAAACTCCTGCGATAATTTTCTCAAAGGATAATGGATACTCTTGGGAAACTCGTACAATGGGTGAAGATGTTGGAACGCCATATCCAAGAAAAAATTCTGAAGTTGCTACTGATTCAGCTTCTAATGCTTATCATATTTGGACTGGAGGTGATTTTGGCATATATCTGTCAAGAAGCACTGATTCAGGAGAAACTTGGGAACAAGAAAGTGCACGAATCAGTCCTATTGAAGTAATATCTACGACTTTTCCCCAGATTGATGCCGGAGATCCGGGGCGCATTGCAATAACATACCTGGGTAGTGAGAACTCAAGTGAGTTGGGGAGGCTAGATATTGACGGTCAAGAATGGGATGGAAATCCTCATTACGCCAATAGTAATGTAAGTTATCATTTGTATATAACATACAGTCTTAATGCGCTAGATGCGAATCCTATTTTCCATACCATGAGAGTTTCTCCTGATCCAGTGCAAATCGGAAGCATATGCCTCAATAGTGGAGATTGTAGAGATATTGGCGGATCAAATAGAAACTTACTAGATTTTAATGATTTACATATAGATAAGGATGGCAGGGTATACGTTGCATTCGCTGACGGATGTACCGGAGTTTGTGCTACAGGAAATAATTCTCAACCAGAAGATTCGCGCAGTAAAACAGGAGCCATGTATTACTTGGGGAGTGGCCCGAGCCTGTTCGAATCAGTTGGTAATTTAGTTGAATTTGGTACCGATATATGAAAATAAGATTACATCAATTTCTCTCTAAATGTGGTGATTTTTCCTCTAAAAGAGATATCAAAGAAGCAATATGGAATGGAGAAATTCAGATTAATAATTCAATAGTGAAGAATATTAAGTTTGAATTTAATCCGAATACAAAAATTGTATCTTACCGAGGTAAAATACTAAAATTACCTACAATAAACCATTATTTCTTAGTAAATAAACCATCAGGATATATTTGCTCCAGATTGAATAGTCAAGAAAAAGAGTTGGGGAAAAAATCTATATTCGAATTATTTGAAAACCGACTATCGAAAAATATCTATCAATCATTAGTCACAGTTGGGAGATTAGATGAAGACACTACCGGACTGTTATTGGTAACTACTGATGGAAAAATAGTAGAAAAAATAACAAATCCTGAAAATCATATCCCAAAAAAATACTTTGTTAAAACCGATTTAGAAATTACTGAAGAAGAAATTACAGCTATTAGAAAAGGAATTGCGATAAAGATAGTTGAAGAATATCATACTGAAGAATACATTTCAAAGCCCGCTAGAATAACTCTTCAAGATGTGGACGCCGCGATATTGACAATTGATGAAGGAAAGAAAAGGCAGATTCGAAGAATGTTCGATACATTAGGCAACTATGTAGTTTCAATACATCGTTTGGCGATTGGAGATTTGGTTTTAGAAAATTATAACGTACAAAGTGGGAAATTTAAAGAAATTTCTAAAGAAGAGATTTTACAGAAATGCTTCTAATTCAAACACCTTTTGAGCAGAAAGTGTCCAGAACTTTTGGGTATAATTGATGTTCGATTTTTTTAACCCTCTCCTGTAATTCCTCTATTGTATCTCCATCTAATATTTCGACTTCTTCTTGGGCAATTATCTCCCCGGTATCGACTCCTTCATCGACTAAATGTACTGTACAACCAGTCATATTAGCACCATCTGCTAATGCGTCTCGGTGAGCATGAGCACCCGGATATTTTGGCAATAAAGATGGATGAATATTGATCAGCCGACCTTTCCACTTGCTTACGAATGTGGAAGTCAAAATTCTCATGTAGCCACTCAAAACCACAAGTTCAATATCATAATTCATTAACTTATCATGAATTAAATTCTCATGCATTATTCTCTGTTCAATTTTAGAAACTGAATCTGGTAAAGAAATTGCTACCGCTGGAATGCCAAAATCTTCCCCATATCGTAATCCTCCAGCATTTATATTATCTGAAATAATTAATTTTGTAATATGGGGACTTTGGTTTGATTGCTGGTGATTAAGTAAAGCTAGTAAACCTGAACCACTACCAGAAATTAGAACTGCAATTCGTAATGGATTTTTGATTGAACCTTTACGAGGGGGTAGGTATGGTTCACTCATACATGTCGGAAAGAGTGTTTCCGCTTGAGAGTTTGCAATTGTAGGAGAACTAAAACATATTCATTTATGTCATAATGATAGGTCGGAGTTCTATGGACAGATTAGAAACTGTAGACCAAGTGGTCGAAAAATACTGTGTTTCTAGCAGCCCTTTGAAAAGCAAATTATACATAGGTACGGGCTTATTATTCATTCTTTTTGCAATAATTGGGATATGGGTTCCTGGTTGGCCTACGGTATCGTGGGCAGTACCTGCTGCGTTCTTATTTTCATTGTCTAGTGAAAAATTATTTAGAAAAACTTTGACTAATCCCTATTTTGGAAATGCCATTTTTGATTACTATGCTACGGGGAAAACAATACCTAAACATGCTAAGTATAGTGTGGCGATTATGATTTTAGTAATGACTTCTATCTCGTCTTATTTTGTATGGCTAGTGTCTACAAAAGGAGATGGAACATGGAATAATGTTTCTTCATGGAATGGAGCAGATCCCGGTTTCGGAACAGCAACGATACTGGTAGTGGGATTAATTGGTATTTGGTATGTCGGAATGAAAGTTAAGACTCGAAAATGAAATTTTCACAGAAATAATAAAACATTACTTCATACGTCAATTCTAATCTCAGTATATATGAAATCGGTCTTTTTGACTTATGTTTTGCTACTCTTGTTTTTATTAAGTACTACTATTAGTACCTCAGTAATATCAGAAGAAGGAGAGAATATTGTTCTTGAAGAAGAAGTCATCATTACTGTAGATAGTACAAATTTACAATTTTCACCTTCTGAAGTGACAATTACTGAAGGAGATATTGTTCGTTTCTTCTGGCAAGGACAACTTTTAGCTCACAACGCAGTAGAAAAAAATGGTATCTTTGATTCAGGAGACCCTGAAAGAGATGTCGATTATTCATTTAAATTCGAAGTTGGAACAAATGGAACCTATGATTTTGTTTGTGAACCCCATGAGTCAGCAAATATGGTTGGGAAAATTATAGTTAATCCGATAATAGTAACTGAAGAAGAAGAGAAAAAAGAAGAGAAATCAGTACCTGGTTTCTCTATGATGTTACTAGTTACTTCATTAATTGCGGGGGCGATTGTTAGCAGGAGGGCAGAAGATGGAAATTTTTAATTCTAGCAATATACCTAACTTGAAAGAAGAGGAGGCCATTGTTCCTTTGTTCACACTCGATACATTTCTTCTGCCAGAAGATCAAATGATGATGAGGGTCTTTGAGCCAAGATATAAGCAGATGCTTGATGATATTGTGTTGGACGGGTTGCCTTATGGGCATGTTATTTCAAATCCATCAATGCCTGAATTGAATGGAGTGTCTGTACCTTATGATGTTGGAGTATTGGTGGAAATTGATCAATTTCAGGAGCAAGGGTCTAATTTACTATATCTAGCAAATGGAGGAAGAAGATTCCGTATCAACTCACTTATTGAGCCGGCTTTGGAGCCAGAATTCTTCAATAGCATATTCCCTTCAGTTGATGAACTGGTCGAAGAATATATCGAGGAGTTTCCTGAAGGGAAACTATACGTCAGAGGAATTGTTGAATTGATACCAGATCTCATAGGAGAAATTGATACTAAACGCTGGAATTACTTACTTTCTCTTTGGAAATCATATATTGAAATTATAGCGCAAATAAATCAGATGGATGTTACAGATCTTGACATTGATAATGAAGTGAATAATATGTTTCCTAGCCCGGATGTTAAATCATTATGGAAATTGACCGCATTAATTATTGATTCTGTTGAGGGTCAAATATTGTCCTTGAAAGCAAAAAATGTGGAAGAAGTTTGTAGCTTAATTGAGTCAAATATTCAAAAGAAGATGTCTGCGGTTCGATTATTTAGGCAATCTAATGAATAGGTCTGATAATATGGGGACTGATAAGGAATTAAGAGACATTGAAGTGTGTTCAAACTGCTTTAGCCCTCGGATTGTTCCATATATGGGTTACGAAACAGGTAAACGTTTCATATGTCAAGATTGTAATCATATCAGTGTAGTAACTATAATTTTTGAAAATTTGGAAGAGTTGGTGAAAGCATTAAAAAATAAAAGAGGCGATTAATTTAACGCTTCAAAGATATAGAACATTCCACTACAAATTATTCCAAACATCACCATGTTATGAATATGAGTTGATTTCAAAGATTGTAGCCATCTTTTCCCTACTCTAACACCTATCAATGCCGAAACTACAAGTACAATTATTAGAGTAATTTCATCACCTATTTCTTCTGTTCTGAAAAAGAAATATACCGGTATTCTTGAAAGATCTACACATAGTGCTAACACACTGGCTGTTGCTGCATATGCCATCTTATCTGGCAATCTTCTTGTAAGAAACATCGCCCTTAGAGCTCCTTGATGGCCGGATAATCCCCCCATGAACCCAGAACCAAAACCACCTAATCTGTCATTGGCTTCTGGTATTCGATATCCCGTCCATTTTTCACTAATTGTAAGAATAGGTAATATTACTAAGAATATCCCTACTAACAAGAGTAGGGGATCATTAGGGACTTGGTTTTGTAACAACGCTCCAATTACAGATCCCACAACTAGCCAGATTCCATATCTTCTAAACGCTTCAAAATCAACTGCCTCTTTTAATGCAACATATTTACCAGCATTATGAGCACAGTGCACCACTGCTACAACTGCAACTGCCTCATGAACTGGCAGTAAAAAAAGCACCAAAGGAGTTAGTATTGTGGAAAGACCAAAACCTGCAGGTACAGTTAGTGCAGCAGCAAAAAAGGCACCTAAAGATACGAGTAATATCTCCTCCATATTTTACGGAAGTATCCTGTATTAATCTACTTTCCATATAATATCTCAATATTTTTAGATGGGTATATCAATGTAAAAATAATCTTTGACCTGTAAAGAGCATAGAAATTCCATGTTCATTCGCTGCGTCTATGCACTCTTGATCTCTGATTGAGCCACCTGGTTGTACAACTGTAGTGACGCCAATCTCATTTGCAGTGTCAATGCCGTCTCGGAAAGGGAAAAAGGCATCTGAAACCATCATTGAGCCAACCGCTCTATCGCCCGCTCTTCTTGCAGCTATTCGTACTGCCTCTACTCTACTCGTTTGCCCAGGCCCGACTCCTACTGTAGCAAATCCAGTATTAGTCTGGGACACCAGCACTATTGAATTTGATTTGACCTCGGAAAGTACTATTGAACCAAATCTTGCTAATGATATCAATTCTGGAGAACTTTGTATCTTTGTAACACATTTCACAGATGACCAGTCAATACTGGGTGGGCCTTGGATTTGAGCAACCCATCCGCCATCTAACTGTCTAATTCGTAATTCATCATCTCTAGGTAAAAATTTAGTTAGTGTAAGCATTCTGCGATTTTTCTTCGAAGATAAAATTTGTAAAGCTTCTTCACTGAAACCGGGTGCAATTATACATTCTAAGAAATGCCCTCCAATTTCTTCTGCTGTTTCCTTTTGTACAATTGATGTAAAGGCCACAACACATCCAAATGCACTTTCTGAATCGCTGGCTAAAGCATTTTTCCAAGCACTTTTTTGTGAGGAATCTATGGCTACTCCACACGGATTTGTGTGCTTGATTATCACACAGCCATGATTCATGCTCTCGTCCATATCTCTCAGCAATCCTCGAGCTATTCTCAATGCCCCATCTAAATCCAAATAATTATTGAAAGATAGGGCTTTTCCTCCATGTTGGATGGCCGCAGCCAAACCACTAGGACCTGCAGAAGAAGATGCTGGATAGAAGGATGCGGGTTGGTGAGGATTTTCACCATATCTCAAAGGGATTCCTTTTTCTGAGGCGAAATTGAGTTGGTTCGGAGTTTCTCCTCCTATGAATCGTCTCTCTAATTCGGTACTAACTGCAGCGTCATAAGCTGCAGTACATTGGAAGGCAGCCAGAGCCAGTTTTTGTTTAATTTCCGTATTAATTAGAGAGGGGTTTCCGTTGGTTTCCTTTAGTGCATCAATAACCATTTGATATTGCTTATCGCTGGTCAATACTAAGACATCTTTATGATTTTTAGCGGCCGAACGAATCATTGTCGGCCCTCCAATGTCAATCATCTCAATTAATTCGGAATTGGGTACCGGAGGATCCTTTGCAGCAACTGATTCGAATGGATATAGATTGACACAGACTAAATCAATAGTAGAGTAATTCAATTCATCCAATGTTTTCATATCATCTTCCCTATCTCTTCTCACTAAAATGCCGCCATGTACAGCGGGGTGAAGGGTTTTGACTCTCCCGTCAAAGCATTCTGGGTGCCCTGTCGCTTCACTGACATCAATTACATTGATTCCCGCTTCCCTAAGTTTTCGAGATGTTCCTCCAGTAGACAGAATTTCCCAACCCATTTCGGACAACGAAGTTGCAAGGGACTCTATTCCTGATTTTTCCCATACACTTAGTAGGGCGCGTGGTGCTGCCATATCAAGGCGTAGGAGCATAGGGCTTGAAGTATTTGTGAGAAGTGTTTTCAATCACCACGGGAAGAAATGACTTGGTCGATTCTGAGCATTCCAATTGTGGTTTCACATGCTAACTGTAATGATTCTGTAATTATTGTCCTAGGATGCCATGCTTTATCTATAACTGATACTTTTCCATTCTCGTCAATTCCAATAAAATGTTCTTGGTTTCTAGTGGCT
This sequence comes from uncultured Candidatus Poseidoniales archaeon, assembly GCA_902593945.1. Classification (GTDB taxonomy): domain Archaea; phylum Thermoplasmatota; class Poseidoniia; order Poseidoniales; family Thalassarchaeaceae; genus MGIIb-O2. The sequence continues at coordinate 22,311 of CACJKA010000004.1, read as the reverse complement.
GCCCTCAATTCGAGTATGCTATCGAGTGCATCATTACCTGAGTTTTCTACAAGTGCTCCCGGAATTGTTTCCATCGCTCTAGAAAATGCTTCCATTGCTAAACGTGCACGACCTGGTTCTGATTCAGAAGATATTCTAACCGCATGAGCAATTCTGCTGTGTATTGCTCCGCCTCCCGGTAAGACTTCTTGGTCCTCCATTGCTAACGATGCTGCCCTAAGGCCGTCGTGCAGCCCTCGGATTATTTCTTCTGTAGCAATATCTCCTGCCCCTCCGACATCTATTGTAACTAATCCTGGTTTTTTACATCCATCTATTCTAATGATATCTTCGACCATGTCGCTTGCTTCGTTCCTTTCCCAAACAACAGAACCACAAAATCCCAAATCTTTAGTTTCGATATCAGATATTGAATCTACAACCTTTGCACCTGTTGAAGATGCAGAATTATGTATCTCAGATGAGTCTAGTTCTCCAACTGCAAGAATATTATTATCTGCAAGATTATGTAGGATATCTCGATCTATTTCTCCACCACACAAAACTAACGATGCCCCGCTATCAATTAACGACTGTGAAATACTATTCTTTCTATCTTGCTCGGCATCAACAAATGCCTCTAATTGATCTGCGGAAGTAATCTGAATCTCGGCAGTTCGTGACATTTTTCGAATTTTAATGTCGCCAGAAATAACTGCTACCTTAACATCAGAAAGTTTGTTTGGCAAGCTATCCATCAAAACTCTACGACGGAACGCTACTCCGTGAATTATTTTAGAATCATGAATATTCCCAGTATTAGATTTGAACATAGCAATATTCTCGGCTCTAGGAATTTCCTGTGTTTCAGATATTGATGTTAAAGATTCTACAATAATAGATGAAAATAAATCTAGAGCCCCTTCTGTTCCTTTACCGGTTAATGCAGTTTCGGCAACTGCCAATAATTTTTCATCATCAATTTTTCTTGAATCTAAAATTATTTGCTGCTTGGCAATTTCAAGAGATTTACGAAAGCCTTCTACCAATGTCAAAGGGTGTAATCCTTTCTTGAGGAGATTGTTTCCTTCTTGAAGAAGACTCCCACAAAGAAGCATGGTTGTAGTAACTCCATCTCCACAGTTTTCCTCTTGAGAATTGGCCATTGAAACCATCATTTTTGCAGCCGGGTGTTTGACTAATAATTCTGCTACAATTTTTGCTCCGTCGTTCGTTACTGCTGTAGTTCCATTTGACTTGTACAGCATCTTATCCAAGCCCTTTGGCCCGAATGTTGGTTTCAATAGGTCTGAAAAAACCCTTGCGGCAGTGATTAGTTTTTCTTGTACTGCAGTTCCACTGGTTATGTTAGTTTGTTCGGGTACAATCACAACCGGAGGTTGTCCCGCCCCATCACTCATGTACTAATCGAAACTATGGGCTGTCATGAAACCTTTGAATACTAATTTAATGAATTTTAATATTCGATAAGCAATAATTCTATCCGTAATTGATTGCTCGAGGGGGTTATGTCAAAGGCTGTTAGCATTGTCTGTACTATGCTAATTTTGGCAACAATGGTATATTCCGTCACTCCTGTTTCGGCACAATTGTTGCCTGAAGTAATAATAACCTGTGATGATGAAGGAGAGATTTACTCGGGTCCGAATTCACCAAGAACTGTGGTTATTAATTGTGATTTGGAAAATCCAAGTATGCATTCGGAAAAAATTACCATACAAATTCAGTCTGGGTCGCTTTCAAGTGCTGGGCCTGAATCAATCACAATTGCCGGTGGAGGATCAAGCAATTTTCAAGTTGTTTTTAGATCAGATGAAGCTGAAGAACCCGCCGAAATGGAAGTTAATGTTACCGCTACTGTAGAGCAAGTGAATGGAGTGCCATATCCACTAGGTACTTCTGATTCTGAAGAAATAATTATTACAATTACTGAATATATGAATTGTGGTGCTGAAATTGGGCAAGGCGGAGGGACGTTTGATGGTGGTGATGAAATTTCTATTTCTGCTGCTATAAATTGTAATAGCAATATGGAAGGAGATGTGAGTTATCAAATACATCTAATTAAGGAAAATATGGGTTCCTCATCTTGGCCAAGTGGCTTTGAAAATATTGGCGGTAATTGTGAAGTAGAAGTTAAAGTTGGAGAGACCGGAGAAAATTGTAATTTTATAGTAGGGACGCCTAGCAATTTAGATACTGATTGGGATGGTTGTATAGTGATTATAGAAGTAGGAGAAATTAGGCCGAATTCTTGTCCAAATTCAAATACAGTTGATATTAAAATTAAGAAGAAATCAATAGGCCTTGGTATTGAACTTGGAGGAAACGATTCGATTATAGAACAATTAGGACTTACAGAAGAACAAATACCAGTAATTGGGGGGATTTTAGGGATTTTCTTGGTTACTATTGTGGGATTTATCTATTATCGTAGAAAGGGACGAGGATACGAATAATTATCTATTCCAATACTAGTATATGCCATCTCAATGCCATTGTTGAAAATATTGCTAGGCCCCATGATGCCGTGCTAGGAAAATTAAGTAAATTGACAAAAACAAGATACTGAGTTACAGTAAGTAATGTAATTACTGATATGTCTATCAAATTAGGGTAACCCCATCCAGATTTATTGACAATATGATCTCTGTTCTGTATAATCCATATTATTGAAAGTGTGAAAAAAAGTACAATCGCGTGGCCGATGACCCATCCAAGAGACGGCCCAAACGCAGACTCGATGCTATCTTGGAATCCTGCTAACACAAGTGAAGCAATGTCGACCATGCCTTTACGAATGCATACTTGTTATTGAATGAATGCTCGGTTTATCTTTAGATTGTGAGCATAATGATTGTGAAAAAGTACTAATTTGCCCGTTAGGACTTAACATGAATGCCAATACGGAAGTATATGAATGGGCCATTCGTAATAGTCGGGATGCATCGAAGTGGCACGAGTTTAGTCTCACAGATATTAGATCGGTCTGGAGTTTTTATGGGTTCAGATTTACAAGAAGATCACGAATCAAAATTTTTCATTGGATTGAATAAATGGATTTATGAAAATGCAGGAGCGGATTGGGCTAGGCCTTTGGCAGTTCAGGAATTGATGGATTATAAACCAGCAAAGAAAAAGGTTGAAGAATATTTAAGGTTGAGAATTGCTAGTAATTCGAGTAAAAAATATTCAGGGAAAAAAATGAAGAAAGGCTTGTTTGATATGAATTCTAAATGGGGGTGGAAAGATCCTAGAAATGGCCCTGCGTTGCCTATATGGAAAGAAATATGGCCGGAGATGAAGATTATTCATGTCACGCGTCATGGAGTTGATGTGGCAGCCAGTCTTCAAACAAGAAGTTCAAAAAATTGGGAAGAGGATGAAAATAGATTTTCTAAATGGGTTAAAATGTATAAATGGAAAGATAGTAAATCACCTATTAGAAGAGGGCAAAGATCTGCTACATTATCGCATGCATTTGATTTTTGGTATGAACAAATGACTATTGAAAGGAAGATTTTGAGAGAATGTGAATCTGTCCTAGAAATACGGTATGAAGATTTACTAACAAATCCGGAATCAATTATTGAAGAAATATGGAATTTTGTTGGCATAGAAAAGGATTCTGAGCTATTGGAGGGCATAAGTAAATCAATAAATAAAGATCGTGCCTTTGCGTACAAAAAGGACAAAAAAATGTGTGATTTTGCTTTAGAAAAGAAAGAAATCTTAGGAATTTTTGGATACACTCCATAATCAATTACTGAGATTATTATTTATTTCTTCGCGCCAATGATTGGTATTAAATCCAGTAAGTTCTTCAAATAATTCTAATTCTTCAATTAATTGATTTCCGCAAATTTGGAAGTGGGAGGAATTTATTTCGTGTGTAATCCCTTTGGTACTTAATAGAGGAAGATTATAGATATTGAAATCTCTTTTTTGCAATATACGAACGATTGGCGATTTCATTGGTTTGGGAATTATTGAGAATAATGCCCTAATTAATTTACCCGTGAAAGAAATTGGTCTTCTCGAAATTGCACTATTCGAGTGGCGTTTTGATGTGGTTTCGAAATCATGATGTTCCAATTCGAGAAAGCTCTCAATTGTTTTCAAAATATCTTTTGGATTAGTCCTTAGTTTAATGCTATCAATAATTAAAAAATTATTCATGTCAAATTCTTTTAGCCAATTATTCATTGATGTGCCATACATTGAATCTACTTTCAAATGATTATCGTTCCAAGCTTTTTCAAAGGTACTCCAATCAACCCCATTCGCTACCGATTCTTTAGTATTCAATACCATGTTCCAATGACTGAATGAGCGCGAAACGGGTTCTCTAAGGCAAAGAATAAACTTTGCTTCCGGGATTCTTTGCTTGATTCTAGAAGGCGCTAGAGGGCAAGAGAACGCATGAATAGAGGCATCTAATTTCAAGCCTTCTTCACGAAAACACATTCTAAATTTGTCCCAATCGGGTTCCTCATCTGTACGAATAAAGGTGCCTTTATGAGATGCTATTATGTTTGGTTCTTTGGGGTCAGAGAGGGCTATTTTCTTGTGTTGACTAAGTGTATGTGCGAGCCAAGTTGTTCCTGCTTTTGGGACTCCAATAAGAAAAACATCTACCTCCGACATTAGTGACACTCGGATTTACCACCAGCCATATGTTATTTTACTTTCATCATACATGCTGGAAGATATTAATAATGTTCTTGAACTCGTTAATAGAATAGACCTATAACTCTCAGGCCTTTCATTTGTTTGTTATATGCACATTCTAGTGATGACTCGTTCTACTCTTTCTCACGGATTTGGTGGGTTTCAAAGGCAATGCATTGATTTATGTGATGGTTTTATTGAAAATGGTCATGACGTTACTGTAATTACCACTTCTCATCCCGAAAAAATACAAAAAATAAATGAAAAAGGTTACGACGTGCATTTTCTTAGCCCTTCGAAGCCAAGAAAACTATCAAGAGCGTGGTTTAAAGAATCAAAGAAATTGATTCAGGAAATACATGAAAAAAAACCAATTGATATAATTCACAGTAACGAATTTGCTTCTACGGGTGTTCTTTCTTGGGCGAAAAAGGAGAGAATTCCAATTGTCCTGGTTTGTCATGGCTCATTGAGGACTGAGTTGTTGTCATTTCTTTCGTCCGCTGACAAAAGGCCCCGGCACTGGCATTGGATGTTACTCACCCCATTACACTTAATTCGAAGATGTTTGGTATGGGAAATGCCTACTAGAAGAAAAGTGGATAAAATAATATTAGTTTCTCCCACTTTAGAAAGAGATTTTTCGTTATTTTCAAAAAATAAAGTTAAAGTTATTGAAAATGGAATAGAATTGCCGGAAAAGAAAGAATATGTTGAAAATAAAGGCGCCATAAAATTGCTTTGTACAGGTAGGGCAGATAAGCAGAAAGGTTTCCAAAAAGCGATAATGGCATTGAGTCAAATTGAGGACATGGATCTAGAGTTAGGGATAGTAGGAACTGGTTCTTATCTTGATGAGTTGAAAATACTGGCAAAGAAATTAAAAGTTGAAGATAAAGTGATTTTTCATGGCCGAGTATCCGATGAAGATCTTTCAAGAATTTATTCAGAGGCTGACATTTACCTAATCCCAACTATGAGATATGAGGGTTTGCCTTTGGCATTATTAGAGGCCATGGCTCATGGTATTCCCACAATTTCTTCAAAAATTGGCGGGAACTCTGATGTAATTACACATGACGAAGATGGTTTATTCATCAAACCAGGCGACTTAGAAGAGTTAATCGCGGGGATTAAAAAATTAGGGAATGATTCAGAATTGAGGAAGAGGATTTCAATCGCCGCAAGAGAGACTACTGAGAAAAGATTCGATAAAAATAGAATGGTAAAAGAAACTTTGGAAATTCTAGAAACTGTTAATGGAGAAAATGATTAGGATGGCAACTATTGTTTCAATTAATGTAAGTGAATTAGGGGGGGTACCGAAGCTTCCTTTGGAAACAGCGATTGTCAAATTCGAGGGAGTCGAGGGGGATCACAACAGATTCAGAATGGAGAGGAAAAATGGAGACCCGGGGAGAGCCGTATGCATATTCTCTATGGAGAGGATATTACAACTCCAAAAAGAAGGTCATCCTATCGAAGTTGGCACCGCTGGAGAGAATTTCACTATCGAAGGGATGGATTGGCCGAAATTGGAGGTTGGTATGACGATTAGGCTTGGGTCTGCCGTAATCAGGCTAAGCGAGCCTTGCGCCCCATGCAGTAAAATCGGAAAGTCATTTGTCGAGAATAATTTCTCCAGAGTCGATCACAACAAAAGAGAGGGGTGGTCTCGATGGTCCGCCTCGGTTATAGAAGAGGGGTCTGTTTCTGTAGGCGATGCAGTTTATCTTGATGATAGTTGAGACGAAAGAGTTCGCGATATCCGAGATTGTGAAATACGATTGGCGTGTCGCTGTGTCTCCAAGCAGAGGTACCCGAGTGGTCAAAGGGGCTGGGATGAGGTCCCAGTGCGTAGTGCTTCGCAGGTTCAAATCCTGTCCTCTGCACCACTTCAATCAGTATATCGTTCCTGTATTAACTACTGGAGTAGTGTCTGTTTCTGAACAAAGAACGACAAGTAAATTGCTTACCATAGTTGCCTTTTTATCTTCATCAAGGTCAATTATTTGTTTGGAGCTTAGTTGTTTCAGAGCTTCCTCAACCATGCCAACTGCTCCCTTAACGATCTCGGTTCTTGCAGCTACCACTGCGCTAGCTTGTTGGCGGCGTAGCATTGCTTGAGCAATTTCTTGAGAGTAAGCTAGATGGCTGATTCTTGCTTCAAGAACTTCTATCCCTGCTTGCTTGAGTCTGTCTTCTACTGAAGCTTGTAGGAGTTCTGCGATTTCTTCTTGGTGGCTAGATAAGGAAATTCCCCCAACGTCTTTGTCTTCAATTATGTCATATGGGTAAGATGTTGCCATCGCACGCAGTGCTGCCTCGCTTTGAATTTGGACATAGTGATCGTAATGATCTACTTCGAAAAGTGCTTCAGCAGCGTCAAATACTCTCCAAACTACTACTGCACCTATATCGATGGGGTTTGCATTCACATCGTTAACTTTCAATCTAGCGGATTCAAAATTTCTTATACGCAAAGAAATTTTTTGTTTTTGATAGAACGGATTAAGGAAAAAGTGGAATCCTTCTTTATTCACTGTTCCGGAATACTTTCCAAAGAACTGTACTGTAGCTGCTTCATTTGGTGCTATGATAATATAACTATTCCAATAGAGAAGCCAAAGAGGGCCTGTGAATATTGTGATTAAAAATGCAAGCCCGCCAATGGCGCCACCTGCTCCCATCAAACCCATCAATAACAAATTAATAAAACCGAGAACAATGAAATGAAGGAATACTCCGATAAAACCATTCAATGTATTTTTCTCAAAGTCCTGGGTAATATTTTCTTTTCGTCTGACTATTTCGCTCATAGCATCACCTTCTAACTCAAAGATGCTGGTTCGCACTAAATACTTTATACCATTATTAATTCAGAAATCAACAAAAAACAAGGTTTAGTTTATATTCCGCCATCATGTCGATACTCATATGCATATAGCAGGTAAAATTTTTCTTGGCCTAGGAGTGTTAATTACATTGGCAGGAGTTGTGATGACGATTGGCGGAGGTGCAGCTATAAGCGATGCTGGACAATGGGATGTAGAAGAAAAGAGTGATTTCAGTGGATCTGCGGAGGCTACAACTTATTCTTTTAGTGGCGAAGATATTCTTGTAATGGTTAGTGATGATGTGAGATGTGATGAATTTACTATTACTATGACAAATGAAACCGGAGAAAATCATCTAAAGACTGACTGTGAAGATGATGGTGAAAAACCATGGGGCTGGGAGGATGATCCTAGCGGATGGTACCACATGGCTACTATTTCATCTTGGGATTATAACAGTGGCGAATATACTATTGATGCAAATGAAAATTATGAGCTTGTGCCAATGTGGGATATAATTCTAGAAGAAGGCGGAGAAGCCGTTGGTGGATTCTTTGCTGCATTAGGAGGCGCGACTACAGCTTGTTGCGGAGTATTCTTCCTGTTACTAGGTGGTTTATTCGCTGTTGTCTTGAAGGAACCTAAGAAGATGCAAATTACTGAATCTGGTAATTAAAATACAGAATAGTACTCTTTCATAGGACCGTTTAGTTCAACAAGATATTCGTGTTCCGGAAGATATGGAGCGTCACGGCGTCGCTGGTTTGCTTGTACTGTTAATGTTATCAGCACCACTAACTGGATGTTTTGCTGACTCAGAGAATATGCCTAAAGAAGGCGATTTGGAAGTTGATGTAGCGATTTTAGAGGGTGGTTTTTTCCAAAATGTAAAATTCTCCGCCTCTAGTTCTATGTCAGTTTTTATTCCTTACTTGATTATAGCAGATAGTACCAATTATGTTCAAAACTCGACCGTCATTGATTTGGAAAAAGGTGATTCGCAAACGTTGCCAATATTGGCACCTCCAAGAACTGAAAACATGATTTTCATAATCGGAGATTTTGGTAGAGACTTTTGGCCAATTCGTGATCAAGAAGAATCTTGGATAAGCTGGATTAGTAGGGGCGGAGATATAGATAATTCAAATAATGGAATTGAACGAGTATCGGCTTCTGGAAATAATACATATGATACTGTAAATCATAGTTCAGAAACTGGAGGATCAGTAGTTGTAAAAATCGTACCGATTGATCGAACAATGTCTCTATCTAAGGATGAGGGAGGAGTTCATTCAACAGGAATTGTAGACGGTAGGAGTGTATATGATCGCTTGTACGAAATGAGTGACCCGACCGATTCTTTTGACATTGTAGACGGTAAAGAAGGCTATTACGATAGGTGGGCCGGTCAAGGAAATCCTGCTTACGAAGATGCCGCTCAATACCTAATTAGTGAAATGACCGGCTTTGGTTTAGAAGTAATTGGGCACAGATATGAATTTACAGACATTACTGGTTCCCAGAACCCAGAAGCATACAATATTTGTGCGTACAAATGGGGCACAGAAGTTCAAAATGAATGGTTGGTTTTTGGCGCTCATTTCGATGTTGCACCTCCTGTCAATGGATTGCTTCTTGACCCACATATCATTGGTGAAAGAACGTATGGCACTAGAGTTGGAGCGTATGACAATACAGCAGGCACATCAATGGTTATGGAAACTGCGAAAGCTTTGGCTAATTTCGAAAGTAGAAGAACAATGGTTTTCTGTCTTTGGTCTGGTGAAGAAGGTGGAAAAAGAGGTTCTGATTATTGGACGGAATACTATGTTGGTGAAGATAATCCTGATGTGACCATTACTAATTACATCAACCTAGATATGGCAGGAGTAAATTGGCCGGGCGGTGGTGGTGCTCCACATGGCGACCCTGATCCCGCAATAGATGAAGATGGATACCCTAAGGATGCGGAAGTTTGGCCAATGAGAGTCTACATAGGGCCCGGCCCTAATCATGATCGATTGGATCAACCAGGGATGGTAGGACTTTCTAACTGGATTGGATCTGATGCTTTGGGTTTGGAAGAACAAATGGGAACACTAGTAGGAACTAATTATTCAGCAGACACATGGAAAACTAGTGTGTGGTTAGATATGGATCGGCCTGAAATTATTGTTTATGAAGATACTACTGCTAGAAGTGATCATGCTAGTTTCCAAGATAATTTAGATGTTGTAACTATTGGTTTCGGAGGATTAGTTGATGGTTATTGGTGCTATCACCAAGTATGTGACACTTTAGACGAAATGGAGGCCTGGATGGATACTACTGGCAAAAACTATGGTGAGGAAAATACTGGTGTGGCTAATGTAGTCAACAGCCTAGATATGATTACTTGGTGGGCTCTAATGACATTCTTCCATTGTGATGAGAAGCCTATAGTGAATGCTTTAATCTAAAGTTATTTGACTAATGACGGCTTAAAGTTAAAGAACGGTATGATGAATGGTTGTTTGTACCGTAACAACTCTTGTCCTAATCTTGCAACTAGTTTTTCTATTCACCTGTTACGGTACAAAATATGGATATGAGATTATCCTATCAAGTTACTAAGTGATGTTGCGTTGAACCAAACTAAACTAAAACATATAATGAACCAGAAATAAAATACGAAATCTGACCAATGTTTGATTTTTCTACCATCCAATGGGCCAAGTGGAATCATGTTGAATAATGCTAATCCGGCGTTAGAGACGCACCACCACCATAACATTCCCTTGTCATTTCCTGCATATGGAACAGTAAGTGTACCCGATGTTTCTAAACCAAGTAAAATTAGAATTATACCGATTATCCACAGTATGATATTGCTGATCGGGCCGGCCAACGCAACTTTGCCAAACTGGGATTTTGTAGTATTCCCATAAACCATAACTGCACCTGGTGCCATAAATATCCATCCAGTTATTGCTGCGAGAATTATTCCAAATCGTAAACCGCCGGGAGAGGCTCTAAATTCTGCCCAACAACCATAATTCCTGGCTGTGATTTTGTGAGCAATTTCATGTAATAAAAAGGCGGGAGATATTACCAATCCTAATAATATACCTGACTTAATAAAATTGAAAGGGTCTGCTAGCGCAGGAAAAATTCCATTTGTTGCAAAAAATCCTAATGCTATTGTAAAGGCTAAAACTGCTTGAGATAAATGTTCTTTTTCGACTCTTGAAAAATGCCAAATAGAACCGGTGTGAATCTTTCTTGGTTGTGAGTGGTTTTGTGAAAAAGATCTGAAAAAGGGTTGCCCCTCACTTCCCGTAACCACTCTTATGTGGGTTTTGCGCCAATTTCCATCATCTCTAGCACGTGTATGAGTCTTAGAATTATTCTCCATTTTTTCAAATGGGTCTTCATCTAACCTCCATGCACGAGGGTCACGTTTTTCCGACATTGTAATGGTCCCATATATTCATCTTGTTTGAATGCTCGTAATTTCAATCTTCATCTAATAGTTCATTCACGTCTTGAAGTAATTCTTCCCAATACTCGGAGAAGGTGACGGGGGGTTTGTCGCTAATTTTCATAAGTAATTCCTCTATTTCTGCTGAATTTAACGCTTCAGTGCTTCTTTTTCTATTACTAGCTACATCACGAATTAAGGATTTCTCGGGTTTCTTTCTTTGCAATTCAAATCTCTCTTGCACTTCTTCGGCTGTTTTGGGTTGGGACTTGCCTTGGTGCTTGTCTATCAATGATTTGTAATATGACATGGTTTCTGAATGTACAGTATTTTCGATGAAATCAGTAGGGTTAGCAAGCATAGTTACAAATTCTCTTGAAAGTCTATCTGCTTTAGATGTCGCAACCCCTGAAGATATTTTATCACGTACTTTTATGTGTGATGAAATACAGTCTCTGCACCTCTGCGACCCAGCAATATCTGGTGCATCACAAGACAGACAGCAAATGGAAAATCCCATCTGTTCCATGGCTCGCCTCGGTAATGACATATTGGGAAGGAAACATACTTTGGCAATGAATCCTACTAATAATTGAGTGCTTTTTACTGGAAACAGTATTTGATAAATGAATTATTACAGTAAAATAACTATGCGACCAGTAAAAACTGATTTGGGTGTTGCTGCATGTTTAATCGAAAAAAATAAAATTCTCTTGGTCAAAGAGGCAAAGGGCCCGCAAAAAAACCTCTGGGGGTTGCCTAAAGGTTCTGTTGATCAGGGGGAGTTGCCTCAGTTAGCAGTAAAGCGTGAATTGAAAGAAGAATGTGGTATAAACGCCCAAGTGAAGGGTTTAGTTGGTCTCAGAGAATGTCTAATTAAACAAACACCTGCAATTTTTCTAGCCTATCTTGTAAAATCAAAAAATCCAATTATAGATATTGATAATGATGAAATCACAGACTATGGTTGGTTTGAAGAAAAGGATTTTCAAACACTTTCTTGGATTAGTGAAGCTATGAAAGAGTTAGCAAAGAAAGCCTTGGAAGGTTCTGATGGAAGAATGATTGATTACTCAGAGACAAGAGGGAAAAGTTATTTCTTATACCTCTAACCTAGTTATTTGCAGCATCTGGATTTTGGGGTGTGATTAAGATATTGCCAGAATCACTGGATACATGAGGAATTGATAATTCTGAAATTGATGGTAAAATATGTACTGTACAACTAGGGCCGCAAGCAGGTGCAAGATAATCTTCTCCAGATTCAGTAAATACAATATTGATCCCATGGCCTGCGGGGAGTATGGCATCAATCGCTTGAAATTCCATCATCATTGTTACTTGTTCGGAAGGCAATACCGTTTGAGGCTCATAACCTCCGGCGTGATATCTGATATCCATTGTCGCATGGCCTAATCTAATGCCGGTTGCTGAATCGCTTAATTCTGCAAATATTTGGCCGCCGTCCATAGTTGCTACCGCTTCTAAATGCAATCTAATTAATCCTGAAATTAAGATGTCTTCAGTCTCGGAAAGCGCGGAACATGTCGTTGTAACCGTCTGCCCCCCTCCAACAACCGGAGCACCTCCTCCAGTAAATGCCCCCGAACTAGAGCAATCTGATAATGGTAAATTATACCATTCTAAATCTTCAGGCGGCCATGTTTCTTCAATACGCCATTGGCCATCATTTCGCTGAACTTGGGCTGTAAGATCGGGTTGGGGCCCTACTCCTTTGAGATAATACTCATACCATTCAAACAAATCCTGGGCCCAATCCCAGCGAGTCATGTTGTGAATTGCTTCTCCTCCATAACCGCTATCTTGGGCATTGTGTTTTGTCCATTGATCAGGATAGTTATGCTCCCATTGCCCTAGTATTCCTCTAATTTCGAATCCAGCATCAATATAATCTTGGTACCAGTTTACTCCTATAGGCCCCCCGAATACTTGGTGTGGGTCAACATTCCAATCCTGTAAACCTTGAACCCAATAGACGCTCCCATTCCAGTTTTCAAAGGCTTTGTCGATATGGCTTCTTTCATCATAATAATTTGACATATATGGGTCTAATTCTCCTGCGCCGTAAGTCACAGGGCCGGCAAATAATCCCTCTATAATATCAGGGCATACATTATCTAAATCATCTTCATTATAATCTACCGTGCTAGAAAAATAATTCATATGCATTACTTGACTTCTAGCTTCCGCGCTACCGTTTTTGTACAATAAAGGATGTAGAGCTGTTGTACCAGATATTGGCACTATGGTCTTAAGATATTCACTACCCAAGGCTGCAGCTTCCCATTGTGTTGCTCCTTCGTAGGATTTACCATAAAGTCCGACATGCCCATTAGACCAGTTCTGCGAACCGAGCCATTCTACAGCATTGTGTATCCCCAGACCTTCCCCCGCACCACGATAGTCAAAGCATCCACTAGATAATTCGGTTCCAAATACCGCTACCTGAGCAAATGCATATCCATGCGGAACGAAATTTTCGAAAATGAATTCGCCCCGGCCTGCGCTTACAATATTAGTTGGAGTAGATTCGTCACCTTGCGCCCCATATGAAAAATAAGGACTGATGACTGCAATAACAGGAACCTGTTCGCCCTCCAAAGTATTGCTCGGAAGCCAATATGAGAGATGAACTTCTGATGTGTCAGGACCTGTTTCCCAAATTTCAGATGTATCTACTTCGATAAATGCTTCTTGAACATCAAGTGCATAATATGGCCCCTGTTCTAACGTGTAAGAAAATGTATGATTATCTTGCCAAGTAAGATCATGTCTATCATAAATTGAAGGATAACTCATTTCTTCTGATACTGTATCCACATTAGAATTACTGGAAAATATACAGCCCGACATACTGACCAATATGAAAATTAATGCGATGGAGAGCGCATGTAGACGATTGGCCATGGTTATCGGGAACGGTTTTGATATTGGAACCTATGTTTTGAAAAGGGTCTGTTTCTCCGTAATGTCATGGGCGAAAATATTGGTCATGAAAAAAGGTGGATTATACTCGGAATTATGAGTATGAGCCTTGTTATTGTGATGCTGAATAATGTCACTTTGAATGTAGCATTGCCTGAAATGTCTAAAGATCTACAAGCAGACAATAGTGACTTACAATGGATTGTTGATTCTTATGCTCTGATTTTTGGAGGTATGCTATTAGTAATGGGTGCACTAGGAGATCGCTTTGGAAGAAAAAGAGCATTGCAATTAGGGTTGGTTTTGCTCGGAACTGCTTCTGCAGCGGCTGCATTTTATGCTGATTCCTCGAATGATGTAATCATGGCTAGAGCAGCTATGGGGTTTGGGGCAGCATTAGTTATGCCAGCAACCCTATCTATCGTGATTGTTGTTTTCCCTAGGGAAGAAAGGGGGAAAGCAATTGGCATATGGACAATGATGGCTGGCATTGGGGCACCAATTGGCTTGCTAGTGGGTGGTTGGGCTGTAGAGAATTATGATTGGCAAATGGTATTCTTAATCAATGTTCCAATAATATTACTCGCATTGATTTTAGGATTAATTTATGTCCCGAACTCAAAAGATAGTAAGAAAACCCCCTTGGATCCAATTGGGGCTTTTTTGTCAGTAGCCGCTCTTGGGACTATTTTGTATGCAATCATTGAAGCACCCTCACTTGGTTGGACTAGTCTAGAAATTCTTTCTATTAGTGTATTAGCAATCGTCTTGACTTACTTATTTGTAAACTGGGAAAGGAAAGTCGAATATCCGATGCTACCGATTGGATTCTTTAAATTCAAAGGTTTCTCTTTGGGATTAATAGCAATAATGTTGGCTTCATTCGTAATGTTCTCTTTCATGTTCACACAAATGTTGCATTTCCAACTAGTAAGAGGGCATACTGCTCTTGAAGCGGCGGTTAGATTCCTGCCTCTTCCGTTGGGATTAATGCCTGCTGCTGCAAATAGTGATAGGTTGTCTGCTAAATTTGGAAGTAACAATGTTATCTCTGTAGGATTGTTATTGATGACAATTGCGATGGCTATATTCACCACTGTTGAGATAGATTCAGAATATATCCGATTAGCATGTATTTTCTTATTACTTGGATTTGGAATGGGGTTAACATTAGCTCCGGCCACAACCGTCGTAATGGATTCTGTACCCTCCGATAAAGCAGGCGTAGGTAGCGCCACAAATGATGCAAGTAGAGAGATTGGTGGGGCTCTAGGGATAGCAATTGGTGGTAGTGTTTTGAACGAATATTATCAAAGAAATATGATTATACCTGATGGATTAGATTTGGGTACTGTTCCACTGGAGTCGTTTCCGGCTGCGATGCAAATCGGTGCTGAAATGTTAGAAAATGGTAATCTATTGGGAGGAGTTCTGATAGAAAATGCACAACTTGCATTTATGGAAGGAATGATTGCTTCGGCAACAGTAATGGGAATAATTGCCATATTAAATGCCGTCTTAGTTAAATTATACATGCCTAGAAAAATAATCAATATTTCCATAGAAGAAGAATGATTATCCTAAACGTCTTTTTAATTCAGAAATTAGTTGCCTCGGTATTGGGCTTTCGACTTTCATTACCTTTCCATTAGGGTGTTTAAATCCAAGAGATGTTGCATGTAAGCAAAGTCTGTTGATGCTGGCTTTACCGAACCCGTGCCTTGTATCTCCTATTACTGGACAACCCAAATTTGCCATATGAAGACGGATCTGGGCTCTGCGTCCTGTGTCAATCTTGATTCGGATTAAGCTGTGCTCAGGACCTGTGTCTTCCACCCACCAGTTAGTAATTGCAGATTTACCAGCACGGCGCCCTTCAGGAACAAGTCTCATTCTCTTGTCTTTCATTTCTTGAATACGGCCTTTCTCAACACCCGAATTAGTAGGTGGTTTACGATGAACAACTGCGTGATATATTCGTTCAATCGATCTGTCTTTGAACTGTTCTTGCAGCATATCGCGTATTTCTGTTGAACGCGCAAATATCAAGCATCCTGATGTTTCTCTATCTAGCCTATGGACAAGGTGGGCTCTAGTCTTCCCATTTTCCCAAGCCCAAGCAAAAACACGAGAAAACATAGTATCTGCTTCGCCCCGATCGGTAGCTACTGAAAGAAGTCCTGCTGGTTTATTGACTACTATTACTGATTTATCTGAGTACATGACTTCGGGTTCTGGGATTGTAGTTTTGTATTTTCCAGAAGTTTCGTCACCATCTGACTTTGAAAGAACTGTTAGTGTAGCGCCCGGAGAAATTTTGATGTTAGCTCTACTAATCTTCACACCGTCAACTAATACACGCCCGTGATCAACCATTCTACGAAGGGAGTTTTTTTTAGCCAAAGGATGGAGAAGTGATAAAATCTCAATCACTGTAGCTTCTTGCTCGACCTTGATGTTTGGGTCAGACATGCTCTCGCGAGATTGTTCGAACCATTCAACTTTCTTGATTGGCAACACTTGAGATACATCTACAGGGGCATGATACTATTGAGAGTCATGAGAGTAACTGGATACTTGATGAAGGAGATGTGAGAATAGATGAGTTCAAGATTTTCGACCAAAAATTGCTAAAGTTCCTACAAATCCTGACTTGAGCCCTACTCGTCGTGTTTCTACATCAGTGAAGCCGGCGTCAATCATGCCTTGTCTCCATTGTTCTTCACTTAATGTAGTCATGTGTACATTGAGAGATTCTGGCCAATCGTGACTTGCGGTATTTTCCAAATAATGATCCACTCCTGCAATTAGGACCCCTTGGTCATCTAGCCATTCATTGAAAAAAATCTTCAACATATCTAATGGATCCTGCAAGTAATATAGAAACTCCATAGAGTGAATTAAATCAAATTTTTGTGAAGGGTTCCATCCTGGAAGTTTTGCTAAATGGAATTCTCCTGTACTCTTTTGTTTAGCCTTAGTAATCATTTCAATGGAGCCGTCAATCCCAACTGCCTTACTGCAATTTTTGTTTGATTGTAATTTTCGGCATACCCAGCCATTACCACAGCCTACATCTATTGCTGAAAATGGGGTTGCAAGCATTGGAATTGCAATATTTAACATTTCATTGACTGAATTTGCATGTCCACTCTCCATCCCCTCGTCTCTATTTCTCAGAGCCCATTCTGAGAATACTTCTGTCGCATCGCGAGTTGTCATTATAGTGCCGATAGATATCTATTGCAAGAAGATTATCATTTTAATTATTGAAATTATCTATAACATAATTTACTGCGTTTCTGAAAATCATCATGCCTTCTCCTTCGCCGTGTTCTATATCTTCTCTAGTCCAAGTTGCTCCCAACCATGTTGAATGGTTAGCTTCGGGATGCGGCATTAAACCGAATACTAACCCAGATGGATCGCACACACCGGCAATATTTCTCCAACTTTGATTCGGAGAAATTGGATATGGCAATATATCATTACTAGATGATGGGTATTCACTTGAAGGGTCCACGTATTTTACAACTAATTGTCCAGCTTCACCCCAAACATCGAGAAGTGTTTTATCGGCTGTAACGAATTTTCCTTCACCATGGCGTACGGGCACTCTTATTCTTGTCATCCCTTTGGTCCAAATACAATTACTTTGGGGGTCAAATTCTAAAGTCGCCCAGCGGTTTTCATAATGACCTGAGTCATTTAATGCCAAGGAGGCTGTTTGAGTTAAACTAACATCATCGTCACCCGGCAATAATCCCATTTTTACTAGTACTTGGAAGCCATTGCAAATTCCGATTACGGGTTTACCTGATTTGACAAAATTTCTCACTTGCTCGCGAAGCCCGAAACGTAGCCTATTGCCCATTAATCTACCACTTCCTAAATGGTCGCCGAAGGAAAATCCTCCTGGTACTGCCATAATATGATAATCATTCAAGTTTAATTCTCCGTTGACTAGTCTGTTCACATGGATCCTATCTGCTTTGGCTCCCGCCATTTCGAATACTGCCATTGTTTCCGTTTCACAATTTATTCCAAATCCTGAAAGGACTGCTACTTTGGGTATCATCAATTTCTACCTCCATTCAAAGTACCTTTCCAAGAGTCTCTCAATTCAGACATCGAAGCCGATAGTACAAGGGCTTGTGAATTTGTAATTTTTATCTCGTCCCCAGAATTTACTTTGCCTAAGTAATTACACTCATGATCTTTCATAAACGCTTCAAATGATTCAGAATTTTCAGGCTTTACACTAACTAAAATCCTACCAAGACTTTCTCCAAATAAAGCGCCCCAAACGTCTAAATTTACATCTGAATTGAATAAAGTGGAGATGTCTAATTCGGCTCCTGAATCACAGCCAAAGCAACATTCTGCCACTGCTGCCGCCAAACCCGCATCACTACAATCATGAGCACTGGAGACCAGTTCATTCGACATCGCTTTTGTTAAACTACGATATAATGATAAATTTCTAGGCGCATCAATTTGTGGAACCTGCCCTCCAATTCCGCTCTCTCCATTAGATTCGTCACGAAGCATGAAAGCCAACTCGCTAGCACCCAATTCTTGATGTGTTTCACCTACGAGATATATCATGTCTCCAACTTCTTTGAAATCACTGGATACTGCTTTTCTTACGTCTGAATGGTTGCCAATTAAACTGAATAAAAGAGTCGGAGGGACACTGATTTTTTCGCCGTCTAATGTCGCATCATTTTTCATAGAATCTTTGCCACTGATACATGGTAAATTGTAGGCTCTACAAACTTCATCTAAAGCTCTGTTTGCTCTCACTAATTGTGCCAATTTGTAACGTCCGTCTGGTGTTTTAACGGATTCTACAGGATCTGGCCAACAAAAATTATCAAGTCCAGCAATTAAATCTAAATCTACACCTACACATACCGCGTTCCGCAATGCTTCATCTATACTAGCTGCGGCCATAGCATAAGAATCAATATCGGAATATCTTGGAACGATTCCATTTGAAATCACTGCGCCTTGTGTTTTGCCGTGAATTGGTGCAATTACTGCTGCATCCCCTGGAGCATCATGATTTACTCCACAAAATGGTTTAATGACTGATTGAGCAATGACTTCATGATCATAAGAACGCACCCACCATTCTTTGCTAGCAACGTTAGGTCTAGCCATTAATCTAGACAAAATTTCCCCCATTTCGTCTGCATCTGCTGATGGGAATAAAATTGGATTGTGATGCGGATTTTTCCATTCTGATTCTAATTGTAATTGAGGGCAGCCATCATGTAAGAACGAGATTGGTAAATGGGCAACTGTTTCAGCACCATAACGTACAACAAACGCGCCTGAGTCAGTAAATTTACCTACTGCAGTGGCTTCAACTTCGTGCAACCTTGCTAATTTTTCAAATGCTTCACAATCTTCGGGATTAATGCCGATTGTCATCCTCTCTTGAGATTCTGAAACCAATATCTCCCATTTGCTCAATCCTGGTTGTTTCAAAGGTACTGCTGCTAAATCTAAATCTGCACCACCAGTTAATTCTGCTAATTCGCCTACACTACTGGATAGTCCTCCTGCACCATTGTCGGTGATTACTTGTATTAATCCCAAATCTCTGGCTTCCAATACCATGTCTATCATTTTCTTCTGAGTTATTGGGTCACCTATCTGAACAGCGGAAGATGGGCTATCTTCTGTCAATTCTAGACTCGAGAATGTTGCTCCGTGAATCCCATCACTACCTACTCTCCCCCCAACCATGTAAATGATATTCCCTGGTTGTGGTGTTTTGTCATGACTCTGTCTTCCATCTGGTAATTGTCTAGGCATTATGCCAACAGTTCCACAATAAACTAATGGTTTGCCCAAGTATCTTTCATCAAAAACGATAGCCCCATTGACTGTTGGAATTCCTGACTCATTGCCGCCTGCTCGTACCCCCGCATGCACTCCTCGGAACACCCGAGAAGGGTGGAATAAGCCTTCAGGTAAATGTCCAGAATAATCTGGAGGCCCGAAACAAAATACATCTGTATTGGCTATTGGTCTTGCGCCTAGGCCAGTACCCAAAATATCTCTATTTACACCAACTATGCCAGTCATTGCACCACCATAAGGATCCAATGCACTTGGGGAGTTGTGAGTCTCTGCTTTAATGCATAGACTCCATGAATCGTTCCAAGCAATTACACCTGAATTGTCGTGAAAAATACTCAACAACCAATTTACTTCAGATTGTATGTCTAAAGTTGGTTTCATTATATGAGTTTTGAATAAAGAATCAATGTAAACTTCTTCGCCGGTCTCATGATCCACATGATGAATTTTTGCAGCGAAGATTTTGTGACAACAATGCTCTGACCAAGTTTGAGCTAAACATTCGAGTTCGGCATCGGTAGGAGCATTTTCTGGAAGGCCTAATTTCCTTCTTGCAGAACGGACTTTTTGGTTTCTATAATTAGCTTGAATTGCCTTCATTTCTTCTAAATTTAATGCCAATAAACCTTTTTCACTGATTTCAATTAATTCTTCGTCGCTTACTTCTAAATTGACTGTAGCTGATGGTTGTTCCATTAAAACTGGCCTCTCAGGAAAATCCAATTTTGGCCAATTTGAATTAGAGCATTCTACCCTATCAGAAATACTTGCTCTTTCTATCATTTGGTTGTGTAACTTACTAGCCAGCCATGTTGGAGAAATATCATTGGAAATACCCCAAAACAAATATGTCATTGTTGTAGCTACTTGAGATTCTTCGGAGATTTGCGGGAAAATTGTTCTCAATCCATCTAATCCTGCTTGCCCTGCATTGTCTGTGACCCCGGGTTTGAATCCGACAGTTATTGCAATTTCTGGGGATTTTTGGAATAATTTCTTGTTATTAATTAATGATTTGTCGAGAGTTCCAAATTCAATAATAGGGTCTGCAAATAAATCATATATTGCGCGTCTAGCTTCCTCCTCAGAAATATCCGATTTTACCTGATAGCCCAATATCACTCTTACAGAATCTACTGAAATTGAATAATCTGATTCTAACATTGCTTTGATTGAGTCCCCTCGAGCATCGGTCAAACCTTCTATGTCTTGTGTAGCGACTTGAAAATTGAAAATCTCTACTTTCCCCATCCGGTTCCGCCGCCTATGAGTAGTCCCCGTAACAACTCGTCAATGAACAAAGCGGTGTGAAGCATAGGCTTAATCACGCAAAAATAAGCGATGATTTAACATACCTATAGTCTGTGTTTGAATACATGGAGGCTCAGACAGTATGGGGTTCGAGATGGAAAAATTGTGCAAATCCTCTAGCCCACCGTATTATGGAAGTGGCTACAAAAAAGAAATCACTTGTATGCTTGGCTGCTGATATGGAATCTGTCTCAGATTTAATAGAATTAGTTACAGAGGTTGGACCGTATATTGCGGCTTTGAAAACTCATGTAGATATGGTAAAAGATTTCAATAAGAAAGATTGGGATGAATTAACAAAATTAGCAGATTCGTTAGATTTACTACTTTTTGAGGATAGGAAATTTGCAGATATTGGGAAAATCTCTCAAAACCAAATGGGAGGAATTTATGATATTCGTTCTTGGGCAGATATTGTAACTGCACATAGAATTTCAGGGCCGGATATTGTTGATGGAATTGCAGCCGGTTGGGCAGATGTTGAGAGAATTGGTGGAATTTTATTATTAGCACAAATGTCAAGTCAAGGAAATCTTCTAAATCTGAATTATACAAAAGAGACTATTGAGACAGGAAAAGGTTCGCCCCATGTAATTGGATATATTGGAAATGGAAGTTCGACAGAAGAAGTAAAACAATTGAGGTCTTTAGTAGGGGATGGACAAATGATTTGGACGCCTGGTATTAACTTGAACAGTGAGGCAGGTAAAATGGGTCAAAGATATGGAAATCCGAGAGACAGTATATCGTCGGGAGCAGATATAATCATTGTCGGATCCGGAATTCATGGCCAAAGTAATCGTGTGGAGGCTGCAAAGGCATACGCAGATGCTTCATGGAATGCACTCCTTGAACGAGGAAAATAAATGTCTGCACCAATTGAAGAACTTGCCCTATATGCCACGTATTGGTTTGCAGCAATTGGAATTTCTCTTCTAACCATATTTATTCTTGCAAGAGAAATTCTAAAACGTTGGCGGCTTAATTATCGTCTGGAAAATAGCGATGAAACATTATTGAATGATTCATCTGTAAAAATTGAAGTTGTAACTAGCGCGCCGAAAGGAAGTTCTTTTGTTGATTCGGTACCTGCGATTCTAATTGATAAGGGCGAGTAAATCCTCATAATATTCTTGAATATCGATATATTCCAAATAGTGAGCTATACCTAATGCAGAACTAAGAATTAATAATGATAAAATTAGAAGCTTT
>CACJKA010000003.1 GCA_902593945.1 uncultured Candidatus Poseidoniales archaeon | reverse complement strand
GAAGTAAATTGCCAAGAAAAACGCACCAAGACTTATCTAATATCCAAAATTTTGTTATAACGGATGGAGATAAACTGACTTCGGCATCAGATTTTGTTAAACTAGAGAGGGAAAATTATCGTCCTAAAATGAAAGAAATAGACGTTAATGAGGTCTTAATTATAGAAAACGAAGACATAGGTGAAATAGAGCCTTCAAAATTTAGACCTAGGGGGCAAAAAGGGTTGGAAGATTTCAGTATTGATGAGTAGGATTAATCGCCTATTACCATTACTCTTGTCCTTAATTGGGCAAATCTAGTATTATAGTGACCCAATGCAAAAGTCAATATTTCACAAAGATGGACGACTGGAATATTTGTCCTCAAACCTGTTCTCTGCGATGCTTTTCCTTGATATATATCCATTACTGAATGAGATAAATTACAGGCACTAACTATTAATTGAGCCCCTTCTGATTTAGCATCATTAAGTACTGAGGCAGACAATTTGAGAACAGTAGGTTCCTCGGATAACAAGCTAGGAGCGCCTACACTTTGCATTCTTGAATCCCAGTCAACGGATTCCCCTCCTAAAACTTTCATCAACTGTTCCATATAATCTGGATCATAGACATCATCGCCTCCGCAAAATCCGTCTTGTTGCATATTAGGTCCGTAATATGATGCAACTCTGAAATCAATGGGATTTACTACCATAGATTTGACCTTATCGAGACCTATTTCGTCTACAATAACGTGTAATAGATGATTGACCGAGGTATCTCCTGTAAACTCCATACCACATGTCTTATTCAGAACATCGTTAATTTCTGCTAATAATATTGGATCTGCCTTTAATTCGGACAAATCTTCTGAAAGATTACCCGCTGTTGATGCACAGGGAGTTATTATTTCGAGACCGAGAGTTTCAGCCTGTGCAAAAATTCGAGCATTTAGTGTTAATTGTAACTTTCTATTTGCTTGTCTAATTATTCCAGCACCACAACTTGTTGCACCTTCAAGATTTGTAAGCTTAATTCCCAATGATTTGGCCAGAGGAACCATAGAATCTGAAACTTCAGGAGAACCAGAATGGGCAACATTGCCTGGATGGTATGCATAATTTAACGCCATTAAAATCGACCATCCATCTCATTGAATATTGCTACCACTTCATGATGATTTTTCACTGATGAATTAAACTGCCGAGGCATCTTTCCGAGTCCTGCTGGAGGTGCTACCAGTGCTAAAATATCGTTAATCATCTTACCGCCAGTTCTAGTAAAACCAAGTACCATTCTAGCTGTAACTCCTGAAAATAGATTTCCAATTAAACCAACTGGCCCTAAAACCTGCCTGTACAATACCGTATCATTTACTTTACCGCTACTTTTGACAGTAACTGCATACCACCAAACATGTTTTCCATGACGTCCATTATACCCTGTTCTTGCTAAGGTTGAAGTTTTACAATTTAACAGAGCGTCATGGATTATCGAACCTTTACCTTGCCTCCTGATTGAGGACAAATCTGTTTCTGCCTTGATTCCGTTTGGAGAATCGAGGAGTTTCTCTATTTCCTTCTTCTTAATAGGTGAAATACGAGGGTCATTTCTTCTCGCCCAAGAATGAGAAATGATTGAAGGGCCGAAATATTCTTCTGAATGAGAAGTTGCATCGGATGAAGAATGAAGAATTGGATAACTGTGGATATCAGTAATTGAATGAAGTTCAGAAGCGACAAGTGGCAGCATCGAACCGAGAGCCCCTTGAGGTGTACTCAATCCCTTTCTAGTTACAGATACCATCCAAGGCTTACTTGCCTCTCTTTTCGTCTCAAGCGCCCAATAATCAACAACTAAATCTCTAATTACTTCAAAACCACTGAGCGGTTCTATTCTGATACTAATTCCACCATCACGAATTGGAGCAGCTAAATCCAACCTAAGATTACCGGGTAGTACATGCCTACCATTTACTGTAATGGCAGTAGTTGGATCATCTACCGCGCCATCTCTGAAAGTTAAGGAACCTTCTTGAGTACTCTTCAGGATTCTGAGAACTTCTAGAATAGACATATGACCAGGTAATGCACAAATCCAGGTGTCTTTGCCAGTTGTCGAGGATGAAGGATCATATCTGAAAATACTAATTTCCGCCCTTATCGATTCAGACTTGAGATTCGGAACTGTAAAACCATCTTCTCCGGAAGCACCTGCTGAGTCAGATGAAATTGAATCTTTTATTGCTTGAACCATTTCTTCATGGAATAGACCGTCCCCATCCACTGCTGCCATTGAAGCAAGAGCTTCTTCGGCCCATTCTTGAGAAATCTTGTCATAGTCTACGTCACAATCTACTCTATCGACCAGTCTTTTGGCCCCTAATTCTTCAAATCTTTTGTCCCATTCTTTACCTGATTCACAGAACAACTCATACGATGTATCTCCAAGTGCCAGAACTGAGAAATAAACTCCATTTAGTAAACCTGGAGATGCAGATACTGCTGTCTTCCACAATTCCTCAGCATTATCAGGTTGCTCACCTTCGCCCCACGTAGAACAGATAATCAAGACTCGCTTCTTAGAAGATAATGATGAAAGATCAAAGCCATCCATATCTGCAACTACAGCATCTAAACCATAATTAGTAGCCTGTTTTGCAAATTTTGCTGCTAGGCCTTCCGCGTTCCCTGATTGAGAGCCGAAGAGAATTGTCATTGAACGGTCGCCGTCTGTAGAAATTTCAATCGACGAGTCTGAACTTTTCGACTCTGGTTCTGCCTTATTCGATGCATTTCCAGAGGCATTGCTTTTTACTTCTTCAACTAAACTTTCTTGAAATACTCCTGAATCATCTACTGCACCCATCCTTGCAAGAGTTTCATCCATCCACTCTTTAGCAGGATCTTCGTAATCAACATCACAATCTACACGTTGATTGATCCTGAAGCCACCCTTAGACTCTAACCAAGAATCCCATTCTTTACCTGACTCGCAGAATAAATCGTATGAAGAATCACCCAATGCTAGTACTGAGAAATTCACGCCTTCCATCGAAGGAGAGGCCTCAGCATTTGCTGAGACCCATAGGTCCTCGGCATTATCTGGTTGTTCTCCTTCTCCCCAAGTACTACAACAAATCATTATTCTTTTTTGCCCAGCCATATCGCTAATTTGGATTTCATCCATTCCCCTTACTGTTGCTTCAAGTCCGTATTTAGATGCCGCTTTTCCAACTTTAGAAGCAACATCCTCTGCGTTACCAGATTGAGAGCCAAACAGCACTAGTAGAGAACGAACGGTCGACATGAGTACACCTATACCACTCGGGGCAATACTTCGACCAATCGACGATTATTGAATGTAGCGTGTTGGAGAGATAGAATTAAGTCAGTGAGTAGTATTACTTACATCCCCATTCCATCGAATTCTCCGCCATCCATTGGACTGGAAGCTCTACTGGAAATTACATCATCAATTCTAAGAATCATGACCGCAGTTTCGGTAGCAGATTGGATTGCTTGGTCGACTACTCGGCTAGGCTCGAATACCTTGCTACTGGCCATGTTAGCTACACCACCTTCGTAAACATTTACTCCAAACTCTGATTTCCCTTCAGAATGTGCTTTCCTCAGATCTATTATAGTATTAACAGGATCTAGTCCTGCGTTCTCAGCTAATGTCCTTGGTATCACTTCTAAAGCGCCAGAAAAGGCTTCAATAGCCATCTGTTCTCTGCCTCCAATACCTTCAGCATATGACCTTAATGATCTACTAATCGCTGCTAATACAGAACCTCCACCTGTCAAAACTGATCCGTCTTCATAGGCTACTGCTACTACACCAATTGCATCATCGAATGCACGATTAATTTCATCAATAACGTGTTCAGTGCCTCCTCTTAAAAGAACCGAAACGCTCTTTGCATCTTTGCATCCAGTAATAAAAATCATATCTGACTCACCTATTTTACGCTCGTCGACTTTAGATGCATAACCTAAATCATCAGAAGATAAGTCGTCAATATTAGTAATTATTTTCCCACCTGTTGCTTTGGAAAGTGCCTCCATATCACTTTTCTTTGCCCTTCTTATTGCCATTAAACCTGATTTTGACATGTAGTGTTGAGCTAAGTCATCAATTCCTTTTTGACAAATTACTACATTTGCACCAGATGATTTAATGGTTTCAACTAAAGATTTGAGATAGGATTCTTCTTCGTCTAAAAATTGAGACAACATATTTGGATCTGTAATCTGAATCTTAGCATCTACTTCTGTCTTCTTTACTTCTATTGCAGAATTTATTAGTGCTATATTAGCATCATTAACTACCTTGGGCATACCTGAATGTACTCTTTCTTTATCTAAAATAATACCATCAACCAATGTACTACTACCAATTGAACCGCCTTGTTTCTTTTCGACTTTAACATCGTCAAGATCTACAACTGTATCGCCGTCAACTTCCTGAGCAACGGATTGAACTGCTCTAACACAGATATCCGCTAAGAATTCTTTTACTGCTCCAGCACTCTTACCAGTCAATGCAGTCTTAGCAACTTCAGTTAACATTTGCTCGTTTATCTCAAGAGAATGACTCTCAATTAACTCTGCGGCTTTTTCTGCAGCTAAGCGGAATCCCTCACAAATCACTGTAGGATGTACATTCTGATCAATTAAGTCTTCACTTCTTTTCAATAATTCTCCAGCAATTACAACAGCACTTGTGGTGCCATCAAAACAATGCTGCTCCTGTGTTTTAGCAACTTCAATTATCATTTTTGCGGCAGGATTTGTAATATCCATTTGCTTTAATATTGTAGCCCCGTCGTTTGTTATTACTACATCGCCCATTCCATCAACCAACATTTTGTCCATTCCTTTAGGGCCTAGTGTAGAACGAACAGAATCTGCTACTGCCTTAGCCGCGGCAATGTTATTGCTCTGAGCGGAACGTCCGCTGGTTCTTTCAGTGCCTTCTTTTAGAATAAATATTGGTTGTTGTCCATTGTACATTAGAAATCAGCCACCTGTATCGGGATTCGGGCCACTTAAGAGACCCTCATAAGGCCTCCCACAACAAGTTGAAATCAAAAAACTAAGATTTAAGATTCATTCTGCTGATCAATCCATGCTTGGCCATAATGTATCCATTGTTCCATAGTCCATCCCTCGGGTAGACCTGTCTCTGGTATCTCAGGCACCCCTGGCGGTAATTTTTCTTCTTCTGGCTGTGATTCTTCCATAGAAGATTCTGTCGAAGGTAGAGGGGGCGGAGGTTGTTTGAATATTTCTTCAGAACCACCATACATTGAATTTGCAACTTTATCCTCCGAAGGTAATTCAGGAGCAGTTGGTAAAGTAGTTGGATTGAAATTATTTCCTTGAGTGTATTCATAATCATCAAAGGTTGAAACTTCTTCTAAAGGAGAAGATGCACTGCGCATTATTCTGAAAGTTGCTACTAAAACAGCAGCTAAAACTACCAGACCAATTAATATGAAAATAATATTGCCCACTAAACCAGCATATTCTCCTGCATTATTTCCAGTTTCTACTGGATCTATTTTAAACATCTGAATACTAGCAGACATAGAAACTTTGTCAATATCTCCATCAACATTTAGAGGTAACTTGAACACCTCAGAGTTATTATTCAGGTTCCTTAGATTTTCATCAGTAGCAGTTAAGAATACAGTAATTTCTCTCGTTGATTGAGCTTCTAAGACGAAGTTTTGATCACCTGTATCAACTCTAGCGTCAACTATATTGTAGAAAATATTGGAGTTTCGATCAATATCTGCTCTTAACAACTGAGCATCTGTTGGATGCTCATTCCTTACATTGAAAGTGATCTCGATATCATTCCCTCCTTCTCTGATTTCAATTATACCCGGAGGAGTTAGAGTAATCCAACCTTGAGCACCTACTTGGAAATCAGCATGACCTGTCCCCGATACAGGAGAGCCGGATGTCTGAGAGAGAACACTAGTAGCTGTCATCGAAATTGTTCTATCACCAAAGGTTATAGAACTAAAAGAATATCTTACAGTTAGATTATGCGAATCACCAGGAAGAATATATGGAGTCTTACCATCATTAAGCCCTACAGCAGATGCGGAAACATCAGAAAAATGGTCAAAAGATATTTCGAAAGAATCTGCAACATTCCCTCTATTCCAAATACGCCAATTGACAGTTCTAGGGTCGTCTCCACCACGGAAGACCTCGTCTAACATATCTAAATCTTCAACTTCAACTAAATTTGTTTGCGGAACCGTCAATAAAATCTGAGAGGACATTTGATAATCAGAATTTAATTTACTCGTGGCTGTGAAAATTATTGAATAAGTTTCATTCACAATCCCATAAGGCATTGGAAGAAGCATGGTCACTGTTGCATCACCACCGAATGGATCAATCTCAAAAGTCTGTTCAGTATTCATTTCCAAACCTAATTTCCAATCTGCTTGAATGCTCAAATCAAAGGATTCTGGAGAATTACCATTATTCACCAGTCTAATCTCTATCAGTCTCAAAGAATTATCAGCAGGAGCCACTAGATTAGAAACCTCTGGTTCTATCACTAAATCAGAATAAACAGGAACAACTACATTCACCTGCCATTCTGCAAGATATTGAGCAGGAGATACACCAGAGGCAAGCAATGTTACAGGATATGTGCCAGGAGATACTTGAAGAGGCGCTGTGATTACAGCATCGATTACAATATCATCACTTAACGCTAGTTCTAGTGTCGAAACCTCTGAACCATTGTAATACCATTTGATGTCAGCATTGTCAATCCAGTTAATATCAGGGAATGCTGCATCAAAACTCCATGTTGCTATTTGATTGCCCGTATTCTTGAAAGACATTGGGATTACACCGCTTGCTCCGGGCTCTAAAGTTGCAGCAGGATTCTGTAACGAAACCTGTCTCAATTTACTTGAGTAGGCAGGCATAACGGAAACAGGTAGGCTGACATATTCTTTAGTAATATTAGTAATTCCATCATTTACCCAAACATCCCAATATAAGTCTTGAACACCAGAGGCATCAGGTATTGTAAGGTTAAACCAAGTATCCATATAACTCAGTGCGGGGATTACCTTCGTGATTACATAATTATCATGATCTACAGGGTTATTAGAATCAATTCTTAATGGGAAATCATACATCCATGAACGATTTGTAACTTCAGTATAGAGCCTCAAAGTAATATCTACATATCCATTATTCTTGATGTTACAGTATAAAGAAGGGGGATTTGGATCAGATGGAACTACCAAGTAAGAGTTAGGTAGTGGATCATTGCAATCAAAATCTAAAGTATATTGAGGTACCTTCTCAATAGCAAAAATAATGAATGAATCAATTTGTATCCCTTGACTCGCAAAAGAACTATTTGAATCGAATTTGAAGGCTAAAGTATACTCAGCAGATGAATGAACTTCAGTCATATTCCAAACTAACTGAGTCCATTCGCCAGTGGTTGGAAGAGATTGGGAAGAAAAATTGTAGAATTCTTTAATTCCACCTGAGTCGGCTTCAATTCTCATTTCATCACCTGCAGCCATTTCCCCCCATGCATTTGTCACTAATTGGATAGTTAAGAAATCAAAACCTTTGAGGCGAATCTTACAGAAATTATTCCCATAATTAGAACTTACTGCAGAATCAAGAGTTCCGAGACCTAGCCCATGACCTGGTTCGTTACAATTATCGAATGGAGTAAACCATCCCCACCAAAGTCTATCATGGCGGTTACTAGCATAATTAGCTCCTGGACGAGAAACTCGCCAATGATTCTCTCCTTCCTCACTGGATGAATTTTCCATTCGCCAATGACCAAAACTATCAGGATCTGAAGATAATTGACCTGAAGAATCGTATCCTGCACCTACCCAAGTAGGCACATTTGCTTGAAGTTGATTTGTGCAGTCAATAACACTGTCTCCATCAACGTCACCACAGAAACCATTTTCCATAGGATCATTCCACATTGCGACAGGGATATAACGATCTAATTCATTATTTGATTCTGTATCGTCAGCCAATCCACCATCAACTATACCTCTTAAGATAATTCCACCTACTAGATATCCGTTCTCATCTAATGCACTGTGAGCAGAACTTGGAGTCCAAACAAAACTTGCTTTCAAAGACTGGAAACCTGAAAGAAGCATACTTACATTATATTCCGCTATCATAAAGCCAACAGGGTGCCAAATCTGAAGATAACCCTCAGCAGCTGCTGGTTGACCAGAAGAGCCTGCTTGTGTATAAGTTACATTAATTTGAATAGTTTCATCTCTCATGATATATTCAACTATTGAGCCATCAGGCTGGGTCCACTCCTTAGCGTCTCTTGTTTGATTTCCAATTTCTATTGATGTTATCTCAAAATCAATCAAGGATTTAGGCCCTATATCACCACTATTTTCATTTTCCTTTAATTCTGAATCAACAAATAAAGGAGATAAACTCATCATAATCAAAATTGACAACACAAAGATTGGAGTTAGCATACGCATGATTAACAAGTCCATTCGGTACAGAAATCGTGTAAGAAGGTTGGGGGTAAAAGTTTGTGGCCGATTCAACTGATAGCAGTAATGGAAAAAAGAAAATCCCGTTGAAAACCATACCTACTGGTAAATTACCAATGAAGGACTTATGCATTAATTGAGTTGCGTGCAGACCATGGAAGGTAGAGCCAGTCTTTCTCATAGATTAGGATTAGCACTAATTTTGCTTATCCAAATTACAATTATTCCGATAATTGGTTTCTCCCTCACATATCTAATAGACATCGATAGAGAAAATTTTGGCATTTCTATAAGAGCAGAATTATTCTACTGGATTATAGTCTCGGGATTGACTTATGGAATTATATGTCTCGCATTGGCACTAATCATTGGAGGTTACCGACCTTCACCTGTTGTTGAAAGAGGTGGTTGGATAGTTGCTGTTGGACTTAGTAGAAGGAGGTATGACCCAGAACTTATCGATAGAGCCAAAATGGCTGCTTATTCTAGCCCTTATGGAAAAATGAGTAGATTAGTTGCAAACAGAATAAAAAGTGATCAATCTGAATTGTTTGCAGTGCATGGAGGATTACAATTACTTGCAGTGCCATCACAAGTGCTACTAATTGCAATCCCACTAATAATCATGGAAGGCATTCCTGAAAATCTGATTAGAAAAGACAGTGCATTCGAGTTAGGCATGCTCGGATATATTATCGGTTTATGGATTTCATTTAGAGTACAACCAATTATTTCTTCACAATTTGTTGGATTCGCTGCAATGTTTAGAAAAATCCTATGGAGAATAACAAAAATTTCTTGGATTCTACCTGTAATTATCTTATGGGCGTGCGCCAGAGCGATTCTTCAGTTCTCATTAACATCATTAGGAATTGATATTTCACAATGGCATGATGTTCAATTGGAAGGCGTGATCTTAAATTTTGTAGCGCCAGAAGCAAAGGTCCCAGAAACTGCAATTATTGATTTCTTAGTGGCAATATCTGTATTACCGATGGCAGCATTCACTACTATCAGCGTATTAGGTGGCTCAAATGGCCTTTCACCTTGGATGAAGAATAAAGAAGATGATTTAGAAAACCTATCTCAACAGAGTCTCCCCGAACCTAGACAAGATGATGAAGAAAAGTCACAATATGAAAGGAGAAATGATGTAGAGGAAACAGAAAATGATCTTAATTCTAATGAACAAAAAGATGAACAAGATGGAAGATTGATTGATGTTCCGTTCGATTTATTTAATTAATTATTTACTGGAAAAAATTTCTCAATAATTACATTTAGAATTATCCAGCCATTCGATAAACAAAGAGAGAAGGCAATAGCATTGGGACCTTGTAGATACAAAAATAATGAAGAAAAGATGAATGCTGCGATACTAGCGTAAAGTACATCCTTAAGTAAAAACCAAGAGAGAATTAAGGTTACTATTCCAGAGCCATAAGAAAGAAAAATACTCATATTAACGCCTAAATTAGTTTAGAAATAATTTTTTCGACTCTATCCATTCCTCTAGAAATTTCTTCTTGACAAATAGTGTAAGCAAATCTGAGATGACCTTCTCCTGCATCTCCGAAAGCAGTCCCTGGTGAGCATAGGACACCTCCTTCTAACATCTTCATAGCCAGTTCTTCACTTGTATAACCTGGAATATCAAACTTTGGAAATACATAAAATGCACCAGTTGGGATATTACAAGAAACATTCGGCATTGAATTTAATCTATCACAAATCAAATCTCTTCTCTTTTTGAACTCTGCACACATCTCTGCAGGGTAATCACTAGCTTTTTCCAGAGCTTCTAGTACAGCATATTGCATAGCATCATTGCTACAAGCAGTAACATAATACTGCATTTTAATCAGCTGCCCCATTGCTTCCAAATCGGGAGATAACAAATAACCAATTCTCCATCCAGTCATTGCAAAGGTCTTAGAAAAAGAGTTAATCATAATCACTTTCTCATAACCTGCACCTAGAAATGAGACGTGTTCAGAGTCATAGACTATTTTATCATAAACCTCATCTGTAATTAGCCATAAATCATTTTCTTTAGCGAATTGAACAAGATTATCCCTTTGTTCTTCAGTAACATTCCCTCCTGTTGGATTGCTAGGGAAATTGTAAAGAATTGCAATCGTGTTTTCATTAACACGTGATTTTAAATCTTCAATTGTAGGCACGAAGCCATTTTCAAAATGACAGGGATACATATTTGCCTCCCCTCCACAAAGGACTACATCTGTCGGATATAAGGGAAAGTACGGTTCTGGTATCAATACATTATCTCCAGGATTAACTAATGCGAGGAAAATGTCCAATAATGCATTCGTTCCACTCATAGTGATACATACATTTCTCTCGTCCAATGTTGAATCTCTATGATGCCATGTTTGAGCCACCTTTTTCCTTAACTCAGGAAGACCTGCTGTAGTAGTATATTTGTTTCTACCATCTTCCATTGCCTTCGAAAATGCCTTTATTGCTAATTGGGGAGGTTGAAAGTCAGGCTCCCCTAAACCAAACTGTATAGAATCATCTCCAGCAAGATCAAACATCCGTCTAACACCTGTCGGACGGATGCTATTTGCTCTATCTGAGAAGCGCACCATGACCTCCGGACATATGCACCGAGATATGAAAGGAGTGTATTGTAGACTTCCATTATTCTATAATTTCTGCATCTATAGGATTATTATTCTCAGTGCTTGAAAAGAACAATAAATCAGAAAATTTTGTAACATAGCCCAATCTAATTGATAAAAATATAGATAACCAAACAATGCCAATAATTGCGACTAAAATATATATCATACCTGAAAAATCATACGAAGAGGAATTATCGCCTTCACTTTCAAATTGAACAACTACTGGAAGAGATTGTTCAAGTGATGAAAATGCGACCACTTCTAATGTGTGAGTGCCCACAGAAAATTTATTTGCATCAATTTCAACGTACCATTCAAAAGGAGTTATCGGACCTACTTCAATTATTGAGGAATTAAAATTGGCCATTATCCAATCTCCTCCATCTATTCTGAAATTAACTGATTCTACTGAACCTGATGTACTCCAAGAATGGCCTGTTAATTTTACAGTATCAGTATCATTAAATGAAATTAAATGATTTTGGATACCTGGATCTATTAATTCAGTAGTGCCTGATTCTTTAATATGAATGGCCATCAAAGTTGCAGCATATGCATCAACCATACCAAAACCAAAATCTCTATTCCAATATGGGTCGACATCTGGAAGACTTGGTTCACCTCTCCTCTCCGAAGTTTGTTTCAAGATTTCTTTAAGTTGCATTGTGGTCAGATTCTCGTTTGCTTCCCATACAAGTGCCATTACTCCTGAAACAGAAGGTGTTGCATAAGAAGTTCCTGAACCTCGACCAGTGTATGAATTATCTGATGCATCATTGAATAAATTTGAACAGCCACCACTAGTGACACAACCTTCAGCTTGAATTATATTAGAACCAGGGGCACTAATCTCTGGTTTTAGCTCATTAAGAGGATTCCCATCACCATTATCCTTTCTTGGACCGCGAGAAGAATAACCTGCAATCGTATCATCCTCACGATTTACAGTATTCAGGTCATCAGTAGCTCCGACAGTAACAGATAAATCCGAAGAACCCATTCCTGAAAGGCCATCATTATTTGGACCATCATTTCCTGCCGCTACAGAAACAATAATTCCTTCAATCATAGCTTCATCTAGAATACGACTATGCATATCAGAACCATCTGAACCACCATTTTCATGACTTGTTATACCCCATGATAACGAAATTATATCGATTCCATGATATTCTTCTGAAACGCCAGGCCATGCATCATCATGATGATCAATCACCCATTGGAGGCCATTCATTGCAGATTCATAAAACTCCTGCTCTAGAAGATAATTCTCAAAAGGTCCCGCACCTACATCGGTTCCAATTCTTATGTCTACCAAAGTTGCATTGGGAGCTGCTCCATAAAATTCCGATTGACTGCCATCAGCCTCTATACCAGTTGCACTAGCCATCCCCATACATGCAGTACCATGCTGATTACCGTCATCTGGGTCGAAAGAACCATCATCTTCTCTAAGTGGATTTGAAAGAAGGCAGGTTGGATCGGTGTGGACATAACAAACTGCATCATAACCTGCAATAAATTTATCGCTAAGACCGGGGTGTTCATTATCTACTCCAGTATCAACTAGTGCGATATTCATACCATTACCACTAACGCCTAAATTCCAGGCACCTAGAGGGTACTCAGAAGAATTCTTTGCTTTGACTGAAGGTGTCTGTATATCACCATAAAAGACAACTGAACCATATCTTTCAATCATTACAATTCCATCAAGATTGGAAATTTCTTCTATTTTCTCCACAGAAACTCCTCCAATTAATAATGCATCAACAGATGGTAACTCTAGATTGACATTTATGCCCAATAATGAGAGAGATTCGATATCAGATTTCATTACATCTCGAGAATATGATAAACCAAGATTTACTATTCCCGTTTCGTCAACAAGAGAATCGTGAACTCCATCTCTATCTGTGTCTAACATAGTAGTCTCCCACCAAGGAACTGAATCATCCCAGGGAATTGTTTCTTGTATTGGAATATCAGTTGTTTGGCCGGAATTAATTATTTGAAAGCCATCATAATAGTTATTGTAATCATCTCCTTCAGCAATACTTCCAGTTAAAGGTGTTAACAGTAACAATATGAGTAAAATTGCGATGACTCCCCTTTCCATGAGTTAGGGCAAGTGTAATTTGTCCTTCAAACCTACCCCTTATCGTATCGCAATTGGAACTATGATTTTGAAATTAAGTGGTGGGGGCACTGGGATTTGAACCCAGATCAGCGGGTATCTTCCGCTTAGCGTGCACTTGGCAATTGCACGCTCTCGGGTTGCGACGGGTCAGTGCTCCAGTTGGTCATCAATACCATCAGATCACTTATTCGTCGTCATTCCCGTGCAACTGGAGCCCGCTGTACTACCAAGTTATACTATACCCCCAAGGGTAATCCTACGAAAGACATTGCTCTTATGATGCTCTCGGTGCGCTGTCTTCAAAAATAAGAATTAATTTTACATTATCATCAAAGGCCCAGCAATTATACTGAATAAAACCCATGTTCCAAGAATGGTACATGTTAAGCCCCATGCACGTGGCCTTAGACCAACACTCAGTGAGCCCAAAATTCGTGTGAAATCTCCGACTAAAGATAAACTTGTTCTGAAAATCACTACCACCAATCCAGCCATAAACATGTAACCTAAGAAGAATATAATACAGATTAATATTCCAATTAATCCTGACCTTGCAACTGCACCTATAGCTTGGGGTATTGTACTTGGTGCTCTAAGCCACAATAGCCATGCAACCCAGAGACCTAAATACATATCATCTAAGAATTTATTTTCTTTCCACCATAATCGATACGGTTCGGGCAATTTAGAATAAAATACTCCTCCAATAATTTCTATTTCTTTAATACCCCCTCTAAATAACATCGAAAGACCATGATAAATAAGTATCAGACTTATTATAATTTCAATATAAATCCAAAACGAACCTAATCCTAATATTGACAATATCGATACAGGTAATGCCCACAAAGCAAAACCCACACTTGAAGAATATAATGTAAGAGCTAAACCGGCTCCAGGTATAAGTGGAGAATCCGGAATCTCATATTTTCCACCTCTGGGCATCGCTAAGACTACAAGAGGGAGGAAGGTAGTTCCAAAAATCAGACCTATCAAATCTAGAGGCAGATTTCCTGAACCAAGATAGGAAGCCTCGACTGCATCTTCTATTGATTGAGAAGACATAGTTCCAGGCCTCCAAGATGATATGAATCCTGCAGAGTCAATCACAAAAACTGAGTCCGAAGCTCTGCTAGGAAATGATTTACCTACAGATGAATCAGGATTGTCAATAAGAACTGGCCAACTTCCATTAATCTGATCTACTAATTTATCTAAATCTAGACTATTGACTCCTTCTCCTGTTGCAATTTGAATAAACGCAACATCATCATCAATTACTTTCTGAGCAATTTCGAAATCAACTCTCTGAATTTCAGCATTTGGAGAACTCGGAGTGAAGAGACCAATTACTATGGCATCATGATTGGATAATAAATCACTAAATTCTACTAAATTTTGTGACTCGCTATGTTCATACAATGAGAAGAAGGGAGATGCTCCCTCAAACCTCGGTTCTTCAGCATCAATGTCTGGTAAATCCATTGCAGGACCTAGGGTTGTTAATGCTAATAACAAAATAACACCATATGCAGGTAAAGGTAGTAGTGCTTCTTTCATAGATATTCCAATCCAAAAGATAATACTTAGAGGAATCAAAATAGCAGCCCAGGTCCCATTTAATAGAGAGGGTTCTGGTTCTAAGACTTGAAACCTAAGAACTCCGATTAAGTCACAGGTTTCCCCCGGATCTTGATCTGACAATTTGTAACAACTATCAACCATATACTTTCCAGGAGATAATCTATTTTGAGATGACCAAGTTAAAACAGTACGATTAAATTCATCAACTCTTATTCCATGTGGAGACTCAAAATGATCTAATCTAGTGTCTTCATCGGCATTGCCGTGAATCATATCTTGCCATTCAACAGGTCCAATTACCTCTAAAACTTGAGATAGATAAAGATCATTCCCCCAGGGCGAATTTGGTGTAAATTCTACTCTTATTATTCCATTAGGGTCAACTGTTTGATCTAATTCAGGAAAAATTAATTCACCTTTAAATTCTATTCCTGTAGTCGCATCATAAGTATCCCACCACAAAACACCGGTCTGTGCACAGTCATGTATTACATCAATCCGTAATCCAATTAGATCGCCCTTCTGAAGACTTACATTGATGTTATTAGCATCAATTAAAAATTCATGAGCTAATGTGAAAGATTCTTCCATCACTATAGAATTAGTTTGAGCGTCTGAAAGAATTTGATTATTCCCTAATGTGAGCGAAACAGAGAATTTTGTTTCGGAACCCAAAGGAGAACCTGGGAGGACATTTGTAAACTTACATCCATCATTTGCAACATCTAAAGATGCAAAAAGATGAACAGTAATATTGCCATTAAACTCTAAATCTTCCATTATCGGTGCTGATTGAATATCAATCAAATTTGTTGAACCAACTGTTTTCTGGAAATCTATTGAACCAATAGGCTGACCAGTCAAAGAACTCCAATTATTATCTAAATATGGAGAGTTTGCCTCGCCTTTTAGGAAAAGCCGATGGCTTTCGGGTTTTTCCCATTCTATCCCTGGGCCATCAGGAGCTATGATCTGCGCCGAAGAGATACTAATTAGAGATATGAAAAATAATGAAATAATAGATAATGATAGAAATGTCTTACTTGACTTTCTGCCACTCATGCCCATGCCAGCACCTATTATTACTCAAAGTCAACGCTAATTAGTTCATAGGAATTGATAATAAAAAATAATCGCCATAAGTGAACCAGAAAATGTTGCAAGGAAATTTACACTGTGTTTTCCAAGATAACCTCGATTCTCTAACACCGCTCCTAATAGCGAATCAACTTGGCATCCGAGCCACCCAATTATTGACAAGAATAATAATAGTTGTATTTCAGAAATTTTCGAATCTTCAGGAGAAAAAATTACTCCGACAATTGAAATGATAATTGCACCGAATAATGCTGCCACAGTACCTGTTGGAGACATTCCTCCATTAGTCCCTGCGGGTACAGATTGCAAAGTAGTGATGCTTCTAGTCCTAATATCTAGTGAACCGATTTCGGAAGCCAAGGTATCAGATAAGGCTACAGAAATACTTGCTATGGCTGCAAAATAAATCCATTCTTCTCCCGGATAAAAAAAGTTGTATATCGCCACTATTGAAACTGCACCACCATTAGCAAGAACATTTTTCCAACCTCGAAGTCCTTCATTTGCCTCTTCTAAAGAAAGTAATTTCTTCTCATCTAACTTCCATTTTGTAGCAGATGACCCTATTACAAGGAATGTGAGTAGAGCAATTAACCAAGTCCAATGCCCCATTAACGATACTGTTAAACCTGTGAATGTGGCTGCAACTAATCCACCATTATCTAAGAGATCTCTTACTTTTGAAAGTACCAATAGAGCCAAAACAAGGCCAATAGAAATAAGTTGGTCGTCGCCTATGTCCATGGTTATTCCAATCTTCCTGCGTCAAGGGGGGGGTCATCAAAGATTCGGATGAACATATAAGATAATTGTTAGTTACTAATGTCTGAGATTGTACTAATTCCTCTCATAAGCAAAGAAGATACAAAAAGAACAATAATTACTAGGAAAATAATCCAAAGTAGTGTGAGTAAAATAATCGCGTCCTCACTTAGTCCGATTATTATGCCGATTTCTCCTAGGATTATTCCTGAACCATTCCATAGTGAATGCCCAGCAATCGCAATTAGGAGGCCTAGAATAATTGATTTGGGGGGGATTATTTTCAATTTGGGCTCAGAATTAGATTCTTTACCATCTTTTCCGGAAACCATAATACGGCCATTACTATAAATTTGTTCTGGTAATATCCACCACATTGGATTATTATCGCCAATTAAGGAAGTAGAAATCTTTTCAGATTTATCGGCAGAAACGGTCCAACTAACCTCATCAGAAGGTTTTTTCGCCTCTTCAAGAGCTGTCAACATAGTATACTCTGGACCATCAAATCCTGATACATCACCATCCATATCGACATCAATACCCATACTCTCAATTAGATCCATTGATTTAGATGAAAAACTCTGAATTAAGAAAATAATTTTGGCTTTATTATTAGGATCACTGACCCACCATCCTAAAGCAGCACCGCTAAATGAGGTCCAAACTGCATGCCCAGGAATAGAACCAATTCCTCTGATTAATGATGTGATGAATAAGCCTGTGAATCCTCCACCTATATAGGAGGAAAAAAGATAACCGAAATTTTCAGATATAGCAAATCCTAATCCAACAGTGAAACCAACTTGGAAACCGGTTTTAGGACCTTTTATTGAAGAAATAAAGCATAACACTGCTAAGAACTTGAAAATCTCTTCACCTATAGGGGCACTTAAAGTATAAATTATAAATTCTTCAGTCCCTATTGACCAAGAGGAAGGGACTAAGTTTGGAGTCAACCAACTATTAATTAAAATTGCAGGAATTCCTGCTGCCATTCCGGCTATTAACCATGACTCTGCATCTCTCAAACGAGTAGGGAGGCCAATCCAAGAAGTTGATGATGCCCACCAAGCATAAACTGGAATTGAAAATAAAATTAGAGTCATCGGCAAGGCCATAACCAAGGAAAGAATCAAACCCAAATCTCCACCTATTATCTCAATTATTGCTATCACAAAAGAAATGCAAAGGCAGATTGCAAAAATAACCCATATCCAAAATGAAGGTGGCGTATCAATTATAGAATCATCTCTAACAAGAAATCGACTCATTTTCGTAGGATTAGGTGTCTGAATTGAACCACCCTCGGGAATTGGATGAGCATACATACCATTCTCATGAGATGTCAATAACCTAACTTCAATTAGTTTGGGTCGATGAAGGAAAATCAGGAAACCAATACAGGGAAAAGTTACGAAACTACATCCAATAACATACAGTGGCTCTCCATCAAGAATACCAATTAGTTGAGCCGAAAATGCTTGGACGAGAAATACCATAATTAATGAATTAGCAACTAAAGAAAAATATCTTCTAAAAGGTCTACTAGCTCTAGATAATTGAAAATCATCAGGAGCAGCGGTCAAAGAAGTTGGTTCTATTAAACGCAATTCTCTACCATGATTATCAGTTACTATTCTATCCAATATGTTCACCTTAGAAGCCGCTCAGATCGCCCATCACTCGCGATACCCAAGGTATCCGGT
Organism: uncultured Candidatus Poseidoniales archaeon; assembly: GCA_902593945.1. Taxonomy (GTDB): domain Archaea; phylum Thermoplasmatota; class Poseidoniia; order Poseidoniales; family Thalassarchaeaceae; genus MGIIb-O2. The sequence continues at coordinate 99,386 of CACJKA010000003.1, read as the reverse complement.
GCGGTTCCTCATCACTGCGACAATGATAGCGGAGAGATTGTAACATATTGGATTTACGATAAAATCAAGCGATAGCCCCGCATGCACCACAATAAATCTCTTTTCGAGTATTATCTTTTTGCATACTCCATTCCCCACATGCAGGACATGGAGGAAGACCCCTCTCACTCGGAGAGACTAAAGGGCCACGGCGAGGTTTCTTTTTTGAAGGTCGAAACCAACCTTTTTTCGGCTTTCTGACTTTGGGCATACAATCAACTGTACTCTCTAAATGTTCAATCATTAAGACTGTTATCATACCGACTAGATGATTTACTATACCTCTATTCCAACTCATGGAAATTACCGTACTAGGCGCGGGAGTTTCAGGGTTAACCACCGCAATTAGACTTCTAGAGTCGGGATTTAAAGTTACAATCTTTGCAAAAAATATGAGCCCAAATACTGTTTCAGATGTTGCTGCAGCATGGTGGTATCCATTTCTTGCAGAACCAGTAGAGAAAACAAATAAATGGTCCTCAGAAACATTCTATGAATTAATTAGGCTGAGAGATGAAGAAAATGTCGAATGTATAACAATGCGTTTAGGAAGAGAATATTTGAAAGAAAAATGTGAATTACCAGGGTGGAGTTCAGAAATACCTCATTTTAGAGTTCTGGAAGAAAATGAAGTTATGAGTGGGTATAATTTTGGCTGGGAAATTGAAGCTCCTGTTATCGAAATGAATCATTATATGCCCTGGCTACTTTCTAGATTCGAAAAATTAGGTGGTTTGTATGAATTAAAGGAATTCTCTACATTACAAGAAGTACCGGGGGAAATAATAGTCAATTGTTGTGGACTAGGAGGGAGAGATTTATGCGATGATGATGAACTAAGGCCCGTTAGAGGACAAGTAATCTATATCGAACAAGACCCAGGATTTGGAAGATTCGATCAGAAACCTGAAACACTGACTTACACTATCCCTAGGAGAGATGTTACTGTTCTAGGAGGAACCGCGCAAAAAGATGATTGGGAAGAAAATATTAGGTTAGAAGATAATGAATATATTCTTTCGAAATGTGAGGAATTATGGCCTGAACTAGATAGGACAAAAATTGTTGGTACAGCAGTTGGCCTAAGGCCTTCTAGGTATGAGATAAGATTGGAAGAAGAATCGATAAAGGATAAGAAAATAATTCATAATTATGGACATGGAGGAGCAGGAGTTACTCTCTCATGGGGTTGTGCTGATGAGGTAGTCAAGCTAATAAAAATCAATATGCTGACTTAGTAGTGCTAATTACAACCGCACCAATTTTGTAGGGATCTCCATTAGAAGAGGGTCTTCTATCTTCTAATCGCCCTACCCAACCATCTTCAACCGTACCAATTGGAATTCTAATAGAAGCGCCTCTGTCTGAGACTCCATAAGAGAACTCATGAATCGATTGAGTTTCATGAAGACCTGTTAATCTCTGCTCATTATGTGCACCATAAACATCCATATGTTTCTTAATATTCTTTCCGAACGCTTCACAAACTTTGTTGAAAACTTTCTCATCACCACAAGTTCTCAATGTTGTATCAGAGAAGTTTACGTGCATTCCAGAACCATTCCAATCAGTAGCTCCTAGAGGTTTAGGGTGCCAATTGATCTCTAAACCATACTTCTCTGCATTTCTCTCTGCTAAATATCGAGATACCCAAATCTCATCCCCTGCATTCTTAGCACCCTTAGCGAATATTTGATACTCCCACTGCCCAACTGCTACTTCTGCATTGATTCCTTCAACATTCAATCCCGCATCAAGACACATGTCAAGATGTGCCTCGATTATATCTCTGCCAAAGGTATTTGAGGCCCCAACAGAGCAATAAAACTGGCCCTGCCCAGTTGCATCTTTAGGGAACCCATATGGAAGATTTGTTTCTGGGTCCCACAAGAAATATTCTTGTTCGTACCCAAACCAAAAATCATCATCATCTTCATTGATAGTTGACCTACCATTTGTAACATGAGGAGTGCCATCAGCATTGTAAACTTCGCACATCACCAAATAACCATTGATTCTATCTGGATCTGGATATATTGCTACAGGCTTTAACAAGCAATCTGATGAGTTACCCTCTGCCTGCTTAGTAGAACTGCCATCAAATGACCATTGTTTACAATCTTCAATATTACCTGAGAAATCTGAAACGACCATTGTCTTACTTCTCATGCTCTGAGTCGGTTCATATCCATCTAGCCAAATGTATTCGAGTTTTGCTTTATCTACCATAAGTCACCGCCTAAGCATTAGGTTTATTATTTGTTCGTTTGAAGAAATATTAAACTAGATAATATCTTAAATCGTAGAATAAATAAATAATATTATACAAATGAACATTATTATCCTATAATATTGATATTTTGTATTTACGATTCGGAATCTACTTATAATGAATTGGAACAAATGAATATTTCAAAAAATGTGAAAATATCTTTTTGGAATGATAGAAGAGAATATTTTCTATAAAATAAAAGTTAGAGGAAACATCAGATGGTGGACGAGCCGAGATTTGAACTCGGGGCCTCTTCTTAGCCAAAGAAGCGCGCTTCCAAGCTGCGCCACACGCCCATTAAACATCGGACCGACGACGGCCATTTAAGGGAAATGGAGTAGGCAGGGGTATGAGTAATGCAACGGGAGACGGGGGTCAAGGTGATGAATTACCAACTCAGCCGGATTTCCCTAAGGATTTGATTAAAGTTTTGAAAGGTCGATTGGATAAAAAAGAGGCGCCCTTTCTCAAATATTTGGATAAAAAATTGAATATGATTTGGATCGATAAGGATGATTCGAGATTAGGGATGACTCGTTTCGAATATAATGCGAATGAGTTATTTCGGAGAAGAAAATTAAGATTGTCCTGTGGTCCTGTGACTATAGGCCTTAATCCTATTTTGAACGAGGATGAAGCCCTTTATAGAAACACCCTGGCTCACGAACTTTTACACGCATCTGGTTTATTAGATCATGGAGAAATACATGCTAACTTAGTAACAGAGATTGCCCCTCCGCCAAAGTTATCCGATTCTTTAGTGTTACAGGAAATGAGAGAAAGAGTACTTGAAAAATTACCTGAAAGACAATGGATATGTGGCGATTGTGGCTACACTTGGGAAAGGAAGAGAGTTACTATGCCGACCAGATGCCCGAAATGTGCCAAACCATTCAAGTCATGAAACGCATAATCATAATATGGAAAACGTATACGGTCGCATATGGAAATACCAAGCAATAGGTCCGAGATTGAGGATTTTTTCCAATTAGTAGTTGAAGAATCTTATCCTACTTTGGGAGCAATAGTTGCAATTTCCGTTTACTCTGTTTTCGTATTTATTTTTTATAGAGCATTGGCAAAAAGAGACTTGATTACACTAAATCTAAATCATTACTCTGACAATCTTTCGGGGAGAGTAAAAAAATATACGAGGACCCTGATTTTTGTTTTACAATACATTGTATTCGTGCCAGTATTGATTACATTCTGGACTTTAGTTCTGGCAATAATTCTGACATTATTATCACCAGATGCCGATCATTCAAGAAATGCACTGATTGCAACATCAGTAGTTGGTGCAGTAAGAATTCTTTCTTATTGGACCGAGGATTTATCTAGAGATGTAGCGAAAATGTTGCCTTTTGGTGTACTCGGTGTATTCTTAGTAGGAGATGCACAGGTTCAAATTTCGGAGATTGAAGAATTATTCAATGGTTTGAATGAAATCGCTACATCTTTCGCAAGTAGCCTCTTCTTGATTGCAGTATTGGAAAGTATTCTTAGAAGTTTATCCGCAATGATAAATATATTCTCTTTGAGAAGAAAGAATCTCCATCAAAAGAAAGAGATTGCGAAAAAAACTGGTAGAACTGTCAAAGATATTCGAACTGATATATTAGACGACGGAGAGTTAAATTACAGTGCTGGGGACGATGTAGACCAGATGCAAGAGGTGTTAGAAGACGCTGTAGATGGGCTTCTTCAGGAAAATGTTTGAGGTGTAGGGTTCATCAAAGAGATACTGCCGCGTCAGCCCAAGGGCGATTGGTGTAGTCTGGATATCATATCGGCCTTCTAAGCCGATGACATGGGTTCGAATCCTGTATCGCCCACCACTAAAGATTTTTTTTCTATACTCTAGAATTATCTATCGTAATGCAAATCGCTCATATAGGGGCAGTAGGTCGGCGGGCTGCATGAAGCGAGGTTCACGTGCCTGGAAGAAGCAAGGAAACCAACGCTGGAAATGGCGTAAGAAGAAACTTCGTCGCCGAAAAGCATCTAGAAAGAGAGCGAAACAGTGATTTTACTGATTTTTTTGTCTTTCTCAAATTATTTCTTTGAATAATAAAAAAATAAAAATCTTCTAGATTTTAGAAATCAAATCATTCAGAGACATTCTTGGGTCGTCAACTTTAGTGACTCCGCTAGCCAAAAGAACTCCTGAAGTGCCTAAATTAATTGCTGTGGCGACATCTTCTCCATTTTTCACACCAGCACCGCATAGAATTCCTACTTCTTCACTAATTTCACGTATAGCTGCGGCAGTCCCACTAACAATATCCGGATCAGCAGTAGTTACGGAAATTTCTCCTCCAATTAATTCAGGAGGTTCCACAGCTACATAATTAGGCTCTAATGCCGACAACGCTCTTGCTTCATCAATATCCGCAGCACATGCACAGACAGTGAAATCCTCTGGGACACTGTCTAGAAGCATCGCAATATGTTCGATAGAAACTTTGTGTTCTGCATGATTAATCAAAGTTCCTTTAGCCCCCCTGCAAATGGCTGTTTCAGGATGTAACCAACCAGTATTGGATCCAAAGTTAATCGGATCTAAATGTTGAGTCCAAACTTCTAAATTGGGGGCGGCAGAAACAACTGAAGATAAATCAAAAGCAGACACTACTGCAATCATTCTAGCATCAGTCTCTATATCTTGCATAATCATTGCTAATTCTTCAGCAGCAACACCGTGCGCCTCTTGATAAGTTTTGAAATTAACAACGATTAGTGTGTCCATCATAGAACTGCGAGGCATAATACCGATATGATGGTGACGGATAAATTATACAATTTCGCCATGACCTACAACCTTATCCGAAATCTCTGAATTATTATTTATCCTAGATGATTCGCCTATCAAGCACCTAGTTAATTTACAGTCTTCTCCAATGATAGCCCCGGATAAAATTACACAATCTGTAATTTCACAACCATTACCGATTGATACATCATTTGAAACTGATGAACCTGTTATCTTGTATGAGTCATCAATTAATGATTGGTCGAGGTACCAATTGTTGTTCTCATCTATAGCTCCGAGTGTGAATTTACGGTTAGAGACACAAACTTTTGTGGCTTCAATAAACGAAGTTGGAGTTCCAGCATCTACGAAGTATCCTTTAAATTCCAATCCTGCCATTTTTCCAGTTTTGGCTATTTCAGGAAATACCTCTCTTTCCATACTATGTCTCTTCGAAGAAAGTGATGCCAATACCTCCCTCTCTACCAAATAACATCCTGCATTTATTAGATTAGAAAATTCAGTTCCAGGTTCAGGTTTTTCTTGAAATTTAGTAATCATACCTGAGTCTTCTAAACCACACACCCCAAACCTACTAGGGTCTTCCACATGCCAAAGGGATAAAGTCACTAAAGCATTCTTTTCTCTATGATGCTTCAATAAATCATTAACATTGACACTTGAAACGAGATCTCCGTTCAAAATCAAGACTGGCCCCTCACCTGTAAGATGGGAAAAGGCCTTAGAAATTGCACCGCCAGTGCCCAAAGGCTCATCTTCAACTGAAATTACTACATCAAAAGGTAGTGCGGATGAGTCAAAGAAACTCTGCATTTCATCCACACTGTAACCTGCAGCAATTATTACCCTGTCAATCATTTTAGTCGGAACACATTCAACCACTCTTTCTAAGAGAGTCTTGTCTAAAACAGGCAGTAAAGGCTTGGCTCTTCCTTCAGTCCATGGCCTTAGTCTAGTCCCAAATCCACCGGCTAGAACGACTACATCCATACCTTGTCGAAAATGACAATGGATTTCAGCACTTCGTGCTTAAGATTTGAACATCGATAGGCGCATCGTTCAAAGAGCGACTTCCACTCGGACGGTTGAGAGATATGAATATTCACGAGTATCAAGGAAAAATTCTGTTTAAAGAAGCGGGAGTTAAAGTACAAGATGGAATACACTGTAAAACAGTAAATGATGCTCTTAATGCATATGATTCATTGGGCTCAAAAGTTGTGGCTGTAAAATCACAAATTCATGCAGGAGGGAGAGGGAAAGGAACTCTTTATGACCAAGAAACTAATGATTTAGTAATGGAAGGCGGCGTGAAAATTGCTTTTTCTAGAGAAGATGTCGAGAAATATGCACAAAATATTATTGGAAGGAAACTTGTGACTAAGCAAACAGGTGCAAGTGGAAAAATAGTAAATAATTTGTACATAGAAGCAGGTTGCTCAATTGCGCATGAATATTACTTAGCTCTATTAGTTGATAGAGAGGCAAAATCGATACTAATCATGGCATCTACTGAAGGGGGTATGGATATTGAAGAAGTTGCAGAAAAAACTCCTGAAGCAATTCATAAAATATGGACTCATCCAGTAGATGGACTAAATGAAAATGATGCTGTAGAAATGGCAGATAATCTCAATCTAGAGGGGATATCGAAGCAAGAATTAGTTTCAATGTTAAATTCGTTATCTAAAATGTTCGTTGAAAAGGACTGTTCTATGATAGAAATTAATCCTCTAGTGAGATCAGAATCAGGAGAAATGATAGCTTTAGATGCAAAGATTAGTTTCGATGAAAATGCCTCATTTAGACATCCATGGATGGAAGAAATGCGTGACCATTCTGAGGAAGAAGAAGTAGAAACTAGAGCTCATGACCACGGCCTATCATATGTGAAACTAGATGGGAATATTGGTTGCCTAGTAAATGGTGCTGGTCTTGCTATGGCTTCCATGGATGTCATAAAATTATATGGCGGTGAGCCGGCAAATTTCCTTGACATAGGCGGGGGAGCAACTAGGGATTCAATTACCACTGCATTCGGAATTATTCTTGAGGATGATAATGTTGAAGGGATATTGGTGAATATCTTTGGAGGCATTATTCAATGCGACATGGTTGCTAGAAGTGTAATTGAAGCCTCAAATGAACTTGGACTGAAAGTTCCTTTAGTCGTTAGATTTTCAGGAACTAATCATGTAGAAGGAAAAGAGGTACTAGATTCCTGTGACTTAGATGTACACACAGCAAGTACTCTCGCTGAAGGTGCGGAAAAAATAGTGAATCTTACAAGGAGAGTGGAATAATGTCAATTTGGATTCACGAAAAAAGTAAAGTTTTGATTCAGGGGATTACGGGGAAGCAGGGCACTTTCCATGGGACAAAAATGGATGAATATAATACTAATGTAGTAGGTGGTGTCACTCCGGGTAAAGGTGGACAATTTGTTGAATTACCGAGTAAGAAAGTTCCTGTTTTCAATACAGTTGCTGAAGGTTTAGAAGATACCAAAGCAGATGTTAGTTTGATTTATGTTCCTGCTAGATTTGCTGCTGCTGCCATTGTTGAAGCCGCTGATGCATTTCATGAAAAGGGAGGAGGGTTGATTGTCTGTATTACTGAAGGCATTCCTATCTTGGATATGGTTAAAGCAGTTGCTAGAGTAAATCAATATCCAGAAGTTAGGTTAATCGGACCAAATTGCCCTGGAATAATCACTCCAGGGGATATTGGTGGCAGTAAAGCCGGAATAATGCCCGGATTTATCCATGCTAAGGGAAGAATAGGGATTGTATCGAAATCAGGTACTCTGACCTATGAGGCAGTTGCGCAAACTATGAGTGTTGGTGAAGGGCAATCAACTTGTGTTGGAATCGGTGGAGACCCAGTCAATGGAACAGGTTTTATCGATTGCTTGGATGCTTTTGAAAAAGACGATCAAACTGTAGCAGTAGTAATGATTGGAGAAATCGGAGGTTCAGCTGAAGAAGAAGCAGCGGAATGGGCATCAAAGAATATGACAAAACCCATAGTTGGTTTCGTAGCAGGATCAACTGCACCTCCAGGAAAGAGAATGGGGCACGCCGGCGCAATAATTTCGGGAGGAAAAGGTACTGCAGCAGAGAAATTTAAGGCATTTGAAGCAGCAGGAATTTATGTTGCAAGAGACCCCTCTGAAATTGGAAATGTATTAGTTAAGGCTTTGGAAGATAGCGGATTAAGATAAACTTGGATGCGAGAGTCTTAGATGTAAGACGTATTCACATATCCATGGCAAAGGGCGAGTCAACTGTTGGCGAGTCTGAAGAAATAATGGATGACCTCTTAGAAGGAACTTCGAGATCATTTTATTTAACCTTGAAAGTTCTGCCCAAAAAAATACGGAAACAGATTGGTTTAGGTTATCTTCTTCCACGTTTGTCTGATACAATTGCAGATTCTAAGGTAGGCGAAAAGAAGATTTTGCTCAAATTACTCCAAGAATATAATCGAAGAATACAAGATGAAAAATATCCACTACCTGATTTTTCCGAATTGGCAGAAATACAAGAAGATGTAGCAGAAGCAAGATTACTCAATGAAGCAATGATACCAATTAGTTATTTAGAAAAATCAGAAAAAATAACAAGTGCAGATAGAAAAGAAATAAGAAAATTACTTGACATCATAATAAGTGGGCAAATACTTGATTTAGAAAGATTTGCTGATGCGTCGGGAGGTAAAATTATCTCATTGGCAAATGAGAATGATTTAGACGACTACACATATAGAGTCGCGGGTAGTGTCGGTGAGTTTTGGACCCATATTTCATTGAGTCATCTATTTACTATTAGTGATGATAAAAGGGAAATTTTATTTGAAAAGGCAGTGAAATTCGGTAAATCATTACAATTAATCAATATTCTGAGAGATATTCCTGAAGACTTACGAATGGGGAGATGCTACATTCCAAAGGAGTCCCTTAATGGAATTGAAATGACTGCTCAAGAACTTCTTGATATGAATAATATTGAAAAATTTAGACCATTGTATAATTCTTATCTCGATAGGGCTGAAAATTATCTTGACGAGGCTGTAGATTATGTCAAAATGCTACCAAGAAGTCAGTTTAGACTTCGACTTTCATGCTTATTGCCTATACTAATCGGACAAAGAACATTACAACTACTGCGAGAAGGGAATATTCTAGATTTTCAAAATAGGATTAAGGTATTAAGGCCCGAGATTAAAAAAATAATGAGGAAGTCAATGTGGCTATCAATAACTGGAATTAGCCCCAAAAAGATGAGTTAAATGATGATTCATGGGTTGTACAACTCAGCGTGAAGTTCAAGAGTGAATCTATTGGGCTCAATATGAAAGTAGTATGCCTGGGAGACAGATTATTGATTCCGAACCAGAGGTCATGTATGACCAAGGTAGATCTATATCTCTAGTTACAGAGGAAAATAATTCCGTCCCAATTGAGAAAGTTCGCAAAGCAGTAAACGTGACTAAAGAAGCAGTTCATGCAATTAGCATTACTGCCTTAGAAACTCTGAGAGAAGGTGCATTCTTCATGGGAGTAATTGGCTCCAGGGGAGAACTAGTAAATCCTTTTTCCCATATTGATGCTGCTTTATGGGCAGAAAATAGACTACCCGATGACCTCATAGAGTCTGCTTATGACTATTGTGAAGAATTGACTCGTAGAGAAGCAGGAAATTTTTATCATTCATTTAAGTATCTACCAGAAAATGAAAGAAGATCAATCATGGCCTATTATGCATTTTGTAGAAGAGCAGATGATATTGCTGATGGCGATTATATAGATTATTTTCCGGGAGGTTCCGAAGAAGATCAGGAGTCAATTGACTACAGGACGAAAATTGAGAGATTAATAGATGGGGTACCTGTCCTAGATAGATCTTCTTACAATGATAAAATGTCACAATTATTCTATTACAGAAAGAAATTATCGACTGCATATGGTAAAATGACGTCTACCGATCCAATATTTATAGCATTGAAAGATACAGTGAATAAATATGGAATTTCTAGACAATTATTAGATGATATGATTAGCGGGATGGAAGAAGATTTTCATAGGAATAGGTATGAAACTTTTGAAGACCTGTATTCATACTGTTACAAAGTAGCTTCAACCGTCGGGCTCGTATGTATCGAAATATACGGATATGATGATAAAAGAGCGAAAGAATATGCTGAATCTTGGGGAATTTATATGCAACTAACAAATATTCTAAGAGACGTTGCGGAAGATATCGAAAGAGATAGAATATATCTCCCAATCGAGGACCTTAATAGATTTGGAATTTCAGAAAAGGACTTGAAAAATGGTAAAGATATTTTGAAACATCCTGGGTGGAAACCGTTTGTTAAAGAATACATTAAAAGAGCAGATAAGTATAGAGAAAGAGGAATGAAATTGTTCCCTCTTCTTGATAAATCTAGTAGATATTCCCCTGCTGCTATGACTACATTTTATCATTCTATTATGAAGAAAATAGAGAAAAATGATGGAGACGTTTTTTCTCAAAGAACACAATTATCGAAAACCGAGAAGATAGGTCTAGCAGCTTACATCTATGTTAGATTTCGTTTCTTTGCATTATAATTAAAATCAACCTGAATAAGGTTATACTATAGAAGACATATTGAATATGATTATGGAGGAGAGGGTGTGAAAGTCGCGGTACTACTTCAAGATAGGTGTAAACCGAAGAGTGAAGCTTTCAGATATCTAGAGAAATATGCAGGCATGTGTGGTGCAGAATGTATACAAGTTGAGGACAATAAATGCAAGATACTAGAAACAGCATGCCCACCCTGTTTTTATCGAGCAAGATTATGCCCAGGTAACGCCGTAATTGTCATTAATCTTCCAAAAGAACTTGAAACTGATATGACTCATTGTTATGGCCTAAATGCATTCAGAATATTCAGATTACCTGCTCCTAAAGTAAAACAGGTTGTTGGCATACTTGGACCGAATGGAGTAGGCAAATCAACTGCTATCAATATTTTATCGGGAGCAATAAAACCAAATTTAGGCGATTGGAAAAATCCATCTCCAGAATGGGAAGAAATAATCTCTACATTCCCTAGAGGAGAACTTAGAGATTATCTTGGATTGGTTGCAGAAGAAGGAATCAGTATCGCTGTGAAACCACAAAATATTGACAAATTACCAAAATTATGGGATGGAGAAGTTAGAGGATTGTTATCTCGTGTCGATGAAAGAGGAGAATTAGAAAAATATTCCAGCCTAGTTGGAGTTGCACATTTGCTAGATAGAGGGCTATCGAGTCTTTCAGGAGGTGAATTACAAAGAGTTGCAATTTGTGCTACAATTCTTAAAGAAGCAGATGTATACTTTTTTGATGAGCCTTCATCATATCTAGATATTTACGAAAGAATGAGAATGGTGAGAATTTTGCAAGAACTTGCCGAAAGAGGTAAGAGAGTAATTGTTGTTGAGCACGATTTAGCAATTCTAGATGTACTCTGTGATCAAGTTCACATTGTTTATGGAGAAAGAGCGGCGTACGGAATTTTTACTCCCGCTAGATCTACAAGAAGTGCAATAAATATGTATCTTGAGGGTTATTTACCCGAAGAAAATGTGAGAATTAGAGACAAAAAAATTGAGTTTTTACGAGGAAGGATCAGAGGAGAGGGAGTTGGACTTCCTATCTTGAAATGGGGAGATATGGAAAAAACTCTAGGTGACTTCAATCTAAAAACAGGAGAAGGCATGGTTAGAAGTGCAGAGGTAGTTGGTGTCGTTGGACCTAATGCAACTGGTAAAACGACCATGGTCAAGATGATTGCAGGAGAAATCGAGCCGGATCAAGGATGGTGTACAATGGATGCAAAAATATCCTATAAATCTCAACATGTTCACACCGAATTCGAAGGAACTGTCGAAGATTGGCTGAATTCAGAATTGGGCAATAAATGGAGGAGCGGCGAGTTTCATACACAAGTTGTCAGACCATTACAAGTTGATCAATTAGTTGATTTGCAAGCAAAAAAGCTATCCGGTGGAGAATTGCAAGCAGTTAGTATTACTATTTGTCTAGGAAAAGAAGCTGATTTGTACCTTCTTGACGAACCAAGTGCACATCTTGATGCTAATGCAAGAATGGAAGCGGCAAAAGCCATAAGAAGGACGATGGAAAGTAATGAGAAAGCAGCAATGGTAATAGATCATGATATCTATTTCATTGATATTGTAAGTGATTCATTACTAGTTTTTGATGGGGAAGGAGGGAAAAATGGAAACGCAGTAGGTCCGTTAACCCTCAGAAAAGGAATGAATAAATTCTTGAAAGATATTGATATGACATTTCGAAGAGACCATGAATCATATAGGCCACGTATTAACAAACCAAATAGTAGAAAGGACAGAGAACAAAAAATCGCTGGAGAATACTTCTACATTGAGTAATATAACCATTGGATTCTTGAAGGATGGTTGAAACCAAGCAGCATGGCAGACGAGGGTGACGAGCCTACTGAGGAGTTATCTGATGAAAATAATTCAGAGGAAATTGAAAATGTCGACCGAATTAAAGTTCTTGAAGATAAAATTGAGGAGTTAGAGAAAGAGAAACAATACTCTACTGCAGAAATGGTTAATCTAAGGCAACGATATGCTAGAGAAAGAAATACCTTATTGAAATTCTCTAGCATGAATCTAGCATCAAAAATTCTCCCTGTACTGGATTATTTAGAGAAAGCAATATCAATAGAGAATAGTGAATCTGAAAAGTTCCTTGAAGGTGTCAATATGACTATGAAGACGTTGAAGACTGTTTTGGAAAATGAGGGAGTAGAGAAAATAGAGGCCCTAGACCAGGCATTTAATCCATCATTTATGGAGGCAATTGCAGTAATTCCTGTTCCTGAAGGTAAGGAACCAGGCACGGTAGTTGAAGTAATTGAAGAAGGATATTTGTTCCATGAACGTGTATTAAGGCCAGTGAAAGTTATTGTTTCAGAAAAATAAAATTGATAACTGAGGTGCTGCTGCACACAGTATGAATAAGTTTCTCGTAATTTTGTTATGCACCTCTATGATTCTCTCTGGATGTACTGGAGTAAAGGAGGAAGTTCTAGAAACTCTCGGTTGTACTGATTCAGATTCATTAAATTACAATGAAGAAGCTACAATAGATGATGGAAGTTGTTTTTATGAAGATGTTGAAGAAGTTCTAGAAATACCACATATTGATGGGTGCGACAATACGAACTCAATACATTGTATGCTACCTTTTCCTTCCGACGCGTTCCTAGTTGATGACTCGAGTACCGTTACTGGTAAAAGGATAAATTATGCACCAAATACAATACCTGGGTCGGGAACATCTAGTCAAATCAATATCCCTATAATCAATCAAATTGATGGAGCAAGCCCTAATACTCAGATTATGACTGCTTTTGAAATTGAACCTGATGTGTCAGAATTAGCAGGGCAATATAGTATTTCAAAAAGTTTAGAAGATGGTCACTCTACAATTTTAATGAATAAATTAACTGGCGAATTAGTTGCACACTGGGTTGAACTTGATATTAGATCTGAGATTGATCAACCGACTATACTTCACATTAGAACAATAGAAGCATTGGAACATAACACACCTTATGCCGTGATAATATCGGGTCTAATAGACGAATCAGGAGAATTAGTACCCGCTCCAGAAGGTTTTGCGGCGCTAAGAGATCAAGTAATTACTTCATCAATTGATATTGAAAATAGAAGGAGTTCTTTTCAAAATTTGTTCTCATTTATTGAATCAAATACTGATATTCAGATCCAACATTTACAAACTGCATGGAGCTTTCATACAGCATCTACTGAATCGATAATCGGTCCAATTATTGAGATGAGAAATGATGCTTTGCAAAGAATTGGTGAAGACGGCATAGGCTGTAACGATGTCACCGTAGAAGAATCATTTATTGAAGGGACTACGAATACAAGTCATTGGCTTATCTCAGGAACTTATACTGCTCCACAATATACTGAATCATTTTATCCACCAACTTTAATCAGAAGGACTTCAGAGACAGATCGGACACCAGTTTTTGTAGAAAATAGAGAGATTCCTTTCTGGTTATTAATTCCGGGTACTGCTGTCAATGAACCTGCTGATTTGACAATATGGGGGCATGGATTCCTTGGAACAGGAGATACTTCAGGGTTGCATGGATGGGCTAATGAAAATAATGCAGCAATGTTAGGAACTAGTTTTTATGGATGGGCAAGTGACGATATCACTAGCATAGAATATGCTGTTCTTGATATGAATTATTTCCAACACCAAGCAGAAAGACTTGAACAATCAATGATTAATCAGGTAGTAATGATAAAATCATTTATGGGGATTTGTTCTGAATTACCTGAATTACACATGAATAATAATAGTTTAGTAGATGTTTCTGACCCAGTTTACACAGGGTATTCAAATGGAGGGTTGCGGGGACCATCGATAATCGGTCTTTCACCAGATCTGAATAGAGGAGTTCTTTGGGCAGGAGGATCTTCCTTTTCTCATATCATAGAACGCTGTACACAATACGATAGATTCCATTTCATATTTGCCAGTGAATGGGGATACGAAAGTCAACTAGATAGGGCAGTCGCTATTTCTATTATGCAGACTCTATGGGATTCAGTTGAATCTGATACATTCCTATCACTTAGAGAGGAAGGATACCTAAATGAAGTTGAACCTTATGATTTGATGACCCTATTCTCAATAGGTGATTTACAAATTTCAAATATTTCGTCCGCAAGAATGATGAGGACAGCCAATATACCAATTCTTGATTCATCAACCATCATCCCTTATGGCATTGATATAGTGAATGAGACTCATGTCGGATCTGTTGGAGTTTTCTTTGATGGAGGATATATTCTCGCACCTGATGGAAACGAATATGGTGAAGAACCTCACCCTGCCCATAATGCGATTGGGGGTCTATTTTCAGCTAGAGATATGGCATTTAAATATCTTCAATTGGAAGATATTGTAGATACTTGTAACGGTGATTGCTCATTTTCTTCGGATGACCTGAGTTGGAGTTAACCAACAGGTTCTCCACCTTCACCCAAGAATGCGAGTCTCTTGAGGCAATCATTTGATATCAAGAAATCAATAATTGTTTCAGGAACTGACTGGCCTAGAATCATCTTAATTGCATTTTCATCATTAATTGTAGAAAGCATTCTAGCGGTCTCACGGACCCTCCATCCTTCAAACCTGTCTCTTTCTATAAGTGATGTAGAAATAACTGGCCATAAGGAAATTTCATATAATTCAGATGAGTGAATGTCGCTACTAAAGAAAATACCAGACTTACCATGATACTTCTCAGCATGACTGACCCAATTTGGAGGATCTTCAATATCTGGGATGGAAACAATATTTGCTTCAATATTTACTTTGTTGAGCCATGAAGATATCATGTCAATTCTTTCTTTATCTGACCAAGGATTTGTCAGTGTTTGTGGCCTATTTGAAGAACCTACTGCAATAATTAGTTTTAATTCGGGGCAATTATTAACGCGATATTTTTCAGCTGCTGTTATCATCGCGGCATGCCCATTATGAAATGGTTGAAAACGCCCCAGAACTACAAAACCTGGTTCGGGAATATCTTGAGGAGGTGGCGGTATCAAAGGTAATTTTGTCATTTAACTATCTCCTCTAAATCATATAAATAACTGCCATTCAGACTCCAAGACTCATATTCTAAATATTCGCGGCCGATTAGTAAACTAATATTTTTTGAGTCGAAACTATCAAGAAAAATATGTAATAATTCACTAGAAGTACTATGGGAACTCATTGTTGGTAAGATTCTAGGGTCTTCGGATGGCTCCATTGTTTCACCTAATTCCTCTCTTCTACTCATCCAATCAAGAACTACAGATTCTGAATAAGATTTTTTATCGGTCTTGGATAAAGAAGACATGAAATCCTCCCATAAGGAGAATTTAAGGAAGTCATTAGAGTTAGGAATATTGTATTCCAACATAGGTTCCACGTATAAGAAGAGCCGGGCATCCCAGCAACGCCATTCAGAAAATGAGCACCATTTCGCCAGTAAAATTGTTAATTCTGCTATTTCAGATTCTTTTATTGGCTGAGAATATATTGTCTCAGATATAACTAAGTCTGAAATTTTATCCGACCATTCCATTATATCTCCTTCTAAATCAACATCAAAATCTCTATGAAATCGGCTATCTAATTCTGGTCTATAATTTCTCAATGAACTATCTTCTACTTTTTCAAATAATTCTTGAAGAGTCATTGACACTAATTTTTGAAAATTAGAATGATGAACAAGATTTAGAATCACATCTGCCATGTTCGTACCTCGGGCCTAGCCAGAGAGAAGTACACAATGAACTATCGGTTAGGCATTCAATTGAATAATAGATGACTGGGCCAGTCACATGAGCATCGGTTGCGATAGGGGGTATAGTCATGGCAACAATCGATGAACAAATCAAATCTCTCGAAGAAGAAATTGGGAAAACACAGAAGAATAAAGCTACAAATGCACACATTGGAAAACTGAAGGCTAAAATTGCGGCATTGAAAGCAAGAAAAGAAAAAGCACAGGCACATGCTAAATCTAGTGGGGGAGGGCCTGGTTTCGAAGTTAAGAAATCAGGTGATGCTTCTGTGGCCTTGGTGGGTTTCCCAAGTGTTGGTAAATCAAGTCTTATCTCCCAGTTGACAGAAGTGGAATCAGAAGTTGGAAATTTTGCATTCACTACACTGACTTGTATACCCGGTTTGATGGAGCATAAAGGTGCTAAGATACAAATTCTCGACTTACCAGGATTAATCAAGGGAGCAGCGGAAGGAAAAGGAAGAGGGAAAGAAATTCTTAATGTAATTAGAGGTTCTGATATGGTATTATACGTATTAGATCCATTTCAAGAATCTCATTTCGACATATTAGATCTAGAATTATGGAGATCAGGAATGAGACTAAATCAAAAGAAACCGCAGGTATTCATCACAAGATCAAATAAAGGTGGAATCGTTGTTAGATCGACTGTTAAACAAACAAATCTGACTCATGAAGAGATTCAAGAAATAGTCAGGAGTTTCGGGATAGTTTCTGCAACAGTCACTTTGAGAACTAATGTAACTGATGACCATATTGTTGACACATTGGCCGGTAATAGAGTTTACAGTAATGCAGTAGTTGTGATAAATAAAGTTGATTTAGCAAATGAAAAAGATATTCAAAGAACTATGGAAATGATTCCACTTAATTGGCCAGTACTAGAAGTATCTGCGAAAACAGGAAAAGGTATTGAGAATATGAAAGACTTTGTATTCGAAAATCTACATTTCATGTCTGTTTTCTTGAAGCCTCAGGGCCAGGAAGCAGATTTAGTTGAACCTCTAATTATCAAGGACACATCTACAGTTAGAGATGTTTGTGTAAAATTACATAGAGATTTTGTAAGGAAATTTAGATATGCCAGAGTTAAAGGGCCAAGCGGTAAATTCGATTGGCAAAGGGTTGGCCTAGATCATCTCCTCAAAGATGGCGATATTCTTTCAATAATACTGAGAAGATAGAAAATCTATCAAGCGATGTATTCAGTAAGTGAACGCCTACGCAGTTACATGGATGACAGGCAGAGGGACATTATCCCTATGGCCGAATTTGTAAACTTAGTTAGATACCTGAGAGGTAGAATTACTCTATTAATCGGCGTCTTCATTTTTGGTCTAGTATTGGGTTATCCACTTTCAGGTGATATAATTAGTTGGCTATTACAAGCTAATGGATACCTTCCCGATGAAGTATTAATAATTATTATTCAACCAATGGAAGTGATCTTACTTCGACTAAGAATTGCAACTCAGATTGGAATCGCAATGGCATTTACAATGATAATGATAGATATGTCTTGGAATGGAAGTAAAATTATTAGTAAATCGAATAAAAATAAGATTAAACAAAATAGTTCCAAACTTACCAGTTTATTCTTAGTATTCTTATCCTCAATTGGACTTGGAATAATAGGGGCTATTTATGCTCACAATATACTAATTCCCATGCTTCTTGATTTTCTAGCAAATGATGCAAGCAGTGTTGGTTTGACTAACACCTGGCAATTACAATCATGGTTAGGATTTGTAATTGGTCTTTTCTTTGGATCAATAATGAGTTTTCAAACACCTTTAGTGACATTGTTGCTATTAAGGACTAAAATAATTAGTAGATCGAGTTTGATAGAAAACAGAGGAATAATTTGGTTCTTTGCACTATTGTTGGGAGCAGTACTATCTCCCCCAGACCCAATATCTATGTTCTTAGTAGGAGGTCCGATTGTATTGTTATTAGAAGTTGCATTATTGATTGATAAATTATTTACAAAATCTCAATCTTCTCCGAAATGAATGCCTCTATTCTTAGCATCTTCTGCTTGTGCGTCCATACGTCCTTGATCAAGATCAACCATTCTCATCATTACAGCACCAATCAGAATAAGCATAGCAATGGATAAGATTCCAACTCTACTATCGAACATTACTGTCATTAAACCATATAATAATGGTCCAATAAATGCTGCAACTTTACCGAAGAATCCGAAGAATCCGAAGAACTCTGCACTTCTGGTTTCTGGAACCATTTGACCAAACATACTTCTTGCTAGACCTTGAGAGCCCCCAAGCAATGTCCCCATTGCACAACCAAGGATTAGGAATTGTAGACCAACTGTAAGGCCAAGAGGTTGCCAAACTTTGTCACGAACTGTACTTGGAATGACGTCAATCACACCATCACCTAGACTAGTTGGATGATCAACCCCTACCTTGGTTGATTCGCTACCATCTGAATAAGCAACACTTACAGAAAATCTAGTATCCTCAAATGAATTTATTAATTCATTTATATTTTCACTTGTCTGAACACCTAAACTTATAGCAATAGGTTCATTGTCATCATCGAATCCAGCCCATTTGTAAATTTCTGAATCGGAATAGTCCTCATCAATTTCAACAATTCCTGCAGAAAGAAGACTGGTGAACGCCCACTCTTGTTCTTCTCCATTTTCAACCTGCGCTATAGGGAAATCAAGGAGATTTGCATTGGGTGTATAATGCCATACTCCTGCTTCTGCATCTTCATCCAGCTGAACTTGGTAATCACTATGTTGAGAGTACTCTAGGGGGGCAAAAGAAAGAGCAGCGAAACAAAGCACAACCCATCCGACTAGTGAAATATTTAATGCAGATTTAGTGCCTAATTTTTTTGCAAGCCTGGTGAACATTAATGCCGAAGGATAAGCAACAAATTGAATTGCAAGAATTGTTACAATTAGGTCAACAGTAGTTATTCCAAGTACAGTTGATCCAAATACGCCTCCAAGAGCAGTCACACTATTTATTCCATCGATGAAGAAGAAATATGCTAGCATGTAAATGAATAGTGTCCTAAATTTCTCAATTTCACTGAGAGTTTTTCTAATTTCGGAAATGGCTAATTTTGCTGATGAAACGAAATCTAAAGATTCCATCTCATTCTCAATAGGGGGTTCAGGAACCCATTTGAAAGTCAATAAAGCGAAACCATACCACCAAATACCTGATGACGCCATTACGAAGGGAATAACCCAATCTCCAGTTAATGACATTACCATAACAAGATGAACGAGAAGTAAGATTCCTCCACCGAGATAACCGTATGCAAATGCTAGATTGGATATTCTATCCATCTCATCATCTTTACCCATATGAGGAAGGAGAGCATTGTAAAACACACCTGCTCCATTGAGACCTACATTGGCCAGCATAAAGAATACCATTAGCCATAACCACTGAGTTTCAATTGGTAAAAGAGGAGCGAATGCTAGAAGGAAAGTTGAACCAGCACCGACATATGTAAGTATTCTTAACCACCACATCTTGATTCTTCTTCTATCTGCAATTACACCCAAGGAAGGGCTAATTATTGCAATAAATAAGGTACCTATTGCTACTGCAAATGACCAAACAGCATCTCCTTGCATCTCTATAGAACCGATAGTAGTTGTTAATCCGTTAGCCTTCAGGAATAGATAAGCATACCATGCAGGCAATACTGCAACAGTCACTGAGGTTTCAAAAGCAGATTTAGCCCAATCGTAAAACGCGTAACCTCTAACTTCTATTGGATTTGATTCTCGGTCAAGTTCTATTGTATCTGACATGCTCATACCTAGTCTCGCGTTGACTTTTTGTCTATTTAGCGTTGGGGCGGATTAGTCTTGAAAAAAACGCTTAATTAATTATTAGATATATCTCGCAAGACTCATGGATGAAGAGAGTGGTCAATGGATTCGTCCAAGAGAAAATACGGTTGAAGCATTAGTTTACGGAATGAATGAATGTGATGGTGTTGAATTAGATTTGAGATTATCTGAAGACAATAGACTTGTCCTTCATCATGACTCTAAAACCGAGTTGGGTGATTATCCTGAATGTTTGACATTAGATGAATTGCCAGATTATGTAGAGCCAATAGAGGATTTATTAAACAAAAAAGATTTCATTAGAAGATGGACTGAAGAAGGAGCATTCACATGTTTTGAATTTAAATCCCCTCACCCAAGTAGTGGCAAAGCTGGAGGTTGGTTTAATGGTAAAGAAAGGGAAAAACATATGGCGAAAATGATTGAAGAATTAAATGAAATCTTAGAACCAATTGATTTCTCCGAAAGTAGTACTGTAATTTATTCATTTGAGCCAAAGATTATTTCCGCATCTAAAAAAGTGAAAACTAATTTGAAATTTAGTAGATTAAGGCCACATATACGCCCATGGGGGAATTGGACATCACAGAGAATTGTTGCTACCCCTTCATTTATTCTAAATTCTCTGCCTCGATTGATGGAAAAGCAGAGGAAAGAAAACTCTCCAATGCTACCTTGTTCTCTACAATATCTTAGAGGGTTTGAAAGCAACCTAAGTTTAGGAAGAACGGTGGGTCTAGAAGGGAAAAAATTAGAACGTTTAACAAAATGTAGGAAAGGATACCCAGTTTATGTTTGGCCATCGAAATCGAATTCTGAAAGAATGCTACTAGATGCTGGTTTAACGGGACTTACTGATGATCTTGCTCCAACCTCAGTAACTTTGGAGTCAGGTCAAGCAAGATGGACAAAACCTGCTACGCAACCACTAACTAAGGAACAACGAAAAGAATTAGATGATACTCCAATCGAACAACATGTTTCAAAAGTTAATGAAATGAAGAAAGATGTCACCCCTTGGCATGAACTTTCCGATAATGAAAGGTTTGATTTCATCTCTAATTGGAAGAAAAGATGGTCATGGGAAAGAGAAATTGATTCATTAATTAAAGAAACTTCTTCATCAAGTTTACCTTGGGAAGCTCCAAGAATAATCGGGCATAGGGGTACTGGTAAATCACATAGAAATGGATCTTCATGATTTATTCAATTCTTCTTAATGGTTGATTCTTAGGGATATATTTAGGTCGGTAAATAGGAGTTCCTCGGCCATCCCTAGCATTCCTCTCATCAAGTATCTGAGCACTAATTCCTGCAACTCTTGCCCAACCGAAAAATGTAGTATAATATTCAGGCATTCGGAAACCAACTGAATGAAGTAAACTTCCACTTGCAATATCTACATTGGGATATGGATTACTTATTTTTGGAATCTCACTTAGAATAGGAGGAATTACTTCCCTCAATGCTCTTGCGATTTTGAAATATTCGTGGTCGGGGCATATTTCATCACCTAATTCAAACAACAAGCGAGCACGGGGGTCTTCAGCTCTCAAAACTCCGTGCCCAAAACCATAAATTTTTCTGCGATTAGATAATTCTGTACGGACAAAATTTTCAATTTCCTTATGATCAGATGTTCCAATTCTTTTGACGAATTCTAAACATGCTTGATTGGCTTGTCCATGAAGAGGCCCA
The DNA here is from genome assembly GCA_902593945.1 of uncultured Candidatus Poseidoniales archaeon. Classification (GTDB taxonomy): domain Archaea; phylum Thermoplasmatota; class Poseidoniia; order Poseidoniales; family Thalassarchaeaceae; genus MGIIb-O2. The sequence continues at coordinate 77,324 of CACJKA010000003.1, read as the reverse complement.
GAAAGAGCGTTCATTGCACTAGAAATAGAAGAATAAATGGATGCCCAACCGGAAGCTACTGCTTTACCTGAGAATGTTGAAAGATTACCCCCTCCATGATCCATGTGAAGAATGAAAAAGAAACGAAGTACTCTTTCGATATCACGTGCCTGTTCATCTTCAAAACCCATCATATGAACGAAATTTTCGACTAAACCTAGGCCAGGGCTTCGTGGTTTTAATTTCTCTTTCTCTCCGCCTCTTAAACGGAAAATTCTAGCCATTAGTTCAGGCATCCTGGCAATGAGATTCATCGCATCAGCCCTTGTATCTCCAGTTTTTTCTGCAGTCCCTAGAGCCATGATGCCAATAGAAAGCCATTCCATAGGATGGCCACTTCCAGGAGTTAGAGATTCCAAAACTCTAAGTGCGCCTGTAGGAATATTTTCTCCTCTCTGTGTTAATTCCGCACGAAACTCTTCTGATTCTTCTTCTGTTGGTAAACGCTTATTAAAAAGTAGAAAGATTACATCTTCTTCTTCCATATTAACTAAATCTTCAACTGGATACCCCACATAGTGTACTCCTTCATAAGGATCAACAAAAGATGTCTGACAAGTTCCAACTGGAACACCTCTTAGCCCTGAATCGAGGTTCTTATCAGTAATCGAAAACAATACATCTTCATCAGTCATCTAGTACCACAAAATACTGTCCCAATATGGTTAAGTCATAATATCTCCGATTTTAAGTTTAGAATATGGCGCTCTTCCTTTAGATTATTATTGTAGTTTTTTTAATTAAAAACCCCGCAATAGTGAAAGAGGAGCTATCGTGAGAACAAATTATGTCTAAATGGCGCGAACGTCTCAATGAATATGATGACGAGCATAGGCATATGCTAGAAGGAGGGTCAATTAGCCAACTATTCTTGGGTTATTCGCTATCGTTCTCCAATCCAGTTTTTGTAGGTATTGTTTATGGATTGATGATAAATATGACCCTTCTATTGCCTATATTTTATGAGGGAAATGCTAATTCAGAGAGTAATTCGGACATTTTACAAAAATGGATTAGTCAAAGTATAATCATCTTACTATTATGTGCATCCCTAGGAGCTATATCGACTATTATTTCTTCTTTAATTAAAAGACCACCTGTAAGACTAGAAAAAAGAAGAAGATATCTCTATCCATTACCATTCATTGGGTTCTTAATAACTACAATTGCAATCATTTTTTCTACTTCTGAAGAACTACGAATATTGGGTTATTTCATATTGATTGCACCAGGACCACTATACATTCTGATATCTTATGCTCCAAGATGGAGGATGATTGAAAGAATAGACAGAGACTTAGATCCATTTGAAGGAATGAAGAAGACGATATACCTTGAAAAAAATAATGAGGATTTGATGGAAAGAAATTTTAATGACCTTGAGAATGCTATCGAAGAGTTAGATTCATGAATCTAATGAAATATAATTTACTTGTGAAACTGCAACTAATTTATCATCCATATCATAGATTTCCGCCTCGGCTAAACTTAATGTCCGCCCTGCCTTGATTACTTTAGCTAAACATCTGACGTCCGTATTGCAAGGACGTAAGAATCTAATATTAAAATCAGTAGTTGCTACTTTTCGTTCAGACCCAATTTTTGTCAAAATAGCCCAACAAGTAATGCTGTCAGCAATTGTTGCAAGAATGCCTCCGTGGAATGTTTGAAAAATACCGTCCCACATGGTATCTCTAGGAATAAAAGCCTCACATTCTCCTCTATCGAGCCTCAAAATTTGCATTTTCAAAGTCTCAGTAATTGGAACCGAATTAATTCTTTCCAACATTGAATTAATTTCTCTGTCATCTAAAGTTGATGTCTTCGTCATAATAAAACCTCATATTAATTTGAGTTCGGGGCCTATTTTTTCCAGAACTCTAAGTACATTATCTAAATCTTCACGACTTAACCCTGCAGACATCTGAGTTCTTACTCTTGCTTTATCTCTAGCAACCATCGGAAATACAATAGCTCCGGCCATTATATTGTTCTTACCAAGTTCTTCAGATAATTGTTTAGCTACGAGAGATTCCCCACACATTATAGGTATAATTGGAGTCTCAGAAGAACCTGTATCGAAACCTAATGACTGTAGTTCTTTACGGAAATAATCTGTATTATCCCATAAACGAGAATGATGTTGAGGTTCACTCATAAGAACCTGGATTGCAGCTTTTTGCGCTGCTGCAACACCAGGTGGTTGGCTACCGGACAAAAGCCAAGACCTAGAATGATTCAAAGCATGATTTCTAACCTCTTCAGAGCCTGCAAGAATTCCACCCTGGACACCTAATGCTTTGGAAAATGAACCAACTTCAAAATCAACTTTTCCTTGTAAATTAAAATGATCAACTATACCCGCACCTTTCTTCCCCAATACACCCTCTCCATGACAATCATCAACAAAAACCATCGAATCATATTCGTCTGCTAACTTACTAATTTCATCCAAAGGAGCGATGTCTCCATCCATTGAAAATACTCCGTCAGTGATTATTAATTTTCTTTCGGCATCCGAATTTGCCTTCAAAACTGCCTCTAATTCACCCATATCGTTGTGCGAGTAAACTCCTCTACGTGCTTTTGTAAGTCTCACGCCATCAATTATTGAACCATGATTTAATTCATCACTGATTATTATATCTTCTGAACCTCTAACTAACGTCGGTATTAATCCCACATTAACAGTATAACCTGCTGAGTAAATTAAAGAGGATTCTACTTTCTTGAATTCGGCAACTTTTTTCTCGGCCTCAAGATGAATGTCCATAGTTCCGGCTATTGCCCTAACTGAACCACTTCCTGCTCCATACTTACGAGTTGCAGATATCATAGCATCGATAACTTTGGGATGATTTGTAAGATTAAGATAATTGTTTGCGGAAAGCATAATTGTCTCTTTACCATCAATAATACACCTCGCATCATTGGAGGTTTCCAAAGTAGGTGGATTCCAATCTAAACCTTGTTTTCTTATCTCGCTATAACGCAATGACATCCATGACGTATCTGCAGCCATGAACTATCCAAGAGGACAGAGTTCATTGGTGCTTCTATGAAATGATTACTAATTTAGTAAATCGACGAGTTAAAGATTGGAACCCATACGGATATCTTGATGGCGGCAGGAGTTAGTGTAACAATATTAGGAACTGCCCAAGACGGAGGAATACCACAAGCTGGTTGCTCATGTGAAAGGTGTAAGGAAGCACACAAAGATTTGGAACTAAGAAAATATCCAGTATCTCTAGGAATTCTGGGAGCAGATGGGTCAAAGCATATTGTAGAGGTTACAAAAAATCTGTGCGAACAATTAATGATTTGGACTCCTGATGCAAATGAGTTATTTATTCCTGAAACAGTATCCATTACACACCTACACCTAGGGCATGTCGAAGGCATCGGACAATTTGGAAAACCAGTTATGGCATTAAAAGAAGTTGATATTTTCCTCAGTCGAGATAATAAAAATATTTTTGATGGAAGAAGTGATATTGAATTAATGATTAAGGAAAATAATATTAAGACCCATTCAAAGGATTTTTATCAATCATTTGAGCCAAAAGAAGGCTGTGGTTTTTCCCTACAGTTTATCCCAATACCTCACAGGAGTGAATTAGGAGATACTGCTGCAATAATTATCAAAGGAAATGAAAAAAATATTCTATTTATGCCGGATCAAGATTCTTGGGAAGAAACATTGGAACATTATTCGAAAGAAAATATTAGAGACTTTTTGAAAATGTTTGATATCAATGAAGCATTAATTGATGGGACATTTTGGAGCATGGAAGAATTACCTGGAAGAAATATATCGGAAATACCGCACCCTACAATACAGAAAAGTCTCCAACTTCTTGGTAGAAAAATGGAAGATGATCCTAGAATTTCCTTTTTACATTTAAATCATTCAAATCCAGTTAATGATATAGGGTCAAAGCAAAGAAAACTTGTTGAAGTAAATGGATGGAAAATTTCTGAAATCGGAGATGTACTAAAATTATAGTATGTTCTAGTGGCAACCCTCTTGAATAAACAATAGGGCGAACAATCATGCGCCTATCGGGTAAAGTGACCAGTGGCCTCGGAAGAGCACATGTATTCATGGCTCAACCTCATTACCAAGAACAATTCAAGAAAGTTCTTGAAGTTAGTGCGTGGCCTGGAACTTTGAATCTTGATATGGACAATAATAGTCTAAAAGACTATCAGAATCTAAGAATTCTATCAGGTCTTGAAGAAGGGGATGTTACAATAAAGTCTAAGCCATTCAGAATCAAAGGTTTCGAAAGAGATGGAAGGTCTTTTGGAGGGGCAACGGCATTTCTTGGAAAAATATCATCAGATAAAGAAAACTGGATAGGCTGTGCAATATTAATTCCAGACTTAACAAGGCATACCGAAACGGCGGAAATAATTTCAGGTTCGTTCCTAAGAGAATTGATGCCATGTAAAGATGGTGACATATTAGAAATCAAGCTAGATTGAGAGAATTTTCCCAATCTCTTTCAATTAGCATTCCCATCTCTAACTTGGCCATAGATAACCATCTCTTAAATCGATGTCTTTTTTCTGGAGGGGTTGAAAAACCATTAGTATCTGGTTCACAATCCAATCCCATTCTTTCAGAATATTGATGTTCAATAGACCAAAGTATTAGGCCATTAGAAGGAGCTCTCCCTAGGTCAACTGAAGATTCAGGATTTTCTAAGGCTGATTTGAATATATCGAAATTAATTCTTCCAGTTGCGACACCAGTAATTGCCGCTGCAAGTCTTCTAACCTGATTCCATAAAAATGCCTCAGAACTAAGACATATTCCTATAATTCTTCCGTCGGAAGAATACCAAGGTTTACAAAAATCAATTGTACGGATTGGATTTTTGTCTTCTTCTAGTTTACAAAAATTTGTAAAATTATGTGTACCAATAATAAACTCACAGGCATCAATAAATAAATTCTCATTAATTCCTGACGACCATTCTTCAATTAATTCTGTTCGATAAAGATAAGTTCGATTTTTTGCTGCCCTACTCCTTACATCAGAACTTACTTTGACTAAATCCCATGCACATAAACCCTCAGGGAATCGATTATTCAGAACTTTAAGAATAGTTTTTTTCTCTACCTCTTTCCAAACTGTAATTGGTATATCAATACAAGCTAGATTCATCCTAACACTGACACCAGCATCAGTACGGCTGGACATTTCTAAACATCCATCAGTCCACCAACTAACTTTCCTTAACGCATTTTCTATCGCTTTTTGTACTGTAGGGACATCTGGCTGAATCTGTGATCCATGAAAATGACTACCGTGGTAACCAAATGCGACCATTATGCGGCCGCTAGTCAATCGGAAAACCCCCAATTATTCCTCAGAAAGGTATTCCATTGCTTCTTCAACAGAAGAGAAGCCTAATCCTAGGATAGCGAATTCTATTGCAACAGGAATAAATTGCCTTGCAAACTGCTCGCTACGATCATAACCAACTTTAACATCAATAGAGTCAATTAATTGTTTAGCCGCTTCATAAAGATGGAAAGAAACATCAACATCTTCTATTTTCTTACCAAGCTCAATTAGTTTCTTAAATTCACGGACAGCCATAGGAACACGGTCGAACTCAACTAGAGCATTTGCAAACGCAGCCTGATATTCGGCATTATCTGGTTCTAAACCGGCAGCTTTTCGAAGATATGATTGTACCTTTCCCTCATTTATTCTGTCATTTCCTTTTTCATCGAAATTCCCATTTTCTTGAATTTCGAACATTGCTGCCTCCGCCCATCCGTGATATCCGGCAGGATCTTTGGGATTGTCATTAACGTGATTCTCAAATATTTCCATGGCCCCCATGAAATCTCCTTTGGTAATGTGTTGTGCTGCTATTGTGATGATATCTTCTTCGGACATGTGAATCCCTCTAATGTTCTCTCGATACCTTTTCATTAATAATGATGCGGAAACTTAAATTTCTGATTCAGTATTATTTTCATCCATCAATTCACTTGCTAATTCGTATACTCTCATTGGTTTTTTAACTCCAAAAATACATTCAGAAGGAGGCTTCATTAACTCTTTTTTTACTATCTTATAAGAAATAAGTAGCTTGATTATATGAATTACCTTTTGAAATCCCACTCTTTGAATCTTGACTTTTGATTGCATTTCTAAATTTTCCTCAACAATAGGTAATATGTTGCCATAACCCATTATTTTACCAAAGTATGACATATGTGTTTTGAGATTCACTAGTTCATCTAGGCTAAAAATTGTAATTGAATTATAAAAGAATAAAATTTTTCTCCTTATGTAAATATTCTTGTCTGTAATTAAATATGAATAAGAGAATTGAGAAGTAACTGTATAAATTAGGAACATTATGGTGTTTATTATTCCCAATGCTAGAAACCAAGTATCAAACCACTCAGGGACATTTAGCCCTTCTTTGCCTAGCAATAATAATATCCAATCAATTATATTTATTACGTACCAAGTTGAGGGAATGAAACCAATAACTAACAAGAAAAGAGTAGTTCTTAGATTTGATGTAGAGATATTTAGAAAATGATTAATTCTCGCAATAAGAAGCATCACGATAACGAAAGCAAAGACGTCAATTAAGTCAAATAGTTGATCTATTATGCGTAAAAAGGTGTAGAAGAATCCCTCCATTCCTTCGGCATATACTGTCACCGCTACACGGTAGAAAATAAAATGAATAGAAAAAATTATTACAGCAAGCAAATATCTTGGTGAATATGAAAGAAATGTTGGAGCACCCATCCATATAGGAGTCTCATTAACCTCTAATTGAGGGAACTTTTTTCTTACTAAATCTTCATCAATAGAATCTCTTGATTCAGAAACAATTTCATTCAATCAAGGCACCTCCTAATGTAATAATCCCCATGAATGCTCAGCATTACCGTGTATCCAAGAGTAATCATTCTTTGTGCGAAGTCCTTTCTCGTCTAAAATTGATATTCTCAACAATTCAAGAGGATATTCGTTGTATGTAAGATGGCTAACCATCCCTGCACGAGTTGGTTGATCAAAGGTCCATCTGGCTCGAGAGGCGGCTCTAACTTCTAAGGAGACTTTGGTCTTCTCATTCCATAAACGGACTCTGAATTTAGGTAATTTATTGCCATGATTATCAAATAAAATTTCTTCATCTCCATTTGGCTCAACTAATTCAACCTCACAATTTTTAAATTCGTGAGTTGCGTCTCTTTTAGCGTCATGAAAGATTCCTGAACCACTCATTTTTCTTCTAAAAATATCTCTTAATTTCCAGGGTTTATCGTCCATGTTCAGACAAGAAAACGAAATATGTGGCATAAACCAATCGAGATAAGAACCATCATCAAAATGTAACATACCCCAAAACCAAGGAACTGTTGGTGCCTGAACGCTAACTTTCTGGAAATATCCGGTTCCTTCAAAATTTTCGCCATCAATTATTACAGAAGCTTTAGTTCCCTGTATCCTCAATATATCATATCCCATATTAGAGAGAAATACATTATTCTTGTACGTCAATTTACTTGGTGGACCCCACCAAGGAGTTAGTTCTGCCTTAATTGACTTAGGTGCACCATTTTTCTGGGCACCTTCATCACTAGTTAAATTAAGCCAAAATTTCTTGTTCCCTTCAGTCAGTCCGAGCGATAAATCTTCATCAACTAATGGAACTACTGCGCCAGAACCTTCTCCAGAACCCTCAGATGGCCATAATGGATGTTTGTCATCTATAGAAACCATCTTACATTCCTTCATAATTAGAGGCTCGTGCATATCTTTACCATCATACCACCATGAGCATACCATCCCAGGGACTACATGACCCCCATGTTCATCAACCCTCATCCTTGAACCCGGTTTCCACCAATGATCATTAACACGTATTGCTGGTGTTTCTTTCGAAGACCATAGGACCATCAATTGTCTTGAACGTGAAGGATTATCAGGGTCAGGGACGAATAATATCACCCACCACCACCACCATGAAAGGCGCGGTAAAGAAGGCATGATGTCTAAACGCCATAATGATGAATAATCTCCAGAAAATCTAGTTAATTCATCTTTCATAAGAATCACATTATTTCCTTTTTCCTGAAAATTAGTTGCCCTATCAAAATCATTCCCAAACTAAAAATTAGTATGAAAACCACACTAATTATCAATGCAACGAAGGGGCTTCCAGTACCCAAAGTATGAACGGGAGGATGCCAGAAAAAGGAAATTCCAGTTTCCAAACCAAATGCGTCAGCTTGTTGCTGCATTAGTGGAGTATCGCTCCAAGCAATCATTACAGTAGCATCAATAATCTGTATTGCCCAATGAGAAATAGATAACATAGTTATATCAGAACTAGGAATAGTGATAGTGAAAAGCCCCATTAAAAATTCCCATACTCCAAATAAGATACAAAGATAAACTCCATATCGAGGTAAAACTAAGCCGACAGTATTGAATACTGACCCATATGCTATCAAAACTAGTATCGTAGAAAGTGAAATACCCATCCATACAGGATAATCAGAGAGGCGGATTATTGATTCCCCTGGTCCGATAATTGAAGTGATAAATGCAATTATAAAAGTTAATATCACAGTATAAGAAACAACAATCGCTAGATAACCTAATAATCGGTATAGAATAAATTCACCTCGATGAATTGGTTTGGAAAGAAGATAATGTAAAGTTCCATTCTCAGATTCATCTCTTACCAGACCCAGTGCTAAAAATAGAGGTAAGAATAGCCCGAGCAACATTACAAATGCTATTTTCCCGGTTCCAATTATGAATGTTCGATGACTTGATTCGCCAATATGTCTAGAGTCGTCAGGATCTTCATCAACATTAGAATCTGCTCTGATACTAATAAGATTCCCATATTGATCATATGTCCACTGTACATCACAGTATATTCCATTCCTATTACTATCGCTAGGAGTGCTTTCAACTAGATAATCATCCTTAAGACAGTCACCATCATCATCGAATCCTTGAGAACTAGATACACTTGTCCCATCCCAATCAATATCATCTTCATCGATATACATTGATTTAGGATGCTTTTCGACAAAAAATGATTCAGTTACATAACCCCATTCAGTATTCCATCCCGGCTCTACAAAAAATTCTCCTTCTCCACTAAATGCGGCTCCAAACATTATGTAAGTTCCATTTTCGAATTGACAATAATTTCTATCTATATTTTCAAATCCATAATAACCGTTTGGACCAATTTCAAATGGGTCGCTACCTAAACCTTCTTCCTCACAGAAATAATCTCCTAAACTCCAATCTATCCAATCATAATTATAGATAAAAGGATTAGAGGCGTTTACATCAATCCATATTGGATTAAAATAACCCCATGCATAATACCAGGTATGATTCCCCTCATGAGTTCGAGGTTGATCATTCCAATCTACATCGCCCTGATAGATATACTCTGATGAACCTGGGAAGTTGAATTCATCATAGTCACTGGTTCCATAGATGTTTTCTTGTCCTAATGGATATCCATCATTATCCCAATCTTCACTATCTCCATCATTATCATAAGGTTCGAACTCATCCCTGATTGAATCAATATAAAATACGAGTAAGAGGGAAATTAATAGCACACCTACTCCCAAAACAACCCAAGTAGAAATTCGGTTACGGAGTTGTCTGATAGTTAGTTCTGTAATGGCTCCGGCCTTCCTATCAAGTTGAGTCCAAACAGTAGTTGAAAGGTTTCTACCTTGTTTATCTATTTCTGTCATTTATTAGCCTCCAATCAAATATTCAAGTAAAGATTCTAAATTGTCATCGGGATTATCAATTCTTGATACTTTTACTTCCGATTCAACAATGACTCTAGGTAAAACTGAATGGGCGGCAGATAAATCATTAGTTTGAATCTCTAACTTACCCTCTTCTGGGAATCTCACACCGTAAATGGGTTCTTCACCGATAAATGCGTTAGCTAATTTCCTAGGCTCTTCGGTCGTAATCATAATTCTATGTGGATGTTTATCCAGTAGATCTCGGATAGCATAAATATTCCCTAGAGCCAACAATCTTCCATTGTGTAATATTACTATTTGTTCAGTAATTCTTTCAATCTCTTCCAAAATATGACTAGAAACTAAAACTGTTTTACCTTGATTTCCGAGTTCTTTTATCACATTCATAATACTGGTTCTTGCAATAGGGTCACACCCATGTAGCGGCTCATCTAAAATTATTAAATCAGGATCGTGGACTAAGGCATGTGCAATCTTAACTCTCTGCCTCATCCCTTTACTATACTTGCCGATTTCTTTATGACGAACATCATAAAGGCCAACGAATTCTAAAACATGTTCTGCTCTAGAGTCCGCTTCATTACGAGTCATTCCATGTAATCTAGCCAAAGTAGAAACAAAATCTTGACCAGTCATCCAATCATAAAGTCTCTCAGATTCACTAACATAACCTATTCTTCGATAAGGAGATGTGTCTTCCCAAGGATCAATTCCAAATAATTTCACACTACCTTGATTGGGCTTAATTCTACCCATTAATAACTTAAATAAAGTAGACTTACCTGCTCCATTGGGTCCTAATATTCCAGTAACTCCTCCTTCAATAGCTAGAGACACGTCATTAATTCCGATCACTTGCCCGTACCATTTAGATGCATTCTCAACTAATACTGAAGGTACTTTGATATCATCACTCATTCTCTTGTAACCTCCAGTGAACTAACTCTAGAAACTAATACTAAAATTGATACTAGATTCATTAAAATTAAAGAGACGACAGATAGTGATAAAGAGTGAGAATAATTTAGTTCTAATCCCAACATCCACTGTCCAAAATGAGCAAGACAATCATATGGACTTAAGATATACAATATCGATGTTTCAAACTGAAGATCAATCAATAAAGCGACTAGTTTTGTACCATATATTATACTCAAAAAGGCAATAGCTGAGAAAAAACGACTTTGACTGATACTAGACAATGCTAGACCTATCGAAGTGTATGTGATTACTAGTAATATACTACATAATAAACCAGCTAAGAACATAGGTAGAGTATCAATTAAAAATCCCCAACCTTCGCCTTTGAAAACTATAGCTAAAGTATAGTATAACATATATGAAAATATGATTACAAACCCTAAAACTACCGCCACACTGAGATATTTCATCATTGTATAATCTACTCTAGTAACAGGTCTGGAGAAATATATAGCACTGGTTCCATTCCTTCTATCATCAGAAATCATTCCACCTACAACAAGTGCTGTTAAAAGTGGCCAATAACATAGATTTCTCGGGAAATAACCCAATACCTGACCCCAAAGATTACTCCTATTAACACCCCACATTTTATCGATAAAACCATCAGGTTCGGCGCCAAAAAGAGATGAGAAGAATAACATCGCAATGGGAGAGATTGCACCAATGAAGATTACTAAAATTGTAAGTCGGATAAATGGATTATAATTACGATGACCTTTTGAACTAAATAAACCAAATACATGATGTCTAAAAATTGCATAATTTCTGACCCAGCGAGGTCCAAAATCTCCATCCCATGGTCGATAATTCTGTTCAAATATCGCACCTACTGATGCCTCTCTCTTGGCAGTAATAGCAAAAAGATCTTCATCGCCATCATCTGAACCATAAGCAGCTTCCATTCGAGTTTGACCACCATCTAGGTCAATCAAATCCTCACTCATTGTTCGCACCTCCTGTATGTTCCGAAGTCATCAAATCAGAGGTCGTCTTTACTTCGGCCCCTAACTTGTCCATTATTAATAAGAAAATATCTTCTAAATCCGGTTCATACTCACCCATTTTACGAACCTGTACTCCGCTCTCAACTGCACATTTTAAGATGACTGAAATTGTATCTTCTGACTCGACTTTTACTCTAATTAACCTACCTAAACGACGAACAGATAAGCCTCGAGACTCCAATGATTCTTGCATTCTAGATGAACCGCCCCAAACAGAAATTTCTATCTCTTCATCAACTTGACTTGCCAACTCCTCAATTCGACTATGGACCACTATTTTGCCCTTATGTATCATCACAATACTGTCGCAAACTTCCTGAATATCGTCCATTACGTGACCACTCATTAATACAGTCCTGTTTCCTTGTTGGACAGTATTTCTTAATGTTTGTAACATGAACTCTCTTGAACGTTGATCAAGCCCATTAGTTGGTTCATCACAAATCAATATCTCGGGATCATGAATTAAAGCACATGCTAATTTAGCAGCTTGTTTCATCCCAGTACTAAATGTGCCTATTTTTCTATATCTCTGATCTTTAAGCCCTACATATTCCAATACTTCATGCGCTCTTTGTGTAGCATGTGCTGGGTTCATGCCAATTAATTCTCCCGAATAACGTACTTGATCGAGGGCTGCTAATTCTGGATCTAATGAGTCATATTCAGGCATATATCCTATTCTAGAACGAATAATATCGCCCTGTGTTTTAATATCATAACCTAGAACCTTGCCTTGCCCTGATGTAGTTGTAATAAGACCTAGAATACATTTGAAGAATGTAGATTTACCGGCACCATTAGGCCCTAAAATACCAATAGCACCTGATTCTAATTTCAGATTAAGGCCTTCTAAGGCAACATGAGGGCCATACATCTTCACTAGGTCTACAGTTTCAATGACCAAATTATTAGAAGAAATCTCATTCATAAAATCGCCTTCGCACTGGGAGTTTCATAACTTCGTTATAAATCACGCTCTTGAATTAATCCCCTACAAGACCTGATTAATTGTTTTTATTTTTTAATGCTCCATCTCGTACTCTTACCGCAATTCCTTTTGTCAAAAATGCCATTTCTCGAGCAGTTGTCATAGGAATGCCGTGAGCTACTAATTCTCCATTCGAATCTACAACTAGACAGGGTTGACCGGGAATTAAATGTGGATCGGCACCAAGCACATATCCTTGCATCACATTCTTACCTTGACCAACAAATGGAATCGCATCATCTACTATCATAACCTTAGCAATTCCTGGATGATCTAATTCATCACCATCGTAATCTACTCCAAAATGAATTGGTTTACCAGGAGATAACTCATTAATGATTTTAGCGCCGTTTAGAGTTAGAGAAATTCCTCCATCATTTAATCTGGGAGAAAAAATGTGTGAACCATCTGAATAAACATTCACCATCCTTCTTGTCTTAGACTTGCGAGAGGTCATTCCTGATGTCAACTTACAACCTAATGATGGAGACAAGCCATTTAGAACTGATAATTTATCGACTATAGAACATCTATCAATCCAGTCATAAATACTCCCTATTCTCCTTTCTTCTACTTCAGAAACAGGGCCTGGTGTGACCCTAATAAATGGAATATCGGATAAATCAAATTCAATTAGTTCATCAAGAATGTCATCTTCATCTAGGGGAGAATCCCATATCTCATCTGAACCATCAATATGAGACCAGGGTGATACATCTTCTAAACTGTAAGGAATTAGCCCTATAGGAGTAGAAATAAATATTATCGACTCAGGAATTTCCTCTAACAAAGAAACCACTGTATGTAGTGAACTATCTCGCCATGGAGGGCATGCTCCTTCAATTATGATTATTCTCTTAGGATCACTTAGAGAACCATTCCACCAAGAACCAGGTATTCTCCACCTTAATGCAAGTAGGGATTTAAAGTGAAGAATATGCGGCCTATCATCAATATCTTCTACTAGGTTTTCACCGCCCTTTCTAACAGGATTAGTAGAAGAAATCATCCTTAATGATGAAACTCCAACAGGGCCATCATCAGGATCTTCTAATTGATCAAGAACCCAAAGGAATGCCTCCCTCAATTGAGCCGAAGAATGGCTTCTTTCTTCTGCTAACTGCCAAATCTTACCGTTTCTAATTGATTCACGGCAGCGAGCCAACTCTGATTGAGTGACTTCTAGATTATGTCTAGCTAGAACTTTCTCACGTTCCTTACTATCCAATGATCTGACTTCCTCTGGAGTCCAATTAAACAATTCAGAAGAGTTACAGGGCCATTCAGTAATCTCATCCAAGCGAACTGTCCCAGTAGGTGTTAGTAAACGGTTTCCTCGAGCAAAAAGTGCGTAAGCAGCAGAGTCAAAAATATCTACTCCTAATGCTATTGACATTGGGAATAGTAATGGATGACCACATCCAAACAAATGAATTGGCCTATCTGGAGGGAGAGTGGATTTGGCAGATAGAAGTATTCGAAATAGATCCTTATACCTCTGATTTTCCATTAAAGGAACTATCCCCCCTATTGGATGAATAGTAAATCCTCCATTGGTGCTATTTACTTCACCCATTAATTTGCCAGCTAACGCCCTTAAATCATCATGAAGTCCTCCTTGAATAGGCCCGTTCAAGAGTAAATCATCTCCAGCTAAATCTAATGAAATTGGGGCTCTATCTGCAGTAATTTCTACAGCAGACTCTATTTCTTCTCGACTCATTTCTGGTCTACCGAAAACATCGAGCATAGTTCCAATATCTACGCCAATATCTCTTTGAAAATTGATAATCTCCTCTACGCCAACTTCTACATCGCCATAAACATATGACTGAAAGGTTCCGGAATCAGTAACTATAACTCCAGGGAAGTTGATTAGTTCATGTACCCCATTCTCTAATGCAGATTTACTTAAATCATCATGTTTCCAAATCACATAAGAATTTGTAATTAATCCATCAACTCGATATTTTTCCCACATTTCCCTAGGTTCAATAGTCCTAATATTAGGATTGACAACAGGTAGTAACATCGGAGTGTTGAGCATGCCATGATTTGTATGTAAACGTCCAATTCTAGCTGAACCATCTTTTTGTAAAATTTCAAACTTACCTCTGTCTTGAGGGCGACAGGGAGCAGGATTGGGTCGTGTATTCACAACATGACTGGAGCAACTATCAGTCATCAATCCTCGCTTACACGAGATATAACTGAAAGACTAACAACTTCTTCATTAAGTCTGATTGAGACTTGGTCTCCTGTATTTACTTCCAATGTAGGATTTAGTTCAAATCCATGAGCATAAGGGACATTTAGCAAGGAAGCAGCAGGTAAAGTTAGTGGGCAAACATCGCAATTTATTATTGCCTTAGGGCCTTTACCGGTGTATATCAACCCCATTAATACAAACGGAGCAACGGTTGACCCAGAACCTTTTGGATATATCAAAATAGTATCTTCAATTGCTATACCATCTAATGGATGCCCTCTCTCTTCAATTACTCCAGTATCCCTATTTACGTATCCAAGATATGTTATTGGGACATCAGTTACTAGGGCACGCCCCTCTATGGACCATCCTTTTTGGCTGGGGATACTCTTACCATTTATCTCCAAGGAACCAGTTCTGTGCTCCTTATTAGAAAACATTGGTTTGACTTTAATTGATTCTAACGTTGGCCTCGGACTGTTAATTAAATTGGGATTAAATGCATGATTTACACATTCAGAGATTGTTGAAACACTCGTTGGCATTTTATTCAATCCAGAAGTCAAATAATGTTCGGCTTTTAGAGAATTGGTAAGAATATGATTAAACTTATTTCTGTTATACGGTGTTACTTCTGGACATGTATCTTTCAATACTAATGCACCTGCTTCTTCTAGTAAGTCTATGGTCCCATCAGACTCTAGAATGTCATAATTATGGCCACTAGTAAATATCCATAAGCGCTTGTCGGGAATTGTTTCGCCGTTTTCCATCTTAGAACGGACATAAGATGCTGTTGTCCTGACTTCTCCAACGCTAGCTTGTGGGCAACCAATTACTACAAGATCAACAATACCTTTCGGAGATAATTCATGATACCGGAGTTGTAAATCATTTTCTGTAAATACTAATTCTCCTTCATAATTATCAATAATTGGTGGTTTAACAGTATGGCCATCGGCCCAAAGCATTGGACAACCATAATTTGCTGCTGCTGCAGTCAACGCTTTTCTCATTTCAAAACTCGCGTGTTTAGGAAGTCCAGAAATGTGAGGCATCATCCCCCATGGCATTCTCCATTCAGGTCTTATCTGCTTTCCAATCCAATCTCCTAATACACTCCAATCAGAAATATTCTCCATTGAACATTCAACTACGACATGAATATTAGGAACTCGATTTTTTTCAATATGGAGCCCCCAAAGAGGGGCCCACCCGGTCAATGCTGTTGCTAACGCAGATAACCCAGATTCTCTATTTGTAATCAAAGAAGTATAGGAATTAGAGAAACAAACTGCATTGGACTCTGCCCAAGAACCAATCCCTTCTGCTAAATCAATTCCTCTGTCGTAAGGTGTGCAGGATAAGGTTGCATCAATTCCGAGATTATTATAAGCATCAATTATTTCAAATTGATATTTCAAAAAGTCTGGATAATCTATTTCCATCTCTTCCATTTTTTCTCTATCGCAGCCGGCTGAATTAAGAGTAGTAGGTATTGAAACAGTTCCTCTATCGTCTCCAGCTAAATCTGAAAGAAAGCGACGAAGGCCATGCCCGCCAGTAATTACACTTACTCCCGAAACGTGGGAATGCTCACAACGGACAAAGTCAGTTGCTCCCGCACTAGATGCAAGGTCTATGACAAGTCTGGCCGCTTTCTGTTTAGTTGTACCATGTTCGCCGACGAGCATCGAAATTAGCTCGCTTGGCACATTCATAATCACTGGGTAGTACAGAGACTCAATAAATCATAAAGGTAAAATTAAGAAAATAATCAACTTCTCTGCCTCTGGGCTTCTATAGCCACATAACTTAATGGAGCCTGTAAATTAAACGAAGGAACAAAACCAGACATTGGAATTCTAATAATTTCATCCGACTGTTCTAAAATTTTTTCAGAGATGCCGTTTCTCTCTCCACCCACAACTAAAACAATATCTCCGGTCATATCAATATCCCATGGAGCAGAATCGCCAACGTCTTCTACCGAGATTATTCTAAATCCATAACCCTTAGCCATTAATATCGACTCTAGGCCGGAAGTCCAAAAAACAGGTAAGAATCTGTGAGCCTTCATTGATGCTCGTTTTGCTGCACTTCTTTCTTGATTATTTAATTCAGCATCGATGATTACGGCATCAGCACCCGAGACTTCAGCAGTTCTTATGCAAAAGCCAATATTAACTGGGTAAGATGCACCTGCAAGCAACCAGACTAAACCCCCTTTGGATAGTACCTCCTTCAATGAGGATTCAGGGTCGCGGCCAACTAAACATAGAACGTCAGGGATACCATTTGAAGTAGATCTGGACATACGCCATAAATCGTTTTCTGAACCATAAATAACTTTAATCGCTAATTCATCAGCATAATTCAATATCTTACTAATTAGTGGTGACTCAGCATCTCTTTTTATTAAAATTAAACTAACATCGTCACCATCTTCAATAGATGTCAAGACTTCATACTCACCACATCTCTGCATGCTCATAATAACTCCCCTGAACCTATTTCTTCTGAATAACTTATTTCTTTAACTGGGATTAAAATCTCGTTCCTTCTGAGAAATGGTAACCTAGTGGGTGGATCATAAACTGCTAGAATATAACTTCCATTAGGTTTGAAACTTCTTTCTATTAATGATTTATTCAGTTTTCTGACTAGTTTGCTTACTTTCTTAGAACCATAAAAACCTGAAAATCTCTTTACTGCAACTAATCTCTCAGGAATCTTAACGATTTTAACTTTTGAGTCATTAGGTTCGGGTAAATTCGTAAAACTATATTCTGAAGGCATAGTAAATGCCATATCCATAGTTGATTTATTGTCCCACATTTCCACCGGAGAGGTCATAGCAATTTTTTCGTTAGATTTATTGTTTCCAAAAATATATCCGGCTAAAATTCTAAAGTTATTTGAAGGGGTAAAATTTTCCCCGATTTCTCTAGAAACTTGGGCTTGAATAACTTCGCTGTAGAGTCGAATCTCAAAATCTTCATAATCACTAATTAATTGATACTTTGGCTCCTCCAAAGTTTCAACCATGAACTTTGGGAGAAGTCTTTGGTATTGGTACTTTGTAATACATTGATGAACAATTCATTATGAATGATTGTCTTCTAGGATAAACATGGACGTATCGAGAGACTTTATACGGATTTTTACAATTGTTAGTGGTTTGATTGTACTTTTATCATATGTTTACGGTGTTTCAAAATCAACGGATCCGATGAAATTATGGGGGGGAATTCCAGAATCATGGCGGAGATATATTGTGCCATTTATGTTTGTTGCAGCCCTAGGATACCTGATTTACTGGTGGATTGCCTTATTCCAACTAGAGATATTAGAATTAGAAAATCTAAGATGGCCTTGGTCAGATTCTGATGGCTCAGGAATGGAAAGATTACTACTTGCGTACGTTCTATTCTTGATACCTTCAGCTTTGTGGCTTGAAAGCACATCATTTCATTTATCAAATGAATATTCATGGACTCCAATAATAGTAATTGGAACATTATTATTGACTTCAATTGGAAACATAATGTTAGGATTACTGGCTTATAGCGCATATCTTGACGGAGTTCAGAGCTCAGAGTTAATGATATTAGGTGCATTTATGATTTCTATACAATGTATACTAAATGACCTAATAATTTGGTCTGTGAAATTTCCTTGGTAATTATTCACTAAGTTTAGAATCAATACTTTTCAATAAATCTCTAATTTCAACAAAGACATCCTCGGAACCTAGATTTGAATTATTGACTATTGGGTTAGAGACTAAAGAATCTCTCTGCTCCAATACCAAATCGCGGAATTTTTCAGAATTTTTTACCCCTGTCAAAATGAATGGAGCGGCTCCTGCAGTTTCAAATTGCATTCTAACAACACCAAATGCATTGAGTATTGGTCCCTCATGAATTGAAACATCTGTTAGTTTGTCTAGAGGTATGTTCTGCTGTTTCTTGAAAAGCCATCCCATACGCATATTTACTGAACGATCAGTTAGAGCAGCCGACATATGTTCATACTGTTTTTGATGAATAATCCATCCAAATGGTAGCCAGAATATCATCAAAGGTATTCCAATTAATGTTGAAAGGAGCGTTAAGTTAGTAGTCATCCACCAATAAATAATTATTTTTCTATCAAACTCTACTGCCATTTTATGGCCGCTATCAGCATATCCGATGGATGATTCCATATTAGAGTGATAGAATCATTTGTTCTTTAATCTAACGATTGAACTTGAAAATAGGAATGGGTTTCATTTTATGGGAATTCGTTCGATTAAATTTCAAATATATTCTCATTACTTCTGCGAGCCTCTCGTTCTGCATTTTCTCAGGTAATGGGTTTTCAATTTCATTCATCGCCCATTCTAATTCTTCATATGTAGCACCTATCTGATCTTCGTCAGTTCTTCCATCACTCCAAAGCCCATCCGTCGGAGGAGCATCTTGAATAGATTGGATTATCTGTAAGGATTCCGCTAATGAATATACTTCTGATTTGTAAAGATCCGCTATAGGCGAGATATCTACCCCGCCATCTCCATATTTGGTGAAAAATCCTACTCCAAAGTCTTCAACCTTATTTCCTGTGCCTACAACGATACCATTATTTGAACCTGCTAAAGCATAAAGAGTTGCCATTCTAAGTCTGGCTCTAGTATTAGCCATTGAAAGCTCTGAAACATTAAAATCGTTTAATTTGGAATGGAAAACTTCGTAAGTCTCTGTTAAATCAATAATATGACTTTCTACATTACTCCACTTTGAAGTCAACCATTCAATATGTTGATTTGAAAGATCATATTGAGACACAGCTTGATTAATCGGCATATTAATTACGATTGTGTTAATTCCAGTTTTTGCGCAAAGAGTTGATGTTACTGCTGAATCAATACCTCCTGAAACTCCAACTACTAGAGTCGAAATATTATTTTGTTCAGCATATTTCAAAATCCAATTTGAGATATCTTCAGCTAAGTAATCCCAATCGCTCATAATTATCCTCTCACTTAATGGCATGAAACTCCATACTTCTTTAGACGCCAATAGTTGTATGGCCATGGAGTAATGAATCCTACGAACAACATAATCGGAATTACCCACCATGTCAATGTAGGCTCTCCCATGATTAGAATATCTGTAGCATTCATCGAGGATTCCATCGCTATCATCGAAATAAGAGACATTCCAATAGCTACTCTGAATGCTTCTCTAATCCCCCCCATCTGTTTGATTAAGATGAAGGTCTCAAGTGCGATTGAGGTCATGATTCCATTGAACATTGCAAGCATCATAATCGACATTGCAGACCAGCCAAGAGCATCAAGATAAGCGATTGATTGGAATGCAGCAATTGTACCAAAATCACCAATACTACAGCCTATCAAACACCACTTGGTATTATGAGCAGATTGTTTCCAAACACTTCCATCCCTCCAATGGAAATCTTCACCCTTTCCATCAACAGTGTAGCCAGTTGATTTAATGCTGGAAATCAATACTTCTTTTGATACTTTTTTGTGTTCAATTACTGCTACTCCAGATTCATGAGAAACTTCGGCAGAAATCACTCCAGTAATACTTTCGAGAGCTTTTTTCACTTTACCTGAACAACCATCGCAGGTCATTCCTCCAATATCTATTGATATCGACTCTGACATATAATTAAACGCACGAGGTTATACCTTTTGAAGTCGTGGTTATTTCCTAATCTACTTTTTTCCGATTAGTCACGTTCAAGAAAGCATCTACTGTCGGCGTAGATATGACCGTACCGAAGGCGGCTGGAAATCTAGACCCAGTAGCTCTTGAGACTTCATTGATTGAATTATGGAATGAAGAAAAAACATTTGTTCATTCGATTGAAAACAGGAGATCAAAACAATCACCATTTACATTTCTTGAAGGACCCCCTACCGCAAATGGAAAACCTGGAATTCATCATGTGATTTCCAGACTTTACAAGGACATGGTATGTAGGTGGAAAACAATGGAAGGACATATTGTCGAAAGGAAAGCTGGTTGGGATACTCATGGTCTACCGGTTGAAATTGAGGTGCAAAAGCAACTTGACTTAATGTCTAATGATGCAATAGAAAATTTTGGGATGGAAGCATTCAATCAGAAATGTAAAGAGAGTGTTTGGACTTATGAACAGGCTTGGAGAGAAATGACTGAAAGGATGGGTTTCTGGGTTGATATGGATGATCCATATGTAACCTTGCATGATGATTACATTGAATCGGCATGGTGGTCTTTGAAACAAATGTTCGAAAAAGGCCTTCTTTTTAGAGGGCATAAAGTTCTACCTTACTGCCCTCAAACTGGAACAAGTTATTCTAGTCATGAAGTTGCTCAAGGTTACAAAGAAGTTTCAGAACCTGCGGTCTTCATTAAATTTAAACTAAGTGATTCAAATTCATCTATTTTAGCTTGGACCACAACACCTTGGACATTACCGGGGAATGTAGGCTTAGCCGTAGGCCCTGATGTAGTATATTGTCGGGTCAAAATAACTGCTGAATCATCTAATTCTTGGGAGGGAAGAGGGGGAGCAGAATTAGGTGAGGAACTAATTCTAGCGAAAGATCTTCTAGGGAATGTCCTTAGACATAAAATGGAAGTTTTAGAAGAATTTTCTGGATCCGAATTGATAGGTAAGTCTTACGAACCATTATTTCCTGGTGCTGTTGATGGCAGTAATTCTAACGCATGGACAGTAGTTGGAGCAGATTTTGTAACTACAAGCGATGGTACAGGAGTAGTTCACACCGCAGTAATGTATGGTGAAGATGACTATAATTTGGGTATGAAAGAAGGTTTTCCGGCGCAACATACTGTTGGAATAGATGGTAAATTTATCAAAGGGACCCACGAAAAATTAGATGGGAGATATGTTAAAGAATGCGACTCAGATATTATTGACCTTCTAGAATCAGGTGGAAAACTATACCGTGAACATATCTACACTCATGATTACCCACATTGTTGGAGAACTGATCACCCTTTGTTGTATTATGCAATGGATAGTTGGTTCGTAAAAATGACTGCAGTTAAAGATCAAATTATTCAACATAATTCTGAAGTTGAATGGGCACCAGAATGGACTGGAACAAAAAGAATGGGTGAATGGCTATCCAATATCAAAGATTGGGCTATTAGTCGTGAAAGATATTGGGGTACACCGATTCCTGTTTGGATTTGCAATGATTGTAATAGTGAGTATTGTGTTGGAAGTGTTGAAGAAATGATATCCATGAAAACAGAAGATTCACCGGCACCTCCAGAACTACATCGACCTTATGTCGATGATGTGAAACTAAATTGTAGCGATCCAAATTGTTCTGGTGAAATGGTTAGAGAGCCTTACGTAATGGATTGTTGGTTTGATTCAGGTTGTGCATCTTTCGCTCAATGGCATTATCCATTCGAAAATAAAGAAAAGTTCGAGAGTGTATTCCCAGTAGATTATATTTGCGAAGCTGTAGATCAAACTCGAGGTTGGTTCTATTCATTACTTGCTGTTTCGACAACAGTTTTCGATAATGTAGCTTACAAAAGATGTCTTTCTTTAGGCCATATATTAGACAAGGATGGTAAAAAAATGAGTAAGTCGAGAGGAAATGTAGTAAATCCGTGGGATCATTTTAACAAAGAGGGTTCTGATTCTATCAGATGGTATATGATGACACAGAGTGCACCATGGACTCCAACAAACTTTGATCCAAATGGAGTTAGGGAATCGTATGCTAAAATGTTCCTTACTCTATGGAATGTACATAAGTTCTATTCAGATTATGCTTCTTTGGATAATTTTGATCCAGAAGACAAAGAAAGTTTTGTGAACATAAAAGAAAGAAGTCACTTAGACAAATGGATTCTCTCAAGAATGACAACTGTTGCTGAAAATTATCATGAGAACTTCGTTTCCTGGGATTTTCATAAAGCAGGTAGAGAACTAGAAAATTTTGTAATCAATGACTTATCAAATTGGTATGTAAGAAGATCTAGAAGAAGACTCTGGAATGAAGATCAAAGTAACGATAAAAGATCTTGTCAACATACTTTACACGAAGTATTGCTTACAGTCTGTAGATTGATGGCACCAGTTTCTCCATTCATACCCGATCAGATTCATAGAGATCTGACTGGGCATTCAGTTCATCTTGCAGATTGGCCTGTTGGTTCTAATTTGGTAGAGAGGTCATTACCCCCTCAGAACTGGGTTCTCGAACAAGAAATGGCTCTAGTAAGGAAGCTAGCCGAAACTGGAAGAAGAGTTAGGGTTGAGGCAGGCAGAAGACAGAGACTACCTTGTAAATCAGGTTGGATTGTAGGAGGGCCGGATATTTCTGAGTTCCATGAAATATTAGCTGAAGAGTTGAATGTAGAATCTCTTACTACAGAAGAAGACCTTGATAGATTCCAGAAGATTGATATCGCTCCGAATCGTAAATCTTTAGGTAAAAAATGTAGACAGGACTTACCAGCCGTATTAGAATTACTAGAAAATGCAGACCCAGATAATATTCTACTTGAAATTGAAGCTGAGATTTGTATCCTAGAGGGGTATGACATAACAATGGAAGATATCGAAATAAAGAGAGTAGAGAAAGAAAATTTTGCTGCTGCAACGATATCTATTGAAGAAATAGGCGATGTATCGCTCGTTTTGGATATATCACTAAATGAACAACTGATATCAAAAGGTCTAGCGAGAGACATAATTAGGCATGTGCAAGCAAAAAGAAAAGAGATTAATCTTGATGTTGAAGCATTAATCGAACTTAATGTATGGATAGAGCCAGATGAACTGTTATTCGATAATGACTGGTCACATATCCAGATTGAAACTAGAGCAGGAAATGCAGGTATTAATCAAGGAGATATCCCTGAAGAAATTGGAAATTTCGAAGTAGATGGAATAGAAGTAAATTTCTCTGTCAAGGAAATAAATTAGTTCTAATTTGGATTATACATTTCTGCTGGAAGAAGCAATTCAACGGCGAATAAAGGATCTGGATCTGTTGAGTCATGGTAAGCAATGAAAGAACCACCATCTGGTAGTATACCCATACTAGCAAAATCAAACCTAATATCTGCACCAGCACCAGATGTAGAATCTAAGTCGCCTTGACCTATGAAACTAAATTGATCAGGAGATAGGGATTCAGAGAAATCACGGACATGATAGGCGACATCAACATCGGGGCCTAGAGAACTTTGGTACCTAACGCTCAGGACAAATAGATCGTGGACTCCACTAGAATGGAACTCCCATTCTTCAATTGCACTAGCATCAGTTGATAAGTCATAAGTGAAATTTTGCCAACTTTCACCACCATCCAAAGACATTAGATGAGTTATCATTGTTGATTCGGAAACGACACAATGAAGTGCACTGGATGAATCAAATGCACAATACTCTGAAGGTAAAGATGATCCATTTTGATTAGTAGCAGACCACCAATTAAGTGATGTATCTAAGAATGCATCCGTACCATCAACGAAATAATTTGGAAAATATAAACCACCAGAAGGAACTGGAAAGGCCCTCATTTCTTTATGTGGCTTGGTAAAGTCCCATTCAACTCCTAAATCAGAAGAAATAAGATTTACTTCAATACTGTCTAAATTTCCATCTCTATCAGGGAATGGAAAATAATCATAGTTCAAACCATCTGTAGATATCTGGCCACCGACATTCTGAACTTGATGCCAAAAATTGGAAATTACTAAACTGGCATATTCTCCGTTACCATAGACTCCTCCATTAATTGGACCAATCACTTCAACTTGCCAAGATCTATCATAGAATGGTTCAGGCGTTCTATTGAAACACCAAGTCCATTCTTCATCTTCAGAGTCGTAAAGGAATGCATAGAATTGATCGGCTCCACTAGTACTAGGATATGGGAACCAACCCATAGAAATTAAATCACCATTTGTTGCTTGAACTATACTCCCTTCTCCAAGACCTTCTTGACCAGGAACAGTAGGTTTAGGTTCTAGACAACCAAGTTGAGAAAAGATAGATGGTTGATATTCTTGCCAAGTATGCCCTCTATCTTCTGACCAAGTAGGATACTCTCCTCCGAAATTAACAATCCATCCTTCTTTGGTCCCTGCCAGATAATGTTCACAACAATTACCTCCTTCTTCATTTCCAAATACTGCCCAAAAAGCTTCGCCTTCTACATATCCTTGCTCAAAAATTGTTCTGGTAATAAACTCTCTAGGATCTTCATGACTTAACGGATCGTCTACATAAATTAAGCCATTATCCCAATCAGGAGAGGTTTCCATTGCTGTTTCGACTGCTTCCAAACATCCCGCCATTGCTGTAGTAAAAACTATCAAAACAACACATGTAGTTTCAATCACGGATGGGATAGACACATTATTTCGCAAGTGATATGACTTATCGGTCCTTCGCTATAGAATACAAGACTTAGAGGATAAAAATAATTTATCTAAGTCTCCATATAGGGCCGCTAGGAGAGTCTTCAACAATTACTCCCATGGAATTTAATTCACTTCTAATTTCATCTGCTCGATCCCAATTTTTCTCATCACGGGCAACCTTTCTCTGATTCAATAAGTCATTTACTAAGTCTGAAATAGCTGACATAGCAGCATTATTCTGATTAACTTCATTTAGGATAAATTCGTCATCAGGAAGAAGTCCCAGAATCTTACCAGCAAAATCTGACAACCATGAAACTGATGCAGAAATTTCTGCTACATCATTATTATCAATTTTTTCTTTCAAATATTTGACTACAGATTGTACTTCGACTACTGCAATTCTAGTATTGAAATCGTCATTCATCCCATTAGAAAAATTAGTGCTAGCAGACTTCAAGAAATCTGAATTTTCCCATGATTTCTTTTCACAAAGAGAAAGTCCCTCCCCATAAGCTGAGATTAGCCTTTGATGATGGCTCGATGAATCTTCGAGCATTACATCGTTAAATTCAACCGGTTGCCTGTAAGGGGCATTGATTAAACAATATCTTAATTCTAAAGGATTTACCTTAGAAATAGCATCTCTAATCGTCCAAAAATTTCCTAATGATTTACTCATCTTTTCTCCATCTACGTTTATCATACCATTATGTATCCAATATTGTACTACTGGTTCATGATTAAGACAACATTCCGATTGGAAGATCTCTGCTTCATGATGTGGAAACATCAAATCAGAACCACCACCATGGATGTCGAATTTTTCACCAAGATATTCTAGAGACATTGCGGAGCACTCAATATGCCATCCTGGTCTTCCTTTGCCCCACGGACTATCCCAATAAGGCTCATTCTCCTTAGCAAACTTCCATAATGCGAAATCTCTATGATTCTTTTTTCCAGAACCTGTGGTATTGACTCTACCCCCTGCTCCTTCTTGGACCATTTCTAGAGTTTGTCCAGTTAGTTGACCATATTTCTCAGGTGCACTATTTATCTCGAAATAAACACCATCTGAAGACTCATATGCATTCCCACTCGAAATTAATCTTGATATCATAGAAATTATTTCAGGGATAGTTTCCGTCACCCTTGGATAAGCATCAGCAGGTAAAACATTTAGTAAATTCATTACATCAAAGTAGTCCTCTATATTCCTATTAGCCACTTCCAAAAAATGTACTTTTTCATCGTTTGCTATAGCTATAATTTTGTCATCAATATCCGTGAAATTTGTTATATGATTAACCTTATATCCACTATTCCTAAGCCATCTCACTATGATATCGAAAGCAATTGCTTGACGAGCATGCCCAATGTGACTTGGTGAATATGGAGTGATTCCACAAACGTAAATTCCCACTTCTCCGTCTACAAGAGTCTCTAGTTTTCTTTTAACTCGAGAACGGGTATCATACAGCCGCAGCGTCATTCAATCAAATGACGGTGGAGGCATTACAGTCATGAACCTCGCGCTGAATCTATGAAGGCTTTATACAAACTAACGTGTTCTATTCTTTCTGGATGCCATTGAACACCTATACAAAAACTAAGTTTTTCTATTTCAACCGCCTCAATTAATCCATCATGACTGGAAAACGCAGTTACTCTTAGTGAACCTGGGTCTTTAACGCCCTGATGATGAGTTGAATTGACAGTGATTTTATCACCCATTATTTCCTCTAACCTAGATCCTTCAATGATATTAACCCCATGCTCAGTAACGTTTCCATCCCAACCACCGTGTTCTTCATATCCATCAGTTTGAGGGAGATGTTGATGTAAAGAGCCATCATGAATTGCACACAATAACTGGAAACCTCGACAGATGCATAGTAAAGGAAGATCATTTTTAATTGCAGATTTGATTAACGCAATCTCTGATGCATCCTGCTCGGGATAAGTCTCAATAGTAAATTTACCATTTTCTTGCCCATAAATTTCAGGACTAATGTCAGGACCACCCGAAATAATTAGTCCATCGATATTATCAATTATCTCAGTACTAGAGCCCGGAGGTATCAAAATAGGAATACCTCCACATCTGGAAACCATCTTATGATATGTTGTTGGAATAACTACGGCATCGAGTTCCCATTTAGCCCACTTTGTGGGTCTTGAAGGGCAAGTAATACCTATTATCGGCCGTGGAGATGACAAACAATCATCGGTATACGTCTAGATTAATAATCAAACCGTCTTAATCACTAGAAACAGCAATTAGTCTTTCGAATATTTCTTTATGACCACACATCTCAGGGTGCCATTGGACTGAAATTAAGAATCTGCAGCTTTGTAATTCAACAGCCTCTATGAGTCCGTCAGTGGTTCTGCCCACTACATTCAAGTCTCCAGCATCAAATACTCCTTGATGATGGCCAGAATTGCCGATTACTTCTTCCCCTAATATATCATAAATTAAAGATCCGGGAATCAATTGTATCTTATGATTAGACCATTTTCCTCCAGTTTCTCCATGATTCTCAAATCCTTTAGTTGTTGGAAGATGCTGAAATAATTTACCTCCCCTAATTGCACAGAGTAATTGATGACCTCGGCAAACACATAACAAAGGTAGGTCTCTATCTATGGCACCTTCAATTAGAGACACCTCCCATTGGTCTTGCTGATTGTCGATATCCGTAGTTTTTTCGTGTAATTCTTCACCATAAATTCTAGGATTAATATCTCTTCCACCAGAAATTATCAATCCATCTAAAATATCTAATAATTCATTGGGATCACCGCATTCACTAATCAAAAGTGGAATCCCTCCTGCTTCTTTAACAGCCTTAGGATAGTTCTCAGGAATCATTACAACTGATTGATCTTGAGTCTCATAATCCCTCATATTTACTGAGGTAGTTATGCCAATCAAAGGCCTCATACCTATTCACCAAGTGATTCTCTTAGTTTTCTAGCATGTCTGAAAGACAATATCCCGCCGACCATAAAGATTGTACCAACCACAATAAGAATCAAATGAGATGCTATCATAAGATCGGTAGGGTCTTCTGCAGTTAAAATTCTTAGACCACCCAGTACTGAAAATAAAGCAATAATCATAGAAGCATGCATGTAATGATGTTTATTTGATTTGTCTTTATTTGAACGGACACCGAGAATTAGTAATGGTAATCCGACAAAAGAAGGGATTAGTGAAGTAACTGCCGTACTAGATAGATATGCGAAGATACCCCAAAGAATCAGGATAGAACCAGAAATTATTGCTAGGTTTGGTATTGTTTGGCCAAGGAATCTAAACTCATCACTCATGTTCTTACGGAAGAGATTAGGTTTAATATTTTAATTATCAATCATTAGTCAAACTCGTAGCGGAATGGATTTCTTTGTCCCTAGCCACAATCTGCTCCCATAACAGTTCTGCAACATCTTTTACATCCATCTCGGAACCAACGGTATCGAGGCCATCTTTTACCATTACAGAACAAAAAGGACAACCTATAGCCACGGTGTCACATCCAGTAGCAGCAATTTCCTCTGCGCGAATCTTATTTACTCTTTTATCTGAATCTTCCTCCATCCACATCTGAGCACCTCCTGCTCCACAACAAAATGAATCTTTTCCATGTCTTTCAATTTCTACATCAACTCCACCTAGAACTGATCTAGGTTCATCGATTACATCTCCAATACGACCCAAGTAACAGGGGTCGTGGAAAGTAATACTCTTACCCTCCTTATCGAAGTCAGGAAGTTTACCTTCTTCTTGTAACTTGGCCATTATTTCGGTATGATGGAATACTTCAAGTTCATCTGCACCATAATCTGAATATTCTTTACCTAAAGTATGGAAACAATGAGGGCATGATGCTACAATTCTCTTAACTCCTAATTCCTGGAAAGTCATAATATTAGTTTCGGCCAACATTTGGAAAAGGTATTCATTTCCGGCTCTTCTTGCGGGATCTCCTGAACAACCTTCTTGCATACCTAAAATACCTACATCTAGTCCTGCTTCTTTCATCAAGGAGATTGTTGCGCGTGCTACTTTCTGATTTCTTTCATCAAAACTAGCAGCACAACCAACGAAGTAGATATATTCGGCGGGCTGCCCTACTTTGACGTCTAAGTCAGACGCCCAATCAGCCCTCTCATGAGGACCAAATCCATAAGGATTTGAAGCAGACTCTAAGTTGCCCATGGCTACATTAAGTTCCTCAGGATATTCCATAGTCTCCATCATTGCATTTCTTCTTAAGTCAGTTAACTTAGGAACATGTTCGATGTAAAGTGGACAAATGTCAACACATGCATTACAAGTAGTACAAGCCCAAACTGCCTCACTAGTTATTCGAGCTAACATAGTCTCCTCAGGGTTTTCTCCTTTGAGTAGAATAGGTGCATGTTCATTAGCATAATTTCTTACATCATGAATTACTTGCATAGGATTGAGACCTTTACCTGATTCATAGGCAGGGCAAACATCTTGACATCTAGCACAGGATGTACATGACCAACCATCTATTATTTGTCTCCAAGTATATTGATCAAATGTACTAACACCAAAAGAATCAATATCTAGATCTTCGAGAGGAATTGCTTTACCATTTTCATCTACAGCCAACGGACGCATCGTACCCATTGCATTCGTGTCATGGAAGAAAACATTTGGAATTGCCATTACTAAATGCATGTGCTTAGAAACTGGTATTAATACCAAGAAGCAACAAATTGCAAACATGTGAGCCCAATAAGATGCCACAATTACACTAGAACTCAAATCTAAACTATCAGATACAAAGAATCCAATCGGTTCCCACGTTGAAGATGGATTCTCAGGAGACTCAATGATAAATGAAGTAGATGTAATAGTTAGTATTAACACAAGAATGAAGTTTCCTTCTAGCTGAGATTTTCCTTTGAGTTTATCTGGAGTAAAGGCAACTCTTCTAATCAACGCTGCTGTAGCACCTATCAGAGCGGTTGTATAACCTAATTCTACAATGCCGTTCCATGGATTTTTGAAGATCGAAGGAAGTAGATTTTCAGAAAAATAATTGGCACTGGCAAGGTCTAGCATGTCACTTCCCAACATCAAGAAACCCCAAAACATCAGCACATGCATGGTCCCAGCAACTCGATCGCGTAGAACCTTTTTTTGACCCAACCAACCAACAAGCATTTCCTTAATTCTTAAACCCCAAGAATCAAATCGATTGTCAGGAGAACCTAACATAACTAATCGTGTTGCCTTGATAACTTGGAAAAGGAAAAATGAGATTGACAATCCTCCCATAAAAAGAAGGATTGTCCATCCATCTAATGGCCCATATTGCATCTCTAAGGGGTGTTTCATCATCCATTCCTCTCGGCTTGAGTATAAACTAACGTGCCTCGGAAGAGAAACAATACTTTCAATTAACCGATTGATATAACATACCCAATACTAATTTCCTATGCCCTCTACCGGTAGACTATGTCAACAGCCTTCGCACCGGGCAAGTGTATTTTATTTGGTGAACATGCGGTTGTTTATGGCCACCCTGCTGTTGCTGTTTCCATAGATTCAGGAGTTGAAATTACAATTGAAAAATCTAATGATTGGGAAATAAATAATAGATATAATACTGATGGATTTGAAAAATTCGATTCTAACAAGCATCCACATATTCAACACATCATAAAAAATCTATTTAATTATGAAGGGAGTCCTTTGAGAATCAATGTTCAATCTGATTTGTTCTCGGGAGCAGGACTGGGGTCAAGTGCAGCACTTTCGAACGCAATGGGCGCTGCACTCCATCAATTCACTAAACCAAATGAAGAAATAGATTTGATAAAACTATCAAAAATAGGCCATTCTGCAGAGGCAGCCACTCAAGAAGGAAGAGCTAGTCCAACCGACTCTGCAGCAAGTTCACTTGGAGGATGCGTAGTAGTATCAGGGGAAAGAATTGATACTTTGAAACATATTTTTGACACGAGTCTTGTAACACCTGAAGGAAAAAGAAGTTGGTCTATTCATAGTGCCGAATTACATGAAAATATCAATCAATCTTGGTTAGTCTTAGGTTTCACGGGAAAATCCTCTCCGACTGGTAAAATGGTCTCAGGAGTTGCAGAAAGATTGAAAGAAAATCCAGAACTTTATGATGAAATGAAATCAATTGAAAATATTACTATTGCCGGACTTACTGCATTGAAAGTTGGGAATCTGGAGGCAGTTGGAATGGCAATGAATAGTTGTCATGAAAGATTGAAAAAATTAGGAGTCAGCAATGAATTACTGGATCTAATGGTCTCTGCTACTAGGCCACATTCATTTGGTTCGAAACTTACTGGCGCAGGAGGAGGAGGTTGTATGGTTGCTCTTACCGATAATCCCACTAGAGTGGCTCAAGAAATTGAATTGTGTGGAGGTCGCCCATTAATCTCAAAATTCGGTTCCAGCGGAGTTTATATCAAAAAAACTGGCAATAAATAGTAATCTAATTCGTTTTCTTGACAACTATTCTTTATAAAGTGAACATAAGTGCGAGCGATATGCTTAGTGACGAAGAACGCCTAACTGTAGTAAATGTAGTTGCATCAACAAGAGTCGCGGAAGAACTAGATCTTCCGGATATCGCAATTCAGTTGAATTGTGAATATGAACCAGAACAATTCCCAGGAGTTGTTTACAGAGTAGTAGACCCAAAACTTGCAATACTAATGTTTAGATCAGGTAGAGCAGTTTGTACTGGTGGTAAGAATGAACAAAATATCCACACTGGAATTGAAAGAATGACTGCTGATTTAAGGGCAGCAGGCATTGACACATGGGATCTTAAAGATGTTGAAATTGAAGTACAAAATATGGTAGCTACATACTCACTTTTCTATCCTGAAGATTACTATGGGACCGCCAGAATGGATGATAACAACACACGTGTAATTGATTTAGATGGTGGAGGAATTAGAGCTGCAACTGATGAAGAGGTTGAAGCTAATGACTCAAGAATCAGAGGAATTAGAGAAGGAGAACCTCTTGCAGCATTACCAAGAAAATTAAATCTAAATAATCTAACATTCCACTTGCCTTTCGATAAAGTTGAATATGAACCAGAACAATTCCCTGGACTAATCTACAGATTGGATTACCCTAAAGTTGTCTGCTTAATCTTCGGTAGCGGAAAGATGGTGATAACTGGTGCAAGACATAAGGATGAGATCCTTGAAGCAGTACAGTTTATACAAGACGAACTTGCAGATTTATTGTAAGAAAGTTGAGAACCTTCAATCGCGAGATTGATGAATGTCTAACTACGCGAGAGCGCTATGCGCTCTCGGGATACAGTGACTTATTCGTTGGTATTTTTACTACTATTTTCCATATTTTCAGGTATTTACGTACCGGAAAAGAATTTAGAATTAGATGAAAACAATGATATGAAAATTGAATCAATATCAAAGAATAATAATTTAATAGATATTCCTGCATGGAAGATTAATGATAGATGGAACTATAATGGATACCTAGATATGGTAGATTTTATTGTAGATTCGGGTGTAAATACAGACTTACAAACATTGACTGGAACTCTTGAAAGCACTGTGACTGATATTTATGTCACAACAGTTGACAATAGTTCCAGCTTGGTTTACAAAGTAGAGTCTCAAGGTTATTATGAAGCAAATAATATCAATCTAGATGGACAACCCGGAGACTTAGAAGTGAACATGGATACCATTTCAATAATTAGAGCTTCAGATTTAGCAACTGTTTCTCAAGAAGCGACAATAGATATTAATTTCTGTAGAGATTTCCTTTGGTGGTGTGTTGACATTTCAGTGGGGACTTTAGAAGTTGATCAAAGTTATTCGCCTCCATTAGAAGGATATGATTTTCCACTATCTGTAGGAGAATCATGGAGTCAAGACTATACTGCAACCACGACTTATGATGGTTCTAGTGATTATGTGGACATTCCTGAAGATACGGTCTCACAGCGAACAGCGAACTATGAAGTAGTAAGCCAAGGATTTTCGGGAGTTAGTTATGCTAGTTGTGCAACTTCTTACAATATCTCTAGTACAAATGCAGACGGAGAAGATACAGGATACAAATGGTTCTGTCCTGCAGTAAGGGGCGATGTCAAAATGGAGACAATTGAAAGCTTAGGATTCACAGCTGTTCATTCACTTTCTTCTTATCAAGCAACAAGTAGGCAAAAGGTCATCAGTATTGATGTTGAATTCCCTTTATCTCCAATTGACATGGAAATATCCGCCTGGGTTAATGTTAGTAACAATAATGGTAATCCTTTAGCAAATGAACAGTTACAATTCAGATACGAGATTGAAGGAGATATTCAGACAATTACTACTGCATCAAATGGTAGCGCTCATGTTACTTTCAACACAGGAATATCTGCGGATAATTCGGACTCGGGTGATGATCTAGGCAGTCATGGAATCTTAGCATGGATTAATTCCGCTAATCCACATACTGGTGCAAGTACTGTAACAATAGATCCAAATGTCTATGAAATTGATTTATACGTGAATCAAGATGGAGTTTCTGTAGAAAGAACTCGAGAAAATCTAACACTAACTTTAGATGAAAATGTTGGTTTTAATGCCATAAGAGATGATTCAATCACTTTTAGTATCCCTGTAATTAATAGGGGACTAAGATTATCTCCACCAACTATCCTCCAAATCGAAGGCCCTGATGGAACCTCCACGAATGCTAATATCCCTGCACTTTCAAGTCTTGAAGAAGCAAGAGTTGAGGTTTCTTGGACAGTACCTTCAAATCAACCATTTGGCGATACTCTAACCTCATTTAATATCGATATTGATGATGGAGATTTAACAAACAATGATGGAGAGTTCATACTTTTCATAGGATCGGTTCCAGTCGCT
Organism: uncultured Candidatus Poseidoniales archaeon; assembly: GCA_902593945.1. GTDB lineage: Archaea > Thermoplasmatota > Poseidoniia > Poseidoniales > Thalassarchaeaceae > MGIIb-O2. The sequence continues at coordinate 42,926 of CACJKA010000003.1, read as the reverse complement.
CTATTATCAATGGCAGAAGAAATATTTACTCTCAATGAGGTATTAATTAGTGGAACAAACTCTTATGATCCAGATGGAGGGAATTTCTACTGCACATTTTCTTTAGAGAGTTTAGAAGGAGATATTGTTTCATCAGAAGAAGAAGATTGTATTTACGAATACACTTGGAATGATGATGGTGTTTTCACTGTTAACATGGTAGTTACTGATGGGGAGAGCGATTTTCATTCAGTTAGTAGCGATATTATCGTGTTAAATAGAAATCCTGAAATCATTCTAGAAGCAGAATCTGAAACCATACCAGTTCTTTCCCCGATAACATTTGAGATTACAGATCGAATTGATTTAGACACACAAACACCAAATGCCCCAGTAGACATCGTTTGGAATGCTCCTTGTGAACAGGGCACAACATTAGGCATAAAATGTACAGTGACTTTAGATCAAGAAGGGCCATATACAATCCAAGTTGATGCTACTGATGATGATGGAGCGACAATAACAGAAGAATATACTATAGAGGTTACCAATATTGCACCTTACAATCCAGAATGGGAAGTAAAATTCGAAAGTAACAGACTCATTCCAAACTCATTTGGACTTTATACCGTAAATGAAGGAGATCAACTTACAATTAGGGGTTGGGCCGAAGATTCAGAAAACGACATGGCTTCATTGAGGCATGTTTGGACACCGGATGCTGAAGAAAAACCTGATTTAGAGATTATACAACAAGATACTGCAATAAGTCAAATTGAGGTGATATACGAAACTGATGGCCAGCATATAGCCACATTCCAAGTGTTCGATAATGATGATGAAAGTACAGATTTAATGACAGTGCCATTTAGAGTAAATAATGTAGAGCCAACCATAAGGCCATTTTCCCAGCCTCTCCCAGTTGCTGAAGATCAAAATATAGAGATGTCTATAATAGCAGATGATACACTAAATGATTTGCAAACATTAGTCCCCTGTTACGATTTAGATCCGTTAGTAAATTCAGATAATCAAGGATCAGAAATTGACGATTGTGATATTGAATCATTTAATTTAATATATTCATGGTCTGATTCTAACACAGCACCTGAGAAAATAATGTTTCATGTTACAGATAATGACGGAGCGGTGGCAAGTGCAGAGATAAATATTGATGTCAGAAATGTAAAACCAAACCCAGGAATGACTACTAGCGAATATAATCCAACTTCTGGAGACGTAGTTATATTGACAGGAAATGGGACCACTGACTCAGTAAATGATATGGAAAATATGATCTATTCATGGGATATGGATATTTCAAAAGATAGTAATGGCGATGGAGATAAAACTAATGATCAAGATATATTAGGAAAAATAGTAGAGTGGGAATTTAATGACGCCGGTAGTATTGTTGTACAGCTAACTGTGGATGATGGAGATTCTACTGATTCTATGCGAATTACTATACAGGTTAAAGAAAAACCATTTTCAATTACTGCTTTCATAATGAGCCCAATAGGAATTCTAATACTTGCAGTTCTGATTTTATCTCTCGCCGCAATACCAGCTATAATGAAGAAGAGGAATAAAATTGAACATGATGAATTTAAGATGCCTTCCAAGGGGACAATTGATGATGCATTTGATGACCCAGAATATGACCCATTTAGTGATGATAATAAAAAACAAAAAATCAGTAAAAAAAGAATCAAAAAGGAACAAAATAAGCCTGAGACTAAAATTGATGAGTTAGATAAGGACTTAGTTTTAGATACAAATATTGAGGAAATATCAGATAATAATGTAGAAAATATAGACTTGGAAGACAAAAAACTTGCTATAAATGAGGTTTTAACTGCCTCGGAGATAGAAGAACTAATTGGTGAAGAGGAATAGGATAGGTCATGGTTAACCTGTTCAAACTACTCGGTTTACCGGATCCTAAGAAGAATGTAGTAAATGATACTAGAACAAAAAATCAATCTTCAGCAAACCCGGGACCTAGATCGAGTTCTAGAGCTGATTTTCATGATCTAGGCGACCCTTTATGGTCTGAAAGAACTGAAAGACTGATCCCTCAGGCTCAGAAAAATGTAGTTTATCTAAAACCAGATAAATATCAAAGAGTACGGCTGGATGGAATAGAAAATGAGATAGTAGAAGGGAGCATGGTTTTGGTAGATTTGACTTCATTATCCCATATGCCCAGTCAGAAAGAAGTGTGTAAAAGAAGAGTAGAGAGCTTAGGGGAAATAAATAACATACCTGTTTTTTCTCTAAATGAAAACGATTCATTATTGATGATCCCAGGTGTGGGGATGAGAGTAGACACAAAAAAACATAGATTAGGGATGAAAGTTTTGGAGCACGAACCGTGAAAATTAGCACTAATAGTTTACTTCAAAGTTCCAATCACCCTTACTAGAACTAGGGCCTAGTTTATTGAAATCAATTTGCATTAGTTTTTGTGTATCGTTTGATGGTAAAAAATTATCAGGAGTTATAATTGACTCAACTTGTAATATCGCTAAAGATGCTGAAGCATCTCCAGGTAAGGGATGTATTTCCATTAATTTGCAGCGCATAGCAATCATAGCTGACGGCAAAATTGACAAATCATTTTCAATAATCATATCTTCATCAATTAAATCCCATTCAGATTTATCAATTGGAGTCTTTGTAGAAGTTAATTGAACATTTTTTACGGATTCGAGAGTAGCAGGTAGGATGAAAATCATGCATGAAGAACCAATTCCTTTCTCCCTAAGATTCACTAAAGTATCTCTTTCTTTGCCTTCCCGATTCTTGGAAAGACTAATTGTAACCATCGGAGGGGAATTAGAAACTACTCCTATTGATGACATTGGAGCGAGGTTATGAATGCCTTTGGGGCTCGTTGTAGCAACTAATGAAACTGGCCTTGGCATTAGTAGAGATGCTAACCAGTTTCTTCTTTCTTCATGAGACATCTCTGCTAAACTAAGGCATCTTCTATTTCCTGACAGAGTAGGAAATCCATTAGGTTCTGCTTGATAATCTCCATCTTCTAGCCATGTATCCAATTCCCCAGATTCTACTTCAGATGCAGAAAATGAGGTAAATTGCCTATAATTCTCCCAGTTAGAAATTTCTGAGGGATCTTCGCCTCTTGATTTTTTCCTTTCAATTGATGCATCAGCATATGTAACACATCTTCGAAGAAAACGAGAAACTATCTCTCTTCTTTGGGAAATATCCATCTAAATCACTCTAAGCCTAGTTCCTTCACTAATCTATCTACGTGGCCGCTTGCTCTTACGTTATAGCCTACAGAGACTAAAGTTCCATTTGTGTCTATTACAAACGTTGACCTAGATACTCCCATATACGTTTTACCATAATTCATTTTTTCTCTCCAAACACCATATAATTGATGAAGCTCAATTTCTGAATCTACAATCAAGTCAAACGGTAATTCATGTTTATCTATAAATTTCTGATGAGAACTAGAAGAGTCCTTAGAGACGCCAATTACTTTGTATCCAGCATTCTTAAGTCGTGAAAAATTATCTCTAAAATCACAAGCCTGTACCGTGCACCCAGGAGTACTATCTTTTGGATAGAAATAAAGTATTACTTTCTGATTAGATGATAATACATCAGAAAGTTTAATTTTATCTCCATTAGTTATTTGAGCAGTAAAATCAGGTGCTTTTTGACCCACTTCTAGCGTTACAGGTTCATTACTCATAATACTCGCAGAAGTAATTAGATGATGAATGCTCGTATACTAGCAGCATTCAATAACAAGTACATGTTGCTATGATTCATGAATAAACTAGGGCTATTTTCTATAGTTTTGGGAGTTATTGGATTAATATCATTCTTGATCACAATTTTGTTAGTAGGATATATTGATGAAAGGATACAAAATGAATGTGACACAGATATCGGAACAATTGGGCAAATTACAGGTTTAGATGAGGGAGAATGTCAAAATGGCAGAAATTTAAGTGATTCTGTTTCTAGCTTAAGATTACCGTCTCTATTAGCTGGAACCGTTTTTCTAGCCATTGGAGGGATATTAATTAGAAATAGAAACTAGCTTTTGCTCTCTTTAATCATCTTTTTTGTAGATGCCCAACTACAAATCTGGCATTCACTTAAATCATGATTTCTAGCGGGGCAGTATTCTCTACCAAAAAAGATAATCTGTAAATGTCTTCTAATCCAAGTATCTTCAGGAAATATTTTCTTCAAATCTTTCTCAGTAGTTTGAACATTTTTTCCATTCGAAAGCCCCCATCGATAAGCTAATCGATGAATATGAGTATCGACTGCAAATGCAGGAATTCCGAAAGCCTGTGACATTACTACACTAGCAGTTTTATGTCCCACTCCTGCTAATGATTCCAGGAAATTCCAATCAGGAATTACTTCTCCACCGCCTTCTAAAATTTGTTCAGCCATCTTCTTAAGATTCTTAGCCTTGGTAGGAGCCAATCCTATCTCACGAATTATCTCATGAATTTCATCTACATTTAGTATTGACATTTTTTCAGGGTTATCAGCTCGTGAGAAAAGATTGGGAGTGACTTCATTCACTTTCTTGTCAGTAGTTTGGGCAGATAACATTACTGCAACCAGTAATGTATATGCATCTTTATGATCAAGAGGTATTGGTTGAGTAGGATATAATTCATCCAAAATTTTACCAATTTTATTCGCCTTTTCAGAGCGTTTCATTATTCCAACTCCGGTTGTTCTCTAAAACCGTAAATAAATGCTAGAATAATTATAGAAAATGGGACTCCATAACATGGGCCAAACATGAAATCTGAACTTTCTGGAGAACTTGTGACACCACCTAACATTATGTAAGATACGAGACCTAATATCATGGCAGGAATTATTGATACTAAAGAAAAAATCAACCCCCTTGTGAAACTCATATCATAATCGAAGAGACTCTTGATGATGAACATTATCGAACATTGAATAGAGATTCAATTTCTGCACCGGTCTTTGTATTGAGTATATCCGATCTCTCGAGCCATCCTTTACGTGCAATTTGTACACCATACCAAACATCATTCAATCCATTTACGTCATGAGCGTCAGGATTAATACAAATCGGAACTTTCTGCTCTTTAGCAAACTTGCACAGACGCCAATCTAGATCAAGACGATAAGGAGAAGCATTAATTTCAATTGCTTTGAGGTTTCCTTCCATATTCAATTCACCCATCCTTCTAATTATAGCGTGCATATCTATAGGAATTCCTTCTCTAACTTGTAAAATTCTTCCTGTAGGATGCCCTAGAATTGTGAATGTGGGATCTTCAATTGCCCGAATTAACATTTCTGTATTCTCAATTTCGTCTCTATTTCTCCAACTCCCCAAGGCATGTATACTTCCGACAACATGAGAAAAGATATTCCTAATATCATCAGAATAGTCTAGCTTACCATCTGCTAATATATCGCATTCAGAACCATGAAATAATCTGAAATCAACACCTTCATCAGACCATATTTGATTTAGTTTAATTATCTCACTACGCTGATTTGGGACTAAGTTACTAGAGATTCCAATGGACCTACCTCCTATATTCAATGTTTCAGAGTGATCTGCAATACCTAGATATTGCCAACCCAATGATTGTGCTGCCTGTGCCATTTCTTCAAGAGTATTACTTCCGTCAGAATAAATAGTATGATTATGAAAAGCGCCTTTGATATCTTCAGGAATTATGAGTTCAGGGAGTAATGATTTAGACGTAGAAGCGGCTTCAATTTCTCCCATATCTTCTCTCATTTCAGGAGGGACCCAATGCATATCTAAATTTTTGTAGATTTCCGATTCATCGGAGCATAACAGTGTATGTTTTGCTGCCTCCATCCCAATAGATGAACCTGCTAAAGATTCTGGAAACAATCCAAACTCATTTAATCTAAGCCCTCTATTAATTGCTTCTTGCCTCATTCTAATATTGTGTTCCTTAGAGCCAGTAAAATATGCAAGAGTAAATGGGAAAGTTTCTGGAGTAACGATTCTAACCTGAGCATCAATTGTAGCGTCGCTATTTCTATCCATCAGAGTCTCTGCGAGCCTTTCATCTAGAGCCCCAGTTCCAATTGAACTTGATAACATCTCTTGTTCTAGAATCAAGCTAATTTTAGAATCTCCATATCCCTTAACTTCTGCTATTCCAGGTAGTCCTAGGATTTCTTGGATTACTGTCTGATGATTTATAGCTAATGAAGATACGACAATATCTAGATCACCAATTGTCTCGCGCCTCCGGCGTGCACTTCCTGCAAGTTGTGCTTTCTCAACGCCCTCAATTAAAGAGATTTTTTCTTCTAGAGAACGACCAAAAAGTAACCCAACATCCATTCTAGTTCTTCCTTGATAGCGTCTTAAAAGGTCGATTCCATCAAAAATTTTCTTTTGACTTTTCTTACCAAAACCGGGAAGAGAAGAAATATGATCTAGTTCACATGCTGTTTTCAATTGTTCAATAGATTCAATTCCTAATGAATCATATAATGCCTTCACTTTTTTAGGACCTAAACCAGGAATGCCGACAATCTCAATCAATCCTGTAGGGACTTTATCATACAATGATTGCATATCCCCCCAAGTGCCATGTAATACTGATTCAGTAATTAAACCTCCAATTCCTTTCCCAATACCTTTGACTTGCAATAATCTTCCTTCAGAAATTATTGAGAATAAGTCTTCTTCCATTGATGATAACGCTCGTGAAGCATTTTGGTATGCACGTACTTTGAATCCATTTGCACCGGATAATTCCAATAAAACTGCTACTTGCTCCAAAACATCGACTAATTGGGTCTTGCTAAAATAAGGTGGCTCATCCCTACGAGAATTAGGCAATGACCAACCCCCTACCTTTACCATGTCTTCATGAAGGGCCCACAGGTCTTGAATGATACCATCTATTCGGATTGATTCTCCCCAACATAAACAAATGGTGACCCTATCCTGTAGTCATGGAATTAGTCTCAATTCTAGAAACTGCTTCCATTACTATGTGTGGAGTAGCGACTATATTGTGGATGGCCATAGGCACATTGGCACGTTTCGAAAATGGAGAAATATTGACACAAAAGATTGTTGCAGCCTTATGTATTATTTCCGCAATAATGCTATTTGTTTTACATTATCTTGGAGGAGAACTGTGGGGATCTACTAATGTTTCTAGACCGTTTGCAGTAATCGCAGTTATCGTAGCAATCTCAGGAATGATCAATATTAAGGGGAAGGATGTCCAAGGAGAAACAAACCCACATCAAATAATGAAAATGAGGGCTGCAGAAAGAGAAAATAACAATGAATGATTATTATTTACCGAGTTTCTCATCAATAAATGACCTCATGTAAGCAGGTAATTCTCCATTGACAAACACCACATCATTAACACCTTCTAACTTCATTAGAGAATAATAAATTTGCATTGCCGTCATCGGTGTAGAACTACAACCAGTACAACCACCTTCTAGAGATATCATGATTATTCCATCAGTTGTATCAACGACATTTACAACTCCTTCATGCGCATCTAAGATCGCCTGAACAGGCCCCACTGATGCAAGAATTAACTGTTCATCAACCATTCGCATACCAACCTTCTGTGTAAGCGTAACAGCCGAGGGCTAATGAACCTGAGGCTCTTTCAACTGCATGATGAGTACTTCATTAAGAGTATTACTGATTGATTTACTAGTAGAAAGAGCTGAATTCGGACACGGCGGAAATCAGGAAGTAATCAAGCCACTGGCCGCATTATCTGATGTTGAAGTTTTACTAGTTACCCCTCAAATGCAGTCATTTGATGCTGGAGAAAAAGTCCGGCAGAATTCAGAAATAAAACTCATGGAATCTGATGTCCCTCATTGGGATTATGAATACGAGTTCTGGAGTGAGAAAGAAGTTGAAATGGGAGAAAGGAACATTAATTTCAAAAGGATTCTAATGCCGATGCATGACAACGAAGAAGAAATGAAAAATTGGATTGTTAAAATGAAATTAGATGCTGTTGTTTGTTCGGGATCTAGAAGAAATGTAAGTATATGGGAAGAATGGATGAGCCCCACGGAAACTATGTTTAGAGCGGCAGCAAAATCTGGAGTTCCGACTCTTGGTATTTGTTTCGGTCATCAATTACTTTGCCATTCATTGGGATCGAAAATAGAAAGAGCGGAATCATTTTCCAGCGGGATATGGAATCTTGAGCTTACAAAAGAAGGAGAGAATGATGTTTTACTAACAACGCATGTGGAAAATAATGAGAGTATTGCAGGATTATTCAGTCACCAAGATCATGTTATGTCAGTCCCTAAGAATTGCACATTGCTTAGCAAGACGACTCACAATATGGTTACCGCCGTGAGATTAAACGATGAATTAGGAAAACCAATGCCAACATGGGGAATTCAATTTCATCCGGAAGCAGCGAAGAAGAGGATTGAACGAGCATATGGATGGGGACATATTTCCGAAGAGGAATATAAATCATTTAGAGGAGAACATGATGGAGCAGGAATTCTGGGTTCTTTTGCTAAAATCGTTTTAGAAAAAGTATAGTTAGTCGTTAAATAACTGGGCTTTAGTTGGGATTCCGATTATAAGCAACTCTTTTGTCGGCGAGTCACAAAGGTGAACACCATGTTAGAAAATATACCATTAATTGCAGCAGGAGCAGGAGTTTTAGGGCTTCTAATTGCATTTGTATTATACAAGAAAGTGAACAGTGTAGAAATTGATAATGAAGTTGTGGCAGACATAACTCAAGAGATTCAAGAGGGGGCTATGGCCTTTTTGAAAGCAGAATATAGAGTATTGAGTATTTTCGTTATTGTTGTTGGTGCTGTGCTAGCATGGTTGAATGATATTGAAACTGCAATTGCATTCTTTGCAGGGGCTGTTGCTTCAGTAGGGGCTGGCTTCTCAGGAATGAGAGCTGCTACTTCTGCTAATGGAAGAACTGCCATGGCTGCTAAGAATGATGGCCCTGCTGGGGCACTCGAAGTTTCTTACAACGGTGGAGCTGTAATGGGTCTTTCAGTTGGAGGTCTTGGATTATTAGGCATCTCAATAATTGCATATTGGTTGGGTGCTGATGACGCTGGCAGTAATCTTTCAGCAGCAGCAGGATTTGGAATGGGAGCTTCTTCAATTGCTCTATTCGCACGTGTTGGAGGTGGAATATACACAAAGGCTGCTGATGTTGGTGCCGATTTAGTGGGTAAAGTAGAAGCAGGAATTCCTGAAGATGATCCTAGAAACCCTGGAGTTATTGCAGACAATGTCGGAGACAATGTTGGCGATGTTGCAGGTATGGGAGCAGATATATTTGAATCATTTGTTGGTTCTATTATTGCTGCAATGATTATTGCAAGCAACTCTGAAACTATGGGTGTTGATTATGTTATGATGCCGATTATGCTTGGATTAATTGGATATGTCGCATCTATCATTGGAGTATTTTCAATGACTTTGTTAAAGAACGGATCAGATGCTGCTGCTGCGCTAAGAAATACTACATTTATCGCAGCTATACTTTTCTGGGTTGGAGGATATATGTCAATCAACCAAGGATTAATTGATGTAGAAATGGGAGTAATGCACTCAGTTGTTCTAGGAAGTATTGTTGGAATTATGATTGGTTTAGTTACTGAATACTACACTGGTATTGAGCCAGTATTTGGAATCAAGACTAAAGCTATTCCACACATTGGTGAAATGTCAAAGACAGGTCCTGCAACAAATGCAATTGCTGGACTATCAGTTGGAATGATGTCAACCTTCATCCCTATTCTCTTAATATCAGCAGGTATTCTTGGAGCAAACTACTTCGGTGGAGAGGAATATGGACTCTACTGTATTGCAATGGCTGCAATGGGAATGTTGGCTACCGTTGGCGTTACAATGACAGTCGATGCTTACGGGCCTGTTGCAGATAACGCAGGTGGGATTGCTGAAATGAGTTCATTAGGAAAGGAGGTACGCGCAATTACTGACGAACTAGATTCAATTGGAAACACTACCGCAGCAGTAGGTAAGGGATTCGCAATTGGTTCTGCGGCATTAACCGCACTTGCATTATTCGCTGCTTATACTGCTGCAATAGATGGCACCTTAGATTTAGATTTGACAAACCCAATGGTTGTAGTCGGGCTCTTGATTGGAGGAGGTTTACCATTCGTAGTTGCAGCAATGACAATGACGTCAGTAGGCAAGGCCGCTGGAGAAATGGTTATTGAAATTAGAAGACAATTCAAAGAAATCCCAGGATTACTAGAAGGGAAGGAAGGCGTAAAGCCAGACTCTAAGAAATGTGTTGATATTTCTACACAAGCAGCGCTAAGAGAAATGGTTGGACCAGGAGTAGTAGCAATCTCAGCGCCTGTAATTGTAGGATACGTTTTGGGATGGGATGCATTAGGAGGACTATTGGCTGGTTCATTAGTTACAGGAGTTCTAATGGCACTATTCATGGCAAACGCTGGTGGAGCTTGGGATAACGCGAAGAAGGCTATTGAACAAGGTCACATTACAGGAGCTGAAAAAGGAGATGCGGCTCATGATGCAGCTGTGATTGGAGATACAATCGGAGATCCATTCAAAGATACATCTGGACCTTCACTGAATATTCTGATTAAATTAATGTCAATTGTTGCGGTTGTACTGGCAGGAACTGGCAAATTAACTGAAAACGGTCTTCTTTGAGACATAAAACCGTTAGTCTCTTGACTAACTACCCAGAGGGATTTGTATGACTAGAGGGGCTCCTATCGGTGTTATGTTGGTAATCTTACTAACTTCGATGACCGGTTGCACCGCAGTAACTGATGGTATAACTGGAAACTCCAGTTCTGAAGAGATCTCAGTTCCAAATTGGGAATTAGGAGATTATTGGCTGTACACATTCTCAACACCTGACTACAGCGATGATACAACAAAGTTAGTAGTAGCAACAACTGATATTGAAGAAGACGGGACAGCATACATGTTGGCGATCTCTAGTATAGGAGAAGCAAGAAGACACGCTGTCCTAAATCATAATCCATTTCTTGGAAGAATGACTCATGACCAATTAAGTCCATTTGAAAATGGTGAAGCAAAAGATGTTTTGGATTTTCCACTAAAAAAGAATAAAGCATGGAGTTTTAATTTATTTGGAAATGATTGGAATGCAGTAGTCTCATCAGTAGACTCATCAATTGCATCAATCAGAGCAACTGCGAGTGATGGCTCATCTATCGATTATATCTTTGATGGAAATATTGCATTTTTCTCATCATTTATCTGGACTGATTCTGAAGGCATCATACAATTGAAGATGAAAAATGCAGATAATGGAGTTGGTCATACAGGAGACGTTTATTTTGTTAGAGGCGGCGACTTATATGGCAATAATTGGTATAATAATGGCCCTGATGCAGAGATTGTAGATTCTTTCTTTGTATCTGATCATCCAAATGATGGCGAATGGAATGAGATGATATATTTCTTAGATGCTTCATGTGGAGGAGGTTCTACAATTTCACTAACTTTAAGAGATCATACATCAATTTCTGCTCTAGAAAGATTCTGGGGTCCGGGAGCTGAAGAAACAGGGACCTTGGGCACTATTCCTTATCCAAGTCAAGAATATACACTGACTGTTACATTCACTGGAGACACACACCTAAGAATACTATTAGCTGGTGGCATTACTTACTCTTGGAATCTCTAATGATAATCATGTCAGGTACTTTTGTAATGATGCATGGAATGACTGGTACATCTGGTAAGATGGAACCATTGGCAAAACAATTAGTTCCGAAAGGATGGAATATATTGTGTCCAGAAGGTAAGATTCCTCATCCAACAAGAGGAGGGTTCGCATGGTGGTTACGCTCAGAAGACCCTACAGAGCCATTAGGGTCTGATGCATTGAAAGAAGTGAACGAGTCTGTGCTAAATGTCATCTCAGAGATTCCAGATGGGCCGATAATAGTTGGAGGTTTTTCTCAGGGTGCTGCAATAGCATCTGCTATGTTGGAATATGACATTCAAAGCAGAATCAAAGGTCTAGTTTTGCTTGGAACGAAAACTGTAAGACCTGATGAATTAAGAGATATATTGACCTTCTTAAAACCAAGAAAAGTAGTTTGGATGCATGGTTCAAGAGATCATCTAGTCCCTATTGAACAAGGAATTGAGCATATCGAAATCTTTGAACAAGCAGATTGGGAAGTTACAAAGTTACAGCATGAAAAGGGACATATGGTTAATCTAAATCAATTAAATGAGTTGAAATCTGCTATTCAAAGTATGGCAGATTCCTAAATTAATTCTGGAAATAATCAATTAAATGGTCAGATCCTCCAATAAATATTGGTTTTTCTCCTCTCATATCAAAACAGATTGGGACTGTGCGATGTCCAGTAATTCCGACAACTTCTGAACGCAAATTGTCTTCATGATCAAAGTTAACCTCTGAGTAAGTTAAATTCTTAGAATTCAAAACATTCTTTGCACGATTACAATAAACACAAATTGTTTGAGTAAAAAGTAGAAAATCAGTACTGCATTCTTCTAAGATTTCAGAGAATCTATCCAAATCTACACAACCTACAGTTAAACGTGATAAGGCAGTACTAATGAACCTGAGTAATCAAATAATACATTATAATCTAAGAAGTAGAGGGTTTAAGATCGTCTTCGTTCCACCATTCTGGCCTCTCACCTAAATCCGTATCAGGGTCCACTTCTTCCCATACCTCATCATCTTTAATCCGGCCTTCCAGAACTCTATCAGTTTCATCCTCATCAATGAAAATTAACATTATAACACTTAACATCGTTAACACAGCACCTAGATAAATCGCTGAGGAATAATCAAAGATTTCTAACAGTCTTCCAGTGAAGGAGAAAGCCAACACACCTGATAAGTTGAATAATGACATGTAAGCAGTGAACTGGGTTCCGCCGACCTTACTCCAAGTAAGCCTCATAGTTAGTGAAATAATGCAAATCCAAGCAATAGCACCGATAAATGCTTGGACAATAAGATAAATTGTCATTAAAGTATCATTTGTCCATACAGGTTCTAAGAAAGCTAGAGAAGCATTTGCGAAAGCTAGAAGCAAAAAGAATACCATAGCGATTCTCCGGGTACCGTAACGATCTCCCAAAAATCCTCCAATTATTTGAGCTATCATCGCTCCAAATACAACTACTCCACCGACTACTCCGCTATACTTCTCTACTGACCATCCGGCACCGTTTATGAAAATATCAAACGTAATTGGAGCTACGAAGACGTATAAATCTGCAAGAAGGCAAAGTCCAATCATAATGAATGCGGATCTTACAGAAAAAGCTTTTACAAGATAAAATGAGGTTCTAGCAACAGTATTTTTAGTTCCTTCGGTCAAGACAGAGAATGGATTAGGAACCTCTGGTAAATGAGTTTCTTCATTACCCAGATAATCCATAATATATCTGAATAAGAATGCTAAAAACGCCACAGATAAAGAAAAATAACTAATTGGATTCGTTATTTTTCTTACATCTGCACCTGCAGACCAATCAATAGTGAATACATCTATAGCGAATCCTATGACCCAAACTATTAGACCAATTATTGTAAAGAATGCTGTAATAGAGATTCTCTGTTCAGATACACTGTATCCAACATTCTTAGCTATGTTGAATTCGGACTCAACAACCCAGGGATTGTCGGAATTATCAGCGACAGAAGATTCACTATTTTCAAGACTATCAGAATCAATTAGTATTGCATCAACCTTTGACCAAGGGAATAATTGAACCCCAGGCTTTTCTATTAGTGTAAGAGGGATCAAAGCGATTAACAGAAGTAAAGCCAACTGTGTAGCAATTACTCCAGATATACTGATTAAAGAAATTAGAACTCCTAATCCTGCACCTCCAACCATTATTCCGCCTCGCTTAGCAGCAAACATGAAACCATTGACTTTAGCAACTTCATCTGGTTGAAGAATCTCCACAGCCAAAGCATCAGTTGCAACATCTTGGAGTGAAGCGAATATATTATGAACGAATAAAACTCTAGTTACTAATTCAATTTTCTCATTGAGATCATCTACAAAAATCAGGCTTCCTAATGTTAATGCCATACCTGTTTGGGCGAAAAGAACCCACTGTCTGCGTGGCCCATATCTTTCTATAAATACTGCATCAACCACTGGACCCCAAATCCACTTGAAAGTCCAAGGTAATGCTACTGTAGCGAATAGTATAGCAATTTCTTCCACTGTAGTTCCATTAGCAGTTAGATAAGCAGCAAAGGTAACACTAGCGAATCCCCATGGAAGCCCTTGAGCGAAGTACATTAGACAGAGTGTTACAACTCTTCTAGTTTTATTTTCAGTTAATGCACCACCTTTTCTCCACTCAACAATTCCAATTTTAGTTAGAGAAATAGCACTAGGAACCCAAATCACTGGATTCAATGTATTCAATGTGTTGCTAATCGAATTACTGATATCAAATGGTTCTGCGGATTCATTCTTCGATACCCAATCTTCACGATATGCTACCCATCCAAGAAGTATTGTTACTACAATAAAAGGAATAATAAAGAACATTGGCCCAAAAGATGTTTTTCCTAAGTTAGCATCTGAATCTAACAATGAAACAAAGATTGGGAACTCTACAAATACATCTCCTGGACTACCTCCTTCATCGGAATAGTACATCCTAAAACTACCAGAACAATCCTGATTTGGTAGCGGATCAGGGGGGGTATTACAAAGTGGGACATTTTCTGCTGGAACTTGGTAAGAAACTGTAATTGTTGTGGAAGTATCTTTTGACCAACTCTGGAATGATTCACTAACAGTGATATCCCAGTTAGTTGTGAAATCGTTTCCATTATTGATTGTGTTAGCAGGCTCATTATGCTGAGATATCTGTTCATCTCCCCTAAAGAGTGTTAATGTAAGATCGCATTCTTCTCCACCACAATTTCCTGACTCAATATTAAATTTCATTCTGATAGATATTGTTTCGTTAATTTCCAAAACGAAATCATCTGAGAAACCGGTTTGAAGTTCACAAGAAAAATCTACTACGACATCTTGGCCCTCAGGAAATAGTATCTCCCCATAACCTTCTGATGCTGATCCTTGTGATAAATTATCAAAATTATTCCAGCAATCATCTAAATTCTCAGAACCCCAGAAATACATGTATGGGCCATCACTGGTAGGATGATTATCGACAGAACTAGATTGAGCAGTCGCAAAAATAGACAAATAACTGAATGTTACTAGCAATACAACTCCAATGGTTAGGCTACGACGTGTGGATTGCATAAGTTCGGGGATGATTGATGACGTTTGAGGCTTCGCCCAATATATTCACTATCATTTCATTATTATTCCACTGTTATCATAGTCCCAGTCTATTAATTGCCAGCCTGATTTGGAAATCTCTTCTCTTACTTTTTTAATATGCAAAGGATGACACAAAATAGCCGCACATCCACCTGATCCCGCCCCTAAGGCTTTCCATGCCATAACACTTCTATCTTGCAATAATGGTTGGATAACTTGTAAAAATGGAGCATTTATTGATTTATCTATAATGTCAATTGCGTTTGAAACCTCATTGAGAGATTCTACAAATAGTTGCCTCTGATCCCTTTGTAAAGAATCGGCCATTTTTCTAGTTGTGAGGCGAATTTTATGAAGCCCTTGAATTACTTCTTTATCCCCTGATTCATACCTTGACCAAACTTGATTTTGTATATCTCCAGATTTATGAGAAATACCAGTGTGAGCGATTAGGAGGTGTTTTTTAATCCACTTAACTGACGAACGGGCGGGTTCAAATGGCATTATCTCGACATTCTCTCCATGAAACATAAATCGATTAAAACCACCAAATGCTGCAGCCCATTGATCCTGCCTTCCACATCTATTGCCTGACTTAATCTCCTCTTGATACGCTGCTTCTGCAATTTGACTTAATGAAGGGTTTTCATTCTTTTTTAACAGAGCAATACGAGCCACATTTACAGAACCACTAGTTCCTAATCCTGAACCCAGAGGTATATCAAAGTCATAAGATATTTCTCCAGAATTATCAATTCTAGCTTTAACATATTTATTTATTGTAAAATTGACAACTTCTCCCCCAAAATCAGTACAATAAGGATTGACATCAGTCCATCCTCCAGATAGATCTACACGGACCGGAACCATAACGTCGAATTGGCCTTCCACAAACCCTCCGAGGGTTATCTACATGAGAACCCTCCGCTGAAGAGAAATCATTTAACCGAAAACAACCCCTATCAGAACCTCTTCCGGGATACATGGCTGACAGCGTACAGGATGCAATTAGAGCATTTTCACAAGGTAAACCTGTAATGGTTTTCGACTCAGACTTTCGGGAGAAGGAAACAGACCTTCTTTGGCCTGCGACAGCTGCAACTCCAGCAGTAATGAGGCGTTTAAGAATAGATTGTGGAGGATTATTATTCTTAGCAATAGGCGATGAAATAGGTCAAATGTTTGATTTACCATGGCTACAAGATCTACACACACATGAAAAATTAGTAAATGACAACCCCGTATTATCGCACTTAATTACTAATGACTTACAATATGATACAAGATCAGCATTTACTCTTTCAATAAATCATCGAGATACATATACGGGAATTACTGACAGAGATAGATCACTTACTACCAAAAGATTTGGAGAATTGTCTGGTGAATTGATGGAAAAATTAGTTAGTGGAGAAGATGCATATAAGGCATTAGGGAATGAATTTCGCACACCAGGCCACATACCTGTATGTAGAGAATCTCCAGGAGGATTGTCATCTAGGCAAGGACATACAGAATTAGCAGTGGCCATAGCTAGACTTGCAGGGCAGGTTCCTGCAACAATAGGTGCGGAAATGCTTCAACCAGATGGAGATGGAGCACTTTCGGTTGAAGATGCAAGGGCCTATGCTTCCAAATATAAAATTCCAATGATTACCGGCGAAGATTTGCTTAATGCCTTAAACATAAATAAATAAATTGAAAAGAGTGCTATTAGTATTGAGTGTGAGGAATATGGTTCGTGTAATGGCAGTCGGCGTCTTTGACCTACTTCATGCAGGTCATCTACATTATGTCGAGCAAGCTAAATCATTAGGAGATGAATTAATTGTTGTTGTGGCTCATGATGATACTGTACGAAAGCAAAAACATGAGCCAGTAACAAATCAAGAATTAAGAAGAAGAATGGTACAAGGCTTGAAGCCAGTTGATAAAGCGATTGTTGGAAATCCTCCAAGTATCCCAATTTTTGATATCTTAGATTCAGTAAAACCCGACATCATTGCTTTAGGGTATGACCAAAAACACTCCAGAGATGCAATAAAACTTGGCTTGGAGAAGAATGGTTGGGGCAATGTAGAAGTAATTCGCGTAGAAGGATTAGCAGATGACTTAGATGGCACTAGAAAAATAATAGCGAGAATACTTAGTCTGTGGTCAGGTGAAACTGGCGGACCATATGAGGAAGATTGAGATGTTCACAGGTATAGTAGCTGGAACTGCACCTATAGTTCAGATTGAAGATAAAGATGTCATTCGTAGTTTAACAGTAGATTTAGAAGAATATACTGATAATTTAGAAATTGGAGCAAGTGTGGCTCTTGATGGCGTTTGTATGACGGTAGTCTCTATAGATGATAATCTAGTAAAATTTGATGCTATAGAAGAAACTCTGACACGTACAACCTTAGGAAGATTAAATATTGACTCTTTAGTAAATATCGAAAGATCTCTAAAAATGGGAGATGAATTAGGAGGGCACATAATCTCAGGACATGTCTTAATGACTGCAAAGATAATACAGATTACGAATAAAGGAGAAGGAATCGATATTCTAGTTGAGAACCCCTCGGATGCGAGCCATTATATTCTTGAAAAAGGATATATTTCGATAGATGGAATGTCACTTACTATAGGGAAGGTTAGCCAAGATAGTTTCTCGTTACATATTATCCCTGAAACATTAAGAATTACTACGATAGGACAAAAAAAGGTTGGAGATTATGTAAATATAGAAATTGATTCACGTACTCAAGCCGTTGTAGATACTATCAGAAAAAGTATGGAAGTGAAAGAATGAATATTGCAGCGGTTTGTGGAACATTTCACAAAGAAGAAATTGAAAGAATGCTCGAATATGCACAAGATGAAGCAAGTATTAGAGATGTGAAAATATCACATATTTTGTGGGTTCCAGGCTCAATGGAAGCCCCATTAGCTTTGGAACGTATATTGAGAAATGAAGAGGTTGATGCTGCAATTACTCTTGGAATTATTGAACGTGGTGAAACTCAGCATGGCCTCGCTATGGGTCAAGCAGTTACTAAGGCCATTATCGAATTACAGATTAAACATAACAAACCAATAGGATTAGGAATTATTGGCCCTGGTGCTGAGAAACATCATATTGAACCAAGATTAGAACCGCACGCAAGATCTGCTGTTAATGCTGTAATTGAAATGTCAAAATGAATATCATTAACCTAACTAGAAGTAATCAATAGTGCTTTCTTCGAGTTAATGTTCAAAGCACTCCTATCATTCCGAGACTCATGACTGATGAAGTGCGGAATGTGATAATCATAGGTTCTGGTCCCGCAGGATATACTGCAGGCCTATACTCAGCAAGAGCATTATTAGAGCCATTGATGTTTGCAGGATACATGTCAGGAGGGCAATTAATGCTAACATCTGACATAGAAAATTTTCCAGGATACCCTGAAGGAATTGGAGGTCCAGAGATGATGATTCAATTGAGGGAACAGGCAGAAAAATTTGGATTAGAGGTTCAAGATAAAAATGTAGAACGGGTTGATTTTTCTGAAAAGCCATTCAAGATATGGGTTGAAGGGGAAGAATATCGTTCAAAATCAGTAATTATTTGCACAGGGGCCGAATCAATCTGGCTAGGAGCAGAAGGTGAAGAAGAGCAAAAGGGCAGAGGGATAAGTACCTGTGCAACTTGCGATGGTGCGTTCTTTCGTGAGCAAGAGGTACTAGTGATTGGAGGCGGAGACTCAGCAATGGAAGAAGCCACATTCTTAACCAGATTTGCGAGTAAAGTGACATTATTGCACAGGAGAGATGTTTTCAAAGCATCAAAGTTGATGTATGAAAGAGCTCTAAATAATCCAAAAATTGAGATAAAGACATTTAGGACCGTGAAAAGCTGGCTTTCAGATGAAACCGGATTAAGCGGGGCTATTCTAGAAGATCCGAGAGATGGAAGTACCGAAGAAATATCCTGCACAGGTGCATTCATTGCAATTGGGCATAAACCAATTACTAATTTCTTGGAAGAACAAGTAGAAACTGATGATTCCGGATATATTCTTGCAAAAATACATACTATGACAAGTGTGGATGGTGTATTTGCCGCAGGGGATGTTGTGGATACTAGATATCGTCAGGCGATAACGGCTGCAGGAATGGGATGTCAAGCAGCAATCGATGCTGAAAAATGGCTCGAAGAACAACATTGAGGTTTAAGATGTCTGAAATTGTCTTAACAAATGATGAGAAAGCCAGATATGCTAGACATCTGATATTACCTCAAGTAGGTGAAGCAGGGCAAAAAAAAATCAAATCTGCTTCAGTACTAGTTGTTGGGGCTGGAGGTTTAGGTTCACCAGTATTGATGTATCTAGCAGCCGCTGGAATCGGTAAAATTGGGATTATAGACGATGATAAAGTAGATATGACTAATTTACAAAGACAAATAATTCATTCTACATCATCAATTGGGGAATTAAAGACAGAATCTGCTAAGAGAAGAATTAAACAAATTAATCCCGAAATAATTGTCGATATATTTGGCACACGATTAACAATTGAAAATGCTAAGGAAATAATTGACGGATATGATATTATTGTAGATGGAACCGATAACTTTGCTACACGATACACAATTAGCGATTGTTGTGAAATTTTAGGTAAACCTTGGGTTTTCGGTAGTATTCACCGGTTTGAAGGACAGGTTTCTGTATTCAACCTAAATGGAAGTCCGAATTATAGGGATCTGTTTCCTAAAGCACCACCACCTGAATTAGCACCTAATTGTGCAGAAGCTGGTGTTTTAGGAGTATTGCCGGGAATTATAGGATCATTTCAAGCTAATGAGGTTCTAAAAATTGTTCTAGAGATGGATGGAACATTAGATAGTGAATTATTGTTGATTGATACTCAAACAATGAATATTAGAAAACTTAGATATAATTCGAATAAAGAAAGAGAAAAAGTTACTGAACTTTCTGAAGATGCAATATCTTGTACACTGGGTTTAGATGAGGAACAATCATTAGACGCCTCTAGTACAAAACAGAATATGAAGGAAATTAGCCCACTAGAATATGTGGACAAAGTAAAAAATGGTTGGAAACCTTTCTTTTTAGATGTAAGAAGGGAAGAAGAAGAAAAAATTGTTACATTACCTAACACAAACCTTAGAATTAGTCATACTGAAGTCCCATCAAGACTTCAAGAAATACCAAACGATCAAGATATTGTGATATATTGTAGAAGTGGTGCTAGATCCGCTATGGTAGCAAATTTCCTTAAAATGTCGGGCGATTATTCTATGGAAGTATACAATCTATCTGGAGGTATACATTTATGGTCTTCTACGGTTGATTCGAGCATCCCTAGGTACTAATCTCCGAATATTGTGGTATTTAATAATTTAGTGGTGCTTTTAATTGTGGTATTTAAGCACTATAATGGCTGCTATAAATGATTTTATAAGATATTTCTATAAAATATGGTATTAATTTATTCAGTCTATCATTTTTATATGGTATTTTTTAGAGATGTGGTGGTTTGAAGATATAGAAGATACCACAATAAGGAAAAAAATACCACATTTGATAATCGGAGAGCGATTAGTTGTAGTACTTGATGATTTTCGGAGAGGTATGAGTATAGCCAGACAAGGAATTTGGCTATGCCCCGAGTGTGGTAACTACGAACCATGGAAAAGTAGAGACCCAGATACAAACCACATAGATCGAAAATGCAGTAATTGCAACAAAAGAGCTAGATTCACACTTAATCGCTCTAACTCAGGGAAGGGGAGGAAAAGGAACTATCACATCTGGGAAAGAGATTCTTCAATTGATTTCAAACAGATAATTGACGAAGCGAGGAGAAGGAATGAAAAAATTCTAGATGAAAACAATAGTACCGAAGTAATTTCCGAAAAAACGACTCAGGAGCAACTTCCACCTATTTGGGGCCTAGATTGGAGCCCGAAAGATTCTTTGACATTCACTAAGAAATTAACAGAAGCAGAAGTAAGGGGCGAATTACTTCGTTTCGTAGCGGAGAGGCACGATGGCTACTTAGAATTCATTGCAGAAGAATGGAGAGATATGCAACCACCGAATCAATTTAATGGAGAAAAATATCATCAATTCACTAAGCAATTTTGCATCAGAGTTTCAAAATCTTTAGATGAAAGGATCTGGAAACCAGAATTATTGAGTATTGGAGATGAAGAGATAATTCCTAGAAGAAATACTGAATTATACCTAAAAAGAAGGAAACAGAGATTTATGAGAGACATTAAACTCTGCCTTCGGAGAGTGGCTTATGCGTCCAGTGTCGATTTAGAAACTCATTTAGAATGGCAAAGATGGATGACTAGGACAAGAGCTATTGACGAACATTTGAAAGATTTATTTAGCAATGGGATTGAGACCCCAGATGGGGGGAAATTTGGAGGAAAAGGATTTCGATCTACTTGGCAAGAAGGAGTCGTTGGTTGCGCTACTTCTCTCAAAAAAGCAATCGATATGCCACCTGAAAAAAGGCACCTAGCAGACGTTATTGCACCAATGATTAGAGATGTTGGCTTGGCACTAGCAGTGGGCCAAACTCCATTAGAAATTTTTGCTGCTCAAATGGGGAAGTCAGGATCATATATGGATGGAGGAAACTCTGATTCTGGAGGGCGAGACTTACACATAGGGAATTGGGAAAAAGGAGTTTTGCCCCCTACAGCACCCCTTCCAATTGCTAGTGCCACAGCCACAGGAGTGGCTCTTGCTGCAAAATTATTGAAGATTAATAGATTTCACTTGGCTCCCGTAGGTGAAGGATGTAGTAGTAATGGAGAATTTTGGGAAGCAATGAATTTAGCAGGTGCTAGAGGTTTACCAATTGCATTTATGATACAAAATAATCAAATTGCTTTGGACACATTCACAGTTGGCCAATCAGGTGCAGAAACATTCGGAGACAAAGGGCACGCAATGGGGATTCCATCTTGGACAATTGATGGTTCGGACCCTCTACAATTCCATGCATCAACAGCAACTAGTAGAGAATACGCATTAGATGGTGGGGGACCAACTTTGATTCATGTCGAGACAATGAGAGGATGTGGTCACGCTCATCATCACGACGACTTATACTTGGGTTCAGTAACAGGTAATCCACCCGGATATGTAGATAGAGAATTGTTGACATATTGGGCTGAAAAAGACCCGCTCCCTAATCATAGAGATTATTGTATATCTCTCGGAGCAAGTGAGAAACGACTGAAAACTATGGAGAAAGAAGAACAATACCTTGTAAATTCGGCTAGGAAGGAAATGGAAGATATGCCATGGCCTGAAGGTAATACAGTGACAAAAGGGGTCACTTCAAGGCATGATGCGGAGTCACACTCTGAGCAACTTGATAGATTGGAGAAAGGATCTGTAGAAATTTTACCAGGGCCTCTAGAGGATGGAGAATTAGCAATTGAGTTTTCTAATTCTCCAAGCTCGTCTACTTACAGTCGAGCAATACAAAATGCAATGGTAGCATTGGCTGAGAATTATGGTGACGATATTGTATTCATGGGTGAAGATATGGAAGTCGCAGGAGCATTTGGCATGAATATTCCTCTCAAAGCAAAAGGTCATTCCAGTAAACTTCTAGATATGCCACTTTCTGAATCAATTATCATAAATTCGGCTACTGGTGCCGCATTAGGGGGGATGAGGCCCGTAGCAGAAATACAATTCGGTGGATTCGCAGCATTGGCTATGAATGCCCTTGTGAATAATGCAGCACAACTACGATGGAGATGGGGAGCTGATGTTCCATTAACTGTCAGAATACCATTAGGTGCTAAAACAAGAAGTGGCCCATTTCATGCAAATATGATTGAATCGTGGTTCATGAATGACCCTGGTTTAACAATTGTATTCCCCAGTAATCCACAAGATGCGTATGACCTTTTAATTGAGTCTCATGAATTAAATGACCCTGTCGTGTTCCTCGAACATCTTGGATTGTATGGGTTGGGGGGAGGGAAAACGGGATGGGGAGACTCAATAAATCAAATCATTGATACAGATTCTGTGAAAAAGAGACTACAAAGTAATGAGTCTTCAATTGGTAAGGCTAAAGTCATTAGAGGTGGGAAAGACTTGACCATAATCACTTGGGGGGCAATGGTGCATGTTGCACTCAAGGCTGCTGAATTAATGTCAAATGAAGGAATAGAAATTGAGATTATCGACCTAAGAACTATCTTGCCTTTCGATTCAAAAACTTGTATACAATCGGTTATGAAAACAAAGAAAATGGTTGTTCTTCAAGAGGCACAATATACTGGCGGTTTAGGGCACACAATAAGTAGTAGAGTGATGGAAGAAAGTTTTTGGGATATGGAATCTCCACCAGTAGTAATAGGTGCTCTAGATACACCGGTTCCATTCTCCCCTACATTGGAAGATTACACAATTCCTACTGTGGAGCTTGTATTAAGGCACGTAAATAGAATATGTAAATGAAAAAGTGATGTTAAATGATGAATTTTTTGTTATCCCTACCCGATTTAGTTTTAGTAATTCTTGGTTTTATTTTCTTGATTTTTGGAGGCGAAAGTGTTGTTCAAGGAGCAATTACAATAGCTAGAAAAATGAATGTTTCGCCTCTACTAATTGGTTTCACTATAGTGGCTGTCGGAACATCTCTACCTGAATTAGCAGTTACAATAAATGCGGTTAGTAGCAACAGTCAGGAGCTTGTTGATTTAGCGGTAGGTGGAGTCCTAGGTTCAAATGTTGCTAATGTAATGTTAGTTCTAGGAACTGCTGCTATGCTCGGAGCCTGTGAAAAGCCAGGTGTTGAAATTAAAAAAGATGCGGTGGCAGTAATTATGGCATCTATAATTTTGCTTGTAACAGTAGTTATGGGAGAAATTACTCAAATAGTTGGTATTTTAATGATTATTGCTCTAATTAGTTACTATATTTATTCTTATAATTATTCAAAGAAATTAGGACTGGATGAAGAATTGGAGGAAACTTGGATGGGAGAGAACTTGTTATTGGCATTGATTATCACTATTTTGGGTGGAGCAATGATTGTCTTAGGTGCAGAATTATTAATTGAAGGATCTGTAGGGATAGCTGACTCTTTTGGAATATCAGAGTCAATTGTTGGGCTAAGCGTAATAGCATTGGGTACATCTCTACCTGAATTAGCAGTAACAATGATTGCAGCATTAAGAGGGCACAAGGGTGTAGCAATAGGGAATGTCCTAGGTTCAAATGTCATAAATATCCTTGGAATTCTAGGGATTTCATCTGCATATGCGGGAGGAATTCTAGTATCTGAAGAGTTTGCAGGTAGAGACATATGGGTGGTCTTAGTAACTTCAGGACTAGTTGCAACAATGTTGTTGAATGAACGAAAAATAACTAAAACATTGGGAGTAATAATGGTTATTGGTTACTTATCGTACATGACATTACTCTACACTATATGAAAAATATCTAGCAGAACGGCTAAGTCTTAATGCCGCTTGCGAGCATCATGGTTAACTTCGAATTGACTGATGAACAGCAAATGTTGCGAGAATTAGCACGTGATTTCGCCAATGAAGAAATCAAACCAAATGCAGCTCATTGGGATAAGGAAAGCATATACCCTAAAGAAGCAATTGCTAAGGCAAATGATTTGGGGTTATTAACTCTGAAAATACCTGAAAAATATGGTGGAGGAGGGATGGGTTCATTTGAAGAAACATTGGTCTTAGAAGAGTTCGGATTTGGAGACCCTGGCTTCGCGACCGCGGCTGGGAGTTCGATGTTGGCATCATATCCACTAATTACTGGTGGAACTGAAGCTCAAAAAGAGAAATATCTTAGAATGGTAACTGAGGGAAAAATTGCAGCCTATTGTGTAACTGAACCCGGTGCAGGAAGTGATGTACAATCAATACAAACTGAAGCAGTAAGAGATGGTGACGAATATATCATCAATGGACAAAAAATGTGGATTACGGGCGCAGGATATGCGGACTGGTTTTTTGTTCTTGCATATACTGACAAAGATTTAGGTTACAAAGGTATGAGTGGTTTCATTGTTGATTCAAACCTCCAAGGTGTCGAATTGGGTAAAAAGGAAGAAAATATGGGTCAGCGTTGTTCTGATACGAGATCTGTGACATTTAATAATGTTCGAGTTCCACTAGAAAACCTAATTGGAGGTAAGGAAAACGATGGTTGGATGAATGCAATGAAAGCATTCGATCTTTCAAGACCTAGTATTTCATCTCACGCAGTAGGAAACGCTAGAGGTGCAATGGAAGAAGCTATGAATTATGCTGGTGAAAGAAATGCATTCAATAAACCTATAATCAGGCATCAAGCAATCTCCTTCATGTTAGCAGATATGGCTACAAAAATTGAAGCCGCTAGAATGTTAGTTTGGAAGGCCGCTTTGAAAGCGGATTCTGGAGAAAGAAATACTTTAGAGGCAGCGCATGCAAAAAGATTTGCTGCGGACATGGCAATGGAAGTTACAACTGATGCAGTACAGATTTTCGGAGGTTATGGATACTCGGAAGAATATCCAGTTGCAAGAAGAATGAGAGGGGCAAAAGTTGTACAAATTTTTGAAGGATCAAGCCAGATTCAACGATTAATAATTAGTAGAGAAATGCTTCGAAATTAGATTGAAAATAAGAACAGATGACCGTTTCATTCAATACTTATGAAATAATCGGGACATTTGGTAATATGGGCGGAAGAGTGAATTTAGTCAGAAGAATGACCGCAGTAATGATTCTAGGATTATTAGTAGTCCCTCTGATAGCATCTTCATCCCCGTTAGAAGTGGATGACTGGAATGACTATTCTGATGAAATTAAATGGTGGGAAAATACAAACATGGATGAAAATAAAGATAGAATTCATGATGCCATTTGGATAGCAGCAGAAAATAGGCACTACCAATATCTCGATGAAGAGGGACGGATTTCAGTCATTGTAGACTTCGACCACCCCCCTACTGAAATTGATCAATGGCTATTGGAAAACAAAGTTGGATTTGTTACACAATTCCGATATTGGCTGATTGATTCTATTGCTGGGACTGTTGAATTGAATAGAATACACGAATTACTCGAAATACCAGGAGTTGTATTCATTGAGTTAGATGGAAGATTAGGAATTCAGATGGAAGATGTAGTCCCGGCTCATGGCGTAGACCTAGTATGGCAAGACACAGGCTACACAGGTTCCGGAGTGACAATGGCAATCATTGACACCGGAATCGACGGCAATCATACTGCTCTAGACGATTTAGATGATGACAACACCACAAATGACCCTAAAATAGTCGCATTCTATGATGCGATTAACAACCCCGGAGCAACGAATGGAACAGAGATATTCCCCTATGATGACAATGGCCATGGCACTCACTGTGCAGGCATCACAGCCGGGACAGGCGCCCCTAACTACCAGCATGTTGGTGTGGCGCCCCATGCAAATTTAGTGGGAGTCAAGGTACTAGACGGAGGTGGAAGCGGATCTTTCGCCGCAGTTATGGCTGGAATGGAATGGACAGTCGAGAAGAGACATGAATTCAATATCAGAGCGGCCAGTATGAGTCTCGGAGCTCTAACTGGAGCAATCGAATGGACCTCATCAGAAGAGGAGTCTGTCAACAGAATGGCCAATGAAATGATGAGAGCAGGGGTGACTCTGTTTATTGCAGCTGGAAATAGTGGTGGAACTGCAACAATAGGGACTCCGGGGAGTGCAGAGGATGTCATCACTGTAGGGTCTCTAGACAAGAATACTGCAATTGCGATTTACTCCAGCCAAGGACCCACAGAGGAGGGTAGAGTCAAACCAAACATAGCATTCGTTGGAAGTAGTGTTAATGCCCCTGATGCAAACACCGGAGATGGTTATGTAGCACTCTCAGGAACAAGTATGGCAACCCCAGGAGCGGCCGGAGTAGCTGTTCTAATGTATCAGGCCAATCCCGATTTAAGCCCTTTTGATGTTAGAAATATAATGCAAGAAACTTCTACTTACAGGCAATGCCATTACATGTTGGCTAACGAGCCTTGTGCTGAGGACTCAATCCCCAAGAATAGACAAAATAACGTATACGGTCATGGCCACGTTAACGCCCAGCCTGCAGTTGAAGAAGCGGCGAATTACTTCTACGAACTAAGTATGTCTTTGAACGTAACACTAGACAGCAATTACGGTCAAGATAATCGTGTTCATATTGGACAAGGAGAATCGATTGTATTCAACCTCGAAGGAGGAGTTCAAAAAGTGCAGTGGAGAACTTGGGACATGAGAGATAATTGGATGGATTTAGCTGAATTTGACATAGGTAATGAGCAGTTTGAGGTGACTCATGGACTTCTTGTAGATCGACTTCGATTCCTCCCCAACAACACAGTTGAAGGTGAACAGGTTATTCTGGTACGAGCACTTTCTGGAGATCAAGCCTCAACAAACCTTGCAGTAGGCATTAACATCATGGGTGAAGAAAAAATTGAAACAAGTAGTAGCGAAGATGGTAACCTGACATTAATTATAGGTTTACTATCTGTTTTGGTAATAATTTTATTTGTAGCATTGACTGTTGCAACAATCAAATTGAAAGAATCCGGGTTATTTTCTGATGAAATTATTGATGAGGATATGGAAGAATGGATTGAAGATATAGAATCTCAATTAGATGATGAAAATAGTGGTTAGTTTGAAGCCGATTGATGCAATTATACTTGCTGCAGGAGCCAGTGAAAGGCTGGGGGAGCCTAAAGCATTGGTTGATATTCATGGCAAGTCGTTGATCCATATCCTAATTGAGAAGTTAAGAAAACATAATTTAAGAATAATTATCGTAACTCGGAGTGAGTTAGTTTTTGAAATGAATAAACTAGGCGAGAAAATAGTAGTTAATACTGAACCTGAGAATGGTAGAACTGGAAGCATTCAGTGCGGAATTAAGGAACTAAGAAGTGAAAGATGCTTGATAGTACCAGTAGACAGGCCCGGTTTTTCAAATGAAACTATTGAGAGATTAATTAATTCCAATAAAACATCTTGTCCAAGTAAAAATGGTAAAGGTGGACATCCTGTAATATTATCTAGAAATGATTGTGAAGAAATCCTCTCAAGAAATCCTTCTACTCCCCTTAGAGATATAATTAAACCAATTAAAATTGAGGTAAATGATGAATATTTACATCTAAACATAGATTTTCCTGAAGATTTAGAAAAACTTAGAGAAATTACCATAGAACATAATTTGTGATTACCTCCTGAGAAGAATATGCAAAATCAAAAAGTATAGAACCCTCTCAGAGGAACGTGTCTGTTCATGTTTTATCTTGGGCATTAAGTGAAGTGGAACAAGGACGTAGAGTTGCTATAGCAACAATAATATCTGCGAAAGGAAGTGTCCCTGGTAAGCCGGGTGCGAAGCTTGCAATTAATTCAAGAATGCAAAATTTCGGAACTGTGGGTGGAGCAGGCCTAGAACTAAAAATTGAGAAAAAAATGAAGGAATTATTGAATGAAGATGTAAAACTGAACCGGAAAAAGGGAGGGATTATTGAAACATTTTATCTTTACAAAGATGCGAAGGGAAAAGAAGGGATAGCCCTTGACAGCCTATGTGGAGGGCAAGTGGAAGTGAGTATCGAAATAATTGAGCCCGTGCCCCACATTTTGATTGCAGGCGGAGGACATGTAGGTAGGTGCGTTGCATTAGTTGCTGATTCATTGGGATGGGATTACTCCATATTTGATGTAAGAAAAGAATATTCTAATTCTGAGAAATATCCATTTTCTAATGAAAATATCTCAACGGATGTAGATGATTTTCTTAAATCAGAAGATTCTGAATCTTTAGAGCGTTTTTCAGATATCCTATTGTTAGGCCATGACTGGTCAGTTGATCAAGAATTATTATTAGGATTACTAAAATTACGAGAGGAGAAAATAAGACCTAGAATTGGAGCTATAGGTTCAACTTCAAAATGGAGCTCATTCAAGAAGGCTGCAATTGAGTATGGCATTAAAGAAAAATGGTTTGAGAATGCTAGATGCCCTATTGGAATAGATATTGGTGCTGAAACACCTGAAGAAATTGGTTTAGCGGTCTGTGCTGAAATTCTAGCATTGGATAGAAAAATCACTCACACGGAGAACTGAAAAAGAGATTACGTCTCGGTTAATTAATGAAACAACTAGCTGTATCATTAGTATTAGTAATGATTACTGCATCTCTTAGCGGATGTATGTCTGACGATTCGGCTCAAGAAACTTTGATTGAAGACGAAGAAATATTTAGAAATTATTCAATTGTTGCCCCTATAGATACTGGAATCAATGTATATCATGATCATTTTAGAACTAATGAAACTTATCCAGATTGGTTGCTAGAAGGATTGGGTATAACAATGACATGTGAACTAACATTTTTGGGAACTTGGCAGGAAAGATATGATGCAGATAAGGAAAGTTGTTGGGATAAGATTAATTCTACAGACATAGTATATTTCCCAGGTACGAAGATAATAGGAACTACTCCGGACGATAATACTGACATACCAATCCTTGACGACCCCTCGGACGGACATGGGACCGCAGTAACTGGGGCAGTACTAGATGCTAATCCTGATGCGATTATTTTCTTTGTTGAGGGGTTTAGTGACGCTGCTGTTTTGGCAGCCGCTAATCAACCATTAGTAGACATAATTAGTACTAGTTTTGGACCAATAGGTTCGATTCCAGTCCCAGGCATAGAAGATGCAACTGAAGTAGCGGTAGTCCAAGAAAAGAAAATTCATACAGGGGCTGCTGATAATTCACCATCGCCAGCAGTTCAAGACTCAACAGCGGGACCCCCTTGGAGTATAGGTATCTCAGGATATGCTGAAGAAGGAGATGATCAGAAAGAAACTATGAGCGGTTCATACCCAGACATTGCAGCAGACTGGACTCAAGTTTTACCAAACCATGACGATATTGATGGATATCATGAAACTAGCGGGACTTCATTTGCAACTCCAAGAACTGCGGGACTTTTGTCGAAAGTAATTCAACATCTAAGGACTGAATCAGGAGATTTCTCTTCAGGAGCAGATCCTGATTTAAGAAATGGTTATTTAGTCAATGGAGATAATATGAATATTTCTCAAGCACAAATTAGAGATGCACTCAATCTTTCGGCTTGGTACCCCTCGTTCAACACCTGGGACCCACTTTCTGGAACTACTCCTGTATCTCCCGTTGCTCCGTGCACACAAATTGGTTGGGGGGTAGTGAATGAATCTAATGTAGAACCAATCATTAACCATCTTAATGGAAAAACAATGCAACCAGATAGGCCCTCAGATGTCACGTTGTGCATGGAAACTAATCAAGAAATACGAGAAACATACTGGAATTAATGATTACCGAGAGGTTCAATAGTAAAAGTACGTTCCACATATTATGCGCAAGGTGATATTGAGGTGGAAAACCGTATCACTACACGGCTCTCAAGAAATTTCTGAGATTCTTAAAATATGCGAAAGATTGGAAATTCTTGGCCATTTGGCGATTAATGAAAAGAGTGTTACTCAGTTAGCTGAAATCAAGTTAAAAGAAGGTGGAGACCTTGAGGATTTCTCAAAATTAGAAAATTTTGAGATAATTAAAGTACATGAGGAAAATGATGATGGAATATTAGTGAGTTTGTTGTGTACTCACCCATTAGCAGTTTCAGCCGTTGAATTATCAAACATACACATACATCCACCCTACGGGATTTCAGAAGAAAAGGGAATGGAATTAAGAATTTCAGGTGTGTCAAATTCTGTAAGTAGATTCATCAGACTCATTAGGATGGTTTTACCCCCTGACAATATTGCAGTTCAGACATTTCAAAAAGAAGATAATAGAAGTATTTGGGAATCAATTTTAACAGATAGACAGATAGAAGTTTTGGAGCATGCGACGAGGAAAGGATTCTACAGTATGGATAGAAATGTAACTCTGAAACAACTAGCTGATGAGATGAATATGGCAAGAAGTACTTATGGTGAGCACATAAGGAGAGCAGAAGTCGAAATTATGAATAAAGTAATCAAGGATTTACAATAAGTAGAGGAAGTTAATCCGAATGCTCAAATGGAGAGTCCGTTTGGTGAGGATGTTAGCATGAGTGTCATACGCCTACCAATGCTTCCTGGCCCCGAAAAAATACCATGGAAAGCGAAAGTAAATGGTAAAGAAATTTCTAAACATGTGGAAAGTAATGCAATTCTCCTAGATGTCTTGAGAGATCAAGTTGGAACACTCGGTGTTAAGAGAGGTTGCGACATGGGTACATGTGGCTGTTGCTCTGTATTAGTCAATGGAAATCCGAAACTTTCCTGTCTAGTTTTAGCTCAAGAAGTTGAAGATTGTGAGATTACTACAGTGGAAGGTTTGGCTGATGGCCACCATCTGCACCCTATTCAAGAAATGTTTAGTGAATATGGAGGAAGTCAATGTGGTTTTTGCACACCTGGTTTCTTGGTAGTAATTTCATCATTATTAGATGAAAACCCATCGCCAAATGATTCTGAGATTAAAAATGCAATTGAAGGAAATTTATGCAGGTGTACAGGGTACCAACAAATCGTTGAATCAGTTAAAGCGGCTAGTGAATTATTGGTCTCGGGTAAAAATATCGATAATACTACTGACCCTAAAAGTAACCCTAATCCAGGGTTTGAAAATTGAGGAATCTAAATGTCTGAAGATGAAAAAAAAGAAATGGTTGGTTATAGGCAACAACCAGGAAAAATTTCCTTCTCCAGACCGGGTTCAGGAGGCAAGAATTCATTTAGTGAGCCCAGAGATGAAAAAATGATTCCAGAAAGTCAAGGAGGAGAAAAAAAGCAACCTTGGGGCAATCATAGGCATGATAAACTGATTACTGGAAGAATTGTTGGTAAACCTACATCTTTAGTAGATAGTAATTGGAAAGTAACGGGGAGAGCAAAATATGGGGACGATATTAGATTACCAAATGAGCTAATTGGTAAAATTGTTCGATCGCCTCATCATTATGCAAGAATATTATCTATCGACTTATCAGAGTCATTGAAATTGCCAGGAGTTGTTTCAATTGCGACCGGAGATGATGCGAAGAATAAATTTGGAGTACTACCCGTTACAAAAGATGAACATGCAATGGCTGTTGATAGAGTCAGACATATTGGAGACCTAATCGCTTGTGTAGCTGCAGAAGATGAAGCAACAGCATTAGAAGCGGTTAGATTAATGAAAATTGAATATGAGATTCTAGATTCAATTCACGACATGAAAGATGGATTGAAAGACTCAGAAGAGCCAATTCACGATAGAGGTGAGTATCACATTGGGGAAGCGAATATACAGAAGAGAGTTTTTCAAGAATTTGGAAAAATAAAATCAATGAAGGAAAATTCTATCGCCAGCCACAAAAAAAATTGGTTTTTCAATGGAGTTAACCACGCTGCTACAGAGCCTCATGCGGTCGTTGCAGATTGGGATCCTTCTGGAAGATTAACACTTTACACACCACAACAAGTCCCTCATTATGTCCACAGAGCATTGGCAGATGTCTTAGAAATCCCTATGCATCAAATAAATGTCCATCGAACCTTTGTAGGAGGTGGTTTCGGAGGAAAATCTGATCCCTTTCCACATGAAATGTGCGCATCAATATTAGCTCGGAAATCCGGTAGACCAGTTAGAATAACATTTGACAGAGAAGAAGTTTATTGGATAAACAGAGGTAGACATCCTTCTCATATTGAGATGAATCTACATGCTGATAGTGAAGGAAGATTATGTGGAATTGAGACTGATGCACTAATTGATGGAGGAGCTTTTGCGTCTTTTGGTCATGTTACAACATATTACAATGGAGTTCTCCATACTGCTCCTTACGAAATTGGAGCATTTCATTACACAGGAGCAAGGGTATGGACAAACAAACCTGCCAGTGGAGCTATGAGAGGGCACGGCGCAGTTAATTCTCGATGTGCTGTAGAAGTTGGCATAGATGATATTTCTGAGCAATTACAAGTTGATCCAATATCTTTCAGACTCGCCAATTTATTGCCCCCTCACTCTGCAACAATTACTGGATTCAGGGTAACTAGTATAGGAATGAGAGAATGTTTGGAAAGAGTGATGAAAGAATCGGGATGGAAAGATAAATTCAGAAAAATGCCTCTCGGTCACGGAATTGGAATTGGTTGTGGGTTTTTCATTTCAGGTAGTGGACTTCCAATACATTGGGACCCAAACAAGTTCCCACATGCGACAGTTCATCTGAAAATCGATATGGATGGCGGAGTAACCGTACATACAGGTGCTGCGGATATCGGTCAGGGTTCAGACACTGTAGTGGCTCAGTCAGTAGCTGAGGTACTAGGATTGCCATTGGATATGATTAGAGTTAAATCTAGAGAAACAGATACTTCCCCAGTTGATCTAGGTTCTTATTCATCAAGAGTCACATTCATGAATGCAAATGCCGCAATTTCTGCTGCTATGGAAATCAGACAAGATTTGCTGCAAGCAACTTCTGACATTACTAAGTCACCAATTGAAAAATTGGTAATAGGTGATCGTAGAATTTTTAGAAAAGATGATCCTGCAATAGGTGTTTCTTATCTAGAGGCTTTACATAAAGCTCAGGAAGAAAGAGGAGCTTTAGTAGCCTCAGGAGCCTACAGAACTCCTCCAATGGGAAGAGCGCACAAAGGTGCAGCTGCTGGTTTAGCACCTGCATATTCATTTTCAGCTTATGTAGCAGAAGTGAAAGTTGATGTTGAAACAGGTCAAACAAAAGTAGAGAAAGTTTGGGCTGCTCATGATTGCGGTAAGGCACTTAATCCACTTGCAGTCAAAGGACAGATAATAGGTTCTTGTCATATGGGTATGGGGCAAGTTCTATCTGAAGAAATGAGATATGGTAGAACTGGAAATCTAATGAATACGGATTTACTAGATTATAAAATTCCTAGTGTACATGAAATGCCACATGTAACGCCTATCATTGTAGAATCAAATGACCCAGAAGGACCATTTGGTGCAAAAGAAGCCGGAGAGGGCCCACTATTACCTATTTTACCCGCAGTATGTAATGCAGTTTACGATGCAATTGGGGTAAGGACAAGTGAGTTGCCGATTACTCCAGACAGGTTATACAAAAATATAGAAAAGAAATGTAGAAAATTAAAAATTGAAGACCCTTGTGATTTACCTGTACCTACTTTAAAATATTCAAAATTACAAGACGTACTTGATAAAAGAGCAAAAGAGCATTCGATAAGAGATAAAGAAAGAAGATTGGCATCTAAAATTGAGCCATATCATAATGGCGCATTATTTGGTATGGACCCAACAATTCCTCCAGATGAAGTTGATGAGAGTTGGGAAGTAACAGTTATTCCTTCTGAAGAATATTTAGAAAATCCAAGATTAGCAGGAAGTGCTTGGGTTCACACAGAAAGAAGAAAAAAGGAGGCAACAAAATGAAAATGCCTCCATTCAAACTTTATTCCCCAACCAGTATTGATGAGGCGATAAAAATTGCTCGGAATATACAATCCAAAGAAGAAGATTTTGATTGGATTTCAGGTGGAACTGACTTAATTCCAAATTATAAATGGCACCTTAATCCAAAAAAGAATGTGATTTCTTTAGCGAATATTTCGCAATTAAAGGAACTCACTGAAACCAGTATTGGTGCAATGGTTAGGCTGCAAGATTTAGTTGAGTCAGATTTTACTCATCCGGTTCTAGCAAAATCTGCTAGTTCTATAGCTAGCATAATGATTAGAAGGTCTGGAACTGTTGGAGGGAACATTTGTCTAGATACAAGATGCTACTGGTATAATCAAACCGAAGAATGGAGAGAAACAATAGATTGGTGTCATAAATGTGACTGTGGTACAGGAGCAGACTGTAGAGTGATACCAAATCAAAACACATTATGCGTGGCTACATACCAAGCAGATCTAGCGCCTGTGTTGATGTGTATGGAAGCTAAAGTACATTTGATTTCAACATCAGGAAAAAGAGAAATGGAACTTAGTAATTTCTTCGAATTAGATGGAATGAAAAAAAATAAATTATTACCTGGTGAATTATTAACTCATATTACAATACCTAAAGACATCTCAGATTGGTCTGGAGATTATCAAAAATTACGTCAAAGAGAATCTTGGGACTTCCCTGAAGCTGGTGTCGCTGTACTCTGGAAGAAAAAAGAAGGAAAACTAGAACAACTAAGAATTGCTACTACTGGACTAGAATCTATTCCAGGATATCATGAAGAAATAGCTATGGGATTAGTAGAAAATTGGGATGGAGAAAAAAGTATCAAACTTCTTTCGGAAAAAATTAGAAAGGCCGTTAAACCGGTTCCAAATACGTGGTATACCCCATCATATAGAAGAAAGATGGTGAAGGTATTAACAAAGAGGGCTTGTAAGGAGTTAATGAGTGAGTAATATGAAAAAACTTATCTGTATCGTCGTCAGTTTGTTTATAATCACAAATTTCACTGTAATTAGTACTGCACAAGAACAGCCAGAATTAGGAAATTGGGAATTAGGAATAAAATATATCGCAGATGATGATAGCAAGCCATTTCTAATCAATGAGGATGGAGAGAGAGTTGTTGAGTTCTATGTCCACAATACGCAGATGTTTGAGATTGAAGTTAGCTTCGCATATGAGGTCCCTTTTGACGGAGTAGAAGATGGCCCTGAATCTGAAAAAATACAGGCAGGAGAAAATGAAACCTTTTCTCTAGTTATAGAAGATATCGATGTTTATAATTTTGCAGCTAATTCGGTAGAAGAAATGAAAATTACTGCGAGTTTAGTTACAAGAGCTGGGGTTCAGGTCCTAATACCAGAGAATCAAGAAGCGATGGCAGACTTAAAAATACCAACTATATACTCAATTTCTGTAGATATAGATGACCCTGTCGGCCCTATGAATGCTGGGACAGACATGATATTGAGAGTCACTGTAACGAACAATGGTAATATCAAAGATAAGGTTGGAGAAATTGATTTATCTGATAATTGCCCTCTTATGACTTTGGATAATGGACTAGACAAATTACTAATTACTGATCTGGAAAAAGATACATCCACTACTGCAGATTTGAAAATTACTGCATCACAGAGTCATCCTAGGAAAAATTGTAAAGTAGAAATTACAGTTCATTCTAATGGTGCAATGAATGCGGGCTCCTCGAAGATTACAGAAGATGAGACCTCAGTAACCGTTGAGCCTCCTCTCTCGGGGCCTACTGAAAATGAGGATAATTCTGATGACGAAGAAAGTATAACCGAGGTAGTCGATACAAGTCTTCCATCGTCAGGAATAAGTGCGATTCTACTTTCAACCTGTTTAGCACTATTTTACATTAATAATAATCGAAGAAAATGTTAATTAATCAAAAAAAAACGTTTACTGAGGGGGTGTGAAAAACACACCTAACGACTAGATTAAATACAATTAACCTGAACTAATAGCAGCAACATATAACTGCAATTCATCGGTGGCTTGAACAGTTGTAAGCCTTGGCTATGTTCTATATCAAAAAATGGATTTGATTATTTTGACAGAAGGAGATGAAGATAGATTTGATTTCAACACCATAGTTATTGGATCTATTGCAGTAACAGTAGTGTTGCTACTACTAGCACCTATGTTGATGGTTATAGGGAAAGATACGTCATATTCAGCATACGAGAAAGACAGTTTAGCACAACTCAGTGAAATGAGATGTGATCTTGGAGACAACCTAGAGGGATGTACTAAAGAAAGTAATGACTTGGGTTATTTTACTGCTAACACCATGTCCACTCCGATGTTAGTAAATGATTGGAAAGATCCGCACAGAACAATGCTAGTAATCGTATCTCCTGAAAAACCAATTGATGAAACTGCAGCTGATGCAATTTATGATTTCGTCACAGAGAAAGGTGGCAAGGTAATAGTAGCTGCAGATAATACAAATGCAAATAGATTAGCATCAAAATTTGGGATATCATATTTTGACAAGCCTCTTTTAGATCAAAATCAACATTGGTTGGAATATAATGAAGACGATACGGTCAAGGACCCTGTGTGGCAGAATGTTTGGAGTGTTGCATCTGTTGTGGATGATGTTAACGAAATGGCAGCAGGTGCAGCCAGAAAGGGTTGCTCAGATTTCCAGATTTCTAATAATGACGTCTCTCAGTCATGTAGGATCCCAGTCATGTTTAGGTCACCTACTGGGATAAGATTTGAACCTACAGCAGAAGATCTACCTCAAAGTAATCCAGATACACAAAGAGAAGTTAATATCTTAGCTACTGCTTCATCTTCTGCTTTTATCGACATTATTGGTAATGGTGATTCTAGTGATGTGAGAAATCCCGCACCAGGGGACTTGGCACTAATAGTTAGAATTGACTATCCAGGTATTCCAGTTTATGACAAAGTAAGAGGCAGTGGAGGATTTGGTGGTTTGGAAGAAATTGATGTTACTGGAAGTATTGTATTCGTTTCAGATGATGAAGCCTTCTCAAATAAATTATGGGATTTTGATACCGCAGCACTTGAGGGCATGAGAAGTTCCTGTGAAGGAATAGTAGAATCGAAATGTTGGATGAATGAAATTAACGATAACAATGACTGGAATGGAAATAGTGTTTACTTCCAAATGTTAGTTCACTCAATGATGGAATTTGATAACACTCAACTATCAAGTCAAATAAGGCAAGACAATTCTAATTTTCGCATAGTGTTTGATGAAAGTAGACATGTAACAGGAACTATTTCTGCGCCATTCGTGGCAGGAATGTCAACAGTAGTTCTACTTACCTCGAATACTTTCTTGAAGTGGCTAGTTGTTCTAAACGTAGGTTTACTACTACTTGTTTCAATGATGGTAATACCGGAAAAAGAAAACTGGAGACATATTTTCGACTTAACCAGATTTAATCAAAGACCTAAAAAATTAGATCCGAGCACTTACAGACTCAGAGTCAAACAGTCACTATTCACTAAAGTTAGAGTTCATCACGACCTGACTAGAGACCAAATGGCTTCAAAACCCCCAGCAGAGGTTCAAGCAATGATAGGCGACCCTCGGCTGGTTGAACTGGCTTACAGCCAATCACGTACATACTCACCCCAAGAACTAAGGCAACTTATGGTAGCAATAAGGAAATGGGGTAAGACAAATTAGAAAATTGGAGAGAAAAAAAATGAATGCAACACCACCAGCAGAAAAACCAGCAGCACCGCAAGCAGACGCGGTCAGCCAGGGTTATGCAAAGAAAGCCGAAAGCGTTCGTGGTTCTAAGAAGATGAGTGAAAAACTCGAAGCTGTAGGAGCTATTGCAGAAGCAATTAGCCTAGAGGTTCAGAAAGTAATTATCGGAAAAAGCCACGTAATTGACAATGTTATGGTTAATATCTTGTCAAATGGTAATCTTCTATTCGAAGATTACCCCGGACTTGCAAAAACACTGATGACCAACACTTTCGCTGATGCGCTTGGATGTGATTTCAAGCGTGTTCAGTTTACACCGGATTTACTACCAGCAGATATTACAGGAACAAATATCTATGATGCAAAGAAAGGAGAATTTAGTTTCAAACCTGGACCTATTTTCTGCAATCTTCTACTATCTGATGAGATTAACAGAGCGCCACCAAAAACACAAGCGGCTTTACTAGAG
The DNA here is from genome assembly GCA_902593945.1 of uncultured Candidatus Poseidoniales archaeon. Classification (GTDB taxonomy): domain Archaea; phylum Thermoplasmatota; class Poseidoniia; order Poseidoniales; family Thalassarchaeaceae; genus MGIIb-O2. The sequence continues at coordinate 3,811 of CACJKA010000003.1, read as the reverse complement.
GCTATGCAGGAAAAGCAAGTAACCATAGGTGTAATTACACATAAATTACCTTCACCTTTCCTTACAATGGCGACACAAAATCCAGTTGAACAAGAAGGAACATATCCACTTCCTGAAGCTCAATTAGACCGTTTCATGTTTAAGATGTCTGTAGGTTATCCTGACAGAGCAGATGAAGACGAGATTCTAAGAAGACGTATTGAAAGAAAGAAAGATGCTGTAGAAGTTGATGTAATTACTGATCCTGCAAGAGTTGTTGCTATGCAACAAGCTATTGAAGAAGTATATGTCGACCCAGCAGTAAGAATGTACATGGTAGAAATTGTATCAAGAACAAGAGAAGATCCTCGTGTACTAGTTGGTTCTTCACCTAGAGGTTCACAAGCATTACTGAAAACAAGTCGTGCTGCTGCTGCTATGAGAGGTCGCGACTTCGTTACCCCTGATGATGTGAAATCAGTGGCTACTTTAGCTGTATCACACAGGCTAATTTTGAAACCTGAACACCAAATTAAAGGCTTAGAAACTGACCAAGTGATTACAGATATTCTTAGACAGGTTCCAGTTCCAACTGTTTGATTTTAACTGACTAATAGGAGGTTTGCTTATGGCATGGAGTAGAAAATCAGCGATGTTTGCTTCGCTAGCTATTGCTCTATACCTTCTAGGATTAGTTTTGAGAAATCAACAATTAGTTACAGTGGCTGTAGTTCTTCTATCATTCCTTACATGGGCTGCTTTCAGGACCACCAATGCAGATGTATCGTCATCAGGTAGAAGATTAGATGATGATAATGCTACAGGTGGAATAGCTCTACAGAATCTTGTTGCTCTAAGAAAATTATCTTCTGCTCGTGTTTTTGAAGATGGTGAAATAGATGTTTCTATAAGAATCCAGAATAAATCAAATCTCTCCAAAGTTCTGGAAGTTAGAGACCGAGTACCCGAAGTAATGAGAATAAAGAAAGGAGCAAATTATGTCCTAATGGAATTAGGCCCACAAAGAGAAACCGAGATAGCATATACGATTGAGGCACCTCTAAGAGGGTTCTACACAATAGGACCTGTATGTATAAGAATTCAAGATACATTTGGTCTATTCCATAATGAAAGAGAGATTCATCTGTATGATGATTTCTTAGTATTTCCAAAAATGGAAGATATTAAAGATGCATTAATCAAGAGCAGGGTTCCTAAAATTTTCACTGGAGCAGTGAACATTAGAAACCCAGGTGAAGGTTCAAATTTTTATAATCTCAGAGAATATGTCCCTGGCGACGCAATGAAGAAAGTTAATTGGAAAGCCACAGCAAGATCTGGCGGGAAACTGATGGTCAATGAATATGAAAGAGATGCTGTTAGTGATATAATTTTGTTAGTTGATAGCAGATCAGTATCTGAAACAGGCCCAGTTAGTAGAAACTCTCTTGTTTACAGCACTAGGGCCGCTGCAAGCTTATCTCAATACTTCCTTTCAAGAAGAGACTCTGTAGGAGTAGTAGTTTATGGAGATGAGATTGTTTCCGTTGATAGAGATACTGGTAAAAAACAACTATATGTGATATTAACTAAATTGGCAGGAGCAATGGCCAAAGGGAATACTCCATTGAAAGTAGTTACAAATAGGATTTTACCTCACATCAATAGAGGAAGTCCGATTATTATATTGAGCCCATTAGAAGATGACCCGACAATAATTGATGCAGTTAGAGACCTTAGATCTAGAAACTTCGATGTGACTATACTTTCTCCAAGTAGTTTGGAGTTCGAGTTTGATGCTAGAAGATTAGATAGAACTGGATACGAATTACTAAAAACAGAAAGAGATATTTTGATGAGTGAACTAAGAGGATTAGGAGCTAATGTAATGGATTGGGAACCAGATATGCTATTGAATACTGCTCTTTCTGGCGCGAGAGGTTTCTGAGGTGATTTAATGGCAGAAAAGAAATCAGATACTGCTCACCTATATGATGGGAAAACAGTAAGATCATCCGCCCCTAGTCGTAAAAAGGCAGCAGGAAGAATGAAAGGTAGCACTGAAATTCCTAAAGATGCTATTCCTGAAGTCCATGTACCATCGGTAATTGAATCATTCTTTGGCGGCCCAATAGTGACAAAAACTAAATTCCTACCGCCAGATAGAGTTGTTCAAACTTTGCAGATGTCTGCAGCTATTACACTGACTTTACTCTCAATTGTTACATTCACAGTAACCCCAGTATCTGGAACTGCTTGGTTTTGGATAAGCAATGCTATTGATATGCCATCGATTGGTGCATTAATACATCTAAGCTTGATAGCAATAGGTTTTATTGCTGGAATGTATGGAATATTCCAAAGAGAACAACGTGCAATTTTAATCTCATATGTCATTCTAATTTTGGTAACAATAAGATTCGCTGGTAGTAAGGTAGAATTCGGAATAGATTTGCTACCTGATGGTGAAATTTCACAAAAATTATTGTTGATAGCATACGCTCTTTTCCTTGTAATGTACATTGAACTCACAAGTGGAATAATTAGGTTCTCAATGCTTGATAAGTCTATTAGAACTGGAGAAGTTTATGTTATGAATGTAAAGAAAATAACAAGACAATATTACAGATCTCTAATGATTACACCACTAATTGCAGGATTGGTGGCCTTAATTACTCTAATGATTAATCTGATTATTCCATCGATAGTTGGACTTTTGGGGAGCGATGCAGCTGCAACGAGATTGGCTGAAAGTGTTGAGTTGACTTCTGTTTATGGGGTTGCACTTGGTACTGCTGTTGTATTCATGATTGTAGCATCTGCTTTTGCAGTGAATTTACCTGTTAGACTTGCTCAAATGAGAGAAAACAGTAGTAAATAATTACTCAAGATAACCTCCAATAAGACCTAAGTCAGAGATTACTAATATAGCCACAGCTTCAACTACAGGGACAGCCCTAGGACCTAGTACTGGATCATGCCTACCATGTACCTTAAGTGGTTTTTTCTCACCGCTAGGAAGGTGTAAAGTGGATTGTTCTCTAGCTAGGCTACTAGGCGGTTTGAAATGCACTACAACTCTGATAGCAGAACTAGTTGAACGCCCCCCCAATGAACCATCTGCATCACCTGATTCTGAACCCTCAAGGATTGGTTTGCCATTTTCTAAAGACCATGCGTCGTTATTTTCTGAACCACGCATTTTTGATGTAGCAAATCCATGTGAAAACTCAACTGCCCTAGCTCCAGGAATAGCCATTAGACCTCTTGCTAGAGCAGGCTCGATACCATCAAACCATGGCTCACCAACCCCAATAGGAAGCCCTTCAACCAATAATTCAACTGTTGATCCAATTGAATCAAGATCTTTCCTTACAGAGTCGAGTAAATCGGACATAGCGGAAACAGAATCAGGATCTCTACAATTCAATCTTGACATATCGGTTCCTTGTTCTAATGGAGATTTTCGATCTAATTCAAATAATGGTTTTGATGAAATATCTCCAACACTAGATAAATGAGCAGTACAAGACCAACCTGCAGAGTCAAGTAAACTTCTTGCTTGACTTCCTGCTGCAACCAGTCCAAAGGTAAGCCTTGCAGATTGTGATCCACCACCACGTAAATCACTAGCACCTTCTGAACGAATATGTTCAACCATATCTGCATGCCCAGGACGAGGATGGTCTGGTAAAAATGAATAATCTTTTGAACGAACATCTGAATTATAAGTTATCAAAAGTATAGGCCAACCAGTCGCTAATCCTTCATGTACACCCGACATAATCTCGCAAGCATCAATTTCTGCTCTTGTAGAGAGGCCTTTACGACC
>CACJKA010000002.1 GCA_902593945.1 uncultured Candidatus Poseidoniales archaeon | reverse complement strand
AAAGGGAAACCAAGTAAAAAGAAGAAAAGAAAAGGCCGTAGAATAAATATCAAATTGGGACTAAGGCAAAAGAAAATTACAGATGAAGAAGACTCCTATTCGGATCAAATCGGTTGGACAGCAATGGAGGAAAACTTCGATGATTACGAAGACGATACTCCCAAAGAACCAGAAATTGTAACTCACCAATGTTCAATGTGCGGCGCAATGATGAGAATCCCTCGTCCCAAAAGAGAGAGATACAAAGTAATTTGTGCGCATCCAGAATGTGGGCATTCTGATATGATAGGAATATAATCATATTAGAATGTACGATATTCTTTTTATTGAAGCTACAATTAATACAAAGATTAGCAATTTTCGAATTAAAGATTGATGGGCGTTTTCAGAACCATATTTCGCCCCCAAATATCCGCCCAATAGTACCGCCATAACAAAGGGCAATAAAATTTTCAAATCTATTGCTAACTGTCCAGAAACTCCTGCCCCGATCAACCCCGCCATTGAGTTAACCCAAATAAAAAGTGCAGCAGTAGCGGCAGCAGTTTTAGGATCAGCCCATTTTTTTAGTAAAAGTATTGGAGATAAGAAAATACCTCCGCCCACACCTATAACGCCACTCATCAACCCTATAGCTCCCCCAATAGGGAGAGAATAGGAGATGCTAGGCCTCACAACTTTTGAATCGGAATAATTTTCTTTAATTTGAAATAATTTATACGCGGCCCAAACCAAAGTAATCGACAGAATAGTGTCATAAAATGCACCATCAACTTTCAGATAACCCCCAATAATTGCAAAGGGGACACTCGCCAAAAGAAATGGAAAAGTCAAATCAAAATCGAAAAAGCCGGCTTTTCTATAATGATAAAATGCAACCGCGGCAACAACTAAATTCAATGACCATGCATGTTGTTTTAGCCAACCACTATCATATTCTGCATATATTGTTAGAGACAATATCGCCAAATAGCCCGATGCACCACCGTGGCCAACACTAGAATATAGTAAAGCAATTAAAAATAACAGAAAGAGAATTAAAATCTCTCCTTCAATAAGCATAATCCGGCGTCTCATTGATAATATTTGAACAGCACTCTCCAGTATTCAACGCACAATTCATTTGTACAACACACTTCGCCGATTATATGGAGGTGGGGATAAGTATCGCTAGAGCCAAGTTATTGATATCAGAAAGCAAATTAAATCTTTCTTCAGAAAACATACATTTGGATGATGTCAACGGAAGAATACTTGCAGAAGGACTAATTTCTAAGGTAAACGATCCCCGTTTTAACAATTCAGCCATGGATGGTTGGGCCGTGAAAGAAGCCGACTGTCGACATGCCGGCGAGACCGTTTTGAAAATAGTGGGAACAATTCAAGCAGGCGCAGAACAAACAATTTCAATTAATCCGGGAGAAGCGTGCAAGATTACAACGGGCGCCCCTATACCCGATGGCGCTGACGCAATTGTGATTGTTGAAAATAGCAAAGTCGAAGGAAAAAATGTAATTATTTCGGGCCAAGCAAAAAAATCCTTCATTCGTATCAAAGGTGAGAATTTATCAAAAGGAAAATTAGCTCTTTCAAAGGGAACATATATGACTCCCTCAGCAATATCCCTTGCAGCTACTATGGGGTATGATGAGGTGCCCGTGTATAGGAAACCGGTCATTGGAATAATTAGTACCGGCGATGAATTAGTGATGCCCAATTCTGAAATCAATGAGCATCAAATTTTTGAATCTAACTCATTCGGAATCGCCGCTTTAGTCGAGAAAATGGGTGGTAAACCGATCCGCTATGGTATTGTTACAGATTCCATAGATGAATTACGAGAGACTCTAAATCATGCAGCAGAGGATTGTGATGCTTTGATAACATCGGGCGGAGTTTCTATGGGGGATTGGGATATTGTAAGAAAAATTATGGAAGCCGAAGGACAAATTAATTTTTGGAAAGTAAATATGAGACCAGGTGGCCCCCCACTTTTTGGCGAATGGAAAAAGAAACCTTTGTTCGGATTACCTGGTAACCCAGTTAGCAGCCATTTAGTATTCTTGATGTTAGTTAGCCCCTGGTTTTCCAATACTTACGATATTGAAGAAACAGCCCCTCCTAATTTAGGAAGAAAGGTTAGAGTAACTATGAAAGACAGCGTAAAAGGGGCAAAAAACAAACTTTGCTTGCGCCGAATTAGAATAATAAGTGCAAATAATGGGTTACAAGCCTCGACACACACACATCAAGGAAGTGGAAATATACACAGCATGGTTGCTCATAACGGAGTTACATTACTCCCACCCAATACAAATGCAAAAATAGGCGACATTATTGATGCGTTTTGGTTTAATTGATAGAAAATAGAATACATTTCTTCAAGAGCGGCCAACATTCCGTTGAATATAGTTAGGGGGGGCGCTAATGGCTCGTAAGAAAAAAAATACATCTATCGATCAAGGTTGGATAGAAGTTAAAGGAGCAAGGACCCACAATCTCCAAGATATTGATGTAGACATCCCTAGAGGCAAATTTGTAGTTATTTCAGGAGTTTCAGGTTCAGGAAAATCAAGTTTGGCATTCGACACCCTATACGCGGAAGGGCAAAGGAGGTATGTAGAGAGCCTCAGCTCATACGCTCGTCAATTTTTAGGCCAAATGAAGAAACCCGATTGCGACTCAATAGAAGGACTATCTCCTGCAATTAGTATTGATCAAAAACAAGGCAGCCACAATCCAAGATCAACAGTCGCTACTGTTACTGAAATAATGGATTATATGAGGTTACTTTGGGCTAGGGTCGGAATTCCCCACTGTCCTGATTGTGGCAGAGAAGTAGCCAGAAGAACCGTTCAGGAGATTGTAGACGACATAATGTGGCGTTTCGAAGAGCACGCTGTAGCGATTTGGAGCCCAACAATTAGGAATAGAAAAGGAACACATGCTGATTTATTCAAAGCATTAGTCGAACAAGGATATTTAGAAGGAAAAACAAATGGCCGTGAAGCAAATTTTGAACAACCTCCCGATTTAGAAAAGAATCTTAGGCACGATATCGATGTTAGAATAGATAGAATGAAATTGAATAGAACCAATAGGCAGAGATTAACTGAAGCGATTGAATCAGGACTGCGCCTCGGGGGAGGCACAATTGCAGTTGAAAGCTTGAAGAAGAGTAAAGCAAAAGGTATTCGTAATGAAGAGGCAGAAACAACAGAAGAAGGCCAAATAATACCGTACTCAGAAGAATTTGCCTGCCCAGAGCATGGCGCCTTTTTGCCGGAAATGTCTCCACGAGTATTTTCTTTCAACAATCCACTCGGGGCCTGTCCAAATTGCCAAGGACTGGGGATACAAAGAGAGTTTTCGCCAGATTTAGTCATTGACCGCACAGCGTCTGTAGAAGATGGGTGCATTAGACCATTCAGATCTTCAATGATGTCTGGTTGGTACAAGAGTCAAATGAGGCAAGTATGTAATCACTATGGTATCCCTACCAATTTAGAGTTTGGAAGCCTGAGCGAAGACGAACAAGACATTCTTCTTCACGGCTCGGGAGGGACTGCAATATCCTTTGAGTTTACATCAGAAAAGGGCTCTACATACCAGATGTTAAGGCCATGGGAAGGGGTCTTCAATAGAATTCGTAGAACTTATACCGAAACATCTTCGGACAGAACAAGGTCAAGAATGGCATCATATATGAATGACGAACCATGCCCTGATTGTAAAGGCCAAAAACTGAATGATGCCGTTAGTAAAGTTATAGTTGGAGGTATTTCTTTACCTGCAATTTCTTCTTGTAGTGTCTTAGAAGCATTAGCAGTTGTACAGTATTGGAGAGCAGGACAACTTGATCAAACATGGGACAAATTAGGAAGAGACAAGCCAACCAGTGAAATAATTTCAAAAACCAGCAAATTATCGGAAAAATCAATTTTTATTGGTACAGAAATAATCAAAGAGATTGAGGCAAGATTACGATTTCTTGCATTGGTTGGTTTGGATTACCTTACCTTAGACCGAAGAGCGAGCACACTTTCGGGCGGAGAATCTCAAAGGATTAGATTAGCAACCCAAATTGGTACACGTTTGACAGGAGTTATGTATGTTTTAGACGAACCAAGTATAGGGCTACATCCTAGAGACAACGGCCGACTTTTAGAGACATTAAGGGAATTAACTACACTAGGCAATACTTTGATTGTTGTTGAACACGATGAAGCCACTCTAAGGCAAGCCGACTGGCTTGTTGACATAGGTCCGGGTGCAGGTAAAGAAGGGGGCAATGTACTGGTCAGCGGAGAGTTAGGCGAATTAATTTCCAACAATCAAAGTATTACTGGCGCCTACTTGTCCGGAAAAGAAAAAATTCCCATCCCAAACGATAGAAAAACTCCTGATGACGGGAAATGGATACATATTGTAGGCGCTAGAGAAAACAATCTTCAAAATATAGATGTTTCAATTCCTTTAGGGTGTGTGGTTGCAATTACTGGCGTCTCAGGCTCGGGTAAATCTTCGTTAGTGGCTTCAACCCTAGCTCCTGCATTATTGCGCGAAATACATGGTACCGACGCCTCTCCTGGGCGCCACGATAAGATGGAAGGATTCGAAGCTGTAGACAAAACAATAGTAATCGATCAATCTCCAATTGGCAGAACACCTCGATCAAATGCGGCGACATATACGGGAGCATTCGGGCACATCAGAAACCTCTTTGCAACAACAACAATCTCTAAAGAAAGAGGATACCAACCCGGACAATTTTCTTTCAATGTTAAAGGAGGGCGATGTGAATCCTGTAAAGGCGCGGGATCAATAAAATTAGAAATGAATTTTTTGCCAGATGTTTGGGTTACGTGTGATGTTTGTAAAGGTAAAAGATACACTAGAGAAACTTTGGAAGTTGAATGGAAGGGAAAAACCATTCAAGACGTTTTAGACATGTCTGTTGATGAGGCAGTGACGTTTTTCCAAAATCAAAAATCGTTAAATCGAATTCTTACGACATTGAAGGACGTGGGCTTAGGATACATTAGACTCGGCCAACCGGCAACAACTCTATCGGGCGGGGAAGCGCAACGAGTAAAATTGGCATCTGAATTACACAGGCCCACCAGAAGTCACACCGTGTATATCCTAGACGAACCTACTACCGGACTTTCAATGTTCGATGTCCATCAGTTAACAGAAGTAATGCTCCGCCTACGAAGAAATGGACACACTGTAATTGTAATAGAACATCACTTAGACGTAGTTAAATGTGCAGATTGGGTAATTGATCTTGGCCCGGAAGGCGGAGAATTAGGTGGACTTATAGTGGCTGAAGGCCCTCCTGAAGAAATCATCAAAGTAAAGGATAGTTATACGGGATTGCATCTTAAAGAACTTCTAGATTAGTATTTGCAGGGCTAAGATTTGAGTAGGACTACCCTCTGAGGTGTAATGATGTACCGTTCAAAAAACCCTACACTTTCAGACTCTACCTTTGATAAGTCAAACTACAAGCATAATTCATGGGACGAAGAATCTAATTTCATGACCATGGAAGGAACGGTAGAAAAAACAGCCATACTCCTAATTTTAACAACAACTTTGGCTATAGCAACTTACATAACAATACCTGAAATATCAGTCATAGGATTTTTAGGAGGAATCATTACTTTCTTGATAATAGTATTTACAAAATCTACTAGCCCATTTTTGATATGTTCTTATGCAATTTTTGAAGGAATTTTATTGGGTGGCCTTACATATTCTATAGAGAATTCAGTTGATTATCCAGGATTGGGAATACTTGCAGCAGCACTAACCTTCGTTATTTTAGGTTCGATGCTGGCGATATACCGTGCAGGCATAATTTCATGGAATAGAAATCTTGCAATTGCAGTCTATTCTTCATTAGCGGCAATATTAATCATATATCTAATATCTTTCATCGGCATTTTTTTAGGATACAAAATCCCTCTTATTCACGGTAATGGTTTGGTTGGCATAGGGTTCTCTCTCTTTGTAATCGGAATTGGGGCCCTTTGCTTAGTTGCCGATTTTGATTTTATTGAAAGGGGTGTTGAAAGAGGGGCCCCTAAACAATTAGAATGGAGAGCAGCATTTGGTTTGATGGTGACTTTAATTTGGTTATATATAGAGATACTATTCCTTCTTGCTAAACTGGCATCTAGAAGATGATAAGATGGAAATAGATCTAATTTTAGGGTTGACTTTGGCCGGTATTACGCTGGGTTTTGTTGAAGGAATAAAACCAGGACCATTACTTACAATGGTCATCAAAGAGACGCTCTCAGGGGGACTTAGGGCTGGAGCATGGACCGCCGCAGCTCCAATATTTACAGACGGCCCTTTAGTGATAATTAGCCTATTTGCGGCTGCGTGGTTTGCAACACAACCGTTTGCATTATTTACAATTTCAATCATTGGAGGCCTTTTTCTAATTAAGATGGGAATTGATTGTTTTTCTATAGAGCCACCAATTAGCGACGAATTACTCACAGACGCTAAGGGGGCATTTCGGAGGGGGCTCCTAGTCAATTTATTGAATCCAAATGTTTACGTTTTTTGGTTTTTAATAGGCGGGCCATTGATGGCTTCGGCGGCTGAAAAAGAGCCTTTAGCTCCCATAGCCTATGCCATATCTTTCTTAATCTCAATAATTTTGGTGAAGACCTTTATTGCTTATTTATTTGATAAAACACGCGGCAACATTTCTGCTAAAAACTACAAACTTGCCCTATCTTTCTGTGGAGTCGCAATGTTGATATTTGCCGCAGGATTTATTCTACAAGGAATTGATATTTGGTCCAATGGTTTCTGAATCAAGCCAATGTCTGAGGCCCACCTTCTGGTAAAATATTCAATGGAACAGTTGAGCCTCTGAGGCTCGGACCCATCATTGTAGTCCCATAAATTCCCTCATCTTGAAGATTATTTCCAATGTTATGCGAAAGTCCGAACCAAGGCCTTCCATGATTATCGACAAGGATATCGATAAAATCTCCAAATCCGCCACACCTATTGTATCCACAATCCGTCTCTAAACTCAAAGGGTCTCCAAACTCATTTACTTGAACAGTAGTTATTAGCGGAGTTTCACTAAATGAATCAGTCATTATTGAAATGTAACCGTTCCAAGTATTTCCCCCAGTATCTCCAAGATATGCGAAAGCAACTCGACCACTATCTCCAGCTGCAACAGCCGGAAAACCAGTGCCATTTAGCCCAGGAGGGGCAACCATCAACGGGTCGCTCCATGAATCTCCCTTATCGAAAGAATAGGAATAGTAGGGCAAATCATCTGCGCCCATCCACATTGCATGTAAATTATCTTCTTCGTCTGGATATACTTGGGCCTCTTCAAAATTCCAAGTATCTGCCATCCCTGTAACATCTGTGGGAAGTTCATGCTCAGTCCATGTTAAACCTCCGTTGGTACTTCTGTAAATCGAATAACCTTCTCCATCGCAACTAGGATTACCTCTGTAGAAATTACCGTCATTTGCTCCAACCATATGGCCGGTCAAACCTCCGCTGTTACAATTAACCGGAGCACCTGGTACCTCAGGCCCCCAAGTCAGACCTCCATCATTACTTGTTGAACAAAGAGGCGATTGCCAATTTCCATTGACACAGAACACCCATGTAGTTTCATGTAATACTGCATTATACGGCGAAGAGGCAATGGTTTGATGATCTTGAACAGAATATCCTGTAGCAAATGAAGCCAACCCAAAAGGCATCCACGTTTCCCCCTCGTCGTCGGACCATTCAACGGTCATTCCAGCCAATGCATGCATATCGAATTTCATTATCCTATCAGTCCATCTATCAACATAGACATAAGGGTCATTGCTATTAGCTACAGCCCCCTGATATGTATTTTCACAAGTATATGAAGAAATATTTGTCATTTCAATCATGTCTGTACATCTGATAATTGCAGTAGAGCCACCCGGGCCGTTACCCCAACTAGTCATGTACAAATTATCTGCAGAGGTTATTCCAATTGTAGGCTCGAAAGTCGAAAACCCAATTCCATAATACGTACCTTCAGTGCACACAGGAATATTCTCGCCTTGTAAAATTGAAGTCCCATTAATTATGTGTGGCGCAACCAAAGCATCAACAGCACCGGGATAATGGTACCAAGTATTGTTGGCAATACCATTTGGACATAGATTATCAAACGGGCTATCTTCTTTCATTTCTTCAACAGAATCTCCTGCAAAACAACCAGAGATCATCGGTGCCAAAAAAAGCAAGACCATGCAACCGGCTATAGCGCGCATGAACAACCGTCAGTACACCTCATACATCAGAATAACGGTATATTATATTCAGTAAGAAACAAGAATTTGATAATAATTTCAATCTTCATTTTCAATCACAGCATCTAAGACACCATCAGATTTATTCCGCAGCCATATAGTAGCAGCCACCACAACGATGAGAAGAGATGAAAGTAAAAACCCAGCCATAAAAATTGAGTTAGATGATTTTTCAATTATTGGTGTATTGCCAGCGTTAAATGCAGGTATCTTACTTTCATCGTAAATCGGCCTAACCATTATCAAGTCAAATGATGAATCTTCATCATAGAAATCAGAAGGAGGGGCTGGGTCCAAGTCTGAGTAACCATCGAATCGCAATGGTACATCAAAAGTCCATTGTTGACTAACATCGAGCGTGAGAAGAACATCGAAGGTATAGGGTACTCGGGGCTCCATAAATTCAGAACCAGTCAACACCCCTGTGATTGGAAGAGATATGGCCGTACCAGTCACATCGAATTCAGTCCATGCGTTCCAGTGTTCTGGCTGTATATCCAATACGATGTAAATTGTGTCACCAACCAAAGTCCCCTGCCCTTGTGCATCATCATTTCCATCAGAGGCAAGATCAACATTTGGTCTAATTTGAGCTATTTGCGCAGTATCAGTATCCCAGTCAAGAGAACTGAATGCAATTTGCATTTCGTAAGTCCCGTTTGGAACCCAAACATAGTGCCTATCATCAGTTGCATATGTGCCGAAAGTGCTCGTAGGTCCGTTGTTGAAATGACTCCACTCTCCTTTCCAAGCATGTCTGAGCTGATCAGTACTGAGATGCAAACCTCTTGTATCCATGATTCCTTCATAATGTTCGTAAGCGTCCCAAACTGTAGCTTCGGGGTAATCTAAGAAACCGTCTTCATTCGGATCCCGCATCACCTGAAGAGTTCTTGCAAGAGCCAAAGCTCTGTCCGTGTCAACAAGTCCATGACCGACCCTCCAATCATGACATCTGTTTGTATTTTCTGAGAGATAACAATCTTCAGGTATGTTATCACAACTATCATCGTCATTACCTTCTTCACATGAGTTTCTTAAGATTTCATAATGCGCTGTGAGTTCCAAAATCAACTCTATTTCATGTACTCTTGATTCATTCCTAATTCCCCAATCTTCGAATTGCAGTCCTTTTGCTCCATCCTCAAAATATAGGCTTTGACCTTCGTCATGATCTTCGATTTGATAGTCAGCAACCCCCAATGAAGGAGCAGCCGCTAGAAGGAGTGTCGCAATACCTCCAATATGTGGTGTTGCCATACTAGTGCCAGATATTGCCATGTAGTACAAATCACCTTGAGTACGAGTCGAAGCATCAATCGCAGTCGCCCTCGGAGCCGTCGCCCAAATATCTCTACCTGGAGCACCAATATCGGGCCATGTATGTTGTTGGGTATTCCAACCTCTGCTAGAGAAAGAAGTGACAGCACCACCGTCATGTGTTAGAGCAGCAACAGATATTGCAGAGGGCGTATTTGCATATACATTGGTCCGCAAATCACTTTCTGATTCTTCGCCACTGCCTCCACTATTTGAAGCAGCGAAAATAACAGCTACATCATTTTCATACGTCAACATGTCGGTAAGTATTGTTACTGCATTAGATGGATTATAATCTCCATTTGTTCCCCATGAATTAGAAACCACCCGAATATTGTAATCATTCAAACCTGGTCTGCTATGTTGGTAAGTCCATTCTAGGCCTTGTACAGCAGCAAAGATGGAAGCCCCATCCCCCGTTCCAAGGGCAACTATTGTTGCACCTTTAGCAGTGCCTAACCTTCTCCCGCCCGAAGCATCACCATTTCCAGCAATCGTTCCTCCAACATGGGTTCCGTGCCCACTGGAAGTATCCGAATTACAATTTGGAGCATCTATCCACGTAAAACCAGTCCATTTAGCAGACCAGATGAGTTTCTCTCCCGTCCATGGCTCTCCACAATCAAAGTCCGGATGTTCGCCATCAATTCCTGTATCAAGGTCTACTGCGGTAGCGCCTTCACCATCATATTCTTTCAAGGAAAGATCAGGCTCAGTTTTGAGAACCCCATCAGTCCCAATAATTGCTCTATGCCATGCTTGACTGGCATTCACCCAACCCACCGTCTCATGCATCATGGACTCCGTATCATTTTGATTCCCAGGAAGATAAAAGTGTTCAATAGGAACGTTAAGCTCCATGTGTTCCACTATTGAAAACGTAGATAACCTGAAGATATCTGTTGATTTTCCAAGGATTAGACCGCCGTGTAAGACAGACATTTCAGAAATCATTTTGATACCCATGGTTTCTAGAGACCGCCAAACAGAATCATCTTGATGACTAGTGAATTGAATAATCACTTCTATTTCGTCTTCCGATTCTAATTCTGAAAGCAACTCCCCACTCATTTTTGACAAGTCGGGCTGAGTACTGTTGCTCGCATAAGCAATAGAGCCAGACATGGAAGCAATTAGTGCTACCATTAGTACAGCGTTGAGCCGCATACTACCCGCGGATCTACGCCCTAATTTTAACAACCCCTCATTCCCATCAAGAACGCGCACATACTTCCGATTTTACAATAGCATAAAACATAAACAGTATTAGTGTGTGAATTATTTTTGCCAATTATTGTTTAAAATATTTGGAATTGTATCAATTAATGTTTCATCAATGGATTTCCATTTCATCCCCATATCTCTTTCAGCAGGAGTCGCATCCCAATATAATTTATTTTTCAAATGTCTTTTCGCCCAAGAAACACTAACTCTTGGATGGAAAGCACATACTATTAGTGCAAAGTAGTAAGGCAATTGTCTAAATGGCCATCTTCTTTTTGGATATTTTCTTTTGAGAATTTTAGAAATATCACTCCACATCATTTCGCCAGCAACTGTCAAATATCTCCCACCATTTTCTCCCATCGTCAATGCCCTTACATGAGCTTCAGCAACGTCTCTGACATCAACTATGCTAATTTGCATAGGCAACAACAATGGCAATTCTCTGTTTACTAACATCATAATTATCGATAGAGAACCTCTCAAATGTCTCGGCGAAAGCGGAGGGCCAAATACCATACAAGGATGAATTGTAACCATTCTTGGTTTTTTTACACCATTTTTCTCTTTATGCCAATTTCTAACAATCATTTCAGCACTATATTTTGCTAATCCGTAAGGGTTCTGTTCTAAAGTGGCATCATTTGCAAATGTGCCTGTCGTCAAGATTTGCCCATCTTCCCAATTTTCTGGGCGAATTGCTGCGGTTGAAGAAGTGTGAACAAATCTTTCGACAGTACCGCTTTTTTCGATTGCGGAAATAATATTTTTTGTGCCAACAACGCTCGGGTCAACAATTTTTTCCTGTGGATTTCTAGACCTAACAATTACTACGGCAGCCGTATGAATTACATCTGTGGCGCCATCTATTGCTCGGTCAACACTATCACCATCAAATAGGTCCATTTCGACAATCTCTAACGAACCTTCATCCGAAATTTTCATTTCTTTTAGGTGTTGAACCCGCTCACGATCTTGAGAATCTCGAACCGTGGCCCTAACTTTTTTTCCCTTCAATAATAGATTTGCTACAATGTGGCTTCCGATGTATCCGCTAGCGCCGGTCACGACTACGCATTCATCGCCCATACAACCCCGACCAAGTTATTGCATTTCGATTTAGCGAATCATTCTTCTTCATCAGACTTCTTTTTTGATAACCAACTTGGAGCCCACCAATTTATTTCACCCATTAATCTCATTGTTGAAGGTACAACCAATGCTCTGACTATACTAGCATCTACAGCCACACCCAATGCAAGCATAAAACCAAACTGCTTCATTATAACAACCGAAGAAATGCCGAAGGCAGAAAACACAGTTATCATTACTAGGGCCGCGGACGTAATTATCCTCCCGCTCTTTTGCAATCCGACAGCTACAGCCTTGGTATTATTTTTTGTCCGCTCCCATTCTTCATGGATTCTTGATAACATCAAAACTTCATAATCCATACTCAATCCAAATAAAATGGCAAAAATCATTACAGGAGTAGTGGGGTCAATAGGTTGTGGAGTAAAATTTAGTAATTCGGCCCCATTACCTTCTTGAAAAATCCAAACTAAAACCCCGAACGAAGCACTTACAGATAATACATTCATCACTAGTGCTTTTAGCGGTAAAACTACAGATCTAACTTGTAAGAAAATCAAGATATAACTTGAAATCAGAATAAATGCCAGTGCAATTGGCATATTTTCCGACACCGCATCTAGAACGTCCTGGTTGTATGCCGCAATACCCGCTACATGGACAACACTCTGAGATTCGAATTGAACATCCTTACTTTCAAGAGATCGAATACTATTGACAACACCTCTAGACTCTTTGCTAGACTGCTCACCTTCTATACCAACAATTGCCAAAACTACATTTTCCCCAATAGATCTTTCAATATGGAATTTCCTTTGTAATTCCAAACTCTCTTTGTCTTCTGATGATAAATTTTCATCTCCAGAATCGTCCCAAAAAGCGACCACATCGTTTTGACTCATCGAGGAATCAAAATGAGCGTATGTATACACATAACTAGCGTGCTCAATCATCATCATTTCCTTTGAAAAATTATACAAACTACGAATATTTTCTTCTGAAAATGGATCAACTCCTTCTTCAATCTCAAACACAACTTGGGCAGTATTTCCGACATTTTCAGGCCAATAAACATCAGTTAATTCTAAACCGTTTCTTGCATCATCATCGGGACTCAAAGATTTGTACGTAACTATGCCCCAATCTGCTTGGAGGAAAGGAGAACCAGCGATTAGGAGCACCATCACTGAAGGAACTAGTACAGATAACGGGCGTTTCATTACACTTTCAGCAATCCACGACCAAAAACCATCCTCTTTTTCGACATCACCCACAGAAAACGGAACCTTCAATGAATTTATCCTATCTCCTAATAGGGACAATATTGCCGGTAAAAGTACTACAGACGAAATTAGAGCAACAAGAGTAGCACATATCCCTCCCCAGCCTAATGATGGCAAGCCAGTATTTTCGAAAAACAACATCCCCATCAATCCAACCATCACAGTCATTGCAGAGAAGAAAATAGCTCTTCCAGCGGTTGCGCTAGTTATCGCAATAGCAGTTTTATGATCTCGTCCTTTTCGCAATTCTTCTCTGAATCTATTAACAATGAATAATGAATAATCTACACTCAGACCAATCCCTAACAAAGAAACAATATTGTTTGCATAAGTAGTAATATCATCAAAGACATAAGTCAAACCTGTAACAATACCAACAGCAGCAACAACTGTGTACACTCCAGTTAAAACAGGTAAACCAGCAGCAACAAGACTTCCAAACACTAGTAGTAGAATTAGTAATGTGAGGGGTGCAGAAATTAATTCTGCTTTGATTAGTTCTTCCTCAAGAGTTAAGTCAAATACAACATCAATTGCCAGATTTCCAGTCACCCATTTTTCCATTCCGTCAGGTGCACTTTCTGGCAATTCTAAATCATCAATAGTTTCCTTCAACAGAATTTTTGATTCTTCTCTGTCTAAATTCACTTGCAACCTTATCCTAGACCAGGACTCATCGATTGTACTAATCAGATTTGATTTATTTGCTTCATTAGTAAACCAAGGATAATCTATTGAAACATCCTCATTAGCCTGAAGCAGCTTTACAGTTTCTTCCATGGCAGCCCTAATTTCAACATCACTAGAGTTTCCTGTTGGGTGATGGAATAGGACATAAAAAACCTCGTAAGAACTTTCATTTTCATCAGAAAATCCAGTTGCAATGGCCTCCCAACCATAAACTGATTCTAAATCTCCTTCTCCGAAACCTTCGATATATTTGGGCTCTAAAGTCATTAATCCAGCAAGGCTTACTCCCAATAGCAAAGTCGCAATTAATACGACTTTGGCATTATCATAAACGAAACTACCAATTTTGTAGTATACTCTATCTTCCAAAACCGACGGTTCAGTAGACCCTTCCATGGGGTTCCGAACGACTTTTATTATTAAAACAAGAGTTGGGTCCGATGAAACAAAATTTTCTCTAAGAGAAATTTAAATTTATTTTTAACATAATTCAGCCACTGATTTAACAATCAAACTTGGGGACTGCTCTGCTTCATTAGCATCATCTAAAGTAGCCTCTCCTGATAAAACAAGAATGCCATGAACTCCAGATCTTTCGGCCATTTCCATATCGGTGTAGAGCCTATCGCCCACCATTGCACAATTCTTTGGGTCAATGCCCAATTCGTGTATTTTGTGCAAAATCATTCCTGGATTTGGCTTCCCGCAAATATGTTCAGGTTTCACACCCGTAGTCGCTTCAAATAGTGCAATATAAGCTCCAGTGTCAGGCAAACCTCCATCTGGAGAGGGGCAAACCATGTCCGGATGGCTGACGACTAAAGGAACGCCTCTATGTAAATTTATTGACGCTTCCGACAATTTCTGATATGTTATTTCAGTATCATAACCCAAAACAACATATTGAGGATTGTTAGAAGAAGTCGCCACTCCCGCTGATTCTAACATTTCTTTCATACCAACAGTCCCTACTAGATATGTTTCAGAAATATTATTCGACGAAAGCCATGCTAACAAATCATGAGTGGATAATAATACATCTTCTTCATTCGCAGGAACACCTAATCTTTCTAATTTTGATAGATATTGCTTTACTGATTTACTTGAATTATTTGATAAAAAGAATCTTCGAATCCCCCTTTCTTCTATTCGATTTAAGAAATCTACTGCTCCTTCAATCAGATTCTCTCCCATGTAAATAGTTCCGTCTAAATCTAAGAAGACGGCTTCAATCCCATCTAAATTTTTGTCTAATTTCTCCATAGCTAAAACCTCATGGTAACAATAATGTTTTCATTAAAAACCACGGACTCCACAGCATTTTTTGTGTTTCTTTGCTGGCAATCATCTCGGACATCATTTTTCCGATTTCTTCTTTTTTAGACGCCTTTTTAACAAACCAATTAGTAAGCATCTTCCACTTCATAACTCTCTGCAAGGTTTTTGAATTCTTTAACTCAGAACCTAAAGTATCCCATAGATCAATCATATATTCTATAGCACACTCTTCTGTAAATCCATCAGCATGAACATTTTTATCGAAATGTTTTGATGTCATTTTCGCCGATAACAATGCATTACCTATCCCTTCTCCACTAAATGGATCGACTAAACTCGCCGAATCTCCTACACACATAGCGCCTGCCATCGCCGCTCTTCTTGGTTGGTATGATGGAGCATTTTTTCTCGGCGAACCAAATGGCAATTGCCACCCCTTTTGGGAGCCCGGCACCAATGTTGCATTTGCAAATCTCTTCTTAAATCTAGGATGCTCTTCTATTACCCATTTTTGTATTTTCTTGAGAGATTTCTTCCTATCCTTTTTCAGTTTTCTATGTTCTGAAATCAACATACCAATTCCTACATTAACCCTATTTCCTTGTACTGGGAAAAGCCAAAAATAACCAGGTAATACTTCGTCAATAAAGTGTATTTCAATAGGGCCCTCTTCTCCTCCCAAACCTTCAACGCCGTCCCAATATTCTCGATATCCTCCACAGAAGTGTTCATCGTCTCTATGGGTTTCATTATGTAATTCAGTAATTACTTTTGAGACCGGACAATTGTAACCTCCGGCTCCAATGGTAACCGCAGACGTAAAAGTCAACTCATCATTGCCCGACCTTCTGCCGCCTATGCTGCCTTTTATTCCCTTTATTTTGTGCACACCATTTTCCTTTTCAAATATTATTTCATGCACAGAAAAACCTTGTATTACCGAACCTCCATTTTCTCTTACTATCTCTTGCCCTCTTTGAAACATCATATAATCGAATTGCATTCTGGGTAAGGCATATCCTGATTGTAAACCCATTTTTTCATAAGATTCCTTAGGTAGCATAACCCTAACTTCCGAACCATTCGCGCTACCAAAAACGATGGAGTCTACAACATAATGTGGTGTAGACTCGATCATATCCAGAACTCCCAATTCCTTAACATGAGATAGAGATTTACCTCCCACTGCATCTCCACATATTTTATCTCTAGGCCAAATTTCTTTTTCCAATAAAAGAACTTTACAACCATTCAAAGCATTGTAAGCAGCAGCTGCTGAGCCACCCGGTCCACCACCAACAACAATAACATCGAAATGAGTATCCGAGTCAGGAATTTCGCCCGAATCAATAGGTTTTTCCCACACGCTCATCTCATCGCCGAAACTTCGGAAGCATACACAGGCATTGAATATATGCCATAGGCTATATTGGAAACCCGCCTAGCATTAGTCATGGATGACATGCTATTCATAGTCCAAACAACGCTTAGCGGAGAATTAAATGACGCAGAAGTGGGAATTTGGGCTCAGTCAATATTAGATACAGAACTCGCTGCTTGCGTACAAATAAGTAAAGGCAGATCAGTATATCGATGGGCTGGGGAAATCAAGAGCGAATCAGAATGGTTAATAAATCTCAAAACTACGAAATCAAAGGTGAACCAATTGATTGACAAGATAAAATTAGAACACCCTTATGACGTTCCTGAAATATTATTTTGGTCTGTTGAGTCTACTGCTGATTATTCTCAATGGGTTAAAGGTGAGTAATTTTTGTCTGAATCTAAATTTCTTAAACTGGCAAAAAAGGTGCCAACAACTACTTGGAGTTCTCCTGACCCGATGTCTACTAAACCCAAATTTAATACTTTAGTAATACTAATAATCGGCTTGTGGATATTTGGGACAGGCGACGCAGTAATAATCGCTGCAGGAATGGGGGTAGCTCCTTGGACCGTTTTAGCGCAGGGTATCGGCATTCAATTTAATTGGACAATAGGAGAAGCGACATTTTTTATCAGCGTAGTAGTGCTTTTTTTGTGGATTCCATTAAGAGAAAAGCCAGGAATAGGAACCATTCTAAATGCAATATTAATTGCCGCAGCAATTGATGTTATGGAACCACATCTTCCACACCCCCAAGAACAAATTTATCAGTTAATTCAAGTCTTATTTGGTACAATATTGGTTGGAATAGGTAGCGGTTTTTATTTGACTGCAAACCTAGGCCCCGGTCCGCGTGACGGGTGGATGACGGGACTCCAAAGAATTACAAATATTCCAATTGGTAGAGTCAGAACAACAATCGAAACAATTGCATTATTAATTGGTTGGAAATTGGGAGGAGTTTTTGGATTGGGAACAATCATTTTTGCAATTTTGATAGGACCGATAGTGGCATTATTTTTACAACTAACGGATAGAATATGGGGAACCAGTGAACCAATTAGTTAGCCCAGAGATTTAGCGACACCATCAAAACTGTAAAACGAAACCAAAGTTTGAGTATGCCCAACTCCATTAATTTCAGATAATTCATCTAAGATAGAATCTCCTAAGTTAGCCATATCTTTGGCGACTACTTCTACAATGAAATCCCACTGCCCTGTGACTATATGGCACCCTACAACAAATGGCATTTTACAAATTTCTTCAGCAACAAATCGCCTATCAATATCTTCTCTTTGTCCTGCCCAATTTGCAAGAATAAATCCATGTAAAGGCCAGCCCAACTCTCTTCGATTAATTTCCACAGAAAACCTGTTTATTATACCTCTATCTTGCAATCTTTTTATCCGATCATGAACGGTAACTCTTGGCATATTCAAGGCATCAGCAATTGCTTGTGTAGTGGCCCTTGAATCTTCATTGAGCATTTTCAGTATCCCCGAATCTTTAGCATCTAGTTTTGAAAAAGGCATTAAACGACGCTAAGACTATTCTTTCTTAGTATTTCCGTCAAAAAGTCGGTGAATTAGTAATTTACCGTCAAAATCTCGACATCCCAAGTATATATTCGCCGTTTAGTTGATTTGCTACAACTCTCTCGGAGATATATGGGGAACGATAACACCGACAAGAGATTCGCGACTAAAGCAGTACATTCAGGAACAAATTCAGTTGGAGGAGGCGTCAACACTCCAGTATTTTTGTCATCTACTTATCATCTGACAGATGATAGATATGCTGGCTGGGCAGCAGGAGCTCAACATACAATGCTCTATGCCAGATTATCTAGTATTAATTCAGAAGCAGTTGCTCAAAAAATTATTGCTATGGAAGGTGCAGAAGACGGCGAAACTTTTGCTAGTGGCATGGCCGCAATATCAACAACACTACTAGGCTTGTTATCAAGCGGAGACCATGTTATTGCTAGTGCTGATGTTTATGGAGGAACATATGGGCTACTTACCGAAGACCTTCCGAGGTTCGGCATCGAAGTCACTATGGCAGATATGAGGGACCCATCTTCGTATGAAGCCGCAATCCAAGACAATACAAAAATGATCTATGTTGAAACATTATCGAACCCAGTTTTGAAAGTTTGCGATTTAGATGCTATGGCAGAAATATCTAACAAACACAACCTAATTTCAGTAGTTGATAATACGTTTGCTTCTCCGTGGGGGTGTAATCCAATTAAGAGCGGCTTCGATTTAGTCATTCATTCAGGTACAAAATATCTTGGAGGACATTCTGATTTAATTGCAGGATTTGTAGTCGGTAAAAAAGATTTAATTGCCCAAATTTTCCCTAAAAAGGTACATTTCGGCGGTGCAGCAGACCCTCACATGTGTTATTTACTAGAGAGAGGAATGAGAACATTACATGCTCGGATGCCAATTCACACATCTAATGCTGCGGAATTAGCAAGAAGGCTTTCTGCCCATTCAATGATTGAATCGGTAAATCATGTATCGCTTCCAGATTATGACGATTATGACTTAGCAAGAAGAATTCTACCAAAAGGAAGCGGAATGCTTTCCTATGTGGTCAAGGGAGGAGATTCAGCCGCTCTTAAATTCCTGAAGTCATTGAATATGACTCTTGAAGCGACAAGTTTGGGAGGAGTAGAGAGTTTAGTTGAATGTCCATTTAATTCTAGCCACATGTTTGTTCCCGAAGAAGTAAGGATGGAAGCAGGAGTCGTGCCTGGTTTTGTCAGAATGAGTGTTGGAATTGAAGATGTTGAAGATATTTGGGAAGATATTGAGCAGGCATTAGATGCTGCCGCAGAACTACTCGCCACCCGAGCTTAGTGGTTAGTATGGATCCTGAAATTTTGGCCCAATTCCTAGTTTTTACAATTGCAATGTGTTTTTCACCTGGGCCAAACAATATCCTTTGTGCTGCACACGGATCACAACACGGTTTCAAAGAGACATTGCCATTAATCTCAGGAATGGCAATTGGGTGGTCTGCGTTAGGAATTTTTGTTGGGGGGGCAACAGTATTCATTGAAAGAAACCAATCTTTCTTTGATATGTTAACTTACTTAGGGGCCGTTTATATCGCCTATTTAGGATATCAAGTTTTCAAATCTTCGCCGATGGTCGATGATGAACAAAGAAGTACCAAATTGGGGCCAATCACCGGCATCATTCTGCAAGTGGTCAACGGTAAAGCATGGATCCATTTTCTAGTATTAATGACTCAATTCGGACTCTTATTTGGCTCGGGCTTTGGAGCCAAAGTTTTGCTTGTTGGACTAAATCTTGTATTTGGTTTACCCGCTGTCATGACATGGGCCGGTTTTGGGACCCAACTAAGAAAATTATTCACAACCACTAAGTCTGCTACAACAATGAACAGAGGAATGGGGATGTCACTAATTGCAGTTGCAATTTGGATAGTTATCTAAAAATCAAGGTGGTGTTAATTTTCCTGCACCCGAAATCTCAGCTAATTTCCCCATTGCCTCAACATAATCATTTTTTGCGTCGGCACTATTTTCAGTTAGAATTATTGTTGCAGAATCCCATAGCATACGCAATGCGGGAACCCAGTCGCTACCCTTATCTCTTGAAGCCGAATCAAACCTCCAAGCATCGGATTCGGTCCTGTCATGTACGACAAGCCAAGCCCATCCCATTGCAGCATCCAAATCTTTTCCTTTTCTAGCCAAAGATACTGTGGAAGCAACACCGTCGTCGCCAGCCTTTCTGATTAATTTATCAGCAAAACTAAGTGGCTTGGGTAATGAAACATCACTCCAAGGCAACGAATCTAATTTTTTCGCAGTCGAAAGATTATTTTTTAATTCTCTCAAAAACGCACCAAATCCCTGTTTTCGTTGTAATTGTTTATTGTAAATTTCTTCCGCTTCTTCACCACTTAATTCGAACATTTCATTCAGAATAGTAAGACCATGATCTTTCCATAAAGAAACTAGCAGAGGGTGACAAGCATTTTCTTCAAATCTTACTACCTTTTCTTCCAATTCAAAAGTAAAACCATCTTGTCTTACATGTATTCCAGTTTCTATATTATCTAATACTGCGGAAATGGCCTCCTTTTCATCATCACTTCCTGATAAAAAATCTAAGAAATCTTTCTTTGAATCGTTATCGAACCAATTATTCCCACTAACGTAGCCGTCATCGATCGAGTTCAAGATACTTTTACGGCACTCTCTTCCCAAAGAAGAATCTTCTAAAGCCATCGACATCCAAGCAAGTAATATTTCATTTAATTTTTCTAATCCTTCAGCTGGTAAAGCTCGATCCTCAGGCCAACCGATGGGCCTCCACATCCACTCAGCATCAACGATTTCAGAAATTTTCGGAGGCAGCATCGTTAGTGCTATTGATGGAACGAAACCCTCTTCGGTTTTAGCAAGAGAACTTTGAGATAAACCAGCAACCACTCCATTTTGGAATGTAATTTTTAACCACCCTACATCTGAAAATGTATTGTTCTTAACAATCTCTTCGTCTAATCCCTTACTCCACCTTACACTATCTCCAGAGAATTTAATCGAAGAGAATTCTAGGGCCGCATCAATCCAATTTTCGGGAGATTTAGGGCTCATCCCTGTATACTCAAAACCGTCTTTCCAAGAGAAAAACCAATGTCCAGATTTTGCATGCTCGTCCCAAACCAACATTCTCAATTTATGATTTTTATAATTTTGAATTGCTGCTTGGTGTGCTTGTTTTCCGTTACCTCTTCTAATAAAACTCGAAGTGCCATATATTGGATTATTGAAAACAGCCACCGTTGAGTGATCTCCGTCGAGAGCAGCCAATAAACTCCCAGCTAATGCTCGAGAAACCATACAACCCCTTCTCTTGACCATTCTTCTAGCCAACCATTTTCTATCATGGCGTTTTTTCGAAACATATTCAATTTCTTTCAAGCTTGCAGCCATCATATCTCTTCTAGGTCTACCAAGTTCCGCTTTAATTTCCGGCAAGAATATTTTTGGATCTTCCAAAAGTGCATCTAGGTCTTTTTCCAATCTTTGTTGTATTTGTTTAGACGCCTGTTTTATGCCACGCACTTTGACCTTCTTCCTACGATTTTTATCGCCAGGAAATCTAACTTCTGCAGGTGGGCGAGCCATGTTATACAATTAACGGAAACATCGACCCCCCTTGAGTTCGTCGATTAGATGGTCAAACAATTTTCCTACGTTCAAAAGCCTCAATTTCGTTCTGATTCATTTTAGAAGGAATAATCAAACAATGAATCCAACCCTCATTACACTCTGATATTTCAGAGAGATTGCCAGCAATTATTTTTTGAGAATCCAATGATATGTCAGTTAGTAGAATTCCATCAAAATCTTTTACCCGTGGCGATAAACTATCTCTTCCTTCAATCATCTTCTCTTCCATTTTTTGTAATATTCTGAAAGCATCATTGGGATTCATCGGAGTTGGTTTTTCAACACCCATTCCAGTTGGGTCTAAATCTAATAAAACAAGAGTATGAAGATTATTATCATAGTTTCTATAAATCATCTCTAAAGGAGATGAAGGCAAATAATTTCCATAGGAATAAGGAATAGTAACTTGTCTCCCAAACCTATAGGATTGTAATCCCGATAATGATACTGCAAGCGATGTAGCAGTAATACCCGGTATAACATTGAAATTTATATCTAACTCCTCACATCTTGCTTCCAAATCAACATGAGTGGTGGCTTGCATCGGGTCCCCAACTATTAGCAATGCAACCGGGACATCTTTGGCCAATTTCACTAATTCTCCAGGGTCTTCAACTTGAGGTCTCATTATCCTCTCCCAATTCCCTACAAAACTCTCTAACCGCTCTTCTTGATCGGGCGGCAGAATAGCAGTATAACCTTCTAAAAATCTATGAGAACATGCTCTCCCTACGTCGATTGCCACCTTACTCATGTGATCTAAATTACCAGGTCCTAAGCCAATGAGCCACAAGCCAGCTGACAACCTCTCCTCCGTCATGGTGAAGGGGGCTAACCGTCTGCCCATCATGAACGTGATGCGACATTTACTAGTGCCAAATAGGAAAGTACAGGCTGCTTTAACCGAGATTACAAAGCATGATTGGTTATCTAAGGAGCATAGAATTTTCTCTTCAGAAGATGGAAATAACCGACTAATTCCCCTATCCTTTTCTGCCGATGCAAATTTGCCCGAACCTCTATGTAATTTCGAAATAGTTTTCTCAGAAGGAAAACCAAATGAAATCATAGATACAGATTGGTGGAATCACCTAGAAAATTTAGTAGGCGAAGAAGCGTTAATTCAACATAAAGAAGCGTGGCCCTCATCTCATGAATTTTTTGCCGATATGATGATAGTTAGGATAGACGATAGTATTGAAAAGTACACCTCCGAAATTGCTCGAGCTAAACTACTTTCTCATCCATTCATTAGATTGGTACTATCTGATGGAGGGGTGTTGGGAGAATTAAGAATTAGAGGCTTAAAGCCGATAGGAGCGCGTAAAGATACAGAATTATATTTTGAAAATATTCCTTCCGAATTAACCAAAACAAAAGTTTCAGTAAAAGAATCAGGCAGATATATTTCTTGCGACCCCCAATTAGCGTATTATTCAACTAAACTTCAAACAGAGAGACTCGAAACACTTCGATTTGCAAAAGAATTGCGTAAAGACCTCAATCGTCCTTTGGCTGTTTGTGATCCCTTTTGTGGAGTAGGGCCAGCCCTATCTACTTTGATCGCCGAAGAAGATTTGGTTGAAAGAATTCTGGCATCTGATTTGAATGCCGCGGCGGTCGAGTTGTTATTCGAAAATCTTCAAAGATGGGACAAGAGAGAGTATCCTACTGAATCCAAACCTATCGAACAATATTACGATGACAGAATAGTTGGTCAGGCAGATGCGACAAAACTATCTGGTAATTCTAAGTATTCAGGCAAGTGGGATTTAGTATTAGTTAATTTACCGCATCGAACAATTGAATTTCTTCCAAAAATAATTCCTTTACTTAATCGAAACAATATCTCACTGATACGCGGAAGAGTAATAGTGGCCGAATCAGATATAAAATACGCTAATGAGCAAATAAATCAAATTCTTCCACCAATTGCATCCGGGAAACCAAAACCTCAATTAAAAATCAAGAGAGATTATAGTAGCACTTTACGACTATGTTCTTTTGAAGCATGGATAGATAAGGAATTTAATTAATTTCCAAATTATTATGTGCATTGACGACTTCCGAAAAATTATATGGTAGTGAGGAAATGGTGGAAAGATTCACCGAATAGTAAAAAAATTACAGCGGTATTTTTGGTTTCTACATTTATTTTTTCAATCGGTTATGTAGGAATAGGATATGTTGTTGCACAGAGCCTTGCAATTAATCCTGGATGTGGGATGTGGGAAAATAACACTCCTTCGAACTGGACCGTAGATGATGATTGGGAGAGTTTTGAGCCTTGGCCTGATGCTGATGAGCGTGTTGAAATCAGAAGAGATTTTGATGCATCACCATATCAGATGGATGCTTTTGAAATTGTATCTTTCTCACCGAGAGGAGATCCAGGAATCTCTCTCAGTGGGTGGTATGTGGAAGTGGATCCAGCCGCGCCTGTGGTTATCCAAACACACGGGATGCCCATGAATGGAAAATGTAAACCAGAAATGCTGTTAATGCAAGGATATCTAGCCGAAGGAGGAATAAACTCACTATCTTTCGACTTGAGGAACTATGGTGAAAGCGAAGTAGTGGGGGACTACATAGCAGTGGGCCAGATAGAATATAAGGACGTTTTAGGAGCATATGACTGGTTAATTTCAGAGAAGGGATACCAACCAGGAGAGGTTGGCATGACCGCCATATCAGCAGGAGGAGGTGCAGCAATAGCATTCTCGAAAGAGGACGGAATAGGGGCATTGTGGTTAGATAGCGCAGTTCTAGACTTCCCTCTTGTGGTAAAGAACGAGCTTGGAAGGTTGGGATTCCCGACTTTCTTTGCAGGACCTGGTATTACTGTTGGAGGATGGCTTGCAGGCGTTGATTTGGACGGCAAAAATCCAATGGATGCAGCGGAGAATTCGGGAGATAGACCTATCTTCCTAACACACGCGAAGGACGATCCCAGAGTTTCTGTGATGCATTCCGAAAGATTTGAGCAGAGAATGTTAGACAATGACGGCAACGTTACTACATGGTATGTTGAAGATAGAGGACATGTTGATGCTATATGGGGCAATTCTGAAGAATACCAAACAAAGTTAGTAGATTTCTTTTCTAATGCTCTAAACTAAAATGAGTTAAGAAATAAAAAGGGCATTCGGCTGCTCCAAAATCCTCACAATTTATTGAACAAAGTAACGCCAGCAACTATACAGACCCATATATTGAAGGCCAAGTCCTACAAAAGCAAACAAAAGATATCCAAACGGCTGCCAAAAAACTTCTATTACGCCAAATAAATCAACATTTCCTTGAGGCAAATCCCCTAGTGAAGATAAAGACCATATCCCTATCAGAGTAAATGGCAACCCAAATAACACTAAAAATACCCCCATGTATAATGTACTTCTTGTAAAAACTTCGCTGTCATGATCGAAATTAGGGTTCTTTCTGTCAGCCTCACGTGCATTTTCCACCATTGTCAAGATCATAAACTTCAGAAATAATGCGAAGGCAGATATCCCTGCAATCTGAGCAAGAACAAGAGCATTATACAGCCAAGATAAAGCGAGCATAAACAATACTGTAGAAACTAATAACTTATCAGTCTTTGATGATGAAAAAAATGTGTAAAAGGAATATAATTCTGTGAGACTGCCCCTTTTCTCTCCCCATTCTTCTTGGCCTTCCCTGACTCGTAGTCTATGAACGGGCTGTTTTCGTCTGGAAGCCATACCTTTACCATAGATTTAGGAATGATAAATCTTGGGCCGAACTGATACCAGATTCCAAGAGAAATCAACCAAAGCATAAGTATACGATTAACCTAATAATGGCGATACACTCATTACTGTAACAGCGAAAGAAGCGTAAAAACCAATCAGAATTGCTAGTATGTGTCCGACGTTCATTAATGTTGTTCGTAATAATCGATTAATGAATGTCTGTTTAGTTTTATATTATTAACATAAATATGCTTGTATTCTCCCTGTGTATTGCATAGCCAAAACAAGGACAGGCTTTCGAAACCAACAGGTAACAAAGAAGCAAGATTAGTGGCGCCCCGACCGGGATTTGAACCCGGGTCGCAGCCTCGACAGGGCTGCATGATAGGCCACTACACCATCGGGGCAGTAGCATCACGACAAAGGTATTGTATTTCAAACGCACCCAAACCAAGGTTGGAATTTTGAAGCCATTTCGGGGGATAATTCATGACCCTCTTCCTCTTCGATAACAATATGTCTGAGGAGAAATTAGTCATTGATGTTATTGACAACGGTGGACAATGGACTCACAGAGAATGGCGAATGTTGAGATATCTAGGAGTAGATACCAAAATCTTCTCCAACAAAACCCCGCTTTCTGAATTAAGAAGGGTTGACGGTTTGATTCTTTCAGGAGGAGCAGCCAGAGTCGGACTAACAGGAGAATTAGGAAATTGTGCTGAATATTTGACTTTAGATGTCCCCATTTTAGGGATATGTGCAGGACATCAATTCATGGCAGGTCATTATGGTGGCAAATCACAAGAAGCGCCCCGACCAGAATTCGGGGCAGCAACAATAGAATTGATCGATGGGGGGGGAGAATTATTTATTGAAACTCCAGAGAAACAAGGAGTCTGGGAGAGTCATAATGACGAGGTCATTGACGTTCCAAAGGGATTCAAAATCACAGCAGTAAGTGATAACTGTGCAGTTCAAGCTATGGAGAACGATACAAGTGACCGATTTGGACTCCAATTCCATCCAGAAGTGAATGACTCCGAGTATGGGGCCAAGATTTTTGAGAACTTTGTTGCAGTCTGTTTGAGGGCACGTAGCGCTCAATAATTCAACCACAGATTGAAGAAGGGTGCGCCAGTCGGCGGGTTTGATGGTAAAGAGCGCTGAGAAACTAATTCTTCACAAATGCCGCCAGTGCAACCGTACTGACAGAAGGCCATGGAGTGAAACCGAACTACCTAGGTGCAACCATTGTGAGTCCGCAATGGATCCTTTGGAAATACGATACAAATGTCTTCGTTGTGGACAATTAACATGGACTGAAGCAGGCTCAACAGGAAAATCATGTAGATCCTGCGGTTACAGAATATTTGTCAAGCCTCGTAAAGGCGGCCGTCATAAGATTTTGAAGGCAGAATAAAAATCGTTCAATTCAAGAGCCCTCACTTTGACGCTATGCCGTGGCAAGCTGGCTTAGTCAACATTCTCCACGAACTTTTGCAGAACTCTCTATACCTCAAAATTTGCGCCAAGCATTAACTTCTGCTAGTTTATCTCCAAATCCTCCAAATTTACTAATTACGGGACCCGCCGGAGTTGGAAAGACAGCATCTTGGAAATTAGTTGCTAGGCAAATGCTTGGCCCAGGGTGGAAATCTACTACACACATTTTACAATGCCGAGATTTGGCAAGATCTAGTGGTGCCATGGCCAAATTTGAAAATTTTTTGAGACCGGGCGGCACCACTTCTTCTGATACATTAGCTGGACGTATGTCTTTGGATGCTTTTGATAGAGGAATTATGCAGACTAAAGAATCCGATTTACCTCCTGCAGGCCGAGAAATAGATATCCCAGAAGGACAAGTACCCGTTAGCAGAGTTATTGTTTTAGAAGATGCAGACCATTTAGGCCATATCCGCCAAGCCTATCTTCGCCGTATGATGGAAACAGTCGGCAATGCCTCTAGATTTATTTTAGTCGCCAGAGCTCCGAGTAGGATTATTGATGCATTAAGGTCCAGAACACAAATGATAAGAATTCCGTCCACATCTACAGAACAATTAGTTTCGACCTTGAATTCTATATGTGATAAAGAGAACGTTGAAAAAAATGAAGGAGTGATTGGAGATATCGTATACGTATGTAAAGGCAATCTTAGAAAATCAATTTTTACATTGGAAATGCTTGATTCGAGAGGCCTATCATCAGATAGATCAGCGGTACATAAACTGATTCAAGCCACAACCCTGCAAGCTGGTAGACACCTT
The DNA here is from genome assembly GCA_902593945.1 of uncultured Candidatus Poseidoniales archaeon. Classification (GTDB taxonomy): domain Archaea; phylum Thermoplasmatota; class Poseidoniia; order Poseidoniales; family Thalassarchaeaceae; genus MGIIb-O2. The sequence continues at coordinate 143,350 of CACJKA010000002.1, read as the reverse complement.
CTTGAACTCGCTTTAAGAGGCAAAGTAGTAGAATGGAAATGGGAGAAAAGGAATGGTAGAAATAAGAAAATTCTTTCGGGCGCTATAGCAGAAATTGACAAATTAATGAATGAATATGGATTAGATTCCGAAGACGTTATTTCACAGATTCATGAGGTGGTCATTGGTAGAAGAATTTCAATTACTGATGAATTAAGATGTGAAATATTGGATGCATTAGCAGATTGTGATAAAAACTTGCAAAATTCAATGCATGCCAGAATACCATTAGAACAATTCCTTCACCGTGTTGCAAAGGCTGGAAGAAGTCACGGACTCGTATTTTCTTAGTGGCGGGCGATCCAGGATTTGAACCCGGGTTCTCGGCTTAGGAGGCCAAGGTGATATCCAGACTACACTAATCGCCCGTATATGCGAGAGCATGTGCTTCAAGAAATGTGATGGTCGTTAAAATCCTATATTTTTGAGAAAATCTTCCGATGGCATCAAGGATATTGACTACTTCGTAGAGCCATGCCTGCTCCTAAAGAGATGTTACCTACTCCTTACGCAGAGGTAACTTTGGGCGACGACAAGGCATTTTCAAAAAGAGTCGAAAGAATCGATTCTCAGAGGAGATTCTGGACTTGGGTATCAACAATTAGGTACACTCCTTCCATCAGGTTTTGGTTTTCTATAGCAGCCCCAACCTCGGCGGGAGTAATTCTAACTAATTGGGAATATTCGTCTTTACAATTAGCAATAGTAATATTTGCTGTAAATTTCTTACTTCTCATACCCCCTAATATTTCTTCTGTTTTCGCTAGGATGTCTGCAAGACATCGTCTCCAATTGAGAATTGGTGGTTTCAAATCTAAAGAAGCCTATCCTGGTGTTGAAAGAATTCTCAACACCCTTCATGAGAGAGTACTCAGAGAAAGAGTCAGGCTCTTTTCATCACTATTAGCAGCCCTATCTTTGTTCGCAGTGTGGGAGCTTGAAACAGGATATGTCCTTGGACAAATTTTGATAACCTTCGCCGTAATTTTAGGTTTTATTTGTTGGTTGAATACCTTCTACTTAGAAGGATCAATACCTATGCGTTCTAGACGTTTTCCTCTCCTTTCCTTACATGCCCCTACTTTACACGATAGTATATTGGAAAGAGTACTAACTGACGTATTGGTTGCACACTTAGATCCGGAAACAGCAGGTAGCTGGGACGATTGGTCAAATGATTTGTCAGATATGGTAAGGGACGGCCATCAACCTGCAGCTGCTTTAGAGCATATGTTAGCCGCATTACACCTGAATGCTAGAAGATTATTGTCAAATGAAGAAATGCTCCACTCGATAAAAGAAGTTTACAAAATTTCTTCCATGGATTATCTAACAAATCCGGAAAACAAAATCAATATCAATACTATTCAGAGACTTTTAGCGCATACTAGGGCTTGGCAACCGGGGTTATTCCGCTTGATCGATAGATTACATGATGCGTCAAAAAATGGAGAATTAAGTCTAAGTGAAAATAATTGGCGAATGGACCTAGATTTACCGCCAAGATCTTCCGACGGCCAATCCGATCTTTTCGTAATGGTCCATAACGGTAGTAAATATGATATGACTATTGAAGTTGAAATCGTAACTGCTCATGGCGAACCGGAAATACAGACTCTGAGGGTACCCTGTAAAAAGACAGAGACTAAGGAAATAGTAACTCTCGATGGATTACTAGATGCGGCTCTGGTATTGTGGATAGGCGTTGCATGGCCTAGCACTGTTTCAGGGCCCCACCCGGTACAAGTAACAATAAACGGCGAAGACGGAATAACTCTTTCTTCTACGGTCATGCATACAACTCTCACATCTAGCCTTCACCCTGAAAGTGCGGGTGTGAGGATGACAGATGCGGCCGAGGCAGTTAGAAGATTAGCACTTTCCGTTTCAGAATAATCCAAAATAAGACATCTCACAATGCGTCATCTTCTTGAGAAGGAATCTTTTCGAAGAGTCCGAGAGGCCATGGAATCTTGGGACGTTGTAATTATTGGTAGTGGCCCAGCGGCCCTTCGAGCAGCAATAGCATCATCCGATGTCGGAACAAAACCTCTCGTAATTGATAGTAAAAGCATAGGTTCAGGCTCGGGTTTATCGCCAGTTAGTGGTTTTGCAGCATCTTTTGATGAAGTCGACTCTACTGCTCACCGTGAAGACACAATCTCAGCAGGAGGTGAAAGAACCAACAAATTAGCCGCCGCAAGAGTTTGCGGTGAAGCAATGAATGTTTTAGCCAAGTTAGAAAATTGGGGATTAGTTTTACAAAGAAGGGAAGGCGGATTGCCTTTTGCAGCAACTTGCCAAGGCCATAGCCGACCACGTCTCGTTGGTTGTGGAGATTCTACATCTCGAGAGATTACAAGAATTCTTGAAGAACAGACTATCAAAAGAGGAATAGTCAGGCGGGCAGATTTACAAACACTATCGTTGGTAATGGATAGTAAACAAGTACGAGGCATCACGGTCTTAGATGTCCAATCCGGTGAAGTTTTCGGCATACAAGCAAAGGCAGTAATTTTAGCAACAGATGGATATCAAGGACTTTGGAGCAATGTTTCAGAAGGTTCTGGAACAGGTGTTTCATTGGCAGCATCAGCAGGAATAAAACTTCAAGGCATGTCTAATATTTCTAAACATCACTTAACAATTAAAGGAACAAATTTACATTTGCCGGTGGATATCTTAAGCGTTGGAGGCAGATACAGAAAAGACTCGGGCGAAGATTTAGAGATTGGCGAAGAAGATAGGGGAGATAGTTGCGTCCTTGATTTGAGATCACTTGAATCAGACGCTAAAGTTTGGTACGCTCAAACAATTAGGCGAATTGAAGAAAGAACAGGCCTGAACATCAACTCTGAAGTAATACCAGTATATTCTTCAGTAGCATTCACTTTGGGGGGCGCTCCAATAGACGAAAATGCCCGTGTCACATTCAATTCTCAAAAAATGTGGTATACCGGACTTTATGCGGCTGGAAGGTCCGCCAATACAGGAATGCATGGAGAAGGTTACCTTCCAGGAAATTTACAACTTGAAGATTTGGTCACGGGTGAGGCGGCCGGCAATCATGCTGGAAATTGGGTTAAAAATACTAATTTTGCAGGAAGCCAAATAATAGAAAAAGAATTATCCAAAGCTTCAAAAAATATAGAAAATTATTTTTCGAAAGACGGGCAACCAATAGGGGAGGCCTCAAACCAACTTGCTAATATAGCCAAGAATATTCATAATAATAATGAGACAAATCTTTCCAATGTCAAAGAATTGAAACAAGTAAAAATATCTCTAACAGATCAATCTAGAGTAATGAACACCGAACTCGTTAATGCTATACAGATCAAATCAATGGTGCCAATTATTGAGGCAATTTCTAAATCGGGTTAATGATATAATGGCTGGAAATGAAAAAACTATTTTCAGTTTAATATTATCTGGGAACATACCTTCTCATAAAATCTATGAAGATGAATCTGTTTATGCTTTTTTGGATATAAATCCCCTTTCTCGAGGGCATACGTTGGTAGTTCCAAAAGAAGAATCGCCTACAATGGATAGCCTTTCTGAAAAGGCCGCAGCCTCATTGGGGCAGGTACTACCAAAGATTTGCAGAGCAATAATGAAAATCACAGGAGCCAATGATTACAATATTATCCAAAATAATGGAGAAAATGCTGGGCAGACAGTACCTCACCTTCATTTCCATATAATTCCTAAATATCCAGAATCCAACCATTCATTTATTTGGGAGCCAAAACCTATAGATCATTCCGATGCAACAGAGCTCTCAAAAGCAATATTACAAGAATTAGAATAAATCATTTTTCCTAAATTAACCGATGTGTTCTCAACCTCTAACCGCTCCGCAGCGCTGTGAACGATTCGGATAGCGCCCCCGAAATTCTGCCGGAGTTATCGGCGGCAGCACATAAAATCAATATTAAGAAATTAGAAAAAGCACCATATAACCACACTGGACAACATCCTGGCAACAAACTCTTTAGCCATCTATTAAGATTAATGATCAATGTAGGTAAATCAATTATATTTAGAAAATTTGAATCTGATAAAATTCCTTCTAATAAGGGAGGTAGAATATCGGTAGCAACCCATATCAACGGCTTAGTCGATCCAACTTTAATGATAATAACACAAGAAAAGAGAATCATATCTTTAGGACGTCATGATCTCATAACTGGGCCAGTCATTGGGTGGTGGTCTAGGAGAAATGGAGCCCAACCAGTTCTGAGAAAAGCAGAAGTAGAAGCGGGTTTAACAGACGAAAATTTTGCTAGGAAAATAAACGATAGAAGTATGTTGACAATTGCTAATTGTTTGGCAGGCGGCCACGGTGCTGTGATAATGCCAGAAGGGAAATCTCACCAAGATTCCAAATTACATGCTTTGAGAACCGGAGCGGCAAGAGCTGCTTTAGTATCTGCAGCGATAGCAAAAAAAAGAGGCTTACCTGCTCCTGTAATTCAGCCAACAGGCCTTCATTGGGAAAGACATTATTGGTTTAGAACCAAGAGCTATGTTGAATACACAAATCCAATTGAAATAAAGCAAGTTTTTGATGATGACCAATCTTCTCGATTGGCAAACGGTGAATGGATTGAGCCACCCGCTTCTGCCGTTAATGAATTGAAAGAGGAAATGTATCATAAGTTATCTCCCTTGACTCCCGAGGCTCCAGACTGGGAAACTTATCGTGCTTGGATATTAATTGCTCATCTAAAGGCTAATTATGAGAAGAACCCACTAAAAACTCTCAGTCAAGAAGTACATGCTACAAGGCACATTAGAGAAGAAACAAAGCAAAACACACATTATCAAGATTTAATTTCGCCAGCAAAAGAAGCGGCCGAGATATTAAATTTAAACAATTTAGATTCCAGTGCTATAGATAAAAATCAACAATTAAAGAAAACAAGGATTTCAACATTTTTTACTGGATTAATAGGATTATTATTGATGGCCGCAACATCCATACCTGTAATTATTGGCTCAGGAGTTCAATCTATCCTTGCCCGCTATATGGTAGAAAAGAGTGATGAAGGTCTGGATGCAAGAACAACATACTTTTTGTTAGCCGGTATGTTTTCTCCAGTTATTTTTTGGCCGTTTACCTCTCTTGTGATCACATTCCTTTCGAGCACAACATCTCCTGCAACGCCTCCTCAGGAAGTTCTCCAATGGTACGATTCTGTTCTACAATATCCATTCCTTTCTCTTCAAGCATTACTGTCTTTCATTTCAATAATATTTGTATTCTATATTTCTTCTTTATTATTTTTATCTGGGTATGATTTGTGGACAAATTATAGAAACACAGTGAAAATAAGTAAATTTTCTAAATCTGCGGCCGGACAAGAATTTAATATTTTAATTAAAAAACTGAATATTCAATTAGGACTTCTCAAATAGGTTGACTGTAAACAGCGACTATGGATGCAACCACGGCAGCCAATGAGATCAGGAAATGGCTTACCAGTGAAAAACTGGAAACACGAGAAGTAGAAGACAATCAGAACTTCCTACACCTTCATGTACGGTATCCTCCAACGAAAGCAGCGCATTTATTTAACGTTGTAATCCCCAAGAATAGAAATTTAGTTTTAGTTTATTCAATAACCAGAGTTGACGAAGGACAACAATTAGAAATGAAAAAACATTATTCTATGGATTCGCATGAGTGGGAATCATGGCTCCATGAAACTAGAATACTGTTGACCCAGGCAAATTTAGATTGGGTCCTTCATATAGGGAAAAAGGAAAAGAAAGAAACAGGCCCCCTTCAAGCATTTAATCTCTCTAGGCCTATTTGGTTTGATGGTTTGACACAGAATGAATTCATGCATACAATGAGGAAAGTTTGGCTAACAAAATTATCGTTAATTCATAAAATAAAGTTTGGTTATGGCCCGGGAACAGGAAAGCCAGGGCCAGTAGATGATTGGTCCAATAAAAAGTCGAATAAAAACCCACGAGGAAAAAAGGTGGAGCAGGAAAGAATGGATATAAATTTCGATGAAACCGGCGATTTTGGACGCAGTTTTGATAGAGACGAGTGGGCTTAATAGTGTATTTTCAAAATGACCTGTAAGGGTCGAGGTTAAGTATAGTGTATGTTCAAATTAACATGTTACAGCATATGCTGAGGTGAGTTCTATGGATAGAAATAAGATGAGAAGTAGCGTAATGATGGTTACATTGATGGTAATGGGAGTATTTGTTTCAATGGCAGCTCCACAGGTAGCCGCTAGTGAGGTAGTACTCACGGACGCGGTGCAAATTGTTAATGGCGGAAGCCAAAATGATAGGATGGTAGCTTTAGATTCAGATTCGGAAGGCAACGTACATTTTGTTTGGAGTAGAAACACCCAGCATCTGTATTACAAATTGGTCGATGCCCGAGGTGAGACTTTAATTGACGAAACTCAGATTTCTAATGCAGGACAAAGTAGAGCCTGGCATCCAGATATTGCAATCGATGATAATGATAGGGCGCATATTGTTTGGGCAGATAGAACTGGCAACTGGGCTATCAAATACACAGTAATAGACCCCACTCAAGATGATCTCGATGGAGGAGTGGCAATTGACGCATCAATTTCAGTAATTGATGATTTTACAGTTTCTCGCCACACTCAAAACAGAGACTGGCCAGCAATTGATGTTGACTCTCAGTCCAATGCACATATTGTCTGGGAAGATTCTTATGAGCCATTGGATAAGTATTTCCAACAACCTCAAATTTACTATGCAATGATTGAAGCCGACGTAGTCGCAAGAACTGCAATAATAGCGGTCGATGAAACACTACTAACTCCAATTATCGGTCACAAAGGACACCCGGATGTAGCTGTGGATTTGGATGATTTCGTCCAAGTAGTATGGGATGATACGCGCGGCGGAAAAGTAGAGATGGTTGTTCCTATTGATACATCAGGTTCAATGAACGCCGAATGGGCCGATATGTGTGCGGTTTTCTATGGGGGCTCTTTTGCTAGCGGTTATCAATTCGAAGGTTTGAAACCAATGTTAGAAAGAGCAAATATGACTGTTTACGAAACGCTCTATGCTCTGAGTGGAAACTGGCCATCCGCAGCGACTAGCGGTAATTGTGCTACAGCATATGCAACAGGAGGAAGCGGCAATCAAGGTCCGCGCACTACTTCCTTAGGACTACAACCAAATGACGATTCTGGCGGCATTAGAGAATTAACAGAAGTAGTCTATGCCAATGGAGCAATCGATTTGCCACAAGATGGTGGTTACTATAGTGAGTTCTGGGGTCCTGCTTCCACATGGGCATGCATGTCATGGCACGATAATCAAGGAAACGTCCCTGGAAACCCACCTACGGTTCTTGATCACAAATGGAACCCTAATGCTACCAAGATAGTAATCCCAATTTCCGATGAAGGGCCTTATGGTGGGGACCCTGCTACAGATGCAGACGATACCCAATCAATCCTTGAAGCGCACAATGCTTGTGTTACAGCAGGAATAATTCCAATTCCTCTTTTAGCAGCGGGATTCGGTAGCGGTTCTACAGATGTAGGATCACATATGATGGATTTAGCACAGTGTCCGAATGGTTTTACAAGTTTGAACGCTAGAACATGTAACGGAGCAACTCTTGCATTAACCAACGCCGAAGGAATGATGTATAGCTTCCCAACAACTTCGGCTAATTTAGCAGAGATGCAACTAATGGTTGAGGCATTAGTATACTTGTCCACAAATAACTCAAGAGAAATTTTCTTGACGGTTTTAGATCCACTAACTCTTCTTGAATCTCCATGGCCTGGCTGGCAAAAAGGAGATTCAGGTACATTTGTTGATCAAGCAGCAGACAGATATATCGAAGACCTAGGTGCATCTCCTGACGCACTTGGTTATGGCCATTTAGTAGTAGTAAATGATACTAGAGTTACGCTTAATGATGCCTACAGTTTACATCCCGCAATAGCAATTGATAATTCAGGAAACACACATGTAACTTGGATGGATGGAAGAGCGTACGGATTCGAAATTGATGTAAATTACGAGATTTACTATACGCGTTTACGTTTGAGTTCGGCAGGAGCATGGGATGGAGTTAGTGAAGGACTACCATCATATGCAATTAAGCAAATCTCTGACGCAGCAATATCTAATGTCGAAGGTTACGAAGGTTTAGCTCCCGATCGTCCGTTTGGAGCAAACTCTCACATGCCATCAATTTTAACAGATTCATTTGATAATGTCCATTTAACTTGGTTAGATAATTACAACGGTTCTCAGGGTGAAACTTTGATGTACACTCGTCTGAATCATACAAATAATGACTATCCAGCAGGTTTCCCTCTGAATTCTATTGCTTCCGCAATTTTTGACCCTTGGGAATTACTTCCTATAACTGAATGGCAATCAGATAAATTAGGGCCTAACTCCCCTGCTCTTCCTGAATTAGGCCAACCCCCTGCTTTCGCCAACGATATGGGTAGTGGTGCTCATGTTGCTTGGTCCGATACTAACAAATGTAGCGATGAAAATAATGGCGGAGTGTACACACTTTGTTACGTTCATATCCTTACAGGTTTGGTTGACGTTTCACTAGCTGAAGATGAAACATTCTATCATACTATTGAACCTAGTGAGCAGACTACTTACAACATGTCGATATCCAATCCAACTCCTGGTCCAGCCGATTTAGTTTCAGACATATTTTCATTAGCAGTCGAAGGCGTTCCAACCAATTGGAGTGCTAGTATATTCTTTGCCAGTAACCATACTCCTATTTTTGATTCAACCCCTGTGTCTTTGCAGGGAGGAGAGAGTCTTAATTTGTACATGAGAGTCAGAGCACCTTCAATATATCAGGCACACCATGATGAATTAGCAACTATCAAAGTTACAGCAATATCTTACAAAGATCCAGCAATTAGAGATGAAGCCATTACTCTCACATTAATGGACGTAGTTCACGGAATTGAGTTAGACACTAGCCATTTCCAAGCAGATGTTGAACAAGGTCAGCAGGCGACGTTCTCAATATCGATAACAAATACTGGGAATGTATATGATACGTTTGCCTTCTATGACCCAACAACACTTGAAGGACAAACGGAATGGGCTTTGCCTTTCGGTTGGGGAGTGACTTTCCCAACATCTTTATCTTTAGATCCGGGCCAATCAATGACTAGAAATTTACAAATTGATGTACCTACATCTCAAGAACCAGGTACGTTTGTGATTTACTTGAAAGGATGGTCAACAGGCGAACCAGTATTGTCTGTAGATAAAGGGACATTTGATATTCTCGAACTGTGGGTCAATGTATCCATCAAGAGTACTGGAAATATTGTATTCCAATTAGGCGAAACTACAATGCATGTTTTACCGGGTGAATGTTCAGAATTTGATATTGAAGTTACGAAGAATTTCACCCCAGGTCATTTAGTATTTACAACACCTGGCGGGCCTGAAGAGAAACCAGAAGGGGTTTCAGATCAAACATGGCGATTTGATCATTGGACCGTAAATCTTGATTTTTCAGAGGCACCAGGAGGGAATAGTATACCCCAAGAAACTCCTCGTTATTGGACAGTAGACGCTCCAAGAACAGTTACTGCAGAGATGTGTGCGCCGTATAATGCAACAGCAGGAATTGGAGATTCTGTAACCGTTAAAGCAACATTAGATGGAGCGCCTAAAGTTAGAGATTCAGTAGTTCTTGTAACTAATGTAATTCAAAGATACGATTTAGAAGCAAGTACTGAGACTATACTTTCACTATATCCGGGACAAGAGTATCAACTTGACACTATTATACAGAACACAGGAAATGGGGCCGATCGCTATGATATGGCAGTAGGCTCTATCGTCGATCAAGATGGAAACTCCGATGTTTGGGACATAGTAATACCGAGAATTCTTTTCCAAGAATTAGATAGAGATGAATCTCAACAAATCCCTCTTATGATAAATGTTCCAGAAGAGACATTGGCTGGCCAATATACAATAGTAATAGAAATATACAGTGAAGAATCGTTTGAAGGAACCAAACTTAGAGACTTAGTCACATTACAAGTAGAGGTAGTGGAATTCCATGATATGAGAATCACAGTCGATCCAACGGTTGAAAGCAGAATCAAGACAACCGCCCCAGGCAGGGTAGTCAGGTTTACTATGAACGTGACAAACTTTGGTAACGTTGCAGATCAACCTACTGTACATAACCACACAATGGACGGTGCGGGCTGGGACTCGGCTCCGGGTTTGAATGCCCTTAGCTCATGGAGAATCGATTATGCATTGCTAGAAGGCTTTGGCTCAGAATATCCAATCGAACGTCCTTGTGTAGTATTGATGCAGGGCGATCCTCTTCCAACAGACACCTGTTACAAGGATTCTAAAGGACGAATAACACTTCCAGTCATGCCTTCATACACTACATTACAGTTAGTTGCAATAGTTACAATCGACCCTACCGCCGCTTTAGCAGATAGAGAGATTGGAATCAAATTAAAATCAAGCTTCGGAGACTCGTTATCAGGCGGAGATTTCGATGAAACAGCAATTTGGGAAGATTCTTGTACAATTGATATGAATGGCGACGGTTTCCCCGATAATTACCGTCCGAATTGTGATACCAATGAACAAGTCTTAGAATTAAGACTAAGGGCTCCAGATTTACAGATTTCGACAGTCGATGTAGGAACCCGTAAAGGAGAGATTGGAGACATGCTTTCAGTAACAGTTTCAATTTTGAATGATGGTAATTCTCATGCAACAGATGTGAATGTTATTTTGTGCGTGGGACAATCTGTTAGTTCGATTAAGAAAAACGGTTGCGCCGAAGAAAACGTAGCATATAGGCAATTGATTGAAGCAATCATGCCCACATCTTCAGATGATGAGCCACCACTTATCACATTACTTTACTTAGTTGAGGCAGGAACACATGAAGTAGTAGTAGTAGTAGATCCGGAGAACATTATTGTTGAGACAGACGAGAAAAATAATTTCGTGTCTGCAGGAGATATGGGCTCAAATAACGGGATTTTAGATGTAGGTGTGGAAATTGTAGCTAGATATTCTGTTCCAGCAATAATACTTGGAGCGACATTTGCATTAATTGCAGTTGCTGGAGTAGTTATGTACGGCAGAAGGATGGAAGCATTGGATAGATTTGCAGAAAAGAGTAGTATGATGGCCAATCTTGATGATGACTCTGATACACAGTTTTGAATAATATTTGAAATATTTGGTTATTTAATTAGCCACCAAGGAAGCGGAGTATCCTTGTCAGCAGAAACGAAGTTATCGTTGTTTATTACAAAATCTTTCATCAACCTATTTCGTATATTTTCCATAATATCCTCGGCCTGAGACTCTTGAATTCTTAGATTTTGTGAGAATATATCTAGGTCTAATGGTCTTCTCGGCTGAGTCATCATTTCTCTAGCCATAATTCTCTCTTCATACGACTCAGCATTTTTTGTAACTTCTTTTGATGTCTTCATCATTATTTGTTGATGCAAGGCAATGATTGCATCTCTTTGTTGATCTATTTTTTCTAGAGAGGAATCTAATCTCGATAAAATATCCATTGCTTCAGACATTGATATCTCCCTCCTAGTCCCTAAACTATCTATTACAGAATCTAATTCTGGAGGCAATTTATTCGATAGTCTCATCGGCCCGCCAGCAGGAATAGTTCGATGTTCCGCTTTGAACAATTCTGGTCCCAAGTCAAGTCTTAAGGAAAATGACTGGTTTACTTTATACATTTTTTTGGGAGGCCCTCCTTTTTCTGAAGGAACAACCTCTGCCTCAATAAAACCTGCTTTTTCTAAGACCTTAATGTGCTTCATCACAGCTTGTTGACTTATTTCCAATAATTCAGACAGTTGTAATGGGTAATGAGGCTCCTTTACCAGGTGTTGTAAGATACTCCTTCTAGCCCTATTTTCTAGAATAGTCATCGCCTCATCGAAGTCCATGCCACTTACCAACTCAAAGTTGGGTAGTCATGGGCTATCTAAAAACCCATTTAATTATATCAAAGTGAGAAAGGGCGTTTTTATTAATCTCCATCGTCCCAATTTTTCCATTTTGCACTTTGTTGATTATTGTCATCATCTTCCTCTCCATGACCTCCCATGCCGTTCGATGAAACCTTATCATCTAGCAAATCGCTTGTAGTTACTTTTTCCAAATCTACAAAAGGAGCGGGAACATCTTCTTTAACAGTTGAATTATATTGTTTAAACAATTGATCGGTGGTCATTATTTCTTCTTTAATCAATAATTTTTGTTGTGGCTTATTCTTCTTTCTCCAGACTAATAATCCGCCAATTAATGCAATTATCCCTAGAGGGAATCCCAAACAACAACTAAGCATTGAGACCAATATTGTAGTGTCTGAAATTAAACTAGATTGTATTTCTAAATCATCTAGAATCCATAGTGTATTATTTCCTTCATTAAGCAATTGATATTCCGCATTTTCGGGAACGTCAAAAATCATTACAGGAACATAAACTAACTTACCACTTGAATCGGGTCTTTTATTCATTTTTTCAATCGAATTGGGCACTACGCCTTCAATTTCTTTACCTTCTTGATTTACTAATTTAATTTCATTCTCTAGTAATTCTTTTCCTTCCAATGTGACAACGGTATAGAGTCCCAATTTCTCTAATTCCACAGCCCCTTCTGCTCCTCCTTCCAATTCCAATAAATTATTTTCTTCAACATTCATTCTTTCAATAATTTTGTCGGTAGAGTCACTGTAAGTCGCAACAAAAATTAAAATTAAAATTATTGAAAGACCGGTGAGGCGCTTTACCCAGACCTTGGCCCCACTCATCATGACTGTAGCCAGTGGGGTCCACATTTCAGATTTGGCAATTAATAACCTAAACCAATTTCTTTAAGTTTCTCAGGCAGATATGTGTCTGTAACGAAATCAAGACCATATTTTGCCAAAGACTGTTGTTCAGCCTTTTTCCCAATTTCTTTCATTAAATTAATTTGATCTTTCCAGTATCCCGTATTAAAACGTGGATCCGTTAGTTCAGAATCCAACGCGCTAAGATCCTGTTTTGTAAGATCATCGCTCGGCAAATCATAAGCCAAAATATCGTCTGCCGTTATTCCCAAATATTGAGCCCCTTTGGTCGCTAAATATTCCGAAATATGAGCGGTTTTAATAGCCCCATATGCTATACTTGCATATATTCTAAAAGACCACGGATCGCAATCGGCGAAAACAATAATTGGCTTATTCCACTCCTGACTCATCCTTTTCATGATTCTTCTAGTAGACCTTGCTGGTTGCCCCTTAAGATGAATTAAAGCACATCTTGCTTCCTCATCAAAGCCATTTTCTACAAGTCTATCGAACATACCGCCCGTTTCAATCGCCATTATGAAATCAACATCTTCTTCAACTAAAGTTAATTTTTCTGACTCCACATTATATGGAACGCCATAGCCAGAATCTCCTACATCATCTCTACAATTTATCCTCATCCAATCTCCTTTCCGGTTCCTTTCTTCAAAGGTGACATTACCGATTATTCTCGCACCATCTTCTTCAGGACGCAACTTAAAATCCTCACGAAGACATTTGGTTACAATTTCCAAATCCTCAGCCAAATTATTACTTTCATTCTGTGAGCCGAATTTTCCATGACCCCACGCTTCACTAATATAGTACATTTCTCTCAGTGTAGATGACTTACCAGAATCTATCATTTGCTCAATAAATTCAGTTACGTGTAACGATCTTAACAACTGTCTTGCCGAGCCAAGACTTGTTGCATCTCTAGTACTTTTCTTCTTACCATATTTGTAAACACCCAATTTATTATCAAACCCAATATTTGTTTTTGCTCTAACTGGAAGCGTCATAGATGGAGGAACTCCTCTTTCCATTTTGTTATGCATCTCTGCAGCTATTCCTTTCAGCGCTTCCTTTACCTCATCTTTTGTTTTTCTTTGTCCCACGCCACTCATTCAGACCCCTCCTCAAAATCAGCGAAAATATTGATACCATCCGTACGTATTTCTTCCTCGTTATCGAACTCCAAATCTTTCGTTTCCACATCATTAATTTCTTGAATCTCTGATTCAGAAATCTCGTTTCGGATTGCAGACAATGCTTCACTTTTCCGTATTTCTTCAAGTATTTTCTCATCAATCTTGGTCGCACCAATAATATCTCCATTTCCTCTAAAGAAAACATCTGTATCGGTCCAATCTCCTTTACTGAGTCCCGAAAGTGCCACGCTAATTGTTGTTGAAGTTCCTGGATTTAGAGTATCAAGACGCCACGCCCAAATACCTCGCGCCTCTTTCCTCCCTCCATTGGAGTTTTCAACCATTGAAACATTCTCATTTTCAGGCCATTTAAGCAGAATTGTGTAGGCACGAGCCCTTGCAGTATAATTAAAAATTTTAATTGAGCATGTTGCAAGCTTTCTTTCCTTATCCCAACTCAATTCTTCTTCACAAAATACTGCATTCATTATTTGAGTTATTACCGGCGCTAAATCTGGCTCATTTCTTCCTAATATCTTTGAAGTTTTCTTTGCGATTTCTGGAAGAATGACATTCACTAATTCGAATTTTTCTTTCGCCTTTTTGCGTTGATCCTTCTTTTTTAGATGGTTCTTCAACCCTCTTCCTACTTCCAAAAGCCCCTTTCTTATTTCATCAAACACTTCTTCATTATCTGCTACTGCTTCTTTTGCTTCACTGGTGAATTGAACATTAGTAGATGCGAGATGTATCAGTACTGCAGCAGCACCCTTAGGCAATCCTTTACCTCCTGGGTGGTCCAATCCATATCTTTTCCAATCAATAGATTCTATTGCTTTGGTTAATGCACAACCCCCTTGCTGATACATTAAAGGGACCCTATTGGCAAATCGAAGAACTTCTATTGGACCATCTGCAGAGATATCTCCTCCGAAAACAAGTCCAACTTCTATCTGAAATGGATTGCCTTGACTGACTGCAGGGAGCCTCGTCACTGTTGATGCGAATCTTGAATCAATAGCCTTTGAGAGACCTTTCTTAATTAATAAATCATCAATTGGTGATAGACAATCCGTAGGCGGAGGGAGTAATTTTACTTTCTGAAAAGATGCGATTAATTTTTTTGCATCTTCAGAATTAATCCTTTTTGGGACCCTTTCATCTTCGATTTCAGAAACAGCTAGAACCTCTTTTGCGGCTCTGACACTGACGCCAGAAAAATTATGTCTGAGGAAAGATGTCATTTTTCTCTGTTCCGATTCTCTTAACATTCTTTGTAAAGTGCCTAACTGTATTCCGTGCGGATGGGGTTTAATTTCCTCTACCACTCTAGGTAGTTTTTCACTGGTTCGAATCCATTTTCCTTCTTCCAGAACCTCTCCATCTTTACCTCTAACAATTAGACTAATAGTTGCATGAGGGTTTACAATTGATGTCATCCTAAGATATTGATATACAGATTGTTTACCGCGCTGATATTTTGCTTTCATTATAGTCGATATTTTCAATCCATGCCTAATTTCTTCTCCAGTGCCTTCATCAATCCAAACCTCTCTTCTTTCTTTCGATTTTATTGCTTTATTCTTTCTTGTATCTAGTCCTAATTCTACAAATACTGCTGATGAATCTGTTGCAATTTTTGAAATAACACGAGTTTTGGCACCAGTTGTCAGCTGTGCGTACATTACAACTCCTGTGATTCCAATACCTTGTTGCCCTCTAGTCTGTCTAATAGCATGAAATCTTGAACCTAATAGGAATTTACCAAACACATTTTCTATAGCGTCTCTTGGTATCCCTGGACCATTGTCTTGTGTGATTAATTCTATATCTTCACCCTTTAATCTATTAATTTCTACTACAATATTTGGCAATATTCTTGCTTCTTCACAAGCATCCAATGAATTATCAACTGATTCTTTAACTGCTGTAATCAAAGATCTTTGAAGGGAATCGAATCCTAGAAAGTGTTTATTTTTTTCAAAGAACTCACTAACTGCAATTTGTTTTTGTTTTCCGGATATATCTCGTGCATCCACCATAATGTTCCCTCCACTTGGTCCTCCCATGTCCTAATGACCTGGGGCCAACTTGTGATGAGTGCATGGGGACTCGATAGGCTATTGAAACATGCGCTTGTATAAATGAAGAAAGACTATATTTTCGACGATTTTAGAAAGGTCATGATTGATGCCCTTGCTGACTTTATTCGTGGCGAATCGATTGCTTATATTGGTATGATATTAATTTTAACAGCATTCTTTTTGGAGACAAGAGACATCCTTCAAAGTAAGGCGGCACCCTACTTGGGATTGATGGCATTAGGTTCAGGTTTGTTAGCAGTGCGCGCTTATTTTATTGATGAATGGGCATTTCTAATTTTAGAAATTGCTTGGTTCATTGCTGCCATTTGGGGGTTTTCGAGCCTCCTTTCTAAGAAAACAGGTCCGGACTCCACGCAGTAATATGCCCTGTAAATGCGCTAGCCATAACTGTAAGTGGACTTGCTAAGTAGAGTTTTCCTGGACCAGACCTACCTTGGAAGTTTCGATTTATTGCCGAAATAGAAACTTGTTCATCATTATCGCTTACCCCCGGCCCGGCTCCTATACAAGCGCCACAACCCGGATCAATTAATTTCACACCCGCATCTTCAAACATTTTTGTCCACCCGTTTTTTTCCGACAATTCTTTTACCGTTTTTGAACCAAACTGAATATAACAATCTACGCCCTCTGCAACTTTTAATCCAGCATCTAGGGCCGCCTTTGTCACCTCTGCATAATATGCAAAATCATCATCTTTCCCTGCAGTACATGAGCCGGCATATGCAATGTCAATATTTACAATCCCCAACTCGTCGATATAGGCTCCATTTGTTGGGTCAGATGGTATTCCTTTGTCAGGATCTCCTGGATGTGCCACCATTGGTTTAATTTCATCTAAATCTATTGTATGAACTCCTCCATGGTACACTGCTCCTTCATCTGCCGTAACAAAAGCTTCCATGATATCTTCTCTTGTTAATTCACTTCTTCTTTCCATTAACCATTCTACAGTTAAATCGTCAGGGTCGCATATTCCTGTTTTGGCACTACATTCCGTTGCCATGTTGCACAAAGTAGCTCTTTCATCCATTGACAAACTTGAGAGGCCCGGCCCACCAAATTCCATACTTCTATCGAGGGTTTCCGATTTTGCAGCATACTTCCATAAAATATGCAATATAACATCTTTAGCAGTACATCCAGAATGAAGTCTACCTACTAGATTAAATCTGATACTTTCTGGAACTTTCACAAATGCAAATTGATTATGAATCAAGTTCGCATATTCGGTAGATCCTACTCCATACGTCAATGCATTACTCGCACCCCCCATACAGGTATGACTATCTGTCGCTTGAATAAAATCTCCAACATCAATAAATTCTTCTCTTGCAACTTGGTGACATATGCCAGGAGAAATCCCATTAACTGCGGAATAATCTCTAACTCCTGTATGTCTTTGAAAATCATTCTGCATATCTCTTAAAGTTTGAATTTTTTCTTCGAATTTACCAAATCTTGGCACACCAGTTGCATACAATAAATGATCTTCAAATACAGCAAATTTTGGAGGATTAGGAATTTTATATTCGTCGCCATATTCAGATTTTAGAAACTCGTGAACTTGTGCGGTAGTAAATTCATGAGAATAACCTCCATCTACTGATGCTAACACCGCATCTCCTGGTTTGACAAATCCTTTAGTCGAATCCTCAGAAATTAATTTTTTAGAAATAATTTTCTCAGCTATAGTCATCGGTCGTGAGATTTTATTAATTTCTGGAAGTTTAATCTCCCCCGCAGTAAGTTTTTTTGCAAATGGAAAAATTCCTCCATTTTCTAGTATCATTCTAGTCACCGGATCATATTTATTTGTAAATTCTTCCAAATCAATACTTTCTCCACCTTGCAATCTCTGCAGCATAGAATGATCGCCCATTAATTGCCCCAAATTTATATTGTTCCTTTCATGTATTGGGGCGAATGATGCTGCAATTACAATTCTAATCCCTGACCATTTTTCGCACTGTGGCGCAGTTTCTCTACTGGACCCCGTTCCTTTCCTATGGCCTGAAACAATAACTTCAAAATTACCACTTTTCAATGCATGAGCATCGAAAACTCTTCGACCATCATGTAGAAGACCTGCATATGCATTTTCAGCAATTTTAGAAGGGTCATAATCAAAACAAACCCATGCAGGAGTCATTACATCTGTGTTTATGTCGTCTAATAGATCATCAATTGTCAAATCTTTCATTTTAAGATCTAATCCTTCATACAATTGTTTTCGGATTAAATCCAAATCCTTTGTCAAAAATAAAACTCTTTTATTCGGATTTAAAGAAATTTTCGAAGGAGGCCATAGTTTTTCGTTCATCCACACTACCTTCCTTTAGCCTTGCCATGGTCCGGTAATATATCACCATTCTCAATATTTTCCTTTTTTCCCCTTCTTTCTTTTTTTCTAATTTATATGTTAACCTTAAATAACATCGGCATTCGGGATATTTTACCTTTCCTAGGAAAGAGGACGTGATGGGATGGCAGATTATCTTGTAGAAGACACCGTGAAATGTGATGAATGTGGAAGCCGTAATTTAAATCGAGACGAAACTCGTGGAGAGGTCGTTTGTGAAGACTGTGGGTTAGTATTAGAAGACAAAGTAATAGATCAAGGCGCAGAATGGCGTGTTTTTAGTCCAGAACAGGGCGACCAAAGAGCTCGTACTGGCGCACCGATGACAGTGATGCTACACGACAAAGGGCTCTCAACAGATATAGATTGGCAAAATAAAGACTATTCTGGTAAATCTATTTCTTCACGATATAGGTCTCAGTTTTACAGGATGAGAAAATGGCAGAAGAGATCTCGTGTCAGCAACGCAACAGAAAGAAATCTTGCTATGGCTCTTGCCGAATTAGACAGAATGGCAAGCCGCCTGGACCTTCCGAAATCAATTAGGGAATCAGCGGCTGTTAATTACAAAAAAGCAGTTGAAGCCAGACTTATTCGAGGACGTTCCATCGAAGGTGTTGCAGCAGCTTCTTTGTATGCCGCTTGCAGACAGTGTCAGAATCCAAGAACTCTTGATGAGATAGGTGAAGCGAGCCGTACGGGTAGGAAAGAAATTGGTCGTACATATCGATTCATGGTCCGTGAGTTGAAAATGAAGATTCCTCCAACCAAGCCGGAAGATTATATTCCAAGATTCTGCTCAGGACTGGATCTTGATGCTGAAGTCCAATCTAAAGCATATGAATTAATTTCTGCAGCACAGGAAAAAGAACTCACTAGTGGTCGTGGACCAACAGGAATTGCAGCATCAATAATCTATATTGCAAGTGTATTGTGTGGTAAAAGAAGAACCCAGAGAGAAGTGGCTGAAGTGGCAGGAGTTACTGAAGTAACAATTAGGAATAGATACAAGGAATTAATCCAGAACCTAAATATTGAGCTAGAGATTTAATCTGGTGAAAATATGTCGAGAAGGGAGGCGAAAGCTCTCCTTCGAGAGTGTTGTGATAAGTTATTGAGTGAATGTATATCATTATCTTTTGAATATCTTCCATTACCAAACCCTCCTTTAGAAATCCCGGAGTTTCCTGCCCAACCCCCTAACAATTTAGATATATTAAATCGCCAAGCTTTAGGAATTTCGTCTATAGATACTGCAGGATTCTTGTACCGATTAGAGCTTGTTACTGAAGATTTTGAACCTAGTTACATCAAACGTCATATCGCCCCCGAGGCCGAAAGAGAAAAATGGCTATCTAAAAACATAGAAGAAATTTCTGAAAGAATTTTAATTCTTCAAATTAAAGATTGGTTATATTCAGCACTTGATGAAGAGTCTCCTGACACAGACCGATGGTATCTTTCAGTAAGTACATTAATTGGATTAAGCCTGAAAGGATCTAACATTGTAGAATCCGAAGGATTCAATTTATTCAATTCAATTATTTTCGCAAGAAAACCAGGGGAAATGCCTTCAAAAAAGCTAACAGGACCTCACCAAATCGCATGGAATGGAAAACAAGCGGACGCTTTCTATGAAGAAATCGGACACCCCAGTGGTGTATTAGCTGCAAATTCTATTTTAGATATTTTACAACTCCATCAAACCCATAAAAATACATTATTGCCTTATTGGCTTGAAAGATTATCAATTAGTAAACACCTATCTTCTTTACTCAATATTCCTTTGAGAGTCCAAAATCTCATAATAGATTACAACCAGAATAATTGTGAAAGTTTACTTATGGCGGCAATTCATACTTTATCTCATACTCCTGAATTATCAAAAGAGATTTTATTTCAAATTTGTAACAGCGAAAAAGTAATTTTAAGGAGAGGATTAGCATCTAATTTATCTAGAATTGATTCAGAAGACCGAGATTTTTGTGTATCTTTATTGGAAAATTTAATCGAAGATGAAGATTCAGATACCAGAGTCCTATCAACAACATATTTGGGTAACTTAGCACGTTTAGATAGGGCCTTGTTTATTCATTTTGCAAAGAAAATTTCTAAAAAACAAGACAATCGAATGCTTCAGAGATTAATTGAATCAGGCTTGAGGCATTATCTCTCTTTAGATTCGAATGATTCTGAAGAGTTGATCCCAACATTGTGGATAAATTGTAATTCAGAGTCTAGGTCGCAGTTATCTGGAATGTTAATTGAAATTGCTAAAATAAATGAAAAATCATTTCTTGATATTTCAATGAAAATATATGATTTAGACAAAATATCGCATGGGGATCTAGTCAATCGTGTTACGTTACGAAATAGTGATTTAGGAGATATAATCAGGAACAACCAGTAGTTGCACCGCAATCATTACACTTCAAACAAGTTCCATTCCTTTGCATTTTACTACTGCCACAATCGGAACAAATATCACCAGTAAAACCACTTTCCCTAGCTAACCTTCTTGTTTTTGCCGCAGCATCTTCCATAGATTCAAAGGCTCCTAGGGTTTGTTGTACTTCTCTAACCTCGCCTTTGTTTCTGACAACTCCGTCATCTGTGATTTCAGGCCTACTTATTGAATAAGGGTCCAAGTCTTCTTGTGAAACATGAGACAAGTCATGTCTATCTAGATATTTTATGGCTAATTCTCTGAATATATAATCTACAATACTGGAAGACATTTTCACACGGCCACTACCACCCATTACCATTCCACTAGGCTCAAACTTCTGGAAAGTGAACGAGTTAACAAACGCCTCTAAAGGAACTCCATGTTGTAGGCCCAAAGATACAGCAATTGCAAATTGGTTTAGCATAGACCTCCATGCTGCCCCCTCTTTAGAGGTGGTTAGCATAATCTCACCTAATCTACCGTCTTCATATGCACTATGATTTAGATATACAGTGTGGCCACCAACACGTGCCTTCATCCGACCTCCTTCGCAACTATCTGGCAAAGATCTTCTTGTCGCAATGTAGTCGTGTACCATTGCTTCTGCAAGAGGCTGGGCCTTTGGTGTAGGTATTGGCAACGAATCTACTACTTGTTCAACCATTTTCTGAACAATTATCACTTCCTCCTCCTCCTCTTCTTCCAAGGCGCTGGAATCTACAAGCTGATTCATTAACGGCTGAGATAATTTAGAGCAATCTCTGTATACTGCACATGCTTTAATCATAGTAGAGAAACTTAAATCATAAGCATCTTTAATTTCTGATACAGTGGAATTAGAAGGCATATTGATGGTCTTTGAAATAGCACCTGATATGAATGGTTGAGCCGCAGCCATCATGTGAACGTGAGCCGGCCAATCAATAGATCGAATCCCGTACTTTCCACCAGGCGTAGCACAATCGAAAACAGGTAAGTGTTCATCTTTTAATCCCGGAGCACCTTCAATAGTCCCCCTCCCTAACACGTAATCATTTGCAGCATTAATTTGCGTTGAATCTAGCCCCAAATGCTCCAAGACATCAAAGAAATCGTCACGGACTTGGTCTTCCGTCATTCCTAGCGTCTCGACACACATTTCTTCGCCTAGAATACTTGGTGAGAAAGCAGATCTAATGTCGAATACATCTGGTAACTTAGTTTCGATGTTTTTGATTTGTGCAGAAGTAAATCCTAGAGATTTTAATGTGTCGTAAGATAGATGCGGGCATCCATTCAAACTCTTTGTCCCCATAACAAACTCTTCGATGTTTTTGGTCTGTTTATCTGAATATCCTAATCTGCGTAAAGCCATTGTCACGCCTTTGTTAATGATTCTTAGAGAACCACCTCCCGCTAGTGTTTTGTATTGAACTAAGGAAAATTGTGGCTCAACTCCGGTTGTATCGCATCCCATAACTAGGCCAATTGTCCCAGTAGGTGCAATAACAGTGGTTTGTGCATTCCTATATCCATGTTCTTCGCCTTCCCTCAATGCTCGATCCCATGCATCTCTTGCTGCTAATAGTAAATCTTGAGGACATTTCTTTGCATTTATTCCTCGAGGTAAAACAGACAAACCTTCATATTCGTCCCCGGGAGCATCGTAAGCAGCTCTTCGATGATTTCTCATAACTCTTAACATATGTTCTGCATTTCTTTCGTAATCTGGATAAGGGCCAAGTATCGAAGCGATTTCTGCACTTGTAGCATAAGATTCTCCGCACATTATTGCAGTCAATGCTCCACAGATTGCATATGCTCTTTCATCATCATATGGTATTCCCATGTGCATTAGAAGCGAGCCTATGTTACAGTAGCCAAGACCTAGTGTTCGATAATCATAGGACTTTTGTGCAATTTCTGCGGATGGAAATTGAGCCATTAATACACTAATTTCAAGCGTTGCAGTCCACAATCTCACACTGTGTTTGAAATCTTCGATTTGAAAAGTCTGATTATCTAAATTATAATAATGAAGTAGATTTATACTAGCCAAATTACAAGCAGTATCGTCAAGGAACATATATTCTGAGCAAGGATTAGATCCGTTTATTCTCCCTCCTTCCGGACAAGTGTGCCACTCGTTGATGGTTGTATCAAATTGCACTCCTGGGTCCGCACAAGCCCAAGCAGTATATGCAATTTTATCCCAAAGTTCTCCGGCATCTAATACTTTACAAGCCTCTGGTTCACGGTTTTCCTCCGCTGCTTTGTCCTTCTCAGTTCTCCATACTAGATTCCAATTTCCTCCATTTTTCACAGCATCCATAAAAGAGTTTGGAACTCTCACAGAGTTGTTACTATTCTGTCCAGAAACAGACATGTATGCTTCTCCTTGCCAATTAGTGTCAAAGCATTCGAAATCCACCCCCTTCCATCCTTGCTTCGCTAGGTCTAAGATGCGTTGAATATGCGGTTGAGGGACATTATCTTTGATTGCTTTAACTATGGACTTCCTTAAAGCAAGGTTCTCTGACTGATCAAGCCTTGTATCGTTCTCTTCATGTTGCCAAATAGCTTCCATCAATGAATTAGCATGTTTTTGCAGAATATTAGATCCAATAACCAATGCTGAAACTTTCTCTTCTTCACTGGATTTCCAATCAATATATTCCTCTATATCGGGGTGGTCCAAATCTAATGTCACCATCTTAGCAGCACGGCGAGTCGTCCCCCCTGATTTTATCGCACCAGCAGCCCTATCTCCAATTTTCAAAAATGACAAAAGTCCAGAAGAGCTCCCCCCTCCTGACAAAGGCTCCCCCGCGCCTCTAATATTAGAGAAATTAGAACCAGTTCCAGACCCAAACTTAAACAACAAAGCCTCCCGATTCCATAATCCCATTATTGAACTAGTTCCCCCTACTAGAGAATCACTAACTGATTGAATAAAACAAGCATGAGGCTGTGGGTGCTCATATGCATTTTCGGACAGAGATAGTACGCCTGTCGATGGATCGACATAATGGTGCCCTTGTGCAGGCCCTTCTATGCCATATGCCCAATGTAAACCCGTATTGAACCATTGAGGGCTATTAGGTGCAGAGCGCTGACTAGCAATTAGGTAGCACATTTCATCAAAGTATGCTCTAGCATCTGCTTCGCTTGCGAAATATCCATATTTGTAGCCCCAATATGTCCAAGTCCCTGCTAATCTTCGAAATAGATTTCTTCCATGAGTTTCTCCACCAAATCTTTCTTTAGGGTCTAAAGTTTGTAGTTTTTCGTGATCTGGCTCACTTCTCTGGAGCCAAACGGGAATGCCATCTTCCGCCACCTTGCGCAGATAGGTAGGCACCCCCGCTTTTCTCAGATATTTTTGAGCAGCAATTTTTCCGGGAACTCCCTCGAAGCCAGAGGGGAATTCGACTCCTTCAACAGAGTCCGCCATGGTCCCATCAGGATTTCTTATTTCGACGTCCATAGATATCCAAGAGAACAAATCAAAGGGGTCTTCTCCAGCAGTAGTAAAACGTCTTTCAACTATCATTCCATTCTCATTATTTTCCTCGTTTTTAGTCGTTTTTGATTTATCTTTTATCTTGGTTTGCATAGATTCACACTCCTGTTTTTGAAAGTATAGATATGGGGTCCTCGGCGTAAGGGATTTCCTCTTCGGAATAGAGGGTGTTTAATGCTTTACGAAAGCCACTCTTTCTTTTCCTTATTTTTCCTACTTTTTTAGTAGAACGACTTGTTTAGAAATTTTGTTAATTTCAAAGGTTATGGCCGCAAATCAAGACTCCAATCAAGTTTTGCTCCGGACCTTGTTATCATTACTCCAACTGAACAATATTTCTCATGACTTTGATGTATCAACCTTCTAACTAATTTCTCTGGGACATCTCCCTCAATTACATACTTCATATTCACATAAGTGAAAACTTTTGGGCGCTCAGAAGATCTCTCAGATTCCAATTCAATCCACATAGCTCTTACATTTTCCATCCTATGCTTCAATCCATCAATTATATCGATCAATGAACATGCTCCATGTGCTTGAAGAACAATTTGCATAGGACTTGCTGCAGTTTCACTATGGAATTGAGTAATTTTGCCATTGTCAGTTTCACCTTCTATTTCTTCACCGGTTACCCACCTAACTACCCCTTTCATCCGATTCACTTCTTGTTAAGGCAGAGGGGTTGGCTTCATGAATGAGTGGTAAGTGGCATCTCTGAGAACAATGTCCGAGGGAGCAGCAATTTCAATCAAAAACGGCAACTTAATTGTCCCCGATCAGCCTCTAGTGCATTATATTGAAGGCGACGGTATTGGAATCGATATCACGCCGGTAATGATTAACGTGGTCAACGCTGCGGTAGAAAAGGCATATTCAGGACAACGTAAAATACATTGGAATGAAGTTTTAGCCGGTCAAAAAGCATTTGATAAAACCGGCGAATGGCTACCGGAAGAAACCCTTGAATGTATGAGGACTGGATTAGTATCTATCAAAGGGCCATTGACTACTCCTGTTGGAGGAGGAATTAGAAGTCTTAATGTTGCACTCCGCCAAAAGCTCGATCTATTTGCATGCGTCCGTCCGGTTAGGTGGTACGAAGGAACTCCTAGCCCTGTCCGAAATCCAGAATTCGTTGACATGATAATTTTCCGTGAAAATAGTGAAGATGTTTACGCGGGAATTGAATGGGAAGCAGGAAGTCCAGAAGTTAAGAAAGTAATCAATTTCTTTCAAAATGAAATGGGAGTGACTAAAATTAGATTCCCGGAAACTAGTGGAATAGGGATAAAACCGATTAGCAGTGAAGGGACATCTAGGATAGTTAGAGCAGCAATTAATTATGCTATAGATAATGATAAATCGAGTGTTACAATAGTTCACAAAGGAAACATAATGAAGTTTACAGAAGGTGGTTTCAGAGATTGGGGATATCAGTTAGCTAAGGATGAGTTTGGTGCAAAGGAATTAGACGGCGGACCTTGGTGTACCATGAATAATCCAAAAACGAATAATCAAATTATAATTAAAGATGTAATTGCCGATGCCATGCTTCAGCAAGTTCTTACAAGGCCCAAAGAGTATGAAGTGTTGACGACAATGAATCTTAATGGCGACTATATTTCTGATGCTTTAGCGGCTCAAGTCGGAGGGATTGGAATAGCTCCGGGCGCCAATATTAATTATGACACTGGAATATCTATATTCGAGGCCACGCATGGAACCGCACCAAAATATACAGGACAAAACAAAGTCAATCCTGGTTCTTTGATACTTTCTGCAGAAATGATGCTCCGTCATATGAGTTGGAATGAAGCAGCGGACCTAATTGTGAAAGGCATGGAAGGTGCAATATCGGCAAAAACAGTAACCTATGACTTTGAAAGATTGATGGATGATGCTAAATTACTGAGTTGTTCAGATTTCGGAGAAGCATTAATCTCCCATATGTGAATATTCAAGAAAATAAATCATTTGAATTTTAATCACACATCTATCTCATATTCTCGAATTTAGTTGTTGAGCATCAGAGACAACGCCGAATCCATATTCTTCTTCCAAAGCTCTCGATACAAGTCTGAAATCAGAATCTCTTGTGGCTACTAAAATACTACCAATTTCTTGCAAAGGTAAAGAGGCGAGTGAGGCAGCATCTCGCATAATTTCCATATCTCCTCTCTCCGGGTAAATTTCTTTCCCATTCAATTCAGTACGTATTGGAATTTCTTCTGCCCTTTTCCGCTTTTGATCATCGACTAATTGGAATATATTTTCGTGTTTTAGTAAAAATTCTTCCAACTCAATCTTTGACAATTTCTTGGAATAATCTTCTTGGGGCCAAGTGCTGAAAGATTTACATATTTGCTTTACTTTCTTTTTCAGGAATTCCGGAGTTATTTTCTTCTTCCACTGTTCTCTATTAATATAGACATCATTGAATAATTTCAGTACAGTTTTCGGATTTTTCGTTCTATTAGTAAATTCTGACAATGCTGCAGGTGGAATTGAAAGAAATGTTTCTTTCCCTCCCTTTCTCCTTAACATCATATGAAATGATCTTTCAACAGACCAATCAAAGGAACCAAAATCATCATTAGAAATTTCTTGAAGCAAATCATCCTTTAGTGCGTGAATTAATACATTGGTATCAACCAATATTAATGACTTCAAGCCAAGATTTTTCAGAGTTCTCCTGTCTTTGATAGGTATGTTGGCACTTTGGCTGACAAAAACCGCTCGTTGAGTGTCTCTCAATCTTTCCACCTGTCTACCTTTGAAGTAACCGGTTTCGATAGCCTCTTCGAATCTTCTTATTCCTCGAAGAGGATTTTCTTCAGCAATTTGCTCCCCCAACAAAGTCAATTCAAAAATATCTTTCATATCATGCAGTTCAAGTTGAAAACGTCTTTCTAAGTCAGACTCTCTTGAGCCACTTGATTTTTCTAAAGTCATCAAAGCAGCCTTCACTCTTCCTTTGAAATTTCTATCGGGTAGATTATGTTCATCAGGATACCTTTGAATTAACTCTAGAGCCTCCTTTCTCCTCTTATTGTAGTCGCCATCAAAATCTTCCTTAGCCTTTTCTTGCTCGCTCACAAATCGTATTAATCTCCTGGTCGCAATATCGGTTTTACCCGAATTATTATCGGCACATGTTCTCAAATATAGCTGAAATCTTTGAGTCAACAATGTTTCCAATTCTGGATTTCGATCTAAGAGATCGACAGCCTCTTGCCATGTTTCGGAATGTGCATATTCAATCATCGCCTTTCTGAGAATCAAAGATGACTCTTCATAATCATCTTCTATCTTTAGGGCACCTTCTTTGTAAGCTCTAGCCGCATTTAGTCTATTCCCACTTTTCTTCTGCAGAGCAGCACGAATAATTTGATATTCAGCGGACTCTTTATCATGAACTCTATACCATTTTTCTAAAGATTCAATCCCTATATTATGCTCCTTAA
This sequence comes from uncultured Candidatus Poseidoniales archaeon, assembly GCA_902593945.1. Taxonomy (GTDB): domain Archaea; phylum Thermoplasmatota; class Poseidoniia; order Poseidoniales; family Thalassarchaeaceae; genus MGIIb-O2. Next base: position 115,389 of record CACJKA010000002.1, on the reverse strand, counting down.
CTAGATTTGTTATCGCTCTAATCGTCCTAATTGTGTTATTTTCTTTACTTGCGAGCCTCTCTAATGTCAATAGTGCATTTTCTTCTTTTTCAGAATTTCCCGATTGTAATTGCATAGCCGATGAATTTACATACAATGAATCAATTAAGGCATCAAACAATCTTCGATCTAAGGTCGATAATTTGATTTCATCAATTGATTCTTCCAAGGAGGAAATTAAAGAGTCTTTCACAACGCCAGAACCGTCTGAAGACAGTGCCTTTCTTACCTGGTTCAATACAATAATAGCCCCTTTATCTAAGATTTTATGAATTGAATCAATGTTGGAAGGAACGCCTCCTAATAAGGAGATTAGAGATATAGAAACATCAGAAAGGACATCATCTTTCTCTGATTTTTCTAACGAAAATAGAGCCTGTTTCCTTAAACTAATCAATTCATCAATCTTTTTCACTCCTGCTTCTGCAGGCATTAGGTGCCATACCATCAACGCTCTAAACGGATAGACCAATCCTAACGAACTATCTTCATTCATTTTTTCAGCTAGATTTTCAATATCTGCTGTTCGAGTCATGACCGATAGTATTTCGTCCGTATATCTAATCGAATCCTTTTTAGAAAGAATTTTAGATGCTTCTAGTTGAATATTGGGAGGAGCGTCTATACAACCCATAGCAAATGCAACACACTCTTCTCCGGCATTTCCCAGAGACTGTAAGATGTTTCGTTCAAACTTCTCAGAGTCGCTTTTTGAAATGACTTTTATTGCAAATACCAACTCCTCATCATCATTTATTGTTAAACCCTCAATTATTTTAATTGATTCAACATATTCTTCTTTTTCAAATAAACCTTTACTAATTCGCCAGAGTAAAATGGATGGTACATTTTCATTTGCATTTTCTAATATTTCTTTGCCCTTTAGTAATATTTCTAGAGGTATCTCCTCATCAATTAATTCTATTTTTTTCCATGCCTTAACTCTAATTGCGTTAGCGAGATCATCTTCGCCTTTTTGATTGACGCAGTCGATGATAACGTCACCATTGTCTGAATCGAGTAAAAATAATTTTTTTTGTTTTGAAACAACTGTTTTCATTTCACTGTGATTTTTTATTTTTTCAAGTACACCCAATGCCTCATTAGAATTAGCACAAAGAAGTAGCATTGATTCTAGTAAAGCCCCTTCATTTTCTAGACCTCTCAATTTCCCTTTCATTATTTGAGGCCATGTAAAAGGCCTTGGCTTCCCAGCAAGATCTTTACGAATTTTTTCTAAAGAAAGGGCCTGTGCGGATGACAGGACGAATGGTATTTCCATACTCAACCATCTTCTTAGGCCGACTATATCATTAGGGTCCAAATTTGCTGCTTCAATCCATTCTTTTGAGTCGAAGATTTTAGTTTTCTCCTCTACAATATCGAATCTTTCAAATTCAGCAAATATTGGTGCTTCTCTAGCTAATCTACTCCAAACAGGATGAATGCCTTGACTACATTCTAATCTCAATATATTCATCTGTTCATCAAATGATTCATCCCATGTCGTCATTTTATGCTTTTGAGCAATTAATACAGATAATTTGAATGCGGCAGGGTTTTCTGAGTTAATAGCCTGTTGTGGTGTAGGCAAATGATCTTCCAAACCCATCCTACTTTGCCTACCGCCTCTTCTCCCAATTCTATTCCTGTGGCCACGATTGATGACATTATTTTTATTTTCAATACTCTCTTTATCTATTGCTTTCGGTGCAGTTTTTTCTGCTGCTAAAACAGCCAATGCTTTCCAGTTTTTATTTAGCAAATCCCACGTATCCGATTTATTAATCGCTCTCTTTCTACGACCTGCATCATCACCCGCTCTTTGCAGGTCTGAGATACAATCTAATAGATACTGCTCCAAATGAAGACACTCCGATAAGTCGCCCCAAAGCCCCTCCTACATGAACGCACCGCCTTATTATGCAAGACAGAAAAAGCGAGAACTCAAGATATGTTACGATTCAGGAGTGTTCATGGAGGCTCTGGCCACGATAGTAATCCTTCTTCACCCTCTTGCCGCTTTAGCAATTATTCGAGAATTTTTCAAACAAAGAAAATGGCGTCAGGAGAGGGCCAAATTACCAAAAGATGAAAGAAATGAGGCGATTTATAAACATGAAAAAATAGGAAATAAGATATTCATTTATGTAATATTAGTAATTTGTCTGGCCTTTGTTTCAAAGATAATATATTTCCAAATTAATAACGGAGTAGTTACTTTTTCTGACTTAATACCAAACCATTTTCATGGCTGGGCCGGCATCATTGGACTTTTCTTGATGATATATTTGAGGCATCTCGGCATCGAAGCCAGTAAAAATAGGAAGAGTCAGAAACCTTACGGGAAGATTAGCAATCTACACGGAAGAATAAGTGATGTAATGATGTATCTGGTTGTAATACACGCATTTCTTGGATTTTTATACTTGTTCACCTATCTTTGAGACCAGATATTTAGCCATTCATTAATATTCGATTCAATATCTTCACTCACTACTTCTCGATTAGTGACTATTTTTCCATCAATTGGTTTTATCCTACATCCGCATGCATTGGCATGCCCACCTCCGTCGGGATCAAAATTAGTTGCTAATTTCGTCAAATCGAATATCCCTCCTGAGTTATGAACGAAAGAATTGGTGTAAAATGAAGCCGATACTGGATATTTTCCTTCCTCATCAAAACCCGCTCCAATATCTCCATGGATAACCATACATGCATCACATTCATCTCCTGCTATCGATGTCACAAGATAGCCATTAGATCTTATTTTTAGATTTTCCAATCTTGCAATCGCCAATCTATCAACGATATAGAGATTTTCTTTAATAATTTGATTTAGATATTCTTGTTTAGCCACTCTTTCATCAAGTACTAATTTCACATCTGGCAAATCAAATATTTCCTCAATAGATACACCGTTCTTTATATTTTCAAGTATTTTCATTGTAATGTCTTCGTTAGAACCAATAATTCTTCCTAACCAAAGTACCGGATTATCTCCTTTGAATTCATCAATTGAAATAGAACCTCCATCTAATTTGTCAACCCATGCCATTGTCTCTGTTAAATCAGTCAAATCAATTTTATTTTTTAGAAGGTTGTAAGCAATTCGAGCTGCACTAGGGGTTGGCTCCCATAAGATTACACAATCATCAATTGTATTCCCATGTGGGTCATTTGACTTATGATGATCTATACTTAATCCACAATCAGCATGTCTTGGTAGATCGCAAATTGCTGTATTCCTATCTATTATTTCATCCAACATTCCTGCACGTAAATTGCCCGGATGGCCAAAAATCACATCTGCGTTTGGCCACCATCTTTTCAAAATGGCAGCAGTGACTATTCCATCTAAGTCACTATCAGTAATTATTTTTTTAATATCTAGGGTTAATGCCTTTGTGTAAATATCCATTGACATCACCCCATTCAGTACTAAGGCCTACCTCCTCTTGGTATAATTCAATATCGATAACCCCTCCCCCATGTTATGGAAACGTCATGCGGCTTCATTCTAATGAATTATGATAGTATACTTTTGCTGCAATACCCCCAAGGCCATTGGAGTTTTCCTAAGGGGCACATTGAGGAAGATGACAAAGACCACATCGCTACTGCTAAGAGAGAATTATTAGAAGAAACAGGAATCTCTGAGGTTTCAATAATCGACGGTTGGATGTCTAGAACAGAATATACATTCTTTTCCAAAGGATCACCAACTACAAAACAGGTCTTTTGGTATTTAGCAAATACCGACGAACTCAATGTCAAACTATCTCATGAACATACTAATTATATGTGGGTGAATTTCGATGAAGCATCTGAGCAATTAACTTTTGATCAGGAAGTAAATTTATTAAATTCTGCAAAGGATTTTCTAAACTTAAACTAATTTGTGTAAATGCTCCAGGCTATCCATATCATAATTATGCCTATTACAACATCAATTATTTTCCATACCTTTTCAGTCTTCAATAATGGCGCTAGACGACGAGCTCCGAAACCGAGACTGTAAAAGAATAGGAAGGAGGACATCATCGCACCTATGGCAAATGCTATTTTTTCATCACCCTGAAATTGTAGTGAAGCAGTACCCAGAAGTACAGTAGTATCAAGATAAACATGGGGGTTCAACCAAGTGAAACCAAGAGTAATAATTGCAGTCTTTTTAGCACTGACAAAATTCTTTCCATCATCAATATCTAGAGCATTACCGTCATAGGCAGCCTTGAATCTCATTATTGAGTAAATGATCAAGAAAGAAATAGCGAACCATCTTATTAGTTCAGAGAGATTATCCGAATTAGATATAATTTCTCCGAAACCAAAAACACCTAGGCTTATCAGAGTAGCATCTGAAAATGCACAAATTGTACAAACAAGAAACACGTGCCTGTCGGATAATCCTTGGCGAATTACAAATGCGTTTTGAGCACCAATTGCAACTATTAGCGATAAACTAATCAATGCTCCTTCGAACCCAGCAGATTCGACGCTCAATTATTTCACCCTATCTTTTACCGAGAGGAGTCCAAAGAGTCTCTCCCTCTTCTCCAGTAAGCCAGCGAGACAGTACGAAACAGTGATCAGAAAGCCGGTTGAGATAGCTAATAACCTCATTTCGAACCTCTTCACGAAGAGCGCAAGCTTCTCTCTCAGCTCTTCGAACAATAGTTCTAGCCATATGTAAGTGTGCTACAACTGGACTCCCTGTTGGAAGTATGAATGAAGATAAAGGTTCTAAATCTTCCAACATATAATCCATCTCATCCACCAATCTTTTGCCAGCATCTGCTCCGATTATTGCCATCTGTTCTGGTACGCCACCCGGAGGGCAAGCACACTCAGCCCCGACATCGAATAACTCCTGTTGGATAATTCCGAGCATCCGATCAGCCTCTTCAAGACGTGTATGAAGTATGCCACTAGACTCACATCTTTTCATCTCCGAACGGACGATACCAATTGCTGAATTCGCTTCGTCAATTGTTCCGTAGATTGCGACTCTCGGATGCTCCTTCCCTACACGAGAACCATCTACAAGAGAAGTTTCGCCGCCATCCCCACCGCCGGTATGAACCTTAGTTATCCGAACCATATTGTACCTCCGGAAGGGTTTGTCAATATGAACAATCGTCTCAAACATTAATTCAAATCTAAATGTTTTCTTATCGCTTCTATCCAAGATTTATCGACGGCATCCCACCCACCAATTTTCTCTAATTCCATGGTATGTTCGATCCGAGAATCCTCATTATTTTCTTTTTCATAAATCAACGCTAATGCCGAATGACTCATAGCATTAATCCATTGTTTGTCCATGTCCCAAGATTTCTCAAAATGGGAAATAGCACCGTTTTTCCCATGAATCAACCCTCGACTAATTTGCCTTAATCCCGATTTAGACCATGAAATGCCTTGTACGCCAATTATTAGTCCTCTAAATACAAGATAAATTTCTAAAATCACTAAAATTGAAGCTAATATAAATGAACCAATCTGCTCTGCCTGCGAGGCTTCGTTCCATCTTTCAGAGAGCAGAGTTATCGAGCCTATACAAAATAGAATCCCGCCAAATGGAGCAACGATAACATCATCGTCTGTTACTGACATTTTTATTACACCATATATCACAGCACAACCTCCTATAAATGTGGATATGTAAGCAGGAGCCAACTCATTCCCTTCACCTCTTGGAGCGCTTGTCGCCAACCATAAAATCGATGCGACAAATAATAAAATAGCGGCAAAATAGCCACTTATTTCAGGAAATGGCTGTTTCCTACTGTACCAAAAGACAGTAACACCCAGTATTGAAAATAATAAAATCCAACTCCACATAATAATCACTCAGTTGAATCAACGCCCCAGCCCGGTGCCCAAAAATCTTCGTCATCTAGCCATTTCAACCATTCATTAGAATCCGATCTTAAAAGTCTGAAACTTCTTCTATCTAAACCGGCTAATAATTCATCAGAAACATCTCCTTTTTTGTGGCAATCGGTCCATTCGATTTGCATTTGCCGAATTAGTCTTTGACCTTCAGTATAATTATCAAAATTCATTTCACAAACTTCTCTCAAGTCTTGTAACCATAATTTCGTACCTTTAATATGAAGATTATCATGGATGACCTTTTCCTTTTTTTTAAATGGCCACCAACCCATGTCAATCGCCCCTGCGTCAAGGCTCTCTTTCTTGATGCTTTGCGAATAATGAAAGGGTACTTATCCTTGCGAAGGCCATGGGTCGTGTTTTCGTTCATTTACATGGTAAGGCCAAAGATTCATCATTTAGGGCAGCAATTTCTGACTATGCTAACAGATTAATTTCTGACGGTGTACAAATAGTAGAGCATAGAAACAAGACAGAACCTGGGCCTTATTTGGATGATGTAATTAAAAAAGCTGGTAACGATAAGGTAATTCTTTTACAGGAAAAAGGAGAAAATCTCGATAGTATGGGGTATTCTGAAAAAATGAAAGAGTGGCGAATCTCTTCAAGTTCTGTCCATCTAGTCGTAGGCCCCCCTGGGGGATTTGGGTCCTATGAAGGCGATTTAAAATCACTTTCATTGGGAAAGATTACACTTCCTCATGAGTTAGCTGCAGTGGTTCTATTGGAACAATTATATCGCGCCTGTACTATCATCAAAGGTTTACCTTATCATCGTCCGTAATCAATCAATATTGATAATTTTATTTTGCCCATCTACGTGAATAATAGTTGGCACGTGGCTCTCCGGAGTCAGCCAATCATCATCAACTATTTTGTAAGTCACTAAAATTACCAAGTCTCCAGGATTTACAAGGTGTGCAGCGGCACCATTAATGCAAATTTCGCCACTACCTCTTTCGCCGAAAATCACATATGTTCCTAGCCTCGAACCATTAGTTATATTCAACACATCTATTTTTTCCCATTCTGAAATATTTGCAGCCTCAGCCAACTCTTTATCGATTGTAATTGATCCGATATAATCTACATCTGCCTCTGTCACAGTGGCTCGATGAATTTTTGAATTCATTACGGTCCGAAATGATGCCATCGAGCCTCCCGAATTTATTCATACATTTTAATCCAAGGTATCCTTGAACTTTGATACTAAAACGCCTCGTTGATACATCCACTCTCAACTTAGGGTGTGCGTTGATAAATGAATTACATTTAGGAATGATACTTCGGTGGTCACGATGAAAGGAAAGTTACATGAAAATATTAGTCTTGAAGGCTCGAGAAAAAGTATTGTTGCAGGATTAATGGTTTTCATAATGTTATTCAGTACTCAGATGTATTCCTTTCAGGATTTCGAACCATATTCGGAGGAAGAATCTGAATGGGGCCCTGTAATCAAGAGAACAGCGTTCCAGCAAATAGATGTGTCAGATGGACCCATGGCAGAATATAATGAAATGCAACCGGGAACCGAAAATCCATTTTCTCATCCAGCATTCACTGATCCAATGTATCATGACCCACTTTCCGTTTATGGAAAAATTTCTGACTCTGCGGCATTAGCAATTGATCCAAGTTATGGATTCTTGTTGGAAGAAACAGATACCGAAGATCACGATAATGACGGTATTTCTGATTTGAATGATTTAGATGACGATAATGATGGGATATCCGATTTAATTGAAAGGTTTGATGGCTGTTATGGCACCGATCCTTTTGATCATGACAATGATGGTATCCAAGACGAATTCGACTGGGATGATGACAATGATGGAATACTAGAGGGCCCTATTGACTGGTCACAGGGAGCAGATCCAAAGAACAATACAGAGGACCGTTATGTTATTCCAACAACAATTCATCCTTGGACTCAAACTACAGTAGGAACAGGATACCGTATTGATCAGAATCTGTTAGATCACGATAATGACGGCATTACTGACGAGGACATCGATGGTAATGGTAAAGGCTCATACGATGAAGATGATGATAATGATGGTCGTATAGATCAATTCACGTGGCCATGTGATTTTGATAGTGACGGCATTCAAGATTATTTTGATTTAGATGACGATGGAGATTCTGTACCTGACTTATGGGATGCGCATCCATGGAACTCTGATATCACTTCAAACATTACAGAGAACAATCTTTGGAATGATTGGGTAGAATGGGATTCTGGCCCAACAACACATTTTGTTAATATTGATGGTGCAGGATTAAACCCAGAAAACATTACAATTGAAACCGGCGATATCATAACTTGGTTCAATTCGGATATAGAAGATCATTCCGTTCAAGCACAAGGCAATGCGTTTTCGAGTTCAATAATAAATGCCAACGGGGGAGTCTGGAGTTTCCAATTCAATAGCACAGCAAATATCACATATCAAAATCTCGCTTTAAGCTCTACAACTCAAGGTAATATTACAGTCTTACAATCTTCGTTCACTGGTAGCGATTACTATGGAGATTATGTAGGAGGAATTGATTTTGTTGAAAGAGAGAAGGCATGGCATCCTAAAGTACAGGCTTTTTCTAACATATATGACGGAGATTTAGATGGTGATGGTATACCTAATTTCCTTGACCCGGACAATGACAACGATGGCTCTCCAGATTCTTCAGATACAGATGACGACAATGATGGCCTAGCAGACATGTATGACGTTGATGACGACAATGATGGAATTCCAGATACTTGCCTTCAAACTGATACAAACTTAGATGCAGCAGGAGATTATCCAGTACCTAATCAAGCGTTTTATAATGGTGCTATAATGATTCCTGGAATTGACTGTGAAATGGATTATGATAGAGATCTTGATGATGATCGTTACAGAGTCATTGATCAAGACTATGATTTGGTATGGGATTGGTTAGACACCGACTTAGGAGGCGTCCCAGTACCAGATAACACAGTTGGTGGAACTTTAACCGATGCAAGTGATTTACCATGGGATTTAGATAATGATGGCGAAATCAATGAAGAAGATATATTCCCAACAATTCCTCAAAGCACTGTTGATACATGGGACTGCCCTAGCCTTACCAATCCGAATCCTTCTAACCCTGATGATAATTGTTATTTGATGCGTAAATCATATACTGGATTCAATGATTGGGATGGAGACGGAATAAATAATTGGGATGATATTGATGACGACAATGATGGCATTTATGATTGGTTGGATATAGATGACAATTGTGATCTTGACGATGACAACGATTTGCATTTGTTGAACGGATCAAAATATCGTGACGACGGTCCAAATGATATCGATACAGATGTAGATGGTGATGGATTGCCAAATGATGAAGATTGGGACGATGACAATGACGGTATTTCTGACTATTATGACCCTGATGACGGAAACTGTGGAATTCAAGATTTAGATGCCACCGATCCTTTTGATAACAGCTATCCTACCAGCGATGGCGATTTATTAGACGGATCTTCCGATGACCAATTATATCAATTTGCAATAGTTTACGAAATGTATTGGAACCAAACATGGATGTTTAATCCATTCACTTCAGAAAACGGATTCGTATTGGATTACAATGGATTCGATGAAGCCAACCCATCAGTTAGTGGACAGATTCCTGAGTTATACTGGCACGTTATCCAAAAATGGAGCCCGTACAATGGAGATAATCACTTTGATATAGATATTGATGGAGACTCTCTGATAAATGGAATTGATGTCGATCAAGATGGTGACGGATTACCAGACTGGTGGGATCAAGATGAAGGTAATGATGGGGTATTAGACGTTAATGATATCAAAATGGGAGGTAGCTTTGATGACAACACTTGTGGAGCAACATTGTTCTGGATTTATGTCCCACAGCAGCCCCAAGCAATAGACCATGAATGTGGAATATTCTATGCTTGGTATTATGGGGCTCCTTTGGTTACACCAACTAGGGCGAACCAAGTAGAATATACATATCCTTACAGTACTAGGGCAGATCCTGATTACAGCGATGGTGCTTACAATGGAAGCAATTCACAAGGTCAATGGACTTGCAATAAAAATTGTTTCCATTTCACCTTCGATCCACAGAGTGGAGTAAGCCCTACGGCTGCAGTTACTTACAATCAAATGAAAGATAATCGTGATCTTTGGATTGCTTACATAGGGTTATCCTTTGGGTTCTTCCAGTGGACTGCTGACTCAAATGCAAATTTCTTCCCCGATGAAAGAGCAGATTTACTAAATAATGACGTCGATCCTGATGACGATTGCGGTGCCCCTGTTACTGGGAATATGGAGCCTCAATGTTTATTCAATGATACCGCTGATTTAGATGATGACTTTGATGGTATTTACGACCATTGGGATATAGATGATGATTCAGATGGTATTTGGGATTATTTTGAGATAGATAGTAACGACGATCTTGATGATGATACCGGGACGATACCTCCTGGCAATTTCTATACTGGTTCAAATTGTGAAGATAATGATGACGACGGTACCGACACCGATCCCGACGAAGATGGGTGGTTCCAAGCTGTTCACGATAAAGGAGTTCTTGGACAAGGTCTTTTGAATCCCAAATATTATGATGTAGATAATGATAATGATGGAGTTCCCGATGGAGAAGACCCTGATGACGATAATAACGGAGTTTTAGACGCAGATCAAGAATTGCTTTGTTTTGTTGGTGAAGAGCAGATGACATGGGATCATGACAATGACGGTATTGTAAATTGGAAAGATGATGATTGGGATGGTGACGGTAGAACTAACTTGATAGAGCTTAATACCGCAACTCCCTTTATTTCACCTTGGGATCACGACAATGATGGTCTAAGGGACGATATTGATTTAGACGACGACTCAGATGGAATGAAAGATGAAGATGAAGTAATGCTCTGGCCGTCTAGATATGGTAGTGAATCTACTAATCCATGGGACCATGACGACTTTGGTGGTGGCGAGGGAATTGCTAATCCATCAGATCCAAACACAGGTCCCGATGCAATAGATGAAGATGACGATAATGATAGTCGAATCGACTCAGACTGGGATCAGTTAGAGGAGGAAAATGGCAGCTCATCAGACTGGGATAGTGACAATGATGGTATCCTAGACGAAGATGATAAGATTCCAACTAGAATTACTCTTACATCGCCTGATGTACTATGGTTAGATAACTTATATGCTGCTAAATTTAATGGTACTGTTAGTTGGCTAGACCTAGATCAAGGAGTTTTCGCACCTGCAGAGAATTTACCCGTCCAAGTTCATATTGCTTGGACTAGGAATGGAACTTCTGCCGTTGAAACCGTGGATGTATTGACAGATGCCGATGGTAGATTCGTTGTAGGTCAATTCTTATTCCCAGAAGATCTACCGGTAGGTTCTAACACAACGTACCATGTTTATGCTGAAGTAACTGAGATGTTTTTACATGATGGTTCTTCTACACAACCAGTACCTACAGAGGTGCGAGCAAACACAACAATAGATTACGTTGCATGGACTTATTTCAGAAGTGACGAACAACCATTATTCGTTGATTATAAGGTTCATTATGCAGCAGATTGGGATAGAGGAATATTCGACAATAAGTTGTCACATGCACCTATATCATTCACAGTACACGGCGGTCCATTTGGCAATCTGACTCACCCAACGATATTCGATGGATATGGTTATGGTTACAGAGCAGATTCAGGTGGTTGGGTTTCCCTATCATTCGTTCAGACAAGTGGTAGCCAAGGTGTTTGGAAGCAAGTACAATGGAATTCCACTATAGATAACGGCGAAGGAAAGGTACCTGGTGCGTATGAAGAAATTGTGTGGGATAATACGTCCAAATCTCACAGTGTTGTTGGATTATATGAATACACAAATACAAGTTTACCAATTGGAGATTACATGTTTATTGGTGAATCCCGCCCTGATTTAGGTGGAGAAATGCCATGGCCATATTTAGAGGGCGATAAGACAGATTCTTTTGCTATACGTTCGATGCATAGAATGTATGTCGAAGCAGATATAATCACCCCTTCAATTCGGCCGGTTTACTTCTATGATTCAACCCAATTCACCGGGGCCTCGTTTGGCGCTTGGAGAGCTTTATTCCATGCCCCCTCTTTGGCTAATGCGGGTCTTGAATACAGCGAAGTAAGTCTCGGAAAGCAATATCCTATGCTTTGGGATGGTACTCCACAAGGACTTACTGGAGAGGCAGCAAATCTACGTTCATTCATCTCATCGAATGGAACACATTGGTTTATCGCAATGCAAAATGGTGGAGACTTCAATGTACCTCCTTGCGGGCCAATCAACCCCTTTGATCCAGAAAGTGAAATTAGATGTGAAATAGTACCTGAGATGTTTACTGGTGAGACATTCAGAGTTTTGGGAAGTGTATGGAACCGAACAATGACTGCTTGGCCACACGATGCTATGGCATTACAGGTCGATATCGATAAGAACGGAGTATTTGCAGGATCTCAAGAGACAGGATTTGCTCGAGTTCCGGACATGATTAACGGAGAAGCAGTGTTTGATTACAACTGGACTTGGTATTCACAGTATCCTGCAGGAGTCTATGGTATCCGTGCTGATTTCACAAACTCAAATTATTACTTTACAGGTAATCAATCAGCAGTTCTCGCCCCTACAGGTGCTTATGTAAATGTGTCAGTCATTGGTACCACGGATTTCCAATTAAATAACATACCTAGACTTTATCGAGGGCAAAATACAACCATTGAAGCTAGAGTAATAGATAATGCATATCAACCGGTTAGAGACGCTCCAGTGAATTATACTTGGTCTGCCGACGGCACAAGTGATGTAGCAGTAACCGACTTAAATGGTGTATTCAAAATCAATTTAACTATAGATGAAATGCACGAATTAGGTAATTTCTCTTTGAGCTTCACTTATCCTGGAGATACTTATCGTCAAGGTAGCTCCTCAGGAATAGATCTATGGGTTGTTTCAAGAACCTACATAGATCTTCAAAGTACTACTGCAAATAGATTGTCTAGTGGCGATATTTGGGAATTTACCGCTCAGGTGACTGACGATAATAGGACTGCTGCTATCAAAGATAAAGGTGAACTTTTGGATGGTTGTGACGAAAACGGCGGAGAGATATTAGTTATTCTTGAAGGAGTTGACTTTGAACAAACAGTTCATCGACAGATAATCAAGACATTATGCCCTAATGCTGGAACAATTAATCATGCGATGTTGCTAGATCCACAACTATTGAGAGATGACCCTCAATCCTTCCTTCCTGATGGTTTTGGGCCGGTTAATGTAATAATTAGATTCTCAGAGAATCTACCGCACGAAGGTTGTGAACCAATAGATCAAGAAATGCTTTCCATATCTGGTGCATGGGACCCTTGTGCCCAAGTTCTGAACAGCGATCACTATCGTAAGGTATTCCAATATAACGGGCAAGGATTTAGCCTGATTGGCGGCACACAACTTTCTGTAGATAATCAGATTGTTTATACTTCAGAAATAGATCAATTGACAGGACAACCTATTGACAAACCAATGACGGTGACCGGTCAACTAGTCGACGAGTTAGATACAAATCTATCAAATCGTCCTATTCAAGTCCAATATGAAATGGTAGGGACAGAACTAGGTGTAAAGGCTTGTAATGGAGGAGTAACGGATTCTAATGGATTCTTTTCAATAGTATGCCCATTAAACGATATCCAAGCGGGCCAAGCCAAGGTTACTGTGAATTATTATTCATATGAGACAGGAGATCAATACAGATACAAGAACTCCAGTATCACTAAATTCTTCCCTGTATTCTCTAACTCAACAATGACGGTACAAGAAATTGGACCCTTCCGAACTGATATAGATACATTCAGATTCGAGAATGGGTCAGTATTCCCCGTATTATATTTGAAAGAATCTTTCCATATAGATGCCATGTTAACTCAGGTTAATGGTAACCCCGTTGGAGGGAAATGTCTCAACATCTATCTCGATCCTGAGACCAATACTAGGCCTTTTGCAACAGCAATCACTCAAGATGGAACAGGAGAGATTGAATGGTATTCAGGCGATCCTGACGATAATCCTAGTAGAAAGGGGGTTGAACCAAGCGGCCAGAAACTAGAAGGATTTAGAACAATTAGAATTGCATATGAGCCAACAAAGGAATTACCTGGTGGATGTAAAGCAGAAACAACCCCTGTTGTCAATGGTTCATATGAAGACATAGAAGTTCTAGTCAGAAGTAAAGTCGATATTCTATTGAAAGACCATTGGGCTAAAGCAGAAGGATACCAAGAAGGAGATATTGTTACTGGTAAAGTTTCAATTCTGAGAGACAGGCTAGATGTTTCTGTAGAAGGAGAAACAGTTATTTTTACATTCCAGTATTGGAACGGAACAGGTTATGTGACCAATAATGTTGAATATTCAGTCACAAATGAAAAAGGTGAAGCGAATTTCAGCTTTATCTATAGTGGTAAAGAAGTACCTGGTGAAACTAAAGGAAATGAACTTGCAATAGGAGGGCAGTGGCGAGTATTGGTCCACTTCCAAGAATCTGCATTCTTCCAAGAAGAATTCTTGAATAGTACTCCAACAATTAGACTTGGAGATATAGAAGCTTCTTCAGATACGAACTTCTGGACTTTTAGAGTTATTACGGTACTCGGAATAGTCCTCTCATTTGTTCTGTTAATTGGTGCAATAATGTATAGAAATTACAACGAAAGAAGAAGAATTGAGATTATTCGCGGTATTTTAACCGACTCGTTAATGTCACTCAAGGCATCTAATGACTATATTGCAACAATATTTGATTGTTACAAGCAGTTAGTCAGATTCTTTAGAAGTAAGGGGGCCATGAAGAAGGTTTACGAGACTACTAGAGAATTCGAAGACGCGGTAAATACCATGCTCGGAGGAATTACTCCTCCTGAAGATTTAGATATATTATTCTCGATATTTGAAGAAGCTAGATATTCCGACCATGAAATAGGAGCAGATCAAAGAGATCGAGCAATAGATGCTTTACAATCAATTATTAACCATTTGAGCAATTCACTTGGAGAAAGTATGTTGAATCGAACATCATCTACTGAATCAGGATTATATGGTTCAGTTGTGAAGGCAGGTTCATTCGTTGATTCGGAAGGACAGGAAAGAATTGCGGGAATTGATGATGATGAAGAAAGAGGTGGTTTTTCATTATAATCGTACAATCATTAGTTTGAATTAACTGTAGTGGGTTAAACACCCACATTGGCCGCAGTGCAACGAATTACCCACTTGGCGAGTAGTAGCATTCATAACAGGTCGTCAGGTGGCCGCGATACCTAAGAAACGTCGAGGGAGTTATATGAGTAAGAACAACAGAAAGACCAACGCGGCCCTAATCGCTTTAATCGGCGATTTAAAGGCCCAGAGCAGGTCAACTGGTTCTGCACTATGGCGAGACGTTGCATTGCGTCTGGAATCCAGCCGCAGTAATTGGGCTGAACCGAACCTAAGCCGTCTTTCGCGATACGCAGCGAATGAAGGAATGGTCCTAGTTCCTGGTAAATTACTAGGAAGTGGAGAAGTAGCTGGTAAGCCCAACGTCGCAGCATATAGTGTCAGTTCTGGAGCCCGCTCTAAAATTGAAGACGCAGGCGGACGTGTAATCACGATTCGTGAACTAATGAACGAAAACCCAGAAGGATCGGGGGTGAGAATCCTTGGATGAATCAGGAACTATAGTATACGATGCTACAGATAAGGTACTCGGAAGACTGGCCAGCGTAGTTGCGAAACAATTACTTTCTGCTAGAAAGGCAGGCAATCCAGTTAGAATAATCGTTCTAAATGCTGAAAATGCAATAGTTTCGGGCCCTAGAACTCGTGTTCTGGCAGATTATGATTTTAAGTATAAATTAAATCATCCTCGTAAAGGTCCATTTTTCCCAAGAATGCCTGACCAAATTATGAAGCGAACGGTTAGAGGTATGTTACCATATCAAAAGAATAGTAGCGGCCGTAATGCAGTTAGAGATCTAAGAGTAATGATTGGTTGTCCAGCCAATCTATCTGGTGAAGAGTTACCTTCAGGACATAGATGGGGCGACACATCAGCCTTAGACCGTCCATTACCAGTAAAATTTGTACGACTCGGTGAAATATCATCTTCACTAGGCGTAGACGCGACACGTTGGGGAGGTCAGTGAATATGGCTAAGAGAAAAGGTAAAATTTCAGTTGAAACCAGTGGTAAAAGAAAGACTGCAATCGCACGTGCAACCGTCCGTAAAGGCCAGGGGCGCGTACGAGTAAATAGTCAACCTATACACATAATGGAACCTACTCTTGCACGTCGTAAAGCATTAGAACCAGTCCAAATTGCTGAAGCAATGAACCGTTTAAACGACGTTGATATCGTTGTAGATGTTCAAGGCGGAGGACAAATGGGACAAGTAGATGCAATTAGAACTGCTATAGCTCGTGGATTAGTAAAATGGAACGGCGGTGCTGTTGGAGAAGACGAAGAATTGAGAGACGAATACTTGAGATTCGACCGCAGTCTTCTTGTTAACGATCCAAGACGTAAAGAAGCTAAACATCAAATGGGTCGTGGTGCCCGTGCCAAATGGCAAAAATCATACAGATGAGGTGAAAAGATATGTTGATACCAGTGCGTTGTTGGAGTTGTGGCAAAGTTATTGCTCACAAGTACGAAGAATACAAAGAAGCAGTAGTAAATGGAGAAGATGCACAAGTTGTCTTGGATAATTTAGGCATGGAAAGATACTGTTGCCGTAGAATGTTCGTCGCTCATATTGATTTGATTGATGAAGTTGCACCGTTCAGTATAGCCCGTGAGAACTGAGTTTACACTTAGGTTAGGGCTTTGAACCCAAAGAACCCCCATTGAATAACAGGGCCTGTAGGTTAGCTTGGTCTATACTTCGCGGCTGGGGGTCGCGCGACCCAGGTTCAAATCCTGGCTGGCCCACCATTATTCCTTAGCTTATGCAAGACATTTCTAATGTCTCAATACGCATATTCAAGTCGCACCCCCCTTCTCAACAGACATGGTTGATGAGCGCCCATCAGGTGATGATAAGCGGGCGCTTGTTTCTTGGCTTGTTAAACAAATTTCTTATCATTCAGATTTATATTATAATCAGGCTGCACCCGAAATATCTGATACGGAATTCGATTCTCTTTGGTCAGAATTAAAAAGATTAGATCCACATAACCCTCAACTGGAGATGGTCGGTTCAGATTCTATCCCAGGTAGTGAAAAAGTAATTCATTTATTTCCAATGCGTAGTTTAGATAAAGCGACTACAATTAAGGAAATACACCATTTTGTTTCTGAAACAACAGCAAATGGTCGGCAGTTTGTTTGTCAGCCCAAACTTGATGGTTCAGCACTTTCTATAGAGTATAGAAGAGGTAGATTGGTCAGAGCAGCAACTAGAGGAAACGGGACAAGAGGTGAAGATGTTACTGCTAATGCTAGGAGAATTTCCAATGTCCCCGAGTCTATTAATTGGGAGGGGGATTGTCATATTAGAGGTGAAGTAATTATGCCATTATCTACATTCTATGAAAAGTATTCATCAATTGCTCCGAATCCACGCAATCTTGCGGCAGGATGTCTTAGACAAAAAACAAAGGATTCTGGCAAAGCAAAGCCCGAAGATTTAATTTTCCTTGCATATGATGTTAAATTTCCAGATTCAAATTCTAGTCACCCAGATAGTCCAAACCCTCCATTATTTATTTTTGATTCCGATTCAAATGATTGGCTTTCAACTATCGGAATACAGATTGCAGGAAATACAGTAATTACAGAAGAAGATTCTACGAAAGTTACAGAGAAGATTTCCTCTATTACGGAATATTGGACCGAAAAAAGAGGAAGTATTGAATGGGAAATAGATGGAGTGGTAATAAAACTCGATTTAATTTCAAAGAGAGAATCTCTTGGCATGACCGCCCATCATCCTCGGTGGGCTCTTGCATGGAAGTTCCCTCCGGAAGAAGCCCATACAGTTCTGATGGACGTTGATTGGCAAGTTGGTCGAACCGGAACAATTACTCCTGTTGCTAGAGTTGCTCCTGTTACTGTTTCTGGAGTTACTGTTGAGAATGTTACTTTGCATAATCCAGGGGAAGTCGATAGATTACAAATTGCTATTGGAGACAAAGTCAAGATAGTTCGGAGGGGCGACGTAATACCAAAGATAGTCGAAGTAATTGGTAAAGCTGCAAAGACAGATATTGAAGGGAGAACACATTCAGATGGTTCAAAATTTGATGAAGAATTACCTGATTATTCACAAATAATTATTCCTACTTTGTGTCCACGATGTGATACTAATTTGATTCAAGATGGTGCATTTCTTCGATGTACAAATATGAATTGTCCATCACGTCTTGAGAGAACTATACTTTATTGGGCAAGATCGCTAGAAATGGACGGTATTGGTGAGAAATTAGCACAACAATTGTGTTCTGAGGGATTAGTGAAATCCTTACCAGATCTTTATAATCTGAAAATTAGCGATATTTCAAATCTAGAAAGAATGGGCCTAAAGTCTGCAACTAATGTGATAAAAGAATTGGAATCCAGTAAGCGAATCTCTCTCAGCATGTTTCTTTCGGCTCTTGGAATTCCAGGTATAGGTCCGGAATTAGCAACATCAGTAGCAAATCAAGTCACGTCAATAGAGAATCTGCTATATTTAGTCAATCAAAGAAATGAAAATATTGATGAAAATAATTCAGCAGTAACACAACTTATTGAAATCGACGGAATAGGAGTGAAGGTAGCAAACCAGATTTTAGATGGATTAACTATAAGGATGGACACGGTCAAAAAACTTCAGACACATCTAGATATTTATTCAGAATCAAAGCCCTTATCGAACGGTTCTTTATCCGGAAATACATTTTGTATAACTGGAACTTTGACGCGCTCCCGTAAAGAAATAGCACTTTTAATCAAATCAAATGGAGGAAAGGTCGTGGGTTCTGTTTCTAAGAATCTAAACTATCTTCTTGCCGGAGGGTCAGCAGGTTCAAAGCTTGAGAATGCCATTAGCTTAGGAGTCCAAGTAATTTCAGAGAGCCAGTTAAATGAGATGTTAGAAATAGAGATGCCGGCCGCTAATGTCGAAGAAAATACTCAAAAATCTTTGATGGATTTTTAATTAACCATACATGTTTGAACTTTCGTTGGTTGCTTGCTCAGCACTCGGGTTTAGTTGTAAAGCCATCATTTCTCTAATCTGATCTTCTATTCTTTGAGCTTCTAACAATAATGGTTCAGAATCTAGATATATTGCCGGAAGTAACTTATCGAGGCAATTGATTATTCTTGCTGCAGCTCTAGAATCTGGAATCGTACCATTTCCGAATTCACCGGAAGCTTCTGCTAACATTGCAACGGTATTTACTGATCTTCTTCTGCTTTCTCCCATCATAACTCCCGTCATACCCCCAATGATTCCTTGCTTCAGAAGTGGAACCTTTAATTCATTCAATATTTTATGAGAATCTTCTACAGAACCTATCCCTAGTAGAGATCCATCAGAATCATCCTCATCAAAGACCGTGTGCTTATTTTCAACCCCTGGTGAATAAGCATCAATCATTATTGTAGCACTAGCATTGGATTGTTTAATCCAATCAATTAAGGCACCAGATAATGGTAAGCACAAATTCGCTGGGACCTGAATTTCTGAGGCGATTAAAACTACTTTATTACATTCTTCCATATTACATATGGGTTCTCCAGCGTAAAATCTCAAAGGTGGTAAAGGCATTCCTTCCTGGACTAAACAAACTGCTGGTAAAGAAGGGTGACGAACACCTCCAACTAACTTCAAATTTAATTTATCAACCAAATAATGTGCAACAATGCTACTAACAAATCCTAGTGATGGGAAGCAATTGACTACTAACGCCCCTGTCATATCAATTTCAGAATCAAACTGTATCTCCGGTTGCGACGTCATTGCTAGATAGTAATAGCCGGTGGTGTTAATCCTTATGACGCCACGAGCGTAACATCAGACAGTCGGTGGGTAGTAATAGTGGTCGAAATATTTGAACACCAATTATCTCCTTCATCTTGGAATAGATTTGAAGAATGTCCAAGAAAATACTGGCTCTCAAGACAAAGATTACCTCGCAAAGCGTCGATGCCTGCGTCATTAGGTAATGTAATCCATAATTCTATGGAAGAAATTTGTAATTTAGATTTTGAAGGACGGGAAGATTCTGAAGTTGGTTGGCTATCTAAATTAATGAAAGAAACCATAGACAAACATTGGCTAATGGAAAAAGAAATTTTCCTTAATACTCCCCGCCGCCCAAGTTGGAAGCCTCAATCAATTGGAAAGGCGAGGGAAGGTTTAGTCGGGGCTCTGAACCTTCTTTTTAGTAAAACAAAGTATACAGGAAAGAAGTTTTCAGAGATTTCTATTAAAGACTGGAAAGAGATCAAATCAATTGTTCTATCTAATGAAGAGTCACTGGTATCTAATGATGGGAGATTAATTGGCAGACTAGATTTGTTAATTGACGATTTAGATGAAGATGGAAACTCCAAAGGTTGGATAGTTGCAGATTTAAAAACCGGAAAACCTCCCAATTCAACTCTTAATGAAAAAGTAACTAGACAATTATTATTCTACAGAGACCTATTGAAAGAAACCAAACCAAATCATCCCCATGTATCTGCTGAAGGGTGGTATTCATCTAATCAGAAAATATATTCTACAGATGGCGATTTTGTCTTAGATGACGCGATTTTGGCTTGGAATGAAATGAAATTAACTACAAAACCCCCTGAATCGACACCCAGTGAAGATGCTTGTGGGTTTTGTGAATTTAAGGCGTGGTGCCCTGATTGGTGGATATCTAGAGACCAGGGAAAACTCTCTGATAAGAATACATTTCGTGACGAGGTAGTTAAAATAATCAAATTCGATGATTTTTCAGGTGCTGCGAGATTTGAACGCCAATCTCCGGTAGGGTCAGAAGGGAAATTAGTAAGCTCAGAGATAAGCTTTGGAGCGTTAATTAAAGGTCGCGCATTAATTCAGTTGAAAGATATAATTTCTTCAGATTATGATGGCCCAGTATTCCTAGGTAGCGTTAGATCACAGGGGCAAATCATTCACTTGGGAGACTGGAGCGAGATACTCCCTTGGTCTCCTTTATTGAAATCAATAAGGTAATTTCAGATTTGAAAAGAATTCTTATACTTTTCACAAACTACTTTTTCTATAGGGCTTGAAGGCGAAAATAACCAATTCAAATATCTAGGGTCATTTCTATTTATTTCATTCAAACTTCTTCCTTTGTATTTACCAAAGGCGACTATGATTTCAGAATTATTTTTTCTTAATAATCCTCTTGATTGAGGAATAGGCTCTAGATCTTCAAGCCCCGGACCGAGTGAATTTTCTCTCTCTACTCCTGCTAATGAATCTTGTAAATCATCTATTGAACCTCTAAAGAATCTAGGATTTTCTTTCATTATTTTCCACAATAATATCAGAGTCGCGCCTGCATCTGCATCTGCCCTATGTGCATTCTCAAGCTCAATTCCATATTTATTACATAAAATTCCTAATTTATGTCTCCCAGGAATTTTTAATTTTCTAGCAATCACCAATGTATCAATAATCGCTCTTGGTTTAGGGGTTTCAAACCCTGCTCTGACACACTCCATTTCAAGAATCTTCCAATCAAATTTAATGATATTGTGTCCAACAATTATTGAATCATCGATTATTTTTGCAATTTCATTAATATGTTCAGAGAAAGCACCAGCATTTCTGACATCTTGATCTTTAATGCCGTGAACATTCGATGCTTCGAAAGGTATTCTTTTCCCAGGATAGACTAATGATTGCAGATTTATGGGAGTTCCATCGATGTCACTACCAATTAGCGCATATTCGACAATCCTTTCTTTTCTGATATCAAAGCCTGTAGTTTCTAAATCAAATCCCACCACTCGGAAGCCATCAAAAATCTCCCCAGCCATGATTAATCGAAACACATCCCCCCCATGAACTAATCCGTCCGTATCTTTCAAATCATATATTTTTGATATTTATTTAGTATATTTTTCCAACATCGCTATGAACATCATATCATGCACAGACGCCCAATGTCATCAACTAAAATTGGAACTTTCTCGATATCTTGTATGATTTTATTGGTATCTTTAGCTGGATGTACAGGGCTTTCTTCAACAACGCCGAATGCTGAAATTTCTTCAGACGTAAGTGAAATTAATGTGGGGGACGTCATAAATTTCGATGGACGCGGCTCCACATCCCCCTCTCCTTCAATTATTGTAGATTACAATTGGAATTTTGGTGACGGAGAAACACGATTAACTAAATCCGGAATCATCAGTCATTATTTCCAAAACCCAGGAAATCATGAAATTGAATTGACTGTGACTAATGATTTGGGAGAATCTGACTCAATTTCTATGACTATTTTTGTTAATTCTCCGCCCTCTATTATCATTGAAAAACCTGGATTTGTTAAAACACGAGATATAGGATTTCTAGATGCATCTAACTCTTTTGACCCAGAAGGAGGGGATTTAGATTTTATTTGGGATTTCGATAAGACATTTGATAGCGATGGAGACGGAGACCCTACTGGCGATGCAGATGCAACAACATCTCTAGCTGAGATAGAATTTTTAGAAGCGGGTAACCAAACAGGAATATTAACTGTAGTCGATGATAAGGGAGGAATTTCCTCTGAAGAATGGACTATAATGGTAATTTCTAGGACATATTATGTCTATTGGGAAGAAGAAAAAGTCACTTATTCTTGGTCAGATTACCTTGAACAAGGAGAATCTGTTTCTTTAACTCACGAACCGGGCCTTAATGCTCGCATTATCGAGTTTAATGCCTCATTAATATTGGATAGAGAGTTAATACCATTATTATGGCCAGAAGACAATTTTTCTTTACATATTGATTTGCCAATGACTGGCTGGGGAACATTTTCTTCAACCACTCACGATAATATTACGGAAAATGCTTCTACCTACATTTCTTACGATGAATTAAATGATATTCCAGAAACAGATTATAATATTCAAGCAGATTCTGCCGAAAATATTGTTTATTCCTTACTTAATGAACCTGGCCAGAGATGGGGGATGGGTGATTGGATATGGACAATTACGGCCGATCAATGTGATCCAGACTTACCAGTGGATGGCATAGATCCAGATACAGGCAATGATTGGAGTTTAGAAGTAGAATTTATTATTTTGATACCACGCGTAGCAGAAATTTAAGTTTAAACCCTCATTCAATAGTGGGAAGGCCTTTCAAGTAATTCTCCATGGCAGGGGCATGGTCAAAGAGATGGAGATAACTAAAGTCTCGATTCGAGATAGACTTATTGCAGACCTCAAAGTCATTATGAGCAACCCTCGAGATTATGATTTTTCTCCGCGTGCTGACATTAATGCCAATATTCTTAGTATTCAGAATGAAGGTGACGATTCTTCAAGGACATCATTTGAATTAGATTCTGAAATGATGGAAACAATAGAAAGAGATCGTATGCTTGAGTTAAGAGTCAAGTTCAATGTAGAAGGTATGCATGGTGTTCTATTGCATAAACATCCTAATCCTAGAGATGGGCCGAAATCTAAGAAATTAGCACAACCTAGTTGGAAAACAATCCTTCCTTTGGACATGTAAATTTCTCTGACTATCACCGTCGGAATTAAAGATGAACCTTCTCTCGAAGTTCTATTGGACCCATAGTGTAGCCTGGATATCACTGGGGCTTGCGGAGCCTTAAACCCGTGTTCAAATCGCGGTGGGTCCGCCATTTACATTTCTTAGTGTACACTGGAAAATCACAATTTCTAGAATGTTCCTCCACAGATTTCAAACCAATTAACTATTACGATTTATCATGACGTTCATATCTTCTAGGAGAATAGACTTCCCAATGGTGGATTTAGCAGGTATTGTTTATTATCCTAAGTTTTGGGATTTAGCACATCGTTTTTATGAAGAATCATGGGAATATACGTGCGGCATTCATTACAATGAGATTCTCCAAAAACATCGTTTAGGTTTTCCTTTAGTCCATAGTGAAGCAAATTTTCACCATCCTCTCAGCTACGGCGATATAGCAACTTGTAAATTGAAAGTAAAGAGAATAGGAAATACATCAGTAACTTGGAGTTTTGAGATATTTAATCAGAAAGAAATATTGTGCTGGAGTTCTTTACAAACTACAGTTTGTACAAGTATGGATGAAATAACTATGAAAGTCCCTGTCCCTGAATGGATGCGTGAAGGGCTTTTGAAGATACAAGAATAGTCATCATTTCTTAGGCCATTTTTTTGTTAATGCAATTCTTAAAGAATCATCCATTTTAGCATCCCACCAGTTTGCCTTTCTCCATATCGCATACCTCCCCCTAATTCCTCTCAAATCTGCTCCCTCAAGTTTAGCGCCTTGAAAATTCGAAAGATTCATTTTAGCCTTAATGAAAATAGCATTTCTCATATCTGCATTATCGAATGCCGCTTTCATTAAATTTGCACCTTTGAAGGAAGCTCTCCTCATATCAGCACCTGAAAGGTCAGCTCCTTCTAGATCAGCTCCATCAAATACAGCTCTTTTCAGGTTAGCCCCTGAGAGGTTAATCCCTCTCAGATCTTTTCCTATATGAGATGTATAAGACCAATCTTGCAGATTTTCTTCATTAGACACGTGTCAGACTCTCCAGATAATTACGGCCAGCATCTGTAAGGACCACATACCTATTTTTCTTTGGCATGCCTGTTGGATATTCCAAAAAAGGCTCTTGTTTCTTACCAGAAACACCTCCTTCTAACATTCGATTAATGTAGAGTGAAAGATTCCATTTTTCAACTTCTTCCTCATTCCATTTTTGTGATTGGGAAACCAGATTTTTTAACTCACGAGGAGGAGTATTTGTTTCCTTTTCAACGAATCTTAGGTAGTGTATTGCAGCGAGTATTACATCGCTCGTCTTTTCTATTTCACAAGAATCTAGAACTCTTCTGAAAGCGGAACCCCTTTCCGGAATTCCACTTTGAACCGCTCTTTGTGCAGCAATTTGTACCGCTGAATCCCTTGCCTTCTTGATGGCTGAAAGTTTTCCTTCCCATGATTCTTCTTCTTTTATTTTTAACCAACCATCTTGGACTTCTTTAGCAGATCCGGTCAAATCTATAATATCGCTTCCCATCTTGATATAAATACGGCCAATTCCTGAGTTTCCACTTTTACTCATAGTGCATCGGAAACAGTCAATTTAGTTAAATCCTAGTATATTTTTTTAACAAAAAGTGATTATGTAAGTGTGAGATTTAAGATAGTTTACTAATTGCGAGGCACATGGAAGATGATAGTAGTACAGGATTTCCTTTGGTTTTACATGCCGAAGCAGACCCAAGTCGTCTCGGAGGAACAGCAATATGTGGTTTCTCAACAGTGGGTTCAGTAGGCGTTATTGCCACGTCTCATTTGATATCATCTCTAGAGTTAGATGTTATGGGGACAGTACTACATCCACATTTTCCGGCAATTGCTTTGATACACGATTCAGTTCCAAAGCACCCTGTTAGAGTATACCAAGGCGAGGGAATCGGAGTATTCACCTCTGAAATACAATTCCCTAATGAGAAAGATATTTATTTTGCAGAAACTGTATTACAGTGGTTCATCAAAGGCGGATTTGATAGGTTAATCGTAATTGACGGAGTAATTAGTAATGAATTGGGAATCAAAGAAGAAGGAGAATTATGGGGCGTTTCTTCCAATCAATTTGGCAGAGAACAGCTCGATAATGCAGGAATACGTAGAATTCAACAAGGAATAGTTTCAGGAATTGCCGGGTATCTTATTGCAGAGGGAGAAAGACGAGGTCTTGATGTAACAGCCTTATTGGCTGAATGTAACCCAATGTACCCAGATGCTAGAGCAGCCCTTATTGCAGTTGAAGGTGTAAGTGAATTATTAGATAAAGAAATACCAATTCAAGAATTATTGAACGATGCAAGAAATATCGAAGAACGCGTCAGAGAAGCATTCAACAGAGCTCAAAAGACGGCTCTGCCCGCACCAAGTGACGAAGACGATGACGATGAAGTGCAGATGGTATTCTAATCAGTAGAATGGATTAGTTCCAGCAGCATGATCTGTAGTATCGATAATTTCAGTAATGCCAGGGACATTATCAGTTATCATGACCTCAACTCCTTGTTTTAGAGTCACATCCACCATGCCACATCCTTGACAACCTCCTCCGAAAGCGATGTATGCTTTACCATCATCAACGCCTAGTAAATCTACATGCCCTCCATGTGATGCCACGGCAGGATTAACATGTTCTGCAATTACATCTGCTACACTTTGTGATAAATCATCTATCCAAAGAGGATTGGGATTATCAAATGCGAATCCTCCGCCCATTAGAGTTTCTTTGTAGTCTAACGTGGTGCCATTGATGTATTGTACACTCTTTTCTGCAATTAAGATATTAAGGTTGTTTGATTCTGTCTTCAAATCACCTTCTTTGGCATCTTTTAATGGAACAAGTTGCAAATCATAATTGAAACCATTTGCACCTCTTCCAATAATTTCTATACGAACGGCGATATCTGGGTCATCACCTTGGGAGATATATTGATTCAACATCTCCTGAGCCTTCTCTGTTATCTCCAGCATGCCACTCAATATGTTGCAAAAGGTGCTCTTTATTCAACCTGTCCTTAAACAGGTAATGCTCTTGACCCTAGTTCTGTACGAGGTATCGTGCCTCCCTCCGATATTCGAGACCAATTTGGAAGGCCACTGAAAGATTTACGAATATCTGTTACCGATAGGTGTAACTTCCGATGTAGGTATTGTATGCCTAGAGAACGCTTTCGTAATAATCATAATTTCCTCCCTAAAGAAGCACTTCTTTCATTTGAAGAAATAGCAAAGGTCGCCAGTTCCTGCATACCTTTAGGATTAGAAAAGGTTAGAATTACTGGTGGAGAACCTCTTCTTAGAAAGGACCTGCCTAAATTAGTTGAGATGCTATCTAATCTTGGTCTCGAAATCGCATTAACGACAAATGCATCTTTATTGAAAAAGCAAGCACAGGCTCTTCGTTCCGCGGGATTAACTCGAATCACCGTTAGTTTAGATGCCCTAGATCCCGAACTTCATAGTAAGATGTCTGATAGTAATATCTCTGTAGAATCTGTATTAGAAGGAATAGAAGAAGCCATCAGAGTAGGTCTTTCACCAGTGAAAATTAATTGTGTCGTACAAAAAGGTGTTAATGAAGAAGAAGTTAGTAAATTAGTAAATTACTTCCGTTATACAGACGTAAAAGTTCGTTTTATCGAATATATGGATGTAGGGACAACAAACGGATGGCAACTAGCACAAGTAGTTCCCTCTGAGAGTATTCTTAAATATCTTCAAAAAGAATTCGATCTAGTTCCTATTGAACGGATGAAGAATAGTGATGTCGCTGAAAGATGGGTGCATAGAGATGGTTCAGGAGAGATAGGATTCATTTCATCTGTAACGTCTCCATTTTGTGGAGATTGTGTAAGGGCTCGACTTTCTGCAGACGGCAAATTCGTTACCTGTTTGTTTGCTTCCGGCGGGCATGATATCCGTGCATTGATTGATGATGGTGCGACCAAAGAAGATTTACGAGTAGCCATATCATCGATTTGGCATAATCGAAAAGATCGCTATAGTGAGATACGTTCAGAAGATACCAAGACCCTACCTCGAATTGAGATGTCTTATATTGGCGGTTGAGTTTGTTCCAGAGAATCAATTATCACATCCCATGGAGCATTGGTTCTAAAGGATGGTTTGGGGTAATGAGATAACCCTGCTTTGAATCCTTTTTCATTTATTATTTCGACCATTTTATTGGGGCTTGGAGGGGAACCTACATTTCTCCAACTAGCCAAATCATCAGTTAGAATGAGAAATTCACCTTCAATTATTTCAGATTCATTTCTAATATTTTTTATGCTCCGAACAATCTTCCTTCGTTCCAATTCGAAATCTCTTTCATCCCAATTCATAGGATTTTTTGGATGAAATTCTGTTGTACACATGGATATTACTTCTTCTTCTGTAAAACTGGACATTACTTTAGAATCTCCTAGAGGGGCAATCCAAAGCGGGCCAGAGATTCTTTTGTCTTCTCTATTGACTGGATATGAGAGTGGCAAAAAACAATGCATTGGTAAAGATTCGGTCGAACTTTTAGGCGTCAAACCCTCCTTCATTGAAGCAATAACTTCTTTTTCATTAGGACTAGCAACCCTCCATCCCAAACTTTTTTCTAATTTATTGGCCATTTCTACGGATTTCTTGACCTTTAGAGAAATTCTTAGATGATGTGAATCCCATACAGATAATATTGGTTCAGCAAACCTATCGTGCTTGGCTGCTGTCCTAGCTATGCATGCCATGAGTACCCTTAATCCAGAATCATGCGCTAAATTATCTGGATTTATTCTAGCCCCATATCTTCTCATTAAGGCAGTATTTGAAGAACCAGCTAAAGCGGCAGTATCAGTAGCACTAATCTCCAAAATTGCCTTTTTTGCCAGTGATTGAATAGCAGTATCAAGAAACGGCATTGGTGACCCAAATGGATCGACATCCACCCAATGCCAACCTTGGTCTAATATTGCTGATCTCAAATCTCCTTGTCTATAACTCAAATTATCTACTCCATTACTCGGGGGGTATTTTTGATGATTTTCCCTAGCTCTTTCTAGAGAGTTCTCATTCATATCACAAATAGTCACTTTCAGCCTTTCAGATTGTTCTGGGGGAAGTTCATTCAACCATCTCCTTGCTCTTAGGCCACTAGCAGCCAAACCATCGATTGCATATATTTCCGAATTTCCTAAGTACCCTGATCCAATAATATGCTTCATTAGTATTATACTTCTAGTCCTTGAACCGGACATTGCGGGATTATAGAACACTTTTTCATAATCTTTTGTCGAAGGTCCTATTACGTCATTTTCAATTTCGTTATTCAGCTGAATTAATGTGGCCCCTTCAAGGTGTATCATCATTAATCACCTCATAATTTAATTATTTTTTCAATAATGTGAGAAAGTAATATCCTCATCCACATGTGTTACTTCTTTCTTTTTATTGTGAACATAGCCTATACATTTAGTCCCTGGCAATCTTTTCCTCAGCCATTTTTCTACCGATATTGCCATATCTCTACTGACCACAAGCGTCATCCCCATGCCCATATTGAAGGTTCGATGCATTTCTCTATTACTTACAGATCCTTGTTCAGCCAACCAATTAAATTCTGGTAAGATTGGTAAAGGATTTTCAATATGCCATCCGAAATCATCGTGTAATCTGAGTAGATTAGATAATCCCCCTCCTGTAATGTGTGCCATTGCTTTGATATCAGAGATTTCACAAGGCCCTATTCCATCTCTACAATCTTTAATCAAATCTACTAATGGCTCAACGTATATTTTTGTAGGATTAAGTAGTACTTCTCCTAAAGTAATATCTCCTTCTTCAAATCTTTCGATATTTCTATGGTCATGATTAGCGTCAAAAGGGCATTTTTCTGTTAAAGAACAACCCGAACGTTCTACAATCGCCCTGACAAGTGTATAACCATTAGAATGAATACCACTACTTGGTAAACCAATCATAATGTCTCCATCTTGTATTTTTTCACCTGTAATGGCTTCTCCCTTAGGGAACCAACCTAGTGCTGTACCAGATAAATCCAATTCAGTAACTATTCCAGGTAATGTGGCAGTTTCCCCACCTGCTAAAGTAATCCTTGCTCTCTTACAGGCTTCCGCCAAAGATTTTCCAAGAATTGCATGTGTACCTGCATCAGTTTTCGGAACTGCGATATAATCGACAAAAGCAATCGGCTCTGCACCTACGCACAATAGATCATTGACATTCATTGCTACACAATCAATTCCTACGCCATCATATCTTTGCAATTCATTTGCTATCATTAATTTCGAGCCCACGCCATCTGTGGCCAAAGCTAGTCTGTATTCTCCAAATTCAATAATCCCCCCAAATCCTCCGGGTAGAGGTACAGGGGCTCCAAATTCTCCCTTTTTTCTGACAGAAGAAGAAAGAGCACCTACTAAACTTGCAACGGCAACTCCCTCGGCATCTATATCGACTCCAGAAGAAGCATAATCCATAGGGGCGTCAGTCATGCTCTTGCGAGAAGCATCTACTGCATGAAATACTCTGTCTGTTATTTTCTTATGATTTTAAGGTGAATATAGTTTTAATTAATAATATTGCACCCTTTTTTTATTACATGGCCAACTATTGCAAACAATGATATTTAGATACATTCCCAAGAGACTCTATAAATGTTATACGTTGTCGAAGAGCCTACCGGAACGTGAGTATCCTATGAATAACAAGAAAATAATTGCAATGATGATGACCCTGAGTATGCTAGCAGCAGCGTTTGCTGGTTGCTTAGGCGGAGATGAAGAAGAAGACTGGGAGTTAACGGCTGCTGACGATATAAGTGCAGTATTCGTAACATCTGAGTGGGACCCTATCATCTCCAACCTGAACGCCGGAGAAATGTGCGATGCACTTCTCTCCTCAATGACCAAAACTGACGCAAGAGAAGAACAGGTCGATTTTACCCGTGGCTACTACACAAGTAGTATCGGAGTAATCGGTGCAGATGGCGCTGAAGTAATTTCAGACCCTCTAGATCTTAACGTCGCTGGAACTGTTGTAGCAGTACAAGCTGGTACAACTTCAGATTTGTGGGCAAGTGGGGACGGAACTGACCCTGCTAACCTGCCAGATGCTACTATCCTAGCATTCCCAATGTGGCCTGATGTTATTGCAGCAATCAATAACGGAGATGCACATTACGCAATGGGCGATTCTCCTGTTTTAGCTGTTGAAGGCGACTTAATGGTTACCTTCTCTGAAGAAGTATTAGGGATGGCTGTTGCAGAAGAAGGATCTGATTTACTTCTAGACGCACTTAATGTAGCAATTACGGCTGTAATTGATTCTGGAGAATATGACTTAATCTTCGGTGCTTCATTCGATGGAAATGTTGTTTTAACTGACGATACTACTGCAGATACAGCAACATCTTACCCAATGGCAACAGAAGGAAGTAGATTAGCACATGTATTAGAAACAGGAGAATTAAAACTTTGTTCAGATACAACATATCCTCCATTCGAGAGCTTGAATGAAGATGGTGATGTAGTTGGATTCTCAGCAGATCTTGCACATGCAATTGCTGACGAATTAGCAGCACACTACATGGGCAATGAAAA
Organism: uncultured Candidatus Poseidoniales archaeon; assembly: GCA_902593945.1. Lineage (GTDB taxonomy): Archaea > Thermoplasmatota > Poseidoniia > Poseidoniales > Thalassarchaeaceae > MGIIb-O2. The sequence goes on along the minus strand of CACJKA010000002.1, from coordinate 83,997 downwards.
CCCAACATTCACTCCACCTGTAGTTGTTGTTGAAGACACAGTCCTCAAGATTGGATTCTTGAATGATGCTACTGGACCTATCGCAGTTTATGCGGCGGCATTCACATACGCAGCTAATGCAGCAGCAACACAAGCAAGTGCAGATCATGACGGATTTGCTTTCGAGATAGTGGAAGCAGACTCTGGATGTTCTGGAGATTTGGGTGCAACTGCAGCACAAAGCTTAGTTGATGCTGGAGTAGTTGGAGTAGTTGGAGCAGCTTGCTCTGGTGCTTCAATGGCAGCAAATGGTGTTCTTAGCGCAGCTGGAATTCCACAGATTTCCTATGCAAGCACAAGCCCTGCATTGTCAGACGCTACTGCTTACCCTGACTTCTTCCGTATAGTTCCAAGTGACGCAATACAAGGCGGCGCTATGGCAGATATGGTTGCTGCAAGTGGAGTTACTTCACCTGCACTGATTCATATGACCAATGCATACGGAGCGGGTCTTGCTGATTCTTTCGATTCATACTGGACCGGAATGGGTAATACTATGTGCACAACTATAGGATATGAAGAGACAACTACCGATTTCGCGGCTGCTGTACAAGCAGTTATCGATTCAGGTTGTGATTCAGCAGTCCTAGCTTCCTACTCAGCAGATGGTGCAATGATCATTGAGACCATGGCTGTAATGGGTGCAATGATCCCAACATTCGGTGCTGATGGTATTGCGGGCGAAGGTGCTCTAAATGATTATACAAACACAGCAGCAGCAAATGGCGTACAAGTAACATACCCTAGAGCAGCATCTGGTGGTTCTGGTTCATTCGGAACTGCATGTGCTGCTGATGATGTATGTGGTGAAGGAATCTATACACTGGAAGCATATGACGCAGTAATGATGATGGCTGAAGCAGCAACACACGATTCTGGAGATGATTTAGCTATGCACCTTAAGATGGTTGGTAACGGCTATGAGGGAGAAAGTGGTACACTTACTTTCCTTGACAATGGAGACGTTGGAGGAAGTGGATACGATGTTTGTACATTCAATCACGTACCTACATACGGTGACTACTACAACTGTGATATGATGTGGACTGCAGCTGGAGGACTAGAAGCAGCACCATTCATGGGCGCTACTGTAAAGATTGGTTTCCTAAATGACGCAACAGGACCTATTGCAACTTATGCAGCAGGTTTCGTAGCAGCATCACAAATTGCAGTTGGTATCGCTAATACAATTGGATACAACAGTATGGTTCAATTTGAAATCGTTTACGCTGACTCAGGATGTTCAGGAGACATGGGTGCAACTGCTGCTCAAGCATTAGTTGATGCTGGAGTAGTTGGAGTAGTTGGAGCAGCTTGCTCTGGTGCTTCAATGGCAGCAAATGCTGTTCTATCAGCAGCTGGAATCCCACAAGTTTCCTACGCAAGCACTAGCCCTGCATTGTCAGATGCTACTGCTTACCCTGACTTCTTCCGTGTAGTTCCAAGCGACGCACTGCAAGGTCAAGCACTTAGTGCAGTAGTCCAAGCAGATTCACCTGCTGACGGAACAGTTGGATTAGTACATATGACTAACGCATACGGATCTGGTCTGGCTGATGCTTTCACAGCAGATTTCGAAGCTGCGGGACACACACTTTGTACAACCATTGGATATGAAGAAACAATGACAGATTTCTCTGCTGCTGTTCAATCAATGGTTGACAACGGATGTACTTCAGCTGTTTTGGTTTCATATGCAGCTGACGGTGGAATGATCATTGATGAGATGAATGCACAAAGCTGGTCTGGTCAAGTATATGGTGGAGACGGAATTGCTGAAGAAGGACTTGCAACAGAAGCAACATCTAGTGTTAACGGAGTTATTGCTACTAAGCCAGCATCATCTTCAATGGGAGCAGTAGGATATGCTTTCGCAGCACTTTGCGCACAATCTGCTGAGTGCACAGGCGGTATTTACACCGCTGAAGCATTCGATGGTGTCGTACTTGTGGCATTAGCTGCATTCGCACAGATGGCATCCCCTGGTGCAACACTGAGCCAAGTAATGATGGCTACAGGACAAGGTCTAGCTGGAGCAAGTGGAGACATTTCATTCATGGCAAATGGTGACGTACCTGGCGCAGGATACTGTGTTGGTGATTTCACTGAAGATGCTGATGGTGTTTCCTTTGACTGCAACCGCAGCTGGGATCCAGCAAACGGAATGTCTTGAATAATCTAATAGATTAACAAGATACGTAAAGCAGTGTGGCGGATTTTCCGCCACACTGCCCTTTTTTTTTAAAATAAATATCGATATTTCATGTGTGTGTGTAGGTAATGCTCCAACAGATACGTGAAAATTATAATCAATTCTCTAATTCACTTACCACTACTCAGAAGAGAGTGATAATCACTTCTATATTATTCTTAGATTCACTAATATTAGGTTTAACTTATGATAAAGGCTTCTTGCATCTAATAGACATAGTATTGCTAGATAAGTTGCCAACAGATTTAATCTGGTTGCTTCAAATCTTAGAATCAATTACGGCGGGTTTTATTGTCGTTAAAATGTTCTTTGACGACATTCCAAAAAGTAATGTAAGGACTGTATTAATTTTCTTATCTCCTATATTTCTTGTCATGGTAGTTTTTGTTACTTTGGAGGCTTTGCTCCAAGGATTGGAAACACGTGCAACTATTACATTAGATTTGATTTCGATTTCGACAGGAACCTTAACTTGGGCATCTACATATCTTGCTATAGCGATAGGCCTGACCTTGACATATAAAGTCCAGAGATATGGAAACTTTGCTCAATCAGAATTCTTCATGATTGGAATGTATCTAGCTATGATATTAGTTTGGAGCGATTATTTTGTTCCGATGTATGATGCTCCTCGTGACGGTGTTCTCACTTGGTCAGTTTTATGTTGGACGCTCTTGGGTGCATTTGTCCTCACGGGAATTGCAGGAATAATAATCGATCGCCTAGTATATCGTGGTTTCCGTGAAGAAAAAGCATCGCCTCAAGTAATGATGATCGCTTCCCTAGGAGTTGCATTGATACTTCGCGCCTTAACCTACTTACGTTTTGGCTCTTCTAGGAACATGTTCGAACCAGATTCAGATTGGCGAATGCCAACTATGCGCTGGGAACTTCCAACTACAAAATTCCGATTTAACCTCGGTGAAAGGAATTTAACCCCCGCAGAGCCTTTCTGGGACTCTAATGGGAACGGAATTTATGATGCTGGCAATAATGGCCTGCCAGAGTCCTTTATTGATTTAGATGGGGACAATCGTTGGGATGCGGCTCAAAGCTACAATCACTATAATTGTGAACAAACTGGGGTTGATCAAGTAACTGGTGAACCAATTTTATCTCGGATAGTAAGCGAAGACTCAAGACCTTTCTTCGAACTATATGATACCAATATTGATTGTATAACTCAGGCAACAACAAATTATGCATACTACAAGGGCATAGTTCCAGTAGTTATTTTTTCATCTGTTGCCATATTACTCCTTTTGCTTACAAAGACACGACTTGGAAGGAAAATGCGTGCTGTTGCAGATAATCCAGAACTAGCTGCTAGTAGCGGAATCAATGTTGAACAGATTCAATTAACTAGTGCATTTTTATCTGCTGGAATATCAGGTTTAGGTGGAGCAATTTTCGCTATAACTCTAAGATATAATCCTGAAACAGCATTCACGCTCCTTTTACCATCTTTTGCGGTAATTGTTTTAGGTACTATTGGCTCAATACCTGGGGCTATAGTTGCATCTCTAATTGTAGGTTTTGTACGTGCTCTTTCATCTCCTATTTTAATTGGAATAGGCAGCCCTCTAGAGCGTTCTAATTATACTGCAATGGATGGAGTAATGCCCTATATTTTCTTGGTAGCAGTATTGATGATTATGCCAGAAGGAATCGGCGATGCGTATGAAAAATGGAAAGTTGATAGACTAAGGAGTAAAAGGTCAAGAGAGGAAGAAAAACGACTCTCCGGAGAATCTGAAAAATCTTCAAAAATTATAACCATCTTACTTTCGATATTCCCACTCACTGCCTTATTAGGTATTCATAATTGGTGGAACAATAGACCAGATAGGGCTCAAAATTTAGCATTTTTGAGCATAGGCGGCTATTTTATTCATCGACTTCTTCTCTTCGTTAAAAGAAACTCATTCGCATCTGGAACTTGCTCGGAATCCTGTATTTCCAACTTTGATGCAGATACTAATTATGGATTAATTTCGGGTTCTGACGGAATCTTACAGCCTGAAGACTCACCATATTTCACAGATTCTGTATCTGATCTCGATCTCTCTTGGTTCGATCTAATGCAAACTGAAATCTGGTTTGTTGATTTGTTAACATCTTTTGATTATCTATTATGGCCTCTTTTACCAATTTTAATTTATCTTTTCGCGTTATTCCAATGTATAGAATATTTGTCTGATGAAAGCATTTTGAAACAAACCAAAACAGATAAAAAAACGATTATCTCAACCTCAAATTTTTCCGTCACAGAATATCTTAATAAAATCATGACTTTAGTGAAAGATCAGTACGCTAAATTGATATTAATCGTCGATTCTTCAATCAAACCTATGATATCTTTTGTTACTGATAATTATTCTAAGAATAAAAATAATATGAAAGAAAAATTCCCTATTTTATCTAACGGTATGAAATATGGAAGAGAAAGTATAATTGGATCTAATATTATGTTTGTAATCATGTTAATCATACTTATATTATTTTTAATATGGCTTCCAATTTCTGATTCTGATAATATGAACTTTAGTAAAACACTACAAGTTTCTAACGTTCTACTAACTCTTTCCATATTTATTCTAATGTCCTTTTCATTGAATCTACATACAGGAGTTACCGGTATGGTCAATTTTGGAGTAATATTCTTTGTTGGCATAGGAGCAATTACAGTTGGAATTTTAACTGCACCTACTGAAGTACATGGTTATGCTTGGCCAGTAATGCCGGCAACAATCGTTGCAGTTTTACTCGCCGCAGCATTTGGGTGGGCTCTAGCATATCCAACAGCTCGTCTGAGAATGGATTATTTTGCTATAGTTACAATTTCCTTAGGAGAGATTGTCAGAGTTTTACTAGCGGGAGAGCCGTTACTAAGAGTCGGTTCAATTGGTTCTGCAATTGGTATTTCTAAGTATACATTACCTCTGAAACAATGGTGGTTTTGTGGATCTGGAGTTTCAATTGGGCCCGATTCAGATTATATTAGTGCCGACGCATGTAGAAATGATGAATTATTATTAGGTCCTGCTAATAAGGTTGGAGAATTAATGAATCTGACTGATGTAAATGGAGTTGTAGAGCCAGCACCTTACATGTTCCTGTTGGCACTAATCGGGATGGTCTTGGTTGTTTTAGTATGGTGGCTTCTAGAAACAATACTTTCTTCACCCTGGGGGAGAATCCTAAAAGCGATTAGAGAAGACGAAGATGTAGCCCAACATCATGGACATGATGTGCTTTCTCATAAAGCAGCAAGTCTTGCTTTAGGAGCAGGTATAGCGGGCCTTGCAGGAGTCCTTTGGGCCTGGAAACTTACTGGTTTCGAACCATCTATAATGGCTCCTGCACGTTCAACTTTCCTTGTTTGGGCAGCTTTCATTATTGGTGGTAAAGCAAACAACAAGGGGATGATAATTGGAGCTTTCATTATTGTCCTTATGGAGTTCGTATTCAATGTACTTGTAGCTGCACAAGGTTCTCCCGATCTACCTCTATATTCTACCGCAGATAATATAGATAGACTATTCAAATGGCTTGTAATTAATCATTGGGATGCAACGAAAATATTTATTGCGATACTAATAATTGGTTTATTACTGAAACATAGAGCAACTATAGACGTCGGAATTTCAGGGATATTCATATTCCTCTTTACATTGTTATTGATGGGCGAGCGATCTATTGATGAATCATTTACAGGAGGAGTAATTAGAGCAGATATGGCTTATGTGAAGGTATTACTTATCGGATGTTTAATGTTATTTTCACTTAAATTAAACCCTAAGGGACTAATTCCTGAAGTACCATTCAGACCAAATAGGAATTCAATAATTGGAGAATCTAATGACTTACAAATTGAGGGAGAGGATAGTTAGTGGAACCAGTACTTAGAGTAGAAAATCTTCGTAAGGAGTTTGGCGGTCTTGTGGCTGTAAAAGACGTGTCTTTCGAAATATTTGAAGGAGAATTTGTGGGGCTAATCGGTCCTAATGGGTGTGGCAAATCTACTACTTTTAATTGTATTAGCGGACTATTAGATCAGACAACTGGAAAAGTAGAGGTTTATGGAAAAGACGTATCAAAGATGAGACCGGATCAAATTCATAGTTTAGGAATGACAAGAACTTTCCAGCACACTCGTCTTTGGCGAGAAATGACTGTTATTGAAAATCTACTGGTGCCTCCAAGAAATCAATTTTCCCCTAACAAACTCAAGTCATTATTATTCCCCAAATCTCGCCAAGCCGAGAAAGAAAGATTACAAGAGGCATATGATATTTTAGAAGAATTAGAAGTCCCTCATATGGCTGAAAATTTAGCGAGTGAATTATCCGGGGGGCAGTCAAAATTAGTTGATATTGGTAGGTCTCGGATGGGCTCACCAAAGTTACTTCTACTTGATGAACCGGTTGCAGGTGTAGCCGGACCTTTAGCAATGAAAATCTTTAACAATCTGCGTAAAACAGTAGATGAAACGGGAATTTCTATATTGATTATTGAGCATAATATGGATTTTATTCTCAGACAAGGAGTTGATAGAATTATCGTTATGAATGAAGGAGAAGTTCTAATGGTCGGGACTCCTGAAGAAGTAAAATCAAACAGAGCAGTGATTGAGGCTTATCTTGGTTCTGCGGGTGAGGAGGATTGAGTATAATGAGTAGAGTACTAGATGTAAAAGGCCTCAACGGAGGATACGGTTCAGTACAAATTCTATACGATATCGATTTACACGTTGAGGAAGGAGAATTTGTTACGATTATTGGGCCGAATGGATGTGGAAAATCTACGTTTATTAAGACAATATTTGGAATAGCTAGCTACTACTCAGGAGATGTAAGTCATAATGATGAAGATGTATCTGGTTGGCGTACTGATCAGTTAGTAAATAGAGGAATTGCGTATGTTCCTCAAGTGGATAATGTATTCCCTTCTTTAACAATTCATGAAAATCTCCAGATGGGTGGTAATAGCCTCTCAAATTTAGTACTGAATGAAAGAATTGAGCGCGCTTTGAATATGTTCCCAGATCTAAAAGAAAGAGTACATGATTTGGCAGCCTCATTATCAGGAGGTGAAAGACAAATGTTGGCAATTTCACGTGCTTTGATATCCAATCCTAAGTTTTTATTATTAGATGAACCAACTGCTGCATTGAGCCCCTTATATCAACAACAAATCATCGAACGAATAGATGCTTTGAGAGATGAGGGGATTACAGTTCTAATAGTGGAGCAAAATGCTCGTCTTAGTCTTGCACGTTCAGATAGAGGCTATATTTTTGCAGGAGGAAAAGTTGTTCATTCAGGAGACGCTCAGCACATTTTAACCGACCCAGAGATAGGTGAATATTTCCTTGGGTCTCATTAAATCAGGAATTATTGCATCGAAAATACCTTTTCAACAGCAATTGGGATGAAATGTAGTGAGTTTCCTAACCGATGCCCATCCTCAACCTCTATCAATTCAATATTTGAATTGGATCCGGCAACTTTTCTAGATGATTCTATTGATACGATTTCATCAGAGATGCCATGTATTATTACAGTTGGATGTTTTATTTTTGGCCATGACATCTTCTCAGCACTAATCATAAAATCCCAACCCAATTTAATTTCTTCATTCAGTCCATGGTGAAAATAAGGCCTGAATCCGTTATTTTCCCACTCCTTCAACCCATCTTTTCCTGCAATATTTTGGAAATTTTCCGCCAATCCAAATGCTGGAGCCATTAACACTAATCGCAAATCTCTATCTAATAATTCATTAGCTGCATTTGCAACAGCCAACCCACCATAAGACGAACCCATAATTAAATCAAAATCATCAATTTCTGAAATCTTGTCAATAACTACTTTTGTTTGGTCACCAATTGTCCAACCATTTCTACTCATATCGACCGAAATGACATTCCATCCTAGATTTTCTATTATCCACGTAGGTTTCGAACCATTAGGACTCCCTTCGAGTCCATGAGCCCAAAGAACTTTCAATTTATCACTCCAAATTACAGAATTTCAAAGCTACAAAATCTGTATTAGTAGGTTCCCTCTTCATAGTATTAGAATCTAATACACGTAGATGTATTTCACCAACTACATGAATTGTTGCATGATATAAGTGACCTCCATGTACTTTATGTCCATTATCTGACATTAGAGTATGTAGGTGTGTAAATGGCCCATCAGGGCCAGGAGCTAGATTGCCTTGTGTAGACAGTAATTCCATCGGGCCATCATGTTCTAAGGTTTGATAAATTCCATCTGCTGATAAATATCCTATTCGAATATTCCTAACTCTTCCTATCCCACTTGTAATTATTGCGCATTCAATTCCATATTTTGAAAGGCTTTGAATAGACTGGTGTATCTCTTCCCCCGGATCTAATCTCAAAAGAACATCGTCACCTATTCTACTGAATTCCATGAATCCGGATAGGAGCCTCAAACTTGAATCCAACGCTTCGCGATTTTCTTATACCCGGCGATTTTTTCTAAACATTCCAGTGGAAGTATAATATTATATTTTTGAATCCTGATTTTGCTTTCAAACTCCACTAGAAACAAAGGGGTACCTTAAAACATCCAATTTGGTTATAGACTGCAAGTACTTCGGAGCAAAGCCAGGAGATGGAAAAGAATGACAATGGCAGCACATGACTCCTCTGCTCGTTGGAAAACTTTCTTTTTAGAGGCAAAAGAAACAGAGATATTTACTTTACTTTCTAAACAGTCTATTACTCCAACACTTTCTATACCATTCCACGAATTACAGGCTTTCGATCCAGATTTCGCAGAAGATATTTTGCAATTCCCAAGACAAATATTGAACACTGGTAAAGATACACTTAGGGAAATTTGTAGAGAACGTGGTGAAGCCTTGGACGTGATACTTAGAGTAGGTGAATTACCTAGAGACAGCCGTCGAGCAATTAGAGAAATCGGATCTTCAGATATTGAAAAACTCCGTAGTAGTGATGTACAAGTTATCAAGATTTCAGAGATCAAACCAAGAATGCACATCGCAGCATTTCAATGTGAATCTTGCGGAGTAACTCAAGAAATAATGCAGAATAATGAAAGGGAACTAATTGAACCGATCCGTTGTCTACCTACCGATCAAGGAGGATGTGGCGAGAGTGCTGGCAGAGGCGGAGCAACGCGTTTTAATCTAGTTTTTAATGTTTCAAGACTGATAAATAATCAATGGATAGAAATTCAAGAATTACCCGAATCTGTTGAAAGTGGAGCTCAACCAGGTCGCGCAAAGGTTCTTCTTGAAGGAGATTTAGTGAACAAGCATTTACCGGGTCAAAGAATTGTGGCTAACATGATTCCTGTTGTATATAGCGAGGTTATAAAAAATAAAAAAACACCCATGTTTGATATTATTTACCACCTAATTAGTTCTGAACATGAATCTGTTCCATTTACAGAAATTAAGATTACTGACGAAGAACAAGAGGAAATATTAGCGATTTCGCAAAGAGAAGATCTTCTCCGTTTAATGCAGAATTCAATCGCGCCTTCTATATTCTCAACTGGTGTGATGAATTTTGTCAAAAGGTCACTTGCCCTGCAATTATTTGGAGGAGTTTCAAGAAAAAATCCAGACGGCACTCGTACAAGAGGAGATATCCATATTTTACTAATGGGTGATCCGGGAGTTGCGAAATCACAATTATTGACTTATGTTTCAGCACTTTCTCCTCGGGGTAAGTTTGCATCAGGAGGGGGTGTTTCCGGTGCAGGATTAACCGCAGCAGCAGTTAGGGATACTTTTGCAGATGGAAGGTTCTCTTTGGAAGCCGGAGTTTTGCCATTATCCGATAGGGGATTAGCAGCTATTGATGAGTTTGATAAAATAACTGAAGATGATAGAAAAGTCATGCACCCTGCTATGGAGCAACAGAGAATTGATATTTCTAAAGGAGGTATAACCGCTTCTTTACCTTCTAGATGTGCGATTATTGCTGCAGCGAATCCAAAGCAGGGTCGCTTTTCGAACCGTGCAGCAAATACTAGTGTCATACGTTCGTTTAAGGAGACTGGATTACCACCACCATTAGCTTCTAGATTTGATATTATATGGATGATGAGAGATGAGGTTAAGGCAGAAAATGATGAAATGATAGCCAAACATATTTTGCGTAGCCGTACAAGAGGTGTTCCTGAGGCACTTATAGATGAATTTGTTGCAATGGATCCGGTCGAAGAAAACAAAGAACAGGTCATAATAAAGGGAGACGACGGGACAGAACATCTTAGCCAGGCCTTCCTTAGAAAATACATTGCATTTGCTAAAAGAAATTATCATCCGAATATAAATCAAGATGTCATGGCATTGATCCTTGAGTATTATGTCCAAGAAAGGCAATCTTTCGGTCGAGACGATACGGATGAAGGCGGCGAATCAAATGTAGTTCCAATCACTGCTAGGGCATTAGAGGCGTTGATCAGGCTTACAGAGGCTCATGCGCGAATGTTCCTTCGTGAAGATGCTACAGCAGAAGATGCAAAGGTAGCATTAGCAGTATTCAAGCATTGGAGAGAAGAATCAGGGATAGAAGATGAATCAGAGTTCTCAGGAACAACTGTCAAACAGAGAAATACAAGTGTGATTGTTAAAAACATTATTCGCGATATTTGTTCAGAAAATGGCAACATAGCAGTAATTACTTCAATTTATAATAGAGCATTAGCCAAAAATATAGATGAATTAACCGTTGATAGAATTATCCAACAAATGCGTGCTAGTGGAATATTATTTCAACCAAAAAATGACGAATATAGTTTCGCATAGGCCCGTTCACCCTATGAAAGATAACCCTGTCGTGATTAATATGGAGCCACGAGGAGACGTTGATTCTCCAAGTAATTTAGACCCTCAAAGTTTGGGTTTTATGTGTGGTTTAGAGATTCATCAACAATTAGATACGGGAAAATTACATTCTCGGATGCCTAGTCAATTGTTTGATTATTCACTTTCAGAGATTCCAGAAGAGTGGGCGCGTTCTCAAAGGAAACTTAGAGCATCTCAAGGAGAGGGCGGTCAAGTAGATATTACAGCCCGTTTCGAATCACGTAGAAATCGTTCCTTTGTATATATTCAACCACCCAATGCAGGATTAATTGAGTTAGATGAGGCTCCTCCATTGAGTCACGATAGTGATGCTGTTGATGCAGTATTAACGATGGCCGCAATGATGAGAGCCAAACCCGTTTCTTCAATGCAGACGATGAGAAAGACAGTAGTGGATGGCTCTAATACTAGTGGTTTTCAGAGAACGACATTGGTTGCAACAGATGGAACTATTGAAACAGATGATGGTATTGTAGGAATTGATGTCGTATGCCTTGAAGAAGATTCTGCTAGGAAATTAGAGAGCAAATTAACTACGGAAGGAGAGGTGGTTTACTATACTCTAGATAGACTTGGAATGCCTCTAGTTGAGATTGCAACAGCTCCAGATATTCAGACACCTGAACATGCTAAAGAGGTAGCCTTACACCTTGGTACATTACTACGTGATACACGTTTAGTTAGGAGAGGTTTGGGCTCTATTAGACAAGACCTCAATGTCAGCATTGCCTGTGGTGTGAGGGTAGAAATCAAAGGTTGTCAAGATTTAGATTGGATTCCTAAGATAATTCGTATAGAGATGGCCAGACAACTACACATGTATAGGTTATGTAATGAGTTACGAGAAGAAGCAGATCTTCCTCCTTTGCCATCCGATAGACGATTAGACTCTAAACCAGTAGAAAATAGAGTTGCTCTTTCAGCCTCATCGAGATTACCATTTCAAACCCAAGATTTAACCAATTTATTTTCCAACTCATCGTCACAAATGATACAAAACACATTGTCTTCAGGCTCCGTAGTTTTAGGTCTGAAGTTGAAAGGTTTTGCTGGAAAAATTGGCTCCAAGAGAGAAGATTCTGAAGGTTCACAGTTACCTAGGCTCGGAAGAGAATTGGCTAGTTCTGCAAAACAAGCGGGAGTAGCAGGAATTTTCCATTCTGATGAATTACCTGCGTATGGTATTACAGAAACTGAAGTCAATAATGTAAGAGAAGCAATGTCACTATCTGAATCTGATGCATTTATCTTGTGCGTAGCCCCTAGTTGGCAAGCAGAATTAGCCCTCGAATCAGTTCTACTTAGAGCGAGAGCCGCATATCACAGAATACCAGGAGAAGTTCGTAATGTCGTCATTAGAAAAGGCGCCCCAGAGGATGGTACTACTACTGCAATGAGGCCTTTGCCTAGTGGCGCACGTATGTATCCCGAAACGGATGTACAAATATTGAACCTGAAATCTAGTAGGTGGGAGGAGATAAATTCTAATTTACCTATGAATAAGGAGCAAAGATTGTTAAGATTACAAAAATATGATATTTCCAATAATCAGATTGAGGCAATATTGGGGAATGAATTAGATGATGTATTTGTCTCAGGATTAATTACCAATGAATCATCTTCAATGATTCTTCCAGCCAAGCCCTGGGCATCAATTCTACTAGACAATTCCAGATCCGAAATTGCCAACAAATCAGACACATCAGCATCAAATGTTCCTTGGGAATTGCTAGCCTTACTAGTATATTCGAAAGAACAAGGAATTATTACTAGAGAGGGCATGATTCCTCTTGGTTCTCAATATATATTGAACACAGATGAAGATTTTTCGACGCTTGATAAAAAATTAGATTGGATTTCAAAAACAGCAGATATTGAAGGATTTACTCCTGCAGACAGCTCATCAGTCGAAGAAGCAATTGACGCAATAATTGCTGATAAGTTGGATTTCATAAAGGAAAAGGGGATGGCAGCAGTAGGCCCATTAATGGGCATGGTTATGGCTAAACTTGGGGGTTCCGCTGATGGAAAATTAGTCAATTCTATTTTGTTGGAAAAAATCAAACAAATCAATCAATAATATTTGGTAATTGTCAAAACTAATTCTTAATTTTATTATTAATATTAATTTACCTTATTACTAACCCTATAACTCCATGTCTTCCTTGATAGTGACTATAGCAATAATATTAATTTTAACCGCATTAGGATATTTTGCCGCAAAAGAAGAGTATAGGCTAAAATCTGCATCTCTAGTTTTCCTAGTAGTATTATTGCTTTCATCTAGTACATTATCTACCGAATGGGCCAGAATGTCTTCCGAATTAGTTGATGATGATGGAGATTCCCATTATGGTCTACCAGATCTATGGGACGGCAAGCAGGTAGTTTGCTTCCATTTCCCTGCGGAGGCAACCCCTTCTGAATTTGCTGATGGTAGACATCACATAGATTTTGATGGCACAGATTTCAAAACAGATAAAAATTGGAATTCTACTGGTGCTTGTGTTGGTGGATTTGAGGGATATGAAAATGGTTTGGATTTACTAAATGCAGCTATAGATGTGAGACCGATTCTTTTCGAACTAAATGTTACTGATTATGGTGATTTGGGTCTTTTTATTAATTCAATAGGGGGAATAGATCTTTGCACTATAGGCCCCTGTGGCGACAACATCTGGACTTCTTGGCAGATATTACACAACGGGGCAGTCGCTTTAGCTGGAATTTCATCTTTATCGTTGAACGATGATAGTGTTTTGACATTTCAGACGACAACTACTACATGGTAAGTTAGTATTCATTTTGTATCTGATAATAGTAGTGTATTTTTTGAATCTTCAAGATTGAATTAGGGTAATCATCAATAACATAATCACATTGGACTGATTACCTATGTTATTCGATGCCCATGCTGTAACTCTTTCTCCCAATGAACAATTTGTTCTAGATTTGGCTATAGTGGCAGTTGCAATTGCATCATTGATATTTACTGATAGTAAATTTAAATCTAAAAATCCGGGCTTAATTTTTACAATTATTATAGTACTTGCAGTTTCTGGAAGATTACTATTAGATCCAATTCCTAATGTCCAACCTGTTACATTTTTGGCAATAATGGTTGGGATTTATTTCGGCATTTCTTATTCAATAGCCTTTGCCACCATAGTCACACTCTCTTCCAACGTAATGCTAGAACACGGTATTTGGTCTAATTATCAAATAATTGGATGGGCCACTATAGGGATTTTAGCCGCATTATTAAGAAACCAATTTATTCAAAATGAGAAGTTAAATATTACCCATCTCGCAATATTTGCGGCCCTTTCAGGATTTTTGTTTGATTGGATAGTTTCTTTGAGTATTTTACACAATGTGGATACATCATTCTTCCTAATCTATTTGTTAAACGGAATCCCCTTTGATTTATTACACGCGGGCGGGAATGTTGTATTTGTCGCATGGCTCGCAAATCCACTTAGTGAATTAATGAATAGACATACTAACCTTACAAATTCTGAGGCGGTGCCAGAAATTGCCTCAAACTAATGAACTAACAATGGTATTAGTCGCTCGAAGTGATCTTACATTATCGAAAGGTAAACTTGCAGCACAATGTAGTCATGCAACTGCAGAATGTATACTTAAAGCCAAAAGAACGGCACCTAAGACATTAGAAAAGTATCGTGCGAATGGTGCAAGAAAGATTGTTTGCAGTGCTAGCAATCTTGATAGTCTAAAAAGAATATTTGGGGAGGCTAATGAGGCAGGATTAATTTGTTACATGGTTAAAGATGCTGGACATACAGAAATCCCCTCAGGAACTGTAACTGTTGTAGGGATAGGGCCTGGCCCACGTTCTTCTATTGATACAATAACTAGTAGCTTACCATTAGTAAAGTAATTAGTAAGAATTGAAATATCGACTGACAGAGCAGTCAGTTTTTTTTAAAATTCGGCTAAACTGGAGGGCTTTAAGCCCCCCAGTTTGCCTTACGTATTCAAATAAATATTCTATTTACTTAAAGTGCATCATCGATCTTGGTAGCAATCATTGCTCCAACACCAACTACTACGCCGTCAAGTAACCATGTACTTGCTGCGTTAGCAATGTTACCAGAGTCACCCATTAGGCAAGATGCCATATCGTGTGCTCCTCCAACACCCATGCCTAATGCACCAGCTGCCATAACTACTGCTAGAGCAGTCATCCATGCTTCACATCGGCTGTGTATTGTTCCAAGAACTGCACCGGCAGCTACCATTGTCAATAGTGGCCACATATCAAAAGCCCACATATCTCCTGCTGCGTATCCGGTTTCAATTTCTCCGCCCTCGGTCATCATTACAATAGCTAGAAGAGCTCCAACTACCTGTGCGACCAATCGCATACCATTGCTCATCCAGTTGTCCTGGTCAGCTATATCGCCTGTCATTATGGTCATCCATGTGAACATAGGCAGAATATGTGCACCGGCCATAGCAGTCATTACTGCAGCAAGTACTAATCCAGCCATAAGGCCGTCTGACCCCATGCTCCCTAGAACTAACCAAGAGACTACGAAAGCGCCTCCAACTTCACTCATCATTACTTTGTTATCCATTTCCATATTTTTTTCCTCCCACCTTAGTGAGCGCTTGTGCGTTATTCGGCGAGTATATAATAAAAATGGTATGAATACGGCTTTTTAGGCCATTTTGATGCCCTTTTCCGAAAAGCCGGTGTTGCAAAATACACCTGATATTATTTAGTAAACCGCTAATTTAACATTTTATAATAAATAACTTCGATATTATAGCAATAGTCATCAATAGATGGCCTATGTGGGATGCGTGGCTAAACAGGTTGTAATGGATTCAGGGGCCCGAAATAGGCTATTATGCGAATGCAGCGGCATTTCAGAATTAGTAGTTTGGTTGGATGATCTCGACAGACGTCCAGGGCTTGATGAATTAGAATCTAGATTAATCTCAATGGAAGTAAATATTCCTGTATTGAAGGAATGCATTGGTTATGCAGAAGACGGCTATCAAAGGAATGTTATTAAAAAAACTGAACATTATGAATTAGTTGCTATATGTTGGACAACTGGTCAATTAACTCCTATCCATGATCATGTAGGCAGTGATTGTGCTTTCAAGATAATTGATGGAGTATCTACAGAAACCACATATCAACTTAATGATCAAGGCCTTGCATATCCCGTTGGAGTGAGAGAGTATTTGCCTGGAGAGATATGTGCGGCTGATGAACCAGACATCCATCGTATTTCCAACAATTCAGATAATGAACTGATTAATCTTCATGTATACACACCGCCTCTTCACGCATATAATGTCTACAAACCTGCAGAATAAAATCAAACTTGTAGATCCTTTTTGTATTGTTCAAAAACTTCAGTGAATAGTTGAATATCCGAATCAAATGTTTCCGGCAAAAGAGGTCCAAAAGAGAATCTAAAGAATCTTGAATATGGAGAAACATAGCCTGGGTCCTTTGAATGTGGTCTAGCCATATCACAATCTGAAGCACACAATATAGCAGCACCCTTTTTGAATAATCTATTATTCAATTCTTTACTTGTCATTCCTTCTGGTAGCTCAAGCCAGTGATAGAATCCACCATTACCAGTATATACTCCTAGGCCCATTTCTTCGAATGCCTCACCATACCTTTTACGTTGCCAATTATAATGTTCTTCTACTGCTTTTCGTGCCTTTTTCACACGCTTCGGCTCGAGTAACTTAACTGCATATAATTGAGATGGATGACTTACTCCACCCATTCCAAAACTAGAGTAATTAGAAAGAGTCTCAACATTCTTCTTACTAGCAATAATCCAGCCAACTCTGATTCCTGGAGATTGAAGGCCCTTGGTACAGGCTCCTGCAATGAAGACATTGCTATTGTCGAGATCATTAACAAATTGTATACCGCTTACGGATGGTGAATGAAACATTTCATATGCTTCATCAAGAAGTATTCCATTTCCGGATTGTTCTGCCAATTGTATTAATTCTCTAAGCTCTTCCCCATGTCTGGTTTGGCCTGAAGGATTTTGAGGGTTAGAAATTATTGGCATAAGACGTGTTTTAGCATTTAATCCAGTTCTATCGAAATATTCTGAATTAGTTGGATGAAAATTATTTTCTTTGGTAAAGGGGACAATCTGAAAGTTAGTATTTGTTTGTTCCATAATGTCTAGGTAAGCCGGCCATTCAATATTTCCAATTCTCGCTTGAACATTATCTTTTAAGAATGCCAATACGGTATATATTCCTGGCCTTCCCCCTGCAAAAATCATTACATTCTCGGGAGTAATTTTTGAATCATATTGAGAATTATAGTATTCAACTATTGACTCTCTTAATTTAGGATGACCCCATGCTTTCGGATAAAAACGATCTTCCCAAGTTACGTCAATACTACCCGGTAAAGGCGGGCCGTCGAATTTTTCTAACTGTGTAGTTAAAGGGAAGCCTTGTGACCAAGGATGTGTCCCTTCAGTACCAATGAAACTACCGAATGAATCTTTGAATGCATAAAGTGTCTCATAAATTCCCATTGGTGGGCAATTATCGGATAAGAATGATTCAGTCATGTTAGTGCGAACAATAGCAAGCAAATTAGTTTGCCCATCCTTGAGTTTCATGTTCTATGTTCCTAAAATTAATATGGCTTAATCAATACCGATTACTATGAGAAGCCCGTCTAAATCAATATTTGTTTCAATTTTAATGGTGATTACATTAATTGGAATGTCTTTATCTGCAATACCAACCAATCACACTAAAGAACTGGTAGAAGAAGATACGAAGTTTTTTTCACATACTAATGTAAATTTTGAGGGATATCAAGAAGATTCCATTTACTCATATTCAACATTGACTTCGGGCGGTTATACTAATTGTGTAATAACAGAAGATAAAAGAGTTGTTTGCTGGGGTAATAATGATCATGGGAAAAGAGGTTTGGGCGGAGGTATTGATAATGCTTCTGTTACTCCTGTAGGAAAAGCAGGCCCATGGATAGTTGGTAATTTATCTGGTGGGATGGTTGAGGTTTCATCGGGTGGATGGTCTACATGTTCCTTGAAACAAACAGGCGAGATTTGGTGCTGGGGCGGCGGAGAATATGGTCAATTGGGATCAGGAAACGATGTTTGTCAAGGATCTACTGGATCCTGGTCCTGTGAGCAGTCTCAAAATCATCCACCAGTCAAAGTATCTTTACCGCCTGGTCGAACTGCTGTTTCATTATCTGATGCAAATCAGGCTCATTTTTGTGCTATTTTGGATAATGGTGATGGAATATGTTGGGGTTGGAATGAGAATGGACAACTTGGTGATGGGACTGTCTGTACCGGTGGAAATTATTGGTTTGACAATAGCAATCCAACTCCAGCAGGTTGTAATGCGAGGAATGGGCGCTATACTCCTGCAGTTATTGATGACTCAAATTTCCCAGCAAATTCATCATTCATATCAATTTCAATGGGGCAACGTCATAGTTGTGGAATAATAGACAATAATGATTTATACTGCTGGGGGCAAAATAATTATGGACAACTCGGAATCGGTTTGTCCGACTTTCAAAATTATCCAACTCCTCAATTTGTGGCCAGTAATGTGATAGCTGTTGGTACAGGGGATCAGCACTCATGTGCTTTGTATGAGGATCAAAATGTGAAATGTTGGGGGCAGAACAGCCTCGGTCAACTTGGTACTGGCAATAATTACCTGTACTCTTCTCCTGTGGCAATAAATCTCAGTACCAATATTCCATTAATATCTTTAGAGACCGCGTACAACTCTAATTGTGTAATTACAGAAGATTTTGATACTTACTGCTGGGGCTCTAATTACTTCAGCCAACTCGGTAATGAAGCCGGTGACGGCTCTCAAGAGAACCCATTGTTGTTTTGGAATACTGATTATGAATTTGAAATTAATACCACTACAGCAATATCAATTAATGGTGATGGTGTTTGTCAGATAATAGGGCAAAGTTCTGATAATTCAACTCATAATCATAGAGATTTATTCTGCAATGGTCAGTCTTATAGAGGTCAAATGGGAGACGGTAATTGGAATCAATCATTTTCAGATTGGAATTGGAGTTTTGTTAATCTTTCATCCGACAATATAGGTCCTTCTACTTATCAAGGCGCTGGGGGAGTTCATATTTCTGAGAGAGATATTGATAATGATAGTATTTTAGCAATTCTCGATAATCTTCCCAACGGCTGCCCTGACGGTAGTTTCGATCCTAACTATGATGGTTCTTGTGTAATTGCTGATGCAGGCTATTTCAGTACTAATCTAATGTATAATGAACAACTTCCTTGCGATTTTGGAACCTATCAACCTCACTCCGGACAATCTAGTTGTATTGATTCTTCACCAGGGCATTTCGTAGATACGACCTCCTCTACTTCTCAACAGGCTTGTCTATCAGGGACTTATCAACCGAACACAGGACAGTCTAGTTGTATTGATGCATCACCTGGTCATGAGATTAATCTAAACTCTACTGCACAAATGATGTGCTCTCAAGGGGATTATCAACCAGAATCTGGACAACAAAACTGTATCCCTGCTTCTCCAGGATATCATGTTCCAAATCTTGGTTCTTTAACCCAGATAGGTTGTGAACCGGGGACGTATCAACCTAATTTTGGGGCCTTATCTTGTTTTGATGCAAATTTGGGATACTTTGTGGAAGGTAGTTATGCAACTGCTCAGGAAGCCTGTTCACCAGGAACTTATCAGTCTGAATATGGTTCCTCATCATGTGACATAGCTGATCCTGGCTTTTATGTAGATACTACAGGTTCTTCTTTCCAAACTGCTTGTAATTTAGGGACATTTAATCCTTCTTATGGCGTCACTGAGAGTTCGTTCTGTGCTTGGTCCGACCCCGGACATTATGTTGATTCTGAGGGTGCAAGCACTCAGACAGAATGTCCAACAGGTACCTATAATCCAAATAGTTATTCTATTTCATCTAATGATTGTTTACCAGCAGATCCCGGACACTATGTAGACACTCCAGGGTCTTCAGAACAAAGGCCTTGCTATGCAGGATTTTATCAACCGGATTCAGGTCAAACATTATGTTTAGAATCCTCTAGTGGAACTTATGTTCCAGATTCAGGATATTCATCAGCAACCGATTGTTTGGCAGGGACATATCAGCCGGATTCTGGTAAATCTGAATGTTTGGATGCAGAACCAGGACATTATACTTCATCAGATAGAGCATCATCTCAGATTCCTTGTTTAGCAGGATCTTACCAACCAGAAAATGGCTCTACTAGTTGCATACTCTCTGATGTTGGATATAGTGTACCAACAGAAGGTCAATCTATGCAAACAATCTGTCCTGCTGGCCAGTATCAGCCTCAGCCCGGGTCCTCTGAATGCTTGATTGTAAGTCCAGGGGCATATTCTTCGGAAGGAGCAACATCTCCATCGCCTTGTTTACCAGGGTCTTATCAAAGTCAATCTGGTCAATCTGGTTGCGTTTTAGCAGATTCTGGATATTACTCAAGTGATGTTTCTTCAACAGAGCAAACTAGTTGTCAACCAGGAGAATATCAACCATTAACTGGACAATCTAGTTGTATTTCTGCTGCTAGAGGACATTATGTTGAATCTGCAGCAGCGACTGAGGAGACTCCTTGCGATATAGGAAGTTATCAACCATTAATGGGCTCAAATGAATGTCTTCTTTCCTCAATAAATAATTATGTTGCATCTCCAGGAATGGCTGCACAAACAGCATGTCCTAGTGGAGAATCACAGCCTCTAACCGGACAATCCTCATGCAATGTTGATTCAGAAGATTCAGAAATACCTACATTTGCTTTAATTGGTGGAGTAGTGGCAGTTGCGCTAGTAATAATCGGTGTTTTGATGAGGCCAGGTTCAAAGCCTAAAGCCAGGAAGTCAGGTAAGAAGCGTAGAAAAATGAAAAAGAAGTAATTCTAATTCGATTTAGAACGATTCTCACTTTATTTGATATGTGATAACCTCATGGCCAGTTCATGAGGCATTACCCCAGCGACCGAGTTGACCTTCGTAGCGATACCGTGACTCAGCCAACATCTGAGATGAGAAAAATAATGTCATCTGCAATAGTTGGAGATGATGTATTAGGTGACGATTCAACAGTCAATGAATTGCAGGAATATATTGCGAGAATTTTAGGTAAAGAAGCAGCACTTTTTGTTCCTTCAGGAACAATGTCAAATGCAATTGCAATAAAATCACAGACAAAACCAGGGGACGAAATTGTGACACATAAGAAATCTCATATTTATCTCTACGAAGGAGGAGGTTATGCGTCACTAGCAGGTTGTTCAGTATCTCTAGTAGGTGGAGATAAGGGGATTATGAGTCCAGGTGATGTCAAATCAGCAATCAGAAAATCTGAGGGCAGTCAATCTCATTATCCAAATTGTTCCTTAATTTGTGTAGAGAATACAGCAAATATGGGAGGTGGTTCTTTATATCCAATTGATGTATTAGATTCAATTTGCCAGATTGCTCACGATAATAATTGCAGAGCACATTTAGATGGGGCCCGTCTTTTTAATGCAACAGTCGCTAGTAATATTAGTCCTGATAGAATGGTTAAAAATTTCGATACAATCTCTATTTGTCTTTCAAAAGGGCTTGGCTCTCCTGTAGGGTCTTTGCTGGTAGGTGACTCTGAAACAATCGCCGAAGCACATCGTTGGAGGAAAATATTTGGAGGCGGAATGAGGCAATCTGGCATATTAGCAGCAGCAGGATTGTATGCTTTGAAAAATAATATCGATAGACTTCATGAAGATCATAGTAGAGCATTTAAACTTGCAAAATCTGTTAACTCAATGAACGGTTTCGAGGTTGATATCAGCTCCGTTCAATCAAATATGGCTTATATCACATGTCAAAACAAGTCAGCATCAACTGTAGTTTCAGAGTTAGGAAATTTGGGTATCGATGTCCTATCAATCAATGAGGACGTAGTCCGTGCAGTAACTCATTTACATATAACTGATGAAGATATTTCTAGAACTATTGATGCGTTCAAAACTATTAGCAATTAACCCTCTACTTTTTGTGTGAAAACCACTTCGAATTAATATGAATCGTTTTTTTGTTGTTGCAGTGACCTTTCTTTTACTAGCTACTTCACAACAAACATCTGCTCAATCTGAGAACCTTAGGACTTGGAATGAGGTAATATCTGAATATTCAGATACAGGAACTTTGGGGGGAGTCTCAATTCCTTTAGATAGTAATATTACAAATAACAGTAACACAATGCTGGGGGATGAGTGGCCGAGTCTCATTGAAGTATATACTGCTACTTGGTGTATTAACTGTGTCACAACTCAAAATATAATCGACTCTCTTTCAATTCCCGAAGAAGAATCAGTAATGAAAATCCATTATCACCGCTTCTTTGCGGAGACTCAAGACCCTTTTGGTTCCGAAAAAACAGATGACAGATGGATAGATAGATATGGTCCTGCTTCTAGAGTGACAAGTATTTATGAATATGAAAACATAGCTCCTTCCAAGGTTTTTGATGGAGAAAGACTCCATACAGGTACTACAAAATTTTCAGAATCTTTAGAAATTGATTATCAAACATCTTTAGATAAAGGGCCATCAATAGATATCTCGACACTTTCTGCGACTCTATCTTGGACAAATTCTTCTGGAAGTAATGAATTCTCTTGGAACATCTCAACCCCTTCTTTGAGTGATAAGTATACTATTGAACCTATGATATTCATTATTGAAGATGAAGCATATTTCCCAGAGGGTGGAAATGGTGAGAAATATTATCATCACATCCTTAGAGATATAATTCCCCTATCTTCAACTGATGGTAATATTTCTGTAGATTTTAATATGGCATATGATGGAGAAGATCTAACTGCAGTTCTTGTATTCGATTGGAATTACGATAATCCAGAAGATGGTTTACTGAGTGCAATACCTTTTCCTAGTGCAGTAATATTTGTTTCATTATTTATTGCCATATTTTACCCGCGAAATAAAAACTGAGCAATAATTTGAGTTCTTCCATCGTTGGGTTCAATAACTGTCGTCATTGACGTATAATGTTCGGGGGTCGTACGTTGAGTGTTCATGAGATGAGAATTACTAATGAAGAGGTTTCTCCGGGATCCGTTCCTGATTGGTTGCTAAATCACTTAATTTCTCAATTATCTGATGGAAAGTCATATTCCGATGGCGGCAAATCAAGGATTCTAGTGATATATCCAACTACAGAATCTAGACGTGAGATAATAGACCTAATCAGTAATCAAGGATATGTTATTGACAACACCCTACATCATACAATTCCGTCTTTAATGGATTCTATCATGTCTGATTTTAGAATGCCTCAGAAATTAAATCATAGTTCTTCATTTCAATTAATTCTTCATGATGAGTGTAAGAAATCCTCTGCAAACTTAGGTTTTCCAATAATAAATCCACTTCCCGACATGAATTGGAGTAGAGGTAAAACAGTGGCTCTCAGCGAATTACATAAATTTCTTTCTTCTGAATCTCTAGCAAATGGTTGGAAGGGCCCAGGGATTGAAACCTTTAGAAAAATAATAAAATCTCTTGAATCTAAACTTAATCGGACTCATGATGATTTTCTCCCTGAGCGTTTAATTGAGATACTAAATCAGCCTAAAGAACCATTCTCCTTAATCGATGTAGATGGAATTATCATGCTTAATCATTCACCTACAATTCCTAAATCTCATATCGATTTTATGAAAGCAATTTCTCATCATTGTCCAATACATCAATTAGGAAATATCGGCAATATTCGTTTAGGCAAACATGGTCTTAGATTAATAGACGAGTGGGCAATCACAGAATCTTCTGAGTTACCCAAATGGGTTCCAAAGCACGAATTAATTTTAGAAAACAATCAAAATTATGTTGAAAGAGTTTTACTTAATCGGGAAAATCAATCATTTGAAGCTACATATTCCATAGTTTCTAAGTATCTATTAGAATCTCCAGAAAATACAGTATTGATAATAGATCCTAATTTTGACAATAATAAATATATTTGGAGAAGAGGGATGAAGAATCTGGGTCTTCCGTTTTCTCAAGATGATCAAATAATCACAAATAATTCATTGGGACATTGGATTCATTCTTATTTGAATTTGCCTCATAGTGACGACGCATTTTCTTTAGAGAAATTAAGATCTCTTTCACTCCAACAGTCTCTATTACTATTTCCAGAAATGCCAATTCATCCTGTAAATGAAAGAATTAGGCCAATCCCTGACCCAGAATTACTGACGAAGATAGCTAGAACCAACCATATCCTTGGGGGACCAGGAGCATTATTTCAGTGGTTGAGAAGTCTTAGCTCGGATTTCGATTTTGGAATTAATGGCGATGAAGATAACATAAAAAAAGAATCAACTCAATGGTGGTTACTCTGTATTTCGAAGTGGTTAACTCCTCTACTGTCAGGGTATGACAGGAATACTATTGAAGATTTTTCTGATAAAGGAGTATTCACAAAAGAATCACTTCCTCTCCCATCTATTCCGAAAGATGGAGATCAATGGCTTCAATTTACAATCGATCTCCTCAGTGAAAAAATGACTAAGAAGAAAAATGTGGAAGAGTCAATAACTTCATTGCGAGTTCTCCAATCTCTTTCTTCCGAGGTATCTAATCTTCGCTCATTACAACTAACTCTTGGCCAAAATCATCCTAAAATGGGGCCAGGATGGATAGATGAAATTTCTACATTAATACAGAAAATAAAGATACCCATGTTTTCAAATCTTAGTAGAAATAGAGTAAGAATTTTATCATGTGATCAGGCACTTGGATGTTCTGCAGATGTAGTTGTATTAGCAAATACATCATCTGTTTCATGGGATCTTAGAGTCCCGAAAATGCATTTTATTGGAGATATAGAAAGACATGAGAATAATTTACTTAGACCCGATGGACCTATTCGTAACGCTAGACACAATTTTGAGCATATTTTGAAATGTGCATCTAAAGTATTTATTTTAGATTCCGAAATGGATGATTCTAATCCTCCATCAACTCCTATCAGGGAATGGTCGATTTCGAAAGACTTTACTGAACGAGTATTCGAATCTAAACAAAATGATTATTCGATAAGTCCTCGACACGCTCATAGAATTGATGGTTTAAGATTGAGCGATAATAAAAAATCTTCAAGACCGCCAATTAATTCAGATTCTGTTACAATGTCGATAGAGCCATTATTGCAAAGAGACAGAGAAAGGAGACAACCCCAGTTAGCAGGAAATGACGGATATCTTCCTGAAGGTTATCAAGAATCTTTATTCAGCTTTGATGTCGAAAGTATGTGGCTTAGTAGAATACCCAAACAATTTGATATCCCTAGATTGAATGAACGATGGCCAGTTGTTTCAGGTATTACTGTCAACGACAATAGTCGTAAAATCAAAACTCTTAGTGTTGATCCTCGGCCATTTACTCCGAAACCTTCAGGATTACAAGTGAGTGATTCTCGGAATGGATTTGTTGTTTTAGAGAATCAAAGATTTCGTAATTGGTCCCCTACTAGGATTGAGAAATGGTTACGGTGTCCTCGTTCAGGTTGGTTAACTAGGGATTTAGATATAGGTATAGAGGAGATCCAGAAAGAAGATTTGGATGCTCGTACACACGGAGATTTATTTCATAAAATCCATCATAATTTATTGCTTCAGACACTTAATTTTAAAGAAGGTTTTTCTAGAGATTTTCATCCGAATAAAACTCCAATAAATCTTTCTAAATCTAAAATTCAACCTGAAGTTTTGATGCAAAATGCGCTTTCCCATCTAAATGAAATTGCTCCTTGGTTGAATAAAAGTGATGCTGTATCTACTAATAGAATTAGAATGATGACTGGTATGAGTATTAAAGAATGGGATAATTGGATTTTAGATCAAAAGCCTATGCCTTTAGCAGGCAGGATTGGGCGTTTAATAAAAGAAGAATTAGTATTAGAAAATGTTGCACCAATTGCTATTGAATGGATATTAAAATTACCAGAATCTAAGTCAAAAGGTATTGAGATTTCCCTTCCTGCTGAATTAACGTTACCAAATAAAAAATCAGTTCCCTCAATTATGTTAAGAGGTCAAATAGATCGTGTAGATTTAGTTCCATTTGATATAGAGAAAAACATTTGGATAGATGAAGATGGTAGTAAAGAAGTGGCCCCCCTAGAGTCACATATTCGGAACGATTGGAAACCTCGCAGATTAGTAATTATTAGAGATATCAAAACAACAGAGAAAACAAAAGCCAAGGAAAGGCATTACAAAGGAATTCTTGAAGAACTTCAATTAGCACTTTATGCTAGGGCATGGGAAATAGCTCATCCTGGCGATTTAGTAATAGGTGCTGGAATATCTATATTAGGCCATAAAATTTCTCATTTTGTCGAATTATCAAAACACAATTTAGTCGAAAATTTACAAAAATTTGGAATTAAAACCGACATTACTAAGAATAAATTTAGATTTTTAAATGAAGATAAATCTCCTGATAGTGACCCATTTAGAGCTTGGCTTGCATCCCGAATCTCTGTGGCATTAAACGTATCGAATCGAGCTAATCTAGGATTTATAAATCCAATTCCAAGTAAATCTAATTGTAAGTTTTGTTCAGTTAGTAATCTCTGTGATGTCAAATTGGAAGGTGATTTCTAATGAAATTAAATCGTGCACAATTATTGGCTCTAAACTTAGACTCACACATAGTTGTTGATGCTGGTGCAGGTACAGGAAAGACTAGTACAATTATTGATAGAGTGATTGAGCACTACCTTTCAGAAGATCAAAGAGCGACTAGAATATTGCCTAGGCCTGAAAGGCCTTTCGAATTATCTGGTGGAATGCTAGTTTCAGGTAAATCAGATACTCAAAATCTTAGAGATTGGGGAGGTTTATTGCCCGGAGAAGTCGTTCTTCTAACTTTCACCAATAAAGCCGCAGATGAAATGAAAGATAGATTAAGACAAAGACTCACACATTTAGCCCCCGGTCCATCAAGTGATGACGGTAAGAATAGGACAGATCCTAGAATACGATATGAAGGTTTTAATGAACAATTATTGACACTATTAGACGACGCACCAATTGGAACAATTGACTCCTTTTTCAATCAATTAGTTTCTCCTTACAGAGGTATTCTTGGAGACTCTCTAACCCAAGAAAATATATCTGACTCTGGCAGAATATTATTAACAGAGTCGGCATTAAACATATTATGGAGATTATCTTCACATCCATCCCGTATTTCTGAAGCGGTAGATGCTGGAATTTCAGTCAATCGTACTTTTGGACCTAAAGAAGTTCTAGAATCCCGAGATCGTATTCAACGCCATTACGCTGGTCGGAACAGAGCAATCGGAGTTATTCGTAATTTATCTAAACGTTCAATATTTATCGATGAAGCAATAAAAGGATTAACTGATTCAGATGGGAAAATTATTTCAGACAAGATCAAAGAAAGAATTGTTAATTCGATAAATCCTAGGCTATTAGATAGTTTCATTGAAGAAACCCAAAAAATAATTTTTAATTTTTGCGATTTAGTGAAACA
Organism: uncultured Candidatus Poseidoniales archaeon; assembly: GCA_902593945.1. Classification (GTDB taxonomy): domain Archaea; phylum Thermoplasmatota; class Poseidoniia; order Poseidoniales; family Thalassarchaeaceae; genus MGIIb-O2. The sequence continues at coordinate 56,219 of CACJKA010000002.1, read as the reverse complement.
ATATCCAAATGAATTAGGTTCGGGGTGGAGTCATTATACGCGTATAGGTTGTCTTGATCATCTTGCATCTTTACCACCCAAAGAAAATATTTGGGATAAATTAGTTTGGCTAAGTAATGTGTATAATTGTGTAGTTTCTCGTAAATCCTTATTCAAGGATTCAGCATCGGATAAACCTTCAGTATTCCCTTATGGAAACCTACCGAAAGACGGAGATAATTGGCCTAGAGGAATAAATAGTTTAGGGCGTGTTAGCGGTGTGATTAAGCCAGTAGCCACCGAATTAAAGGAATTATGGCATTCTACTGATGGGGATATAATGCTACATTTTATTCGTTTAACGATGGTAATTAGTAAAAAGAAAATACCGGGTACTCCGAATGATTGGCAACACCCTATATTTACTTTAGATGGACTTCTTTCTGCAAATCATCCTACAGTTAATGATGATACCATTTACGGTTTTACTCTAGAAAAAGAAGCTAGAAATTTAGATGATTTACGTATTGTTATGAAAGGATTTAATGGAATATTGGAGAAACTAAAAGAAGTGAATGAAGTACATGATTTTGATGATATCCAAAGAATGGCCGGCGATCTATTATTGGCAAATTGCCCTCAAACTTGTGAGGATTTCTACCCCGAATCGGTAATTTATACTTTGAATAATCCTCCACAGGACTCATGGAAAGATGATCATATTATTGCTGCAATTTCAATTCTTGAAGATTTTGAGAAAGACTCAGTACCCAATATTAAACAAAGTAAGGATGATTTAATCCGGAGATACGAATTATTAAAGAAAATTAGGAGAAGATATAGGGCTTTTATTATTGACGAAGCTCAAGATAATTCACCATTACAATGGAAGTTACTATCTAGGTTATGGGGAGATCGACATTTCGAAGATAATGAGGTGAAAGTACCCGACACTCCGTGGCAACCGACTATATGTTATGTCGGCGATATAAAACAAAGTATCTATGCATTTAGACAGGCAGAAGTAACAGGATTTTTAGAATATTCTAAGATACTTAGAAGCATCAATAATCATGAATTTAATAGTATTTCTGAATTAACTGAATCCGGTAGAGAGTTAAGAAGTAGAGATTTTAGCCGTGATCCAAGAAATTCTCACAAAATCACCATCGCAAACGCGAGGAAACATTACGAAGACGGAGGGCAAGACCTTCTTGGTTGGATTCCATTCCATCACTATGATGGATTGGATTCTGGTGATCAAGAGGTTACCGATTTGCGAAAAGAAGGTTATATTTCGTTGAAAATTAATTATCGTACAGATGGAGGTTTATTGGATGTGATGAATAAATGGTGGGAGGACGTATTCGATCCTAGACATAGGAGAGTTTTCAATGGTGATTTTTATGCTGAACCTCAGGAATTAATTCCTTCACCTCAGAATAAAAAAATAGCGGGCAATCTCGAATGGATTTGTCCCTTGAATAATGATCTTTCTACAAATCCGTCGACCGATTTGAGTGAATATTTAGACGCCTTTGATTCTGGAGATTCTCTTGAAAGACAGGGACTAATGATTGCCCAGCGAATCAAGCATCTTATTGATGGTAAACCCGTTCGAGTCCTGTCTCCAACTGGAGATTGGGATATTCAACCTACTTGTGAAAAGGTCCCTCCCAGTGAAATTATGGTTCTTTTACCTTCAAGAAGAGATATTAGAGATATTATAATTAGATATCTAAATGATTTTGATATTCCTTCACAGGCCGATAGAGAAGGAGGATTATTAGAAAGACCAGCAGTGCACACATTAGATGGTTTGTTACAATTTATTGCTAGACCTAGAAACCCTCACAACGCAGTTTGGGTTGCAAGGTCTTGTTTAATCGGTTTTAACGATAAACAAACACAAGATTTCATAGGTAAATCGAAAAAGAATGAAAATTTATTATATCGCTTGAGAGAATTGGCTATAAATTCACATCAGAAAGAATTAGTTAGTCATTGGATTGATTTTTCAGAAAAAGGCTTGATTAACGAATTATTAGAAGATACTTTAGACTTCTCGGACTTATTACTAACTTATCCTGAAGAATCTTCATTACAAGACGTAGAACAATTCATTGAATTAGTTTCTTCATTGAGTTCTGAGTTAGGAGGCGACGCAATAGTAATCGCTGACAAAATTAGACAACTCCGAGAAAATGAATCTTCAACCATGGAAGCGATAACAATTCCTCCATCGGACGCGGTTAGAATAATGACAATACATGGATCTAAAGGTCTCGAAGCAAGTGTCGTATTTTTAGTAGATATTTTTTCTAAGCGACAGACCAACCTCACTATAGATAGTCGTTCTAGAGCAATGGTAAGTCCTGAATTGTTTTCAGGAAACCCAATTCCATGGACTGACCAGCAAGAAATTAAAACTGCAACTTGGATGCATACAAAATGGATATATCAGTCAAGAAAAGATGCCGAAGCAAGACGTTTATTTTATGTCGGGGCAACCAGAGCAAAAAATCGTCTCATAATAGTCGGGTCTCCTAAAGGGACCTCATGGAGTGAAGATAATCCGAGAAATGGGTTAAAAATTCCTTGGTCTTACACACGTCCACTTCCTCAATTAGGACAAATATGGTTAGAATCTCTTAGACAGGGCTCTGTAAACAGAAATGAAGACATGTCTATCTGGACCTATGCAGATCCGATTGGAAACTTAGGTGAAAAAGATGCAAGATATCTGAATCCGTTTACAATGATTCAAAATTCTTTCCTAGGAAGTAATTTATTGCCCGGAATTATAGTTCTGCACGATGAAGACTGCTTTAATGCCGATCAAGCACAAACAAATGATGTAATTCTTACACCATTTGAAAAACTTTCACTCAAAGACAATGTAGCAAAAATTTCAATGGATAATAATTCTGTTCAGCAGTTAATAGCTAGGAAAGATTCTCATTATAGGGTCAAAACAGCCCCACATCGTCTTTCTGTATTATCGGAATGTTCTAGGCGTCATTGGTTTGAAACACGAGGAGGACTTAATTCAACTCCAATAATACCTATTTCGGAACAATTAACTATTGATAAATCCAAGCATCATTTTGACCCTGCTCTTTTCGGTTCCGTCGTTCATCGCATTGTAGAAATTGGTATTCCTAATCCTGGTTCGTTGTCAGAGGGTTCCCCGAATTTGCCTAGTTCTTGGATTAAAAAGAACTCCAATGGCCTCAATAATCCAGAAGTTCATCAGAAAATATATTCCGAATTACTTGATAATGATTTCATTGCCTCAAAAATGAATGATTCAGTAATTGAGATGACTAATAGGCTATCTAATAGTAAACTAGGGAGGCTAGTATCTGGTGAAATTATTGATGATGAGACAGTCGAGGGTTTGAGAACCGAACTACCTTTTCATATTAGTTTCAAAGTCCCACTTAATGGAATTACTAGAGGGCGTTGGACCCCGAGAGGTACTGATAAACTCTCATCAATCAACGAAGTATCAGTTTTAATGGATGGGCTAATTGACCTTGTATTATGCACGAACAGTATTGACGGGCCATCAATCCGTCCAATTGATTTGAAGACAGAAGAAGTATCAAGATTATTTTCTAATCGATCGGAGGGATTATTAGAATCTCTTGGCGATGAATCATATCAACCAGCATGTGAAGCAGAGTATTCTATGTTACATCATCATCGAATGCAGTTAGCACTCTATTACAGAGCATTAGAAAGAATTGAACAGAAAAAGGCACATCCTCGTAGAGTTCTACGTCCTGCAATTTGGGTTGGAGTAACTGGAAGATTGGTCGAATATCCTGAAGACTTATTTTTGAAAGCCCAGAAAGAGTTAGATGAAATTTTAATACAGGTTGCCTCTATTGAACTAAATCCTGAGGAAGATATCTCTAATCACCCACCTCTGAACATCGAATTTTCCGGACCGTGTAATCACTGCCCCTTTTCTAAGGGTAAAATTCCTATCTGTGGCCCCTCAAAGCAGGAACTATGAATCAAAGATTCAAAGACTGAGCCACCTAAGAAGGATACATGACCGTGGACTTGGATAGGTTAATGGCTAGATCAGATGAGTTATGGGAGGAATCAATAATCCCGAGTTTAACTGAATTTATTAAGATAGAAGCACTTTCTCCTAGTTTCGAACCTAATTGGAGAGAAAAAGGAGAACTTGATGCGACAATTGAATTATTTACAAAATGGTTAGTAGATCAAGAATTAGAAGGAATGGAATACAAAATACACCGCATAGACGAAAGAACTCCCGTTCTCTTAGTTACAGTCGAAGGTACTGGTCCAGGAGAAGTGATTTTCTATTCACATCTAGATAAACAACCATCTAGGCCTAATCTATGGTCTGAAGGATTACATCCATTGAAAGCCGTACGAAGAGATCCTTGGTTATATGGAAGGGGAGCTTTGGATGATGGATATGGAGGATATGTATGTGTCACTGCTCTTAAAATGCTACAAGAGCAAGGAGTCCCATATCCTCGTTCACATTTTCTAATTGAAACATGTGAAGAATCAGGCTCTTATGATTTACCTCCATATCTTGAATCATTAACTAAAGATTTAGGTGAGCCCGATTTGATAGTCGTTCTTGACAGCGGCGGACCGGATTATGAACACATTTGGGTTACGGAGGCGTTGAGGGGATTAGTTGCGGGAAATCTTTCAGTCCGTGTATCAAATGAAGGTGTCCATTCTGGAATGTCTGGAGGAGTAATCCCTTCTTCATTTAGAATTCAAAGAATGCTTTTGGATAGAGTAGAAGATTCTAGTACTGGAAAAATTTTGATTCCTGAAATGCATGTAGAGATTAGTGATAAAGTCCGAAACGAAGCCGAACAACTTGGTAATTTACTTGGTGATGAACTTTGGTCACAACTTCCCGTTGTAGATTCTCTAAGGCCTCAAAATGAGGGTGCGGCCGAAATTCTTCTTGATATTAATTGGAGACCTGCAATGTCAGTCATTGGTGCAGATGGAATTCCTCCAACTCAGACTGCAGGTAATGTTCTGAGAACGAATACTGATCTGAAATTGAGTTTCAGAATCCCCCCCGGGGTCTTATCGGAAGATATTGATTCTATTTTGAAAGAAACCTTAGAGAGTAATCCACCTTATGGTTCTCAAGTTGAATATATTCCTGATGCGGCAGCAGATGGTTTTCATGCTCCTACTATGGATGGGAAAATTGCTGATGCTCTTTCTACTGCATCTTTGCATATTAGTGGATATCCTCCAATGGCTACTTGGGTGGGAGGAACAATTCCATTTATGGCAATGATGCAGAAAAAATATCCTTCTGCACAGTTCTTCTGTACAGGTACTGGTGGTCCAGGAAATAATGCTCATGGCCCTGATGAAAAATTACATATTCCTTCGTCGAAAAGATTGACTGCAGTATTATCTGCAACTATTGCAGCATTATCTCAATAAATAGACTAGAAATCAGCAATTCTTAGACAAAGAATCCGCCGAAGTTAAAGCGAGGATATGATTCGAGGAAGGTGAGGGTATCCAATGAGTAATGATGAAGGCGGTTCAATAACGCCAGAAAATCGTATCAAACAACTAGAGGAAAGATTAGTTGAAGAATCAGATCGACTAGAGAAACTATACGTTGCTTATCGTAAAGTTGAGCAAGAACTTGAAGAGAAAAATGCCATTATTGATGTTTTAGAGAAAGAAGCAATCGATAAAGAAATCGAGAGAGAAGGTATGGAAACTCTCCTTTCAGATAAGGACAATAGAATCCATGAGATGGAAATGGAAGGAGCAAAGTCTTCTACTAGAATCAAACATCTTGAGCCAAAGCTGGAGAAAACGGAAGAGATGTATACTCGTGAAAAAGCAAGACTGGGCCGTGTTTTCGAAGTAGCAGAGGAACTTGATGAAGCATTACAAACGGCTCAAGTGGAACTTACAGCTAGAGACGATTGGTATGTCCAACATATGAAATTATTTGAAAATCTGAATCAAGCAATACAGACAAGATACGAAATGATTGATTCCGCTATCGAAAAGAGTGCTGAATTCGCAAAGAAACAAGACACTTTCAAGTCTAGAATGGATGAAGCCCTAGATGCAGCAGAAGAAGCAGTTGCACACGCTCAAGAGATGTCTGAAGAACTCCCTGAAGAAGAATCAGAAGACTGATTATTCAGGTTTTGTACCATCTGCACGCTTTATGCACTTTGCAGGTATTCCAGCCCATACTTCCCCATCAGGTATGTTAGTCCACTTTGGAACTACTGCTCTGGATGCAACAACAGCATTTTCACCTATTGTACAACCCGGTTGAATTACAGACCCCATTCCAATCAATGCACCATTTCCAATAACTACTGGAGACATTACTAATTCTCCACTTTCTGTTAAATGTGCATTGATTATTGCTTTTCCTCCAATGACTACTCTGTCCCCTAATGTTACCGAACCAGCATCATTGAGATGTGCACTATTGATCTGTACTCCTTGCCCTAACTTAGCCCCTGATAATCGATAGTAAATATTTCCAATAAATGATGGAACTAGGAATGGCAAAAAGAATAATGCAATCCTATGGAAAATCATTGACCAAGCCCATTGAATTGTCACAAATGACTGTAGAGGATATCTTCCAGGATCTAATCTTGGTCTAAATAACCCCCCAAGTACTCCACAAATAATCACTAAACTAATCCCCCAAGTCATCACTGCCATTCCGGTTGAAATTCCTGTAATCGCAAAATCTAAAATAATCGGCATTGAATCTATATCGGAAGATAAGAAAGATCCAGGATTGGTATTAGTTAGATCTAGAATCTTGTAGAAAACATATACTCCGGGTAAAGCAGAAATTCCAACAATAGATGCTAGAAACGGAATAACCAAGGCAGTTAATAAATTCTGTACAATTGTGAAAGACCTCACTGCATCACCAATATTTGACCCTAGAGCACTCTTAACAAGATGTTTTTGGCGACGGCAGTATCAATAGTTGGAAACTAACCGAGGGGCTGTGAAAGGGGCTTCTGGGATATTGGGAGACGGCAAGAAAGCCGTCAAAATCCATCATCTAGTGAAGGCCCCCGAGAATACACCACAATCAATTTCTCGCAGAGAATCTTGGGACGCGACCAAACCTGCAACCGTTTACAAAACTCCTGAGATGTTACAGGATGGTACTAGTTGTACTGCTGCAACAGTTATCTTGAGAACTAGAGGTTGCGTATGGTGGTGGAAATCCGGATGTACTTTTTGTGGATATTTTAATGATGTCAGAGATGACGTTACTGCAAATGATTTATCCGCCCAATGGGAAGAAGCCAAAAGATTAACAAATGATTTTGAAGGCTGTAAAATGGTTAAAGTATATACTTCTGGGACATTTTTTGAAGATCGAGAAAATCCTCCTGAATGGCAAGAAATGGTTCTTAGAGAAACTTATGAAAGAGGATTAGAATTAGTTGTTGAGGCTCAAGCACATTTGTGTAACCCGGATAAATTAGCATGGGTAGCAGAACGGCATCCAGGTTGTACTGTTGCAATCGGACTAGAAGCATACGATGATACAGTTCTACGTTTTCATTGTAACAAAGGATTCTCTACAAAAACATGGAGAAAGTCTGTAGATAATTTGAGGAAAGCGGGGTTACGTGTCAAAACTTACTTACTTTTCAAACCACCTTTTATGTCAGAGGGAGATGCTCTAAATTTAACTTCAGAATGGTTAGTACAAGTAGCACCTCTCTCTGATGAGGTTTCTATCAATCCAATGAACATTCAGAAAAACACTGTTGTTGATAGAATATTTAGAAATAGAGAATATCGCCCTCCATGGCTCTGGTCACTTGTTGAAATGATTGAGAGAACCCATCACCAAATTATAGATTCTGATTGTCGTACTATTGTGCATCCAACAGCTGGTGGCCGAATAAGAGGTGCACACAATTGCAAAAAATGCGATGCAGAGGTGGTAGCCGCAATAGAAAGGTATTCTGTTTCGAGAAACTTAAGAGAATTTAAGGGCCTTGATTGCGAATGCAAAAAGGTTTGGAAAACAGAAATTGAAAATGATTTATCATTACCGGTTCCTATGGGTCAGGGAAGAGATAGGCGTTTATCTCGAGTAGATATAGTCCGTGCACCTTAATGTCGAATCGATTATCCTATCGGCTAATACTTAAGGCTGAATCTCCGTTGGTAGTAATATCCTTAACGGGATATCTAGAGGTGTAGCCATGTCAATCAATACAACAGACTCCGCAGACGTTTTTCTTCAAGGTGAAAAAGAACCATCGGGTTCATGGGTATTCATTGTTGTAGGAACAGTCTTTTCACTCTCTTTCTTATTGCTTTATAGTATACTTTATCCTGGGCAAGATTTGCCGGTAATTTCGGACTTAATTCCCGTTTTTAGTGGAGTATTTGACTCTGGAATTTGGTTCTTTATACTAGGTATAATGATTGGAATATTCTCTATTGTGGGGCGTTTATTATTAGAGGCAACTAGCGAGTGAGGTGATTATTATGGATATAGTATTAACAACAATGTTTTATTTTTGGATTTCATTATTTATTGTTTTCTTCTTGATTCAGAGAGGATTATGGATATTTTCCGACGTGGCAAAAGGAACAGTCTCTTTCATGCTTGAGAAAGCCTTAGGGCCAGGTTCAGATTTAGTAGAGGGACGTCCAGGATCTGGCGCTAGGTCTTGGATATTTCAAGGCACATTGTGGCTAATTTTAGCCTCTACATTTACATTCATCAGTATGTGGTTAACACATGATCCAAATGCTCTCCATTCTCTTGCTTCATGGGGCTTTGTTGCTAATGCCGATGAGCTAGCATCTGCTGGTGTTTATGCTACAATATACGGTTCAGTATCTATGTTAGTAATAGGTTCTAGTTTTCACATCATACCAAAACTAGCAGGGACCGAATTAGCCAGTGAAACTAATGCCAATTTAGTTTCATTTGTTTGGACAATTTCTGTATTAGTTCTAGTCGTAGGTTCTCAAAACAATATGATTCTTGGTATTGAGATAATACCTTTAGGGACCGCAATAAATGCTATTGCCTTATTTGCAGTTATTCTCAATCAATTATTGACATTTGCAAATAGAACAAGAAAAATGGCGCTTCCTGGTTGGTTAATATTAATTGCATTACTGAGTAATCCTATCTTAAGTATAATTTCTATAATTTCGGGTGCTGTAGATGATAGTGCCGGTCAATGGCTTTCATATCATTTATTTGGAGGGGCCTTCATTTTCGCTGGAGTAGCCGGAGTTGCTCTTTACGCCTCATCTTTTGCATCCGGAAACCCTCTTTGGTCCAAGACATTGGTTGGCGTAACTCTTTTTGGCAGTATTATTACCATTAATCCATTTGGAGATATTCATGGTCAGATGGTTATGGACGCTTTCGGGCCATTAGCAGAAAATAATGTTGTATCTTTCTCGAATCAAGATATGTTAGCCGCTACTTTCTTGATGGCCCTCGTTTCTATACCAGTACTTGCCTTTGCCAGTAATATGCTGATCACAATGAGGGGTTCCGATGCTTTCGTAGACTCTCCCGATTATCCTGGAAATGCCGAACTTAACTTAGGCGCGTGGGCAATTGTTCCTATTGTTTTAGGCTCACTTTTTGTTCAAACAGATACAGTTAGTGGTACTTTGGAATTAGTAGGTATTGCTAATTCCATGTCTGTCATGTCTGGTTGGTTAGTTCTAGTTCCACTATCGCTTGGGGCTGCTCTAAGCCTTTATCCTGAACTAACTGGTAGGCATTTATTTTCCAATAGTAGAGCAAGATGGGGTTACTTAATGATGACAGGAGGAGCAATTTTCGGCTTGTCGATTACAATGGTTGCTGATTTTATGGACATGGCTCTAATGGAGATGATGGTCGAAGACCCAAGTGCTCTGTCTGAAGAACTCCGTAAATTGGGTTCAGTAATGTTCTACGGTGTAGTAATAGGAGCAATATTACATTCATTGAATATGGTTACTGGAATGTTTAGAGGTGAATTAATTTCGCAGAAATCAGTAAACTCATCATCTATTTCCGTTGAATCATATTTTCTTGTATCTCCTATGACTGTTCGTAGAATCCTTGCGAGTGGAGCAGATCTTGATACTGAAGTATGTCCTACTGAAGAAGATAATGTAAAAGGTAATGCAACATCACTTGAACAATTATCAGATTCCACAACTCCTACTAAACTCTATGTTCGATATAAGAAAGAAGGAAAATGGACATGGCGGCCAGCAGATGGTACTGATATAGACAAGTACATGACTGAACAAGGGTAATTAATGTAGAGAAAAAGATAATTATGTTTTATTCTAATAATAAAATTTCTTTTATCTAATATGGGTGTAGATATGCGTATTGGACTTGTTGGTAAACCTAATGTTGGTAAATCAACAACCTTTTCTGCACTAACAGAAACTCCTGTAGAAATAGCTAATTATCCATTTACTACAATTGAACCAAATGTTGGTATTGCTTGGTTACCTCTGAGAGAAAGTTGTGCTTGTAAGATTCTACGTAAGAAAAAAGAAGAGCAAGGTAGGATGTCGAAAGTTGATGATAAAGACCCTCGTGGAGGAAGTATTTGTACCCCCAAATCCGGTTCTTGCAGAGGCTATCAAAGATTAGTTCCAGTAACTTTAGTTGATGTTGCAGGATTAGTTCCTGGTGCTCATGAGGGGCGTGGAAGAGGTAATCAATTCCTTTCAGATTTAGCGCGTTGCGACGCTCTAATTCAGGTAATCGACATTTCAGGTTCAACAGATATAGAGGGCAATCCTGTTGGGGAAGGAGGCTCTAAGCCAATTGAAGAATATAATTTTCTTCTAAATGAGATTGATGCTTGGATTGTTGGTATTATTCAATCAAGTTGGTCTAGAGGTGCTCGGAGAGTTCAGTCAGAAGGAGAAAAAGCACTATCCAAGTTTCTAATCGATCAATTGTCTGGAATAGGAGCTACCGATTATCATGTAAATGCAGGGATATTATCAGTCAATGAGAAACACCCTGAATCAGGAGTACCTTGGTCATGGGGGAATGATGAATTAATGACAATGGCAGGAACTATTCGTTCCCTACTCTTCCCAATATCTGTAGCTGCAAATAAAGCGGATAAGAACAAGAATTCAGAACTAGAATTATCATCGATTGTAGAATCTCAGGGTGGGAAAGTGATTTTGACGAGTGCGGAAGCAGAATTAGCTCTACACAGAGCATCCAAGGCTGGTTTAATTGAGTTAAATTCAGGGACATCTAATTTCTCTATCACAGATATGGGAGAAAAGAATTTATCTGACGCACAACGAAATGCTCTGTCAAATATTTCTCAAACACTTTCGGATTTACCGGGAGGAGGTTTACTGGGTTTACTTTCTTCAGTAGTCTTTGACAGATTAAATAGAAATGTTGCTTACCCTGTTCAAGATGATTCTCATTGGGTCGATGGAGACGGCAATATTCTTCCAGACGCAATTTTAGTTTCAGAAGGAACCACTGCCAAAGGTTTGGCATATGCTGTTCACTCTGATCTTGGAGATGGTTTCATTAGAGCAACAGATGCGAAAAGCGGCCGAGTAATTGGTGCAGAATATGAGTTACAAAATGGAGATGTAATCAGTATTCATGCTAAGAAGTAGCGTCTAAATCATTTTCTAGAGTCAAGCATCCGCACAAACAACTTCGGAAACCGAAGTACAATTTATTTCGCTTCGTTTACAGTCTTATCCGAAGAGAGATCCGAGGCCTTCAAAGCCCGCACCGTCGTCTTCTTCCTCTTCTTCAACTGCTGCTTCAGCAGGAGCTGCTTCAGCAGCGGACGAACCGCCACCAGCAGCTGCTGGTGCAGCAGCAACAGGAGCAGCAACAGCAGTTGCCATTGCTTCACCGATGTCAACAGACCCTAGTGATGAAACAAGAGCCTTAACTCGAGCACCATCAACATCTACGCCAGCAGCAGTTAGAACCGCTGTGACAGCCTTATCATCAATTTCCTTTTCCGCAGAGTGCAGTAACATTGCAGCATATACATATTCCATTTTATTTCACCTTTTTTTATTTAGCCGAAGAGATCACCAAGTCCACCGAACTCCTGTGTCTCCTCTTCCTCTTCTTCCTCTTCAGTAGCTTCAGCTACTTCTTCAGTTGCATTAGAGGCTGCAACAACCGACTCACTAGCCGTTGAAGCAGCAGCACCAAGTGCTGCTGACAACTCATCGTCCAGTGCAGAGGAATCTAATTGGCCTGCTAGGGCCAAAGCACGTGCGTTGGCACGTGAAATGAATAGAGGCGAGGTTGTTTCATTTGTAACTCCTGCCTCAACAGCAACTGACAAAGCCTCTCCACTTGCTTTCGAAAGCAGTGTTGGCATTGTTTGTTCAGAGAACCAACGCACGTTGCATGCAAGGTTGAATGCCCCTGATGTTGCTGTAATAATATCTGTACGAGTTTGATCCAAATCAATATTCAATGCAGATGCAGGGAAGAAGAAACCATCTTCAATTGCACCAGTTAAGATAATTCCAATCTCTATAGGATTAATATCTAATTTTGCTAGCATTATCCCTAAGTCTGCAGAAATAGGTTGCCCTTTCTCAACAACTGTAGTAGTTTTTTGAATTGCAACTTTACCTTTATCGATTTTTGCAGGAATGCCAACAGCATTGAATTCTCCAACGATTGGTCCTGGCCCAAATGAAGTTGGACCCTTTTCTACTACAATATCGCTAGGAGCAAGTTCTCCTTCTTTAGCAGCACGTCCTTGACGTGTTTTTTCAAGTTCTAAGAATAATTCGAACGGATTTAATTTATCAGATTGAACTATACAAGGTTGAATAGCGCTTTCCATTAGATTTTCTAACTCTTCACTATTTCTCCCAGAATTTTCCCATGCTAACCTAATCAATGTTTTCTTAGCCATAGTAATTTTCATTGAATCTCTTAGATTACTTCTCATGTCTAACATGTTTCCAGCAGGAACTCCGCCAACATCGACAATCCCAACAACTCCGTCAGAATTTAAAACATCTGTCAACTCTTGAACTCGATCTTTTTTCCACGGTGCAATCTTAGGGGTAATCATTCAATCACCTCTACCTTTATCGATGGCCCCATTGAAGTTTTTACATAGCAAGAACGAATATTTCCTGCACCACGCTCTAACTTACTAGTAACCCTAGTCCAAATTGCCATGGCATTAGCAGTTAATTCATCCATACCTTGCTCTCTAGAACCAAATGCCGTGTGGAAAGTTACTTTATCTCTTGATCTTACTATTGTTGTACTCTGTAAACCATTGGCAATCATTGCAGGGTCTAGGGTCGGGGGAACTGGTCGAGGCATTTTACCACGAGGACCTAGAACTACACCGAGATATCTTCCAACAGTTCCCATATGTGGGATTTCCGATAAGAAGAAATCATATTGTTTAGCCATTTTACGAGCTTGTTGTCTGTTTCCACCTAGGTCTTCGATAGTTGCAGGGTCAATTACGCTGATACCAGCAGCGCGTGCTTTAGATGCCATCTCACTACCAGCAAACATTGCTATACGAACTTCTTTCCCTCTTCCAGAGGGTAAACGAACTTCTTCTTGAATACGATTTACTGGATTCTTCAAATCTACATCTTTGAGTGTAATTGCCATCTCAAAGGATTCTACGAACTTACGTTCAGGGGCATTCTCTATTGCTTGTTGAATAGCGTTCTGGATATTTTCTTGCATTTTTTTCACCTCCGTGGTCAACGAGGTTTCCCTCTCCCACAATTCGTGATAACTCAGCTAAAGTGTTCGCTGAATTCCCCCTTACTCATTCTGTCGAGTGCTTCTTTAGGTGCATAACCTTCTACATGTACTCTCATTGCAACACAAGTCCCCATAACTTCACGGCATCTAGCATACAGATTTGCACCTGTTAGGCGATCTTCTTGTTCAGTAGCAATCTTCTTAATTTGATCCATAGTCAAATTTTCAGAAGCATCTTCCCAAGAACCATTACACTTCTTTTTACCTAACGCTTGAACAACTTTGTGTGGTGTTTCATTTCGCGCTGACATGTGTATGACCTCCTATAATTGTGTCTCGCCGACCTACCTTCACTATTTGAGCGTGTTGCGTTGGTCTTTGGTCTCCTATGTTTGATTATTCTACACGTTGTGTAACTCTTACTTGATCGGCTCTAACTGTTAATGCCACAGGAACTGCAGCTTCGAATAGTTCAACAGTAACTTCTTCCTTTGATTCAGTAACTCGAATAACACGTGCTGATTGGCCTCTGAATGCTCCTCCGTGGATCTCCACAATACAGCCTTCTTCGATCCCTGTTGTAGCCGCCTTTGGCTCCAAGTATGGAAGGACATCTTCAAGAGGAGATTCACCATCCAATACCTTTCTACAGTTTTTGATAGGAGTTGTTGAAACTCCAGCCCTACCAATTAGTTTCTCAACATGGTGGAATGCAGAAGCCTCAACAAAGATGTATCCTTTCATATAGTTAGGACTCAATACACCATATATTTCATCTTGGATGTCCATTAGTGAACCGCTTCCAGAGAGTCTTGCTTGAATCTCTTTTGCAACATTTTGCTCTTGTCCAATACTAGTTTTAAGAATGTACAAGAAAGAGGCAACATCTCCATACATATCTCTAAGACTTGGAGTGCTGTATTCTTTCTTACCGATCATACCTGGGTCTACCCATTCTGAGTTTTTGTACAATGTTTTAGGAGTAACCTCATTACTTTCTGAAATAAACAGAATAGGTGTAACTTCTAGTAGTGAATTCCCCATCGCAATTCCTCTAGATTTTCCAGTTCTTACATGTTGTAACTTGTCAGCAGGGATTCCGGTTGATTCTACAATTCTTGAAACTACAGCGTCTAAGTCGTTATGATCACCATAGCCATAGACTCCATCCCAAGCTCCTGGTAAATCAGAAACTTCATCTGCTCTTTGCATAAGTAGAACTTTTTCTTCATGGCGGATAAATACTGTAAATGCGTCAGACATAAAAATCACTCTCTATTTACTTAGTCAACCAATCAAAGAACGAAGGAAGTAGATTATCCATCAAATATAGCATAACAAATCCAATTCCTCCAAGCACAAACATTCCAATCCCACAAACAATCACTGTTTGACGAAATTCTTCTTTGGAAGGTTTCCTAGCCATCTTCAGAATTCTTGCATAAGAACCAGTTTGAAGGCCACGAACACGACTCTCAATCTCATCTTGCCAGTCTTGGACTTTCTCCTCGACTACACCAATGTTTGAGTTCTCTACAGCCATGACTTTCCCTCTGAAGTGCCTCGGCGACTGACCGACCTCATTTAAGCACGTCGGGAGACCCATTGGAATTTATCTCGGGCAAGTTTGTTAATCTCAATTAATAAATTCTACTGTTCTCGTTTTTAAATTCCGCATTTGAGTATGCAAAGCCGCACCATGAATTTGTTCAGATTTAACTCCGGTTAATACTAACAGTACACGTATTTCATCACCCATTTCTTGATCTGTGGTTGCACCTAGAATTATTCTTGCATAAGGATTTATTCTATCACGTATAATTTTTGCACATTTCTCAGTGTCTCCTAAGGATAGACCTGGACCGCCAACTACGTTAATCAGGGCACCTCTAGCATCTGAGATATCAATATCTAACAATGGGGAATGAAGCGCCTCTTCGGTTGCTTTTTCTGCACGATCTGGGCCATTAGCTTCTCCTAGACCAATCATAGCAACTCCTCCTCCATTTTCCATTACAGAGCGCAGATCTTGGAAATCAAGATTTACTATACCTTCCTTTGCAATCATTTCAGAAACTCCAGAAATTGACCTCATTAATAGCTCATCAGCTACTCTGAAAGCCGCATCTAGAGGTAGGTCCCTTACTCCTTCTACTTCTAACAGTCTTTCATTCGGTAAAACTACTACTGTGTCGCAAACTTCTCTCAATCTTTCAAGCCCCCATTCCGCATTTTGTCTCCTTAGAGCGCCCTCAGAAAGAAATGGATATGATACGACTGCTATAGTTAGTGCACCAGCATTTTTTGCTAGTCTTGCAACTACATGAGCCGAACCAGTTCCGGTACCTCCGCCAAGTCCAGCTGTTATGAATGCTAAATCACAATCATCAACTTCTTTTTTCAGAGAAATTTCGGACTCATACGCTGCCTGTTCACCTTTCTCAGGATCTCCCCCAGCCCCTCTGCCACGCGCAGTTCTTCCGATTAGAACCTTATTTTCCACACCTACTCGAAGTAAGTGCTGTGCATCGGTATTAATCGCCATCCCTTTAACATAGGTGTCATCGAATAATCCTTCTTGTTCTAATCTCGCTACCGTATTAGATCCACAACCACCACAACCAAAAACTCGTATCCTTGGTTGTAATGATGATAGTAGTTGAACAAGCTCTGAATCACTCTCAGTATCTATAGGTGCAGAAGGTATTCCTTCATCTTCTTGAAGTTCCAAAACACGGTCGATGATACTCTTCACGGACCTCAGGCGGATTGTATAGAGGATAACCATTACCCTTATTTCAACGAGCATAGTTCCTGTTTTGTAAGATAATACAAATTACGAATCATAATTCTAATAACTGCTTTCTAGTACTATTAAAGCGTACAATAAATGTATAAATTCCACCCCAAGCAGAGATTGCTAATGCCCCAGTCATTCCATTTAGTTCATTGTTACCTAGTAAAATATACTGGAAGTATTCATTGTAACTACTAACATCAATACCTGCACCTCCGGTATAAGCTTGCATAGCAGCAACTAACAATCCTAGAAGTGTGATAATCATACGGTCAGCTCTCGAAAATCCTCCATATATTCTATCTAATCCAACAGATTGAGCTTGTGTGCCCATATATGATCCTAGTAATGTCAGTAATCCTGCTGCAAGCCCTGCATTCATATTACTTACAAAAGCGGCATTCATTCCTATTGCAACTAGTAATCCAACATCTACAACCCTATCGATTGTATGATCTAAAAAATCTCCATATGGTCCATCAGTACCTTGATGTCTTGCTAATGCTCCATCTAATGCATCCAATACTCCTGCAACTAATACTAATATAACTGCTAATATTATCATTATCGAACCATTAGTATTCATTTCTGCAATAGTTAACATATAGAAACCGACTACTGATACTAACAAAGAAGTCCAAGTTAAAACAGAAGGATCTAAATCCCCTAATTTAATTACAATTGGTTGTATTGCTTTTGTCCACGTTTCTCTCATTTTTTCTAACATATTACTCCCCCATTGTCGCAATCCAGTCTATATCTGTGTCAATAGCAGTTGGTTTGAAGTCATCTGCTATCCATTTGAGTATAAGCTCTTTAATGCTATTTTGGTTTATTTCCGTAGTGTCCAACTCTAACCAATCACTAGCGTTTTCATTGTCATTCCACGGACCGCCAATTAATTCCCACTCAACATTTCCCTGTATTTTTTCTTTTGAATACCCTCTTCTTTCGAGTCTTGTTTCTAATATATCTGGCTTACAACGTAGAATTATTGTCTGGTCACATGGCAATAAATGAGAGAGATGCCCATCAATTATAGTGATATTTTTAGGCATAATACTCCAATCATCTTTTAATTTTGAAATTAGTAATCCTATATCTATTGGTTTAGAATTATCTGAAGTATCTAATTTGCCTAAACAATCATATTTTTCTGCTATTTTTTCTAAAGCCAATACATTGAATCCTTCATCCTTAAGCATTGTTGAAATTGTAGTTTTACCTGTACCTGGTGTGCCGCTAATTGCCACTCTACAACCTCCTCGCATATTTGTTGGGAATTGCTTTAACGGATGAATCCTCCCTATTGTAGGCGTAACATTGACTTCATTAGTTCTCTCGCAGGGTATGATGGTTAACCTTACGAGCATTGCCAAAGCATTCGATCCTAGAGAAAGTAAATTGAATATTTTATTACTTGCAGTCCCCCTAACTGTTTACTTCAATTATATTGCTCATGATCCAAATATTTCTTTCATAACTTCAATGATTGCTATAATGCCACTAGCATTTCTTATGGGTAAAGCAACCGAAGAAATTGCATTAAGAACATCTGAATCTGTTGGAGGTTTGTTAAATGCCACTTTTGGTAATGCAGCTGAAATGATTCTTGCCTTATTCGCACTTTATGCGGCGTCTACTACTACTTCTCCCGAAACAGCAGAAAATATGATTCATTTAGTTCAGGCAAGTCTTATTGGTAGTATTCTAGGTAATTTATTACTGGTAATGGGTCTTTCTTTTGTTTGGGGCGGTATGCACCACTCAGAACAGAGTTTTTCGGAAACACAAGTGAGTTCGAATAGTTCACTATTATTGCTAGCGGTAATAGTATTGATAATTCCAACAGTATTCAATTTCACAGTTGACGGAACTGCAGGAGATGATGGTGTGGAAAAGTTATCTCATGCTGCCGCAATAATTCTTTTAGCGATATATGGGATGTTTCTTTTATTCCAATTGAAGACTCATTCTCATTTATTCGCCACTGAAAATGTGCATCATGAAGATCCCAAAATGGATCAAAAAGATGCTATATTCCTACTAATTTTAGCCACAGTACTAGTGTCATGGATGGCAGAAGTATTGGTACATTCTGTAGAATCTGCTGCTGAGCAATATCATCTTCCATATATTTTCATTGGAGTAATTCTTCTTCCTCTTTTTGGTAATGCAGCAGAACATTTCACTGCAGTATCGGTTGCTGCAAAAAATAAGATGGACCTATCGTTCGCAATATCGATTGGTTCTTCAACTCAAATTGCTGTGTTTGTAGCACCTTTGATGGTAATTGTTGCTTGGATTTTAGGAGTACCATTGACCTTTGAATTTGGAATTCTTGAAACAATTGCTGTATTCCTTGCAGTGTCAATTGCCAATCTGATTGCAGCAGATGGCAAATCAAATTGGTTAGAAGGATTGATGTTATTGTCAACATATGCCATCCTCGGTTTAGCCTTCCTTTTCCATCCTTGATTAATCTCGTAGTTCCGGATTTGAAACTACTGATTATAATAGAGAATATAGCCCGCGATAATTATGGAGATAGGGATAGATAGTTTTGCAGAGGCTCAACTAGATAATGGGAAAAGTTATTCTGAAAACAGTGCCCAATCTATTTCAGATCTCCTTGATAGGATAGAATATGCTGACAAAGTTGGTCTAGATGTTTTCGGTATAGGTGAACATTATCGTAAAGAGTTTTTAGATTCAGCAAATTCAGTTATATTATCTGCAGCAGCGTCTCGAACAGAAAAAATACGTTTGACTAGCGCAGTTACTGTATTGAGTGCGGCAGACCCTGTAAGAGCATTCCAAAATTTCGCCACTCTAGACCTGGTATCTTCTGGACGTGCAGAAATGGTAGTAGGCAGAGGTTCATTTACGGAGTCTTACCCATTATTTGGATTAAATTTAAATGAATATGATGCAATCTTTTCTGAAAAATTAGATTTGTTATTGGCAATTCGAGATAATGAAGCCGTTAATTGGTCTGGGCGTTATAGACCCGCATTGCACAATCAAGAGATTTATCCAAGGCCTCTTCAAGAAAAATTACCTATCTGGCTAGGAGTAGGAGGTACTCCTCAATCTTTCGTAAGAGCAGGATTGCTAGGTTTGCCATTAATGATAGCAGTCATTGGCGGAGAAACTCATAGGTTTCGTCCATTAGTTGACCTTTACAGAGAGGCGGGTGAGCGTGCTGGACACAACCCTGATCAACTGAAAGTGGGGCTTCATTCGCTCGGATTTGTTGCAAACGATTCACAAGAAGCTAGAGATATTTATTTCCCCGGCTATGCAAAAGCCTTCACAAAAATTGGGAAGGAAAGAGGTTGGCCCCCTGTGACTCGACATAGATTCGATGAACAAACAGGGCCTCTCGGTGCTTATGTGATTGGTGATCCTGAAGAAGTTGCCGAGAAAATAATCAGACATAGTGAGGCATTAGGAGGGATATCTCGTTTTTCTTTTCAGTTAGATAATGCAGGTCTCACACACAATCAGTTAATCGACACAATAGGCCTGATAGGAAAAGAGGTCTCACCACTGGTAAATAAGGGTCTTTAACCGATTAATCAAAGACCACATACTTATCCCTAAGAATATGAGTCGTGTTCTGAATTGGTCTGAAGACGAACTATCAACCTACTATTTTGATAGAGAAATAGACTTATCTTGGCTTAATAAATCCTCTAGACATCAGTTTCGATGGAAGTCACTGAAAGGCCCTTGGGTTACATCAGACAGAAGAATTTCTTCTTCAAAAAAATTGATTCAACTATTTTCTAATTCTATCCCAACAGATGTTTATGTTTCAACTTCTTCATGGCTCAACCCTATCAATCTTCCTAGAATTAAAGACACGAAAAAACCCTCACCTATACTTTTAGATCATCTTGTTGTATTTGATATTGATATCAGACCCTTTTGTCTTATTCGCTTAGAAGAAGCAAGGAAAGCAACTTTGAATCTTAGAAATTGGTTAATAGAAAATACTGATATTAAAATTAGACATATCACATTTTCAGGAAGTAAGGGATTTCATATTATTGCTGAAGATCCAAATAGAGTTCCATTTTCTGAACCTGATCCCGTATTGAGAGAAGAGAAAGTTAAATCTCAACGTAAGCAACTTTTGAATCAAGTAATTGAAGCGGGGCATCCTGTTGATAAGGTTGTAACTGCAGATACTAGAAGAGTAATTCGTTTACCTGGAACCATTCATGGTAAGACCGGTTGGATTTGTACAATTCTTAGTGAGGGATGGATTGAATTACCAGTTTATGAATGGATAAATAAAATTCCTAAACATGAATCTGCAATTAAAATCCCAAAAAGACCGCCAATTAAAATACCTAAATTTTCTCTTCCTAAAATGAATCTAAGATTTACACCCAAAAAAATAGCAAGTTCCCCTCAACATACTAGTTTAGAATTAAGTAGCCATGTTTCCGGAACCAAAGACCGTTCTGCATTTGTATCATGGTTACCCAGAAAATGGGGAGATATTCGCTCATCTATAGAGAAATCACAAGAACTGTTCTCTCAATTAAATTTAGGTCCGATTGCATATTTTCATGACCATGAGAGAGTTTTAGTAATTATTCCGAGAGCAATTCCTAGAGACTTTCTGCTTAGTAAATTATCTCAAAAAGATTTCAAGAATTTTGTTTATGAAACACGCCACATGGGCCATAGTTGGACAAGAATCTCGGGCAGACTGGTTGAAGAAAATTGGGAAGGGGAGATTGAACCTGTAACAGTACTTGGATACGAATTCTCTGATGAATGTCTACACCCTTGGTCCGCGCCTCATCTTGAGATATGTTCACGTTTGGGCCTGCCTATTCGAGAGCATCAAGGTGAAGTCTCAGGAAGTGATAAAGTACCAATTAGAGTAGCAATCCGGCGTTGAGTTTATGTTCTTGTTTTCAGACGACGCGTTGTCCCAAAGAAGGAGCCTCACGGTGATGACTGCAGATGCTACGCATCGAACCACACAGAACCCAAAGGCCATGGCGCCGGGACAGCGCCATGGCCAAAACAAATAAGGTGAAATAATGGGCTTTTTTGATAAAATCATAAAGGCGTTTGCAGGTAGTGATAGAGCTAAGCAAGGATCATGGTTGCCTGATGTGGTCGAGATTGATTGGAAATCCCCTAACTATCGTGATCCAAGCGATTATCCTCGTAGAGATCCCAATCGTAAATTAACCAAAAGAATGGAAATTTCATATAATCGATTAATTGCCCTTTTAGAGCCAGTCCAAACTATCGAAGAAGGTATAAAGCAATTTCATTATTATTTCTATAATGTTCATCCGGAGCATGCGAAAAATTTCTTCAATCATCCACATGTAGTTAGAGCATTAAACCTAGAACCTGTTTTAGAATCTAACACACAATCTGAAGAAGTTAACTGGTGGGAGGATAAATCTGATGATAATTCTACAACGCCCTCATCGTCAGTTCCAATTCCTAAAAGTGTAGACATTTGTGGTGATGTGAATTGTTCAAAAAGTGTAACTGCATTCGATTTCAGATGTTTTACTTGTAGGAAAAGATTCTGTGATGCACACAAAGGTACCGGAATTGATTGTAAATCTTGTGAAAACTTGGCTAAGTAAATACGCTTTTACTATGAAAATCTCCTCTTGGTGAAAGATTTTGCTCAACTGCCCAACGAACCCGTTCTCTGCCATCTTTACTGTAACCATACATTACTTCCCCTGGACTAACTTCGAAATTCCAATGTTTTTGGAAAATAGCCGCATCTTCTTTATTTTGAGCCAACTTCTTGGGTACAGAATGGAACATTACGAGCCTTTTTTTCTTTGTTCTAAAATATTTTCCAATTACTTCAGGAAGTAATTTACTAACCCAAGTATCACTAATCATCTTTACTTGTCTTGGAATCATGTATCTTGGATTATCCAGTGGTCCTAGTACTTGTTCCATAGCTTCTGTAAATATTTTCGAATCTTCTTCTGAAGCATCTTCAAGGTATGCTCTCATCCAACCTCCTCCTCTATCTCCTGATGCAATAGTAGACTTTGTTTCCAAATTTCCAGTTTCTCTTAGCGCCCTAGAAACAGCCGTTGCTATTGCGAGTACTAATGATTCATCATTCCACTCAGGTCTTTGAAATGAAGTACTCAATATGGGCCATCCACCTGAAAAACCGTCTTTCATTTTCATTTCAATTGCTTCTTTCGGCTCTGCATCGA
Source organism: uncultured Candidatus Poseidoniales archaeon (assembly GCA_902593945.1). Taxonomy (GTDB): domain Archaea; phylum Thermoplasmatota; class Poseidoniia; order Poseidoniales; family Thalassarchaeaceae; genus MGIIb-O2. The sequence goes on along the minus strand of CACJKA010000002.1, from coordinate 33,409 downwards.
AAGGTTCACCAATTTTCCATAGTTCTCTTGTTCTTTCTCTATTTCTGGCTCTACGAATCATTTCCTCATTGAAGACATCCAAAGTTTCAGAGATCCCTTCCGGTCTCACTTCGGTAAATGCAGCATGTACATGACCCACACCCTTCTCAATAGCACTATCGTCACATACTCCATAAAGCCTCGAATGCTTTCTCTTGAAACGATGATAGTCATCAAATCCTTTACTGAATTCTTCTGCTAAGCATACAATATCCCAATTATTTGCCACCTTTTCAGGATTCTTTTTATCAAGTCTAAATGAACGTCCTCTCAATTGATTAATGCTCATACTGGTTGTTACTGTTGTCAAATCAATTAGAACATTAATTCTACTAGCATCCCAACCTTCTCCAAGTAGTCCTCTAGTTCCTACTAGACATTTTGTAACCCCTTCTTGAAACAATTCTGTAATCATCTCAGTATAGTATCTAGGTTTCCATTGATTCCCTCTTCCTCTAATTTCATTATAACCTTCTTTTTCGACATATTCGATTTTTATATCTAATTCTTTTTCTTTAATCCATTCTTTAAATTTCGGTATTATTATTTCACATAAATCATCATCTACTAATACTGTAGAGCCAGTCATTAGAACAGGATTAAGTCGATCAGTTGTCTCATCCATTAGAAGTGAACGGAATGCTGCAATAGCTCCCCCTGCATTTTTATCTAGGACTCCCTCAACTAGAGCAGTAGCAGAAGTTTTCTCAAAGTCAGTAACAATCACTGCTCTAATGTCTTGCCCTAGAGCTTGCATTTCTGCAGTTAAGACATCTCTCAACGCATCATATTTTGCCGATGCATATGCCATTACACGCCCTACAGGTGACGCACAGGGCCTCATTCCGGTTTCAGTAATCTGATGCCCCAACATCCTTAATTTTTGAATAGCCAATTCTGCTAATTCATGATCTTTCTCATTTTTTGAACGAAGAAGGCCATGTCTAATATAACGGTCCAATAAAGTAATCATAACTTGGTTTTTTGTTAAATCTAGATCTATTAATTTTTGTTCGGGGAATGGTACATTTTCCGGTAATTCTATTTCTTTGTAAAGAAGATAAAGTCTAGCAGAATTTGCCAGGTTCTCATCTCTTTTAACAAAAGAGGTCCAATTTTTTACCGAGCCACTAGGAAGTAATAATTTACTCAGAACTTCAGTTAACCAAATATCTAACTTTGGTGTACGGTTACTAGTATCTTCAGGGCCATTACTAATTTCTTCAATTAATTCTTCAAATTCTTTATCAACATTAGCAATATATTGCAACTCTTCAGGGTTTGGCCTTACAAAATAAGCTAAGTCCTGATAAGGGGATAAATTCGAATCTCTAACCAATGCTGGAACAGGCACTTCATAATCTACTTCTCCAAAAAATTCTTTGTATCTTTCACCATCATCAATACTCACAGAACCTATGTCTGGGGGTGTAGCTGTAAGTCCCAAAACAATTGGATTTCCAAAATATTCTCTTATTTCACTTAGGACTCTCCCCCAGTGTCCAAGTAGATGATGACATTCATCAAGGATTATCATGCCAATTCCTGTTTTTGCAAGATTCTCTAGGTTCTTTTTCGAAGATTCATGCAATACCCATAAAGCATTACCATGACTAGCAAAATCATCTCTTACTTGTTTCCGATAAGAACTGAATCTATCAGTAAAGTAATCATTATTATTATCTTCTAAGTCTTTAATCCAAGCTTTGGCAGTTTCCAAACTATCCGCTTCATTTTCTGAAATTAGTTTATTTATCCATATTTTCATTGCTGCATCATCTAGATTTTTATCAGCCCTCTTTGGAAGAGTAACTGATTGATATGTTAGAGAAGTTAGCAGCCCAGGGGAATTTGTATTTGTAAGAATTTGATCCTCCTTCCCGTCTAAATTGAATAATTCTTTAGCCCTAGCAACCCACTGTGCTTGAATTGCAGAGTTAGGGCTTAAAACAAGAGTGGGTAATCTTACAAGATCAGACCAAGTATACAGTCCAAGAACAGTCTTGCCTGAACCTGGAGGTGCTACAATATGCAGATTTTTTTCGCCTGCATCTAATTGTTTACGAATTATGTCTGATGATGCTAATTGCGAAGGACGTAACTTCCCAGAGAAACCAATCTCTCCGAAGTTACTCATAATTATCTCTAGAGAGTATAAGATAAAGATGTATGGACTTCCATGTCCTAATTTTAGTGATTGTTACTTTCTTTCAAGCAAAGATTGACGGTAAATGACCTCTTGGAACAATCATGTTCGCATCTGAGGTTGGTGTTAGAAGAGTAACAAATACTCGATTAATTGACCACGATGGTATAGTTAAATATGGAGATTTTTTACTTCATGAAGATGGTAGTTTTTCTCAAAGTAAAGGGGACGAAGATGTAATTGAAGTAATTGATGGTTCAATGCGACTCATTACACGTTCTTTTCAGAATTGGCACACACACCTACCCATGGTTCTGAACAGAGGAATGGGAGAAGGTCTTCCATTAATGGAGTGGTTAGAAAAATCAATATTTCCTGCCGAAAAGTTCCTCACACCAGAATTTGTTGAAATTGGAACCCGCGCAGCAGCAGCAGAACTAATATCTACAGGAACTACATTTGCCTGTGATATGTATTTTCATACTGAAGTAATTGGTGAAACTTTAGCCAAATCTGGCCTAAGAGCTGAATTATGCGGGCCAATTACTGATGGACTAACTCCAAATTTCAAACCAGGTTCTGGAGATGCATTGAAACATATGCAGAACTTAATCAAAAATGGATCATCACGTCCGGATAGGATCTCATATGGGATAGGTGCTCATTCAGTCTATGTTTGCAGTGAGGAGACCTTAAGAAAAGCATCTGAAGTTTCGAAAGAAACTAATTGTAAGTTGAGTATTCACACTTCTGAGACTCGTAAAGAAGTTGCGGATTGCCACTCATTGACTGGAATGTATCCAATTGAATATCTTGAATCATTAGATTTCTTTTCAGATGGAAATACTGTTTGTGCTCATTGTGGATGGGTTACAAAAAAAGAAATGAGAATATTAGCAAAATATGAAGCTCATGCAGTTCATTGCCCGACATCTAACCAAAAATTAGCTTGCGGAGGCACTCTTTCATATCCTGCTATGAAAGAAGCAGGAGTCGATGTTCGCTTGGGTACTGATGGTGCTGCAAGTAACAATAGTCTTGACATGCGTGCAGAATCTAAGGCAGCTAGCTTAGTTCAGAGACATGATCATTGGGATGCAAGAATTTTAGATCCAATTGAAACTTGGAAATTAGCAACTAAAGGATCCATCGATTGGATAACTTGGAATCTTGACGATATTCGTATGCGACCTATTGGCCGAGATAGTCGTAGAATTCTTGCCAACGCCATCTATTCTGGGGGAGATGTGTTAGACGTTTTTGTTGGCGGAGAAGCTTTACGCCGTAACGGTAAAACCCTAACAATTGATGAATCCAAAGCCTGCAAAGACATTGAAGAAGCTGCAATTGATTATTATTCTGAAATTAAATGAATCATTCAGTTTTTGAGACGTTAATTGCATTAGGTCCTTTCGGCCCTTCTCCAACTTCGAATTCCACAGAATCCCCATCTTGGATTTCTCCCTCAACTTGAGTATAATGGACGAATAAGTCCTCCCCATCTTCTTGTTCGATAAATCCAAACCCTTTTTTCTTGTTAAACCACTTGACTGTACCTTGAGCCATATTACCCACGCGAACCCCATACTACTTCAACTAGTGTAATAGAAGATAACACAAATGGCTATATCTTAATGATTTTAAAGTATCCAAAATCTTATCATTTTCCTTGAGCCTTAATTTCTTTGAGTGCCTTTCTTACATGGCCAGTTACTCCAAGCTGGCTAGTATGAACATATGTTATCATTCCTTGAGGATCAACAATTAATGTAACTCTTGCATGGAGAATACCTAGATTTTTTTTCAACACTAAACTTTTTGCAAGTTCGCCCGCCTTATCGCTCAAAAGAGAATATTGGAGATTATATTTTTCTTTGAATCTTTTATGCGAGGATACTGAATCGGAAGAAACCCCGAAGATTTGTACTCCAAGATTATTAAATTCTTCATATTTGTCTCTAAATGAACACGATTGTATAGTGCAACCCGGAGACTCATCTTTTGGATAAAAGAAGATCACATTCCATTTCCCACTAAAGTCTTCTTCAGTAACAATTTTTCTCTTATCATCATATAGGTTAAACTGTGGAAATTTAGTATTTACTAAATATTCATGAGTATCTTTCATTAAATTATCTCCACTTACCTAATGAATCTCTTAGAGCCTCTTCGAGGTTTTCATGAGTAAATTCATAACCAGATTCTTCTAGCCTACTAGGCAAGACTCTTTGACCTTCAATTAGGAGTGGTTTAGCAAGTTCACCAAATAGAATTTTCATAGAAATACCCGGTATTGGTGCGATTGCGGGCCTTCTGAGTACTTTGCCCAGCGTTTTCGAGAAAACTTTCTGCATACAAGGGTTCGGAGCAGTCAAATTGTAAGCGCCTTCGCAATTTTTATTCATCATCAAATGGTGAATTGCATATATTTCATCATCAAGAGAAATCCATGACATCCATTGTTTTCCTCCTGCAAGAGGCCCACCGCCTCCTATTTTCCAAGGAAGTAACATACGTCCTAGAGCCCCCCCAGTAGCCGCCAATACAATGCCATTTCTTGTGTTTATAACTCTGATACCTGCGTTTCTTGCCGAATCAGCATATGATTCCCATTGAATTACTGTATCTGTCAAGAAACCTTCGCCCGGCTCACTTTCTTCAGTCAATTCTTCATCTCCCCGATTTCCATAGTAGCCTATAGCACTGGCTACAATGAATGCTTCGGGTTTTTTGCTTAGTTTACTCATAGTATCAGAAAGCAATGTTGTACTATCTTTTCGTGAATCAATAATCAAAGCTTTTCTTTTTTTACTCCATCTTTTGTCACCAATACCTGCTCCTCCCAGATGTATAATGACGTCAAAACCTTCTATGTCGTTCGGATTCAAGATTCCTTTATCTGGTTTCCAAGTTAGTTCTTTAGATCCTTCCTTAACAGGTCTTCGAACAAGTCTCCATACATCATGCCCCCCTGTGTCTAAGAAAGCAACTAGTTGTGTGCCTATCAATCCAGATGAACCAGAAACCAAAATTCTTTTTCTAGATTCATTTGAGTATTTTTTGTGTTCACGCATATCTCTTTGTAATCTCAGTTCTCTCGCCTTGAACATAGCAGAAATTCTTCCTGTTACCAAAGCTCCTCCAAGAATTTTGTCGACTAGCATACCAAGTGGACCAAATGGTACACTGTATGTTACATCATCAACGACAGTTGTAATTCCTTCTTCTTCAGTTAAGTAGTGGTCATGATCCCATTTCCAGAAAGGGCCTTTTACCATTGTGTCTGCAAAGTAATTTGGCTTATCGTAACCAGTATGTTCTGCAACCCAAGTCATATTTACAAATGGTAAACCTGGTGCTGGAAATCTAAAAACTCTCTGAGAACCAACCTCGAGAGAGTCATCGGCTCGAACTTCTTCAGCAACTTCCCAAGGAGGCATCAATCTTCTGAAAGAACCTTCATGTTCAAACCAATCAAAAGTAGATTCTATATCCGCATTTACAACAGTTTCATGTTTATAATTAGTCATTCACTCACCCGAACTTTGCCAACGTTGTATTTTCATCCTTTGCATATTTCTGAAGATAATTTTTCAATTTTAATTTCCTATAAGCAGATTCAGAAGACATGTATCTGACTTTCCCAAAGATTGGTCTTTCTGGCCCCCATGCTCTATCATGTCTTCCAAGAACCCAGAATATGCCCGTGTATGAATTTGGGTCTCTACCATCAAGGGCCCACTTGTCATTAATATAAATCATATTTTCAGCAGCAATTTCTGGACTTGGCGACCATTCAAGAATTTTCTTACCCCATAACATTCTCATGTAATTGTGCATTTGTCCAGTTCTAAGTAATTCTCTTTGTGCAGCATTCCAGATTTCATCGTGAGTTTCTGCGCTCTCTAATTCTTCAAGTGAATATATGATTCTATCATCATTGATATGCTCTTTCATAGATAATTTTGCCCAATTAGGTATGGTCTCAACAGTTGCATGATCATCTCTATTATATGCAAAATTAAATCCCAACTCTCTCCAAGTAATAATTTGGTCCAAGAATGATGATGAAGATTCTGAAACACCCCACCATCCAGTTCTTGTACCTTTACCAGTATCTTCATGATTCAATGAATCTGGATTCCAGTTCTCTTTACTTAACACATTATGAATTATTTCATATGAGGAAATATGGCCGAAATGAAGCCAAGGAGAAAGTCCACTTACTGCAGGTTTATCTGGATTATTTCTATCTGTGCTGTACTTATTTAATCTGTAATTTAGAAATTTCTGTAATCGAAGTCTTGCCTCATTAACTCCACCTTTCGAGGTAATTACTGCAGGAACTGTATGGTCTATAGGAAACTCTTCCATAGCTTGGTTGCCAACATCTCCTCCTTCAGCTACTCTCCATAACCATTCTAGTGGGGTTGATTCAAACCCTATGTTCTTTTTCAAATCAGAAATAATTTCTTCATTTACCCTTATGTCTCGATACTTATGTTCAATTGGATTTTTTGAAGGAATAGTTTGAAAAGCATCTAGAAGATTTCTTTGAACATATTTTCTGAATGAATATGCTGTAGTAAATTCTTTTTCAGCCCACTTCATAGGGAAAATACCATTTGAATCTACTGCGTCAACACGAATTTTTAGGTTTTTGGCAGCAGCATCTCTAATCTTACTAGGAGTGTATGTCGGATAGTCATCTATTACAACACAAGTGGCTTCTTCAGCTAGAGAAGCTAGCATTTTACTTCCGACTCTTTGCTTAATTTCAACCCAAGGTATGTAAGAGACTGAATTTTCACTAAAATCAATTATGTTGTCCATAATTCCCTGTACCATAAAGGATACTATCCTATCGTTAGCAAATTTGTGACTTATAGATACGGCTTCTACCACTAGAATGGGTTTTTTCAATAAATTTGACAGCGATACTGCATGTTGAAGAGAAGCATTGTATGCAAATCTTCTACAAGATGTCATCCAATAAAGTATAAATTTTCCACTTTCATTAATTGGGTGTTTATTCATCGTTCTAACACGAGAATCCGTGAGTTTCGATGAAGAGTACAACTGGTACATCATGCCCTTCACCAACTTAATAGCATATAACCAAGTGTTTTCAAAAAATGACATAACGAAACATTACTTCATAAGTGATTATCTCGAGGCGTGCCTATGACAATTCAGATGAGAAAGTCACAAAATATTGAACCAATAGAAGTGAAATCAGATGCCCATTTACCCACTGAGAGTGGTAACTTCAGAGTTTCAGTTACTCCTGATGCTGATGGGATGGAACATGCTCTGTTGTATGTTGATGGTTTCGAAGAAGCTGTAAACCCCCTCATACGTATTCATTCTGAATGCCTAACAGGAGATGCTTTCGGATCAATGAAATGTGACTGTGGTCCACAACTTAAAAAATCAATGAAATTAATTCAAGAAGAAGGTGCTGGAGCAATTGTTTACTTGAGACAAGAAGGAAGGGGGATTGGTTTAGAATCTAAGATACAAGCTTACGCTCTACAAGACAAAGGTTATGATACACTCGACGCTAATCTTGCTTTGGGCCATCCCGCTGATGCAAGAGATTATTCTATTGCTGCAAAAATGCTGAAAGAAAAAGGAATAACTAATGTACGTCTTATGACAAACAATCCTCTTAAAATCAAAGGTCTAGTTGAAAACGGAATAGAAGTTTCAGATAGAGTTTCGCATATCACAGGTCTATCAGATGAAAATAAAGAATATCTTAGAACAAAGAGTTCTCGAATGGGTCACCTAATTGATGTTGAGTAAGTATATATATCATAGGAGATGGAATAATGACAATGGCAGTAGGAAACAAAGCACCAGATTTTACATTGATGGATAGTGAATCTAACGAATTTAAATTTTCTGATTTAGATGGAGAGTGGAAAGTAATTTTCTTTTATGCAAAAGATGGGTCTCCTACATGTAAAAGAGGTTGTCTAAGTTTCAAAGAGCAATACGATTTATTTCGTTCACTCACTCCTCCTGTTGAAATTATTGGGATTAGTCAAGATACATCTTCTGAGCATAAAGAATTTAAAGAAGAACTAGAATTACCATTCCCTTTACTTTCAGATCCAGACAGGTCTGTTGCGGACTTGTATAAGGTTCCTGTATATCTTGGCCAATTTCCGGCCAAATCATCTTTTGTAATCGGCCCCGACAGAGAAATCCATTACGTTTATGATTGGTTATTCCGACCTCGCAAACATGTTGCTAAGATACTAGCTGCCATGAGCGACGTTACAGAACGGAGAGAATTCTGATGAGTTGGGAAACTATCTTGAGTGATGCAGGACTCAATGAAAGAGAAATTAAGGCAGTTTTGGTTCTTTCTTCTAAATCTAATCTTAAGGCAAGTGAACTTGCTAAAGAATTGGAAACCACTAGATTAGATGCTTACAATTCTTTAGAAAAATTACAGTCTATTGGATTAGTGAAAACAACCGCCGATAGGCCTATGAGATTCTCTTGTCCCCCTATTACTGAGGCTGTAGAACATCTCATTGGGATTAGGAAACTGCAATTGCAAAGGATAGAACAGGCATATGAAGAAGTTCAAGTCAATCCGAACACACTCAAATTTATTGATACGATCGAAGAAAGCACAGATATCAATCCAAAATTTGCGGTGCTAAAGGAAAGGACGCATATAGTGAAAAGAATTGAAAAAATGGCAGATGACTCTACAAAGAATTTAATCTTATTGTTAGGTAAATTTGGTATTCTTCATCTTTGTCGAAGTCCAGCTATTTCAGCAGTCAATAATGCTGCTAATAGAGGAATTAATATTCGCGTAATAGGCCAATTAGACCGCCGTACTTTACGATTTTATCAAGAATTACATGATCTAATAGAAGTTCGACATACCGATAATTTAGAAGCACAAGGTGCTTTGATGGATAATCTTGAAACTATACAGTATTTGAACATGGAAGAAAATCCTGTTGGAAGAGGAAAAGAAGATGCTGCTCTAGTTATTGAATCTCCTGATTTTTCAAACTCTTGGGCTAATCTTGTTGAGACCATCTGGTCAGAAGGCATTCCTCTTGATTCGGCATCCAAGAGATATACTGAGAATAGAATAGTTGACCCTCTTAAATTAACGTTTGAGGGTGGCTCATTTTTAGAGCGAATAAGAGAAATTCTCAATGTAAATCATGACTTACCAACTGAAGATACTCCTTTCGATCCAGAGTCAATTCTTAATGCAGGGATGGAAATTAATCAAGCGAGAAAGAAATTAGAAACGGGAGGAGTACAAAGCCTCGCAGCCTTTGGTATTGATATTGAAACTTTATTGAGACAGGTTGGTATAAGAATTGGAGAAGAGTTGTCATTCTCTATGAAAGACATTAATGGAGATGTTGAATATCTTAACGAAATAATGGACTGGTGGGAATACTCAGGATTAGGTAAATTAACATATGATATTGATCCAGTCTTCCATATTGAAGTTCACTTAGATGAACCGAAGGTTTCAGGAGAAAGTTTACCTTTATCTGCTTTGGATGACGGTATTATTGAGGGAGCCATTATGTCACGTTACGAATCAAGAGATGGAATAGAAGTAACTAGAATTGCAGGAAATTCGTCAAATGATTTTCATAGTAGATATGAGATAATAATGAATTAATTTTTTTTTCTTCATAGATATAAATTATTGGGAGATTGATTATACTCTATCCCTTTTCCGAATTAAGATATGGTACTAAAGCCCGACGACTACGATTTTGGAAATGCTGAAAATTATTCTTTTGTGAATAAAATAACTTGTAATAACGATGAAACTCGAAAGGTGTTTATTCTTGCATATGGGCATATGCTTAACTACAACCATGAAGAAGCTATCGCATGTTTCCAAAGATGTACAGAATTAGATCCTAATTGTGCCATGGCATGGTGGGGTATTGCATATTGTCTTTCATCAAATTATAACTGGACCCCAGGTCTAGGTTCAGGTCATGACCCGATTCAAAAGGCCGTTAGTCTCAAAGATAATTGTACAGAATTAGAACAAGATTTGATTGATGCATTATCAAAAAGACATTCAGCCGAAGCACGTGATTCTGCCGATCCTACGGTTCTAAACATGGGGAATAGTCCGGAGTTAAATATTGCTTTTGCAGATGCAATGGGCCCTCTCTACAATAAATACAAAGGAAACTTAGATGTAACAGCAATTTATGTAGAGGCTCTGATGAATCTTAAAGCATGGCAACTTTGGGATAAGAATACAAAAACTGGGGAAATAACTCCTGCTGACGATAATACTTTACTCCTTGTGAAAGTCCTGGAAGATGCATTTGAAAGCAGTGATGAAGCAAAGGTACATCCCGCTATATGTCACCTATACTGTCATGCACTAGAGTTGTCACCTTTCCCTGAAAGAGCGCTTCCTGCTGCAGATGTTCTCCGCACAAGAATGCCTGGCTTGGGTCACTTAGTTCATATGCCATCTCATATTGATGCTTGGGTAGGTCAATGGAAAGAAGCCATAGATTGTAATATTGCAGCAGTAGAGGCCGATGACCGGTATGTCGAGATAACAGGTAATGAATCACAATTTTATAAATTCTACAGAATGCATAACCATCACTTCGTTGTTTGGTGTGCAATGTTCGATGGTCAATATGAAACTGCCCTAAAATATGCACGCAAGGCAGTTGAGACACTTCCTGCTGGTGACGCAAATTCAGGCGTTCAGTTCATGTTAGCGGGAGTGATACCAATGGGCGCTATTTTCCTTGAATCTTATGTTACAATGCCTTGGCATGTAATGATTAGATTCGGCAAGTGGGATGAGATCCTAAATGAACCGCTGCATACAGATAGAGATGTATTCCCTGCGGCTATAGCTACTCAGCATTATGCAAGAGGAGTTGCTTATGCATCTATGGGAATGGTACCTGAAGCAGAAGCCGAACAAGTTTTATTCAAAGAAGCATTACAGAATCCGGCTCTAGCAGGTAGAGTACTTCATAACAATTTGATGTACCAAGATCCAAGTGAAGGCCCCTGTATTCTTTTAGTAAATGATGCAATTTTAGACGGAGAAATTGAATATCGTAGGCAGTATCTCGCAAAAGAAAAAGGCCAAGATGCTGATTTTACAGTAGCATTCGATCACCTGCGTCGTGGAGTAGATTTGTCATTAAATCTTGCATACAACGAACCTTGGGGTCAAATGCAACCCGTACGTCATATTCTAGGTGCGCTACTTCTAGAACAAGGAGAAGTAGAAGAAGCTGAAGCAGTATATCGTGCAGACATCGATCTTTGGAAAGATAATATGTGGGGCCTATTAGGACTTAAATTATGTTTAGAAGCTAGAGGAGATACTTCCGGTGAGCTAGAAAAAGTAACGTCTCAATTTAACGCAAGAAGTTCTCGAGCAGACATTATTCCTGCTAAGACATGTTTCTGCGCTCAAGATAGTGTAGACGATAGTTGCTGTTAATGATAGAAACAGATTTACAGTTGAAATTAGCTGTATTTTTCCCTATGGATTGATACGACCCATTATATTAGTTAGTGCATACTAGTAGATGTGAGACTACTGACTTTCCTATTCTTCATGCGTGAAATCTTGAAGAAAAAACCAGCAGATTTGGACTGGATTCAGAAACAAGGATTACTTTCAGTTAAGTTAGCACAGATTTTTGCTCTCAGATCCGATCTGATTGGTGTTGAAAAATGTAGGCAACTACAGCAACTGTATCAGCATGCGGCTAGTATCCCAACTGAAGATGTGTTTGCTAACCTTGAATCCAGGGCTCCTGAAGGTTTTTTTGATGCATTTGAGAATATTGAGAAAATGCCTTTGGCAGCAGCATCTGTTGGCCAAGTACATAGAGGAAAATTAAAAACAGGTGAAGAAGTAGTAGTTAAAATAATTAAAAATCAAAATTCTAAAACATTTAGAAGAGATGTCGAGAGAATGAGAAGGTGGCTCAGAATTTTCCTTTTCTTTAATAGAAAACTTCGCAGAGTAGGTAATCCTGTTGCTTTACTAAATCACGTTGCAGATTACACGACCAGAGAACTCGACCTACGTAACGAAATCAAAGGAGCAGAAGAACTAGAAGAAATAAAATATGAGATTTCTAAGAATTTTCCTATGGATTTGTTACGATTTCCAAAATATTGGCCTGAGTTGTCTAATGAGGATGTTTTAGTTTCTGAGTTTATTGAAGGTAAATCTTTAGAAGATGGGATTGAAGAAAAATCGCTTACTTGGGATACTCTATTACAATTATTCAGAATTCATGGGGCTTATCTATTTGGAATCGGTACTTTTCATGGAGACTTACATCCTGGAAACTGTATCATAGACAATGAAGGTAAGTTTGTTTTTATTGATAATGGAGCAATATGCCATGCCCCTTCCAAAGTCAATCTTTCGCTATTCCAGTTCTTTGAGCATTTATCTGCAAATAACTTCAAGGAAGCCTTTGATTCACTTCTCGGTTTGTCGGATTCTCCATTGACTTCTAATAATTTAGATAATTACTACAAAGAAATGAATAAGATTTATGACGGCTTTGAAAATCAATCAGTTGGTGAGAAAAGTTTGACTAGAATCATGATGCAAACAGTTCAGGCTGCGGTAGAAAAAGCAGGAGCTGATTTCGGTGAAGAAGCATTTCCAATTATTCGTGCATTGATGTACTTAGATGGATTAGTCCTTCGAACACATCCTGATGTAAAATTAATTGAGTCAATGGGTCCTTATCTTGAAGAATTCCGTTTGGGTCTCAATTTAAATGAAAAAATTAGTGAATTAAAGGTGTAAAGTTATGTCAAATGTAGATAGTAAAGTAGTTTGGATTATTGGAGGTTCTGGTGGCATAGGTTCTAACCTTGCTAGACGTATGTCGGATAATGGTTGGAAAGTCATAATTAGTGCTAGAAATATAGAAAATTTAAATCTAGTTTCTGATGGTAAATATATAGACAGCCTGATTGTTGATGCAACAAACGCTGATGATGTCCAAGAAAAAGCAAAACAGATTAATGAGACTTATGGATCATTAGATGCTGTTGTAAATTCGGTAGGATCAATATTTCTCAGACCTCTTCATGCAACAAGTTCGGAGCAATTCATGGAAACTATTAACCAAAATTTAGTTACCTCGTTCAATGTAATAAGAGCCACTGCAAAGATAATGATGAGAGGAAATGGTGGCCGAATTGTACTTTTCTCATCTGCAGCAGCATCTCTAGGTATGCCTAATCACGCAGCCATTTCAGCAGCAAAGGCAGGAGTTGAAGGTTTAGCTAGAGCAGCAGCATCCGATTATGCAAAGCGTGGAATCAGAGTAAATGTAATCTCTCCAGGATTAGTAGATACTCCTCTTTCATCATATTTATTGGCAAGCGAACAAAGTAGAAAGATTAGTGAAGACATGCATCCAGTAGGTAAAATAGGCGAACCAGATGATATCGCCTCAGTAGCCGAGTGGTTAATCACTAGCGCTCCTGAATGGATGACCGGTGACATTATACCTGTCGATGGTGGTTTAACTAACCTAAAATAGAAATTTTTGTTTCTATCGATTACAGACATTCAAATGTCACTTCATAGTTAGAATCGCTATGAAATTACCATTGGAAGGCGATGATTGGCATCAAGTCATTAGAAGTGATAAATTAAAATTAGGTAAAAAAAAGATGTCTAATATTGGTTTTAGAAGTATAATGTTACTTAGAAAAGAATCAACAGTTCATGCAACAGATGCTCTCTGCAGACATATGGCTTGGCCACTTGCTTATGGTGGTAAAGTGAAAGATGATTGTATCACTTGCCCATTACATCAAACTCGGTATGATCTAAATAATGGTGAGGTAAAGGAATGGTCACCATTCCCTCTATTTCCTCTTTATGGACGATTTCTTGGCTCCCTAAGGAGGCCGAGCCCCCTCGTCGTCCATGAGACGAGAGAGCTCGACGGGTGGGTCGAAGTCCGATTATCTACGGCGTGAGCCTGCGACAACCAATGCACTGATTAGTGCTATTGCAGCAATACCCGCTGTAAATCCAGGGGTATTATCATCAGATTCTACTACGGTTGTAGGTGTTTCGCTGATTCCAGTTCCAACAATTACTTTACCATTCATCTCCATTCCTGCATGGGGTTCACAAATGTAGTAGAATGTTTCATCTTCATCAAAAGTTAGTCGATAATCAATTGTAGTAACTGCAGCACCACTGTACTGTCCTCCTAAACCTCTTGTTGTATCTCCTTCTTCTCTGATTTGTGCAACGTTGTGTGCCATAGCTGCATCATTCCAAATCCAGCATACTGTTTGGCCTACTGAAATACTTAGATCAGTATTATCGAAAGCCATTCCATCATCAGTCAATCCGATTACGAAGTCACATCCTTCTGGAATAACTGGTTCATCAGCCGGTGGCATTAGTACCTTGTCGATGACATGGATAACACCGTTTGATGCCATAACATCAGCTGTTGTTACAGTAGCCTCTCCAATCATTACATTTCCATCTGTTACTGTAAATGAAGCATCATCTCCGTTAGCCATTGCTACAGTTAATCCATCTGTTACATCAGCTGCATTGACTGCTCCTGCATAAACGTGGTAAAGTAGGATGTCTGTTAGAGCAGCAATCTCCTCTTCAGTTGTGAATGCATCCAAATCAATTCCAGCATCAGTAAATGCTTGATCTGTTGGAGCGAACACCGTGAAAGGTCCATCGCCTTGTACTGTACTAACTAGATCAGCCTTTGCTAGAGCAGCGACTAATGAGTCATGTACTCCTGTTGACATTGCAACTGCTGCAATATCTACTAGGTCAGCTGGTGGCATTAGTACCTTGTCAATGACATGGATAACACCGTTTGATGCAGGCACATCAGCCAATACTACAGTAGCCTCTCCAATCATTACAGTCCCTTCTGTTACTGTGAATGAAGCATCCTCTTCGTTAACCATTGTTACAGTTAATCCATCTGTTACGTCAGCAGCATTGACTGCTCCTAAGTAAACATGGTAAAGTAAGATGTCTGTTAGTGTAGCAATATCTTCATCTGTAGTAAATGCTGCTAAATCGATTCCAGCATCAGCGAATGCTTGGTCACTTGGTGCGAACACTGTGAAAGGTCCGTCATTTTGTAATGTAGCAACTAATCCTGATGCAGATAATGCACCGACTAAGGAAGTGTGAATTCCAGTGGACATTGCAGTCGTTGCGATGTCTACCGGAGGTGTCCACATGTATGATTCACAGATTGCTTGTGTAACATCACTCAATACGTGAGATACAGTGTTGTAGCATCCAGTAAACTCTTGTCCACCCATGCTGTAATTTTCTACATACATGTATGATCCACACTCTTCCATTGAAGCTCCTGCTGCGATCATGTGTGTTGCGGTGTTGTAGCAAATACCGACTCCTGTGTAAGGAGCTGGTGGCATTAGTACCTTGTCAATGACATGGATAACACCGTTTGATGCCATAACATCGGCTGCAGTAACTGTTGCATCCTCAATCATTACAGTTCCTTCTGAAACTGTAAATTGAGCATAGTCACCATTTACCATTTGTACTGCTAAACCATCTGTTACGTCAGCAGCATTGACTGCCCCTGAGTAAACGTGATAAAGCAAGATATTTGTCAAAGCAGCAATCTCTTCATCAGTTGTGAATGAATCTAAATCGATTCCAGCATCAGTGAATGCTTGATCTGTTGGAGCGAAAACTGTGAAAGGGCCATCACCTTGTACTGTACTCACCAAATCAGCCTTTACTAGAGCAGCGACTAATGAGTCATGCATTCCTGTGGACATTGCAACAGCCGCAATATCTACTAAGTCAGCTGGTGGCATTAGTACCTTGTCGATGACATGGATAACACCGTTTGATGCCATAACATCAGCTGTGGTTACAGTAGCATCTCCAATCATTACAGTCCCATCTGTTACTGTGAATGATGCATCATCTCCGTTAGCCATTGCTACAGTTAATCCATCTGTTACATCAGCTGCGTACACTGCACCCGCAGTGTAAACATGGTAAAGCAAGATGTCTGTTAGGACAGCAAGTTCTTCGTCTGTATCAAATGTTGATAGGTCAATTCCAGCATCAGTGAATGCTTGATCTGTTGGAGCGAACACTGTGAAAGGTCCGTCACCTTGTAGTGTGCTGACCAAATCAGCTTGCACTAGAGCATCAACTAATGTATCATGTACACCGGTATTTGTAGCATTTGTGGGTATGTCTTCGCTTGAATCAGCCATAGCTACAGGCATCGTCATCAGACAGGCAGTCATTATTAGGGCAATCAATGCATTCCTTTTGGGCATAATCTCTTGCGATTTTATTTGCCTATTTAATAGATGTATGAATTGGAAATACAATCCAGATTCAACGTATATTAAAGATTGTTTTCAAAATTATAATACATAGAAAATTAAAAACGCTTTTTTATATCTATCATAGCGTTGGGTATAACATGGACGTAGACGATTCACAAGATGTTTTGATAGTAGGAGCGGGCCCAGGTGGTTTAGTTTCTGCACTTTTGTTGGCTCATTCAGGCGTCAAGGTGACAATATTGGAAAAATCTTCGTCTGTAGGCGGCCGAACTAAAATCGTAGAAATGGATGGATTTAAGTTCGATAGAGGCCCAACCTTTTTCCATTATCCCGAAGTAATTGAAGAAATCTTTCAAGCAATTGGTAGAGATGCTCACAAAGAGTTAGGTTTGATGCCTTTAGATCCTTCATACCGACTGACCTTTGGTGCTGGCGGTTCTATAGATGCAACTTCTAATCTCGATGAAATGACTGAGAGGATTAGAGAACTTTCTGGAGATAAAAATGCCAAAGGGTTTGAGAAATATGTCCTAGAAAACAGAAAAAAATTAGATTACTCTAGAGTATGTTTGCAGACACCTTGGAAGGGTCCTTCTGATTTACTTACTAAGAGGGCTATGAAAGTTGCAACTATATTGAAACCATGGGCATCAGTTGCAAGCGATTTATCACGACTTTTTGATGATGAGAGGGTTAGGTTAGCAATGTCTTTCCAAACTAAGTATCTTGGAATGAGTCCTTTTCATGCCCCGTCACTGTTTACAATATTGGCATTTTTAGAATATGAACATGGTATATTCCATGCTGAAGGGGGGTTGGGATCTATTACGAAGAGAATGTCAGAGATTGCAATTGAACTCGGAGTCGATATCAAACTTGAAACCGAAGTAGAAGAATTAATTTTTGATAATAAAACAGTAGTTGGAGTAAAGACAAATGAAAGAGAGTATCGAGCAAAGAAGGTAGTTCTAAATGCTGATTTTGCTCATGCTATGACTACGTTGATTCCAAACAACAAAAGAAAACGTTGGTCAAATAAGAAATTGGAAAGTAAAGGATACTCATGCTCTACATTTATGCTATATCTGGGAATTGATAAGTTGTATGACAAACCTCATCACCAAATTTATGCATCCGAGAAATATGAAGAGAATTTGAAAGATATTACCAATCATAAAATTACTTGGGAAGATCCTTCACTTTATGTTCAGAATGCTTGTATAACTGATCCTAGTTTGGCCCCCTCAGGTCAATCTACATTGTATGTATTAGTGCCTGTTCCAAATACTGACGATAGTATAACTTGGGATGATATTAAAGACGAATATAGTGAAGTTATACTCGGTATGATGGAAAGCAAACTTGGTTTTGAAAATGTTAGGGATTTCATAGTTTCTAAGACGATAGTTACTCCTGATGATTGGGGTTCATCTGATATTTACCGTGGAGCAGTTTTCAACCTAGCTCATTCTCTAGATCAAATGCTATGGCGCCGTCCTCAGAATAGATTTGAAGAATTTAATAATCTATTCCTTGTCGGCGGAGGAACACATCCAGGTAGTGGCCTCCCAACAATATTTGAAAGCGGAAGAATCACTAGTAAATTGATACTTTCAGATTTGGGTATTGAGCCAGACTGGAATGGAATTGACATTTGGTTTGGAGAATTAAAGAAACCAAAAATAGTAAACAAATTAGTGGTATAATTATGAAATCTTCAATGTTTATTTTCTTCATTTTAGTTTCTAGTGCACTTTCTGGGTGTATATCCGATGGAGAACAAGTTTCGGAAGATTCTTCTAGCGAGATTCCTGAAAGATTATCATTCTCTGCTCCTTTATTGAATGGTTCATCGAATATTACTAACTTTATTCTCGAAGAATATGTTTCAGATGGTCCGGTTCTGATGCTTTGGGTAGCGGCTGGATGCAGGGGCTGTCATTCTTGGACGGATTTATTAGCGGATGAAGTTGAAAATGGGAATATCAGTGAATCCTCATTACTCAGTGTTCATAGATACTCCTCTTTTGAATCCGAATCTTATGTTGAGGAAGTGTATGGCAATCATCAAAATTCCAGCAATCCAGTTCTTTGGCCACTAGTCCTACCTTCCGGCGACACTGTCGTTTTCGATCTTGAGACTGGATACGAAAGTAATTCTGGATTTTACAACTCATTTGGGAACCCCCCTACTCCAACTCTCCAAATCATGGATACTAATGGGGAAATTATCTGGACATCTAAGACATATTGGCCAACTTTAGAAGTTCTTGAGGAGATTAAATTTTTTATTAATTGAGGTTTTAAAATGGATTTATATGACTTATCATTCTTCTTATCAACAATGTGGATTGGGCCTTTTTGGATAGCAATGCTGCTTTATCCTAATCATGAAAAAACACATCAATTAATGGAAGGTCCTTGGTTTTTCCTTGGCCCTATATTGATATGGTATTTAGTATCATTTTCAGATATTTCAGGTTTAATAGATCTATTTGTAGATACAATGGATCCGAATTTAGCATTACAAAGCCTTGCAGATTTACTTGGAACCAAAGCTGGAGCATCTGCGGCTTGGTCTCATATGGTTGCTGGCGATATATTTGTCACACGATGGATTTGGAAAAGATGTATTGATTCAAAATGTGAAAAATGGAAATTATGGCTATCCGTATTTTTCGGAGTAATGCTAATGCCAATTGGATTAATAATTAACTTAATTTTAGTTAGAAAATAATTCTATTTTTTAGCAGATATAGACCAAAGACCAAGGGCAGATAGTGCGAACCCTATTTTCCTCATAAATCCTAATTGTAGTCTTTTAGAGAGAACATCACCATTTCTTCTTTCAGCCTCAGAAACAATACTCGAGTATACTGCACACATCATATGAGGATTTCTTCTAGAATCCTTTTCTATCAAAGGTATCAGGTTTAACGCTATATTTCTATGCGTTTTTGTTCTGTTAATGTAGTGTTTCATAAATCGTTTCCATTTCTTACTACTAGCCAAATTGATATCTTTTATTTCTTCAGGCTTGATATTGAAGATTTCTAATTCATCCGTTGGTAAGTATAATCTCCCTCTTTCTCTATCTTCTTGGATATCACGTAACACATTGACCATTTGCAAGAAAATCCCCATTTCTTCAGCATATTCTCTCGCATCAGGATTAGTATATCCATATATCTCTATCAAACTTAAACCAACAGTAGATGCAACTTTGAAACAATAACCTCTCAAATCTTCAAAACTTTGATAATTGGTCGGAAAGAGGTCATCTTCCATCCCTTCAATCAATAATTTCAAATCTGTAATTCTAATTGGAAACTTTTCTACTGTGTCTTTGAGAGCTATAAATATCGGATGTTTTACATCTAGTCCTGAATCTATTAAATCCAGATTATCTCTGAACCATAGCAGAGCCCTCACTCTTTGGAAGTGGTTCTTATCATTATTTGAGGGTTCATTCATTCTTTCTATACCTAAAGCAATGGCTCTATATTCTGCTCTCTGATTCAAATCTAGAATTTCTTCTTTTTCCAAAACAGAAAGATCAGGCAACCAGTCCCCATCTACAATGTCATCTACTTTTCTACAAAATGCATACAATGCATGAACCGACGACCTTTTCTCAGTTGGTAAAGATTTGAATGATCTTAGAAATGAAGTAGAAGCAGATCTTGTAATATCTTCGCAAATCTGATATGCCTCAGAAACAGAAATTTTGGTGCCTACCTTCTCCTTGCTGAACAAAACCATGTCCCTCTGAAAAGTACCTAGATTATCAATGAGTGTTTTCGGACCACTCAGAAAATAGTATTTATTACCCCTTATATTGAAGCATGAAACCTCTTCCGAAACATCATGGGAGAGGGCGACATACTTACGGATTTAGAGCGTAGCGATGAAGATTGTGTCCTCAGATTTGGAGATGGGAACTCATACAGATTGAGTTATTTGTCTATTAGATCCAGATGTCAGTGCGCCAAATGTAAACCTAGACAGGAAAATGAGCAGAGGGTGATTGAGTTAGAAGAAGAAATTTCTCGTTTAATGTTAGAGAAACCCAAAGTTGAACTGGTTGGCAGATACGGTATCCGTTTCGAATGGCCTACTGGTTGCTCCTCAGGAATACACTCTTTTACTCATTTAAGGAAAGTTTCAGAGGAACTTGGTGAGCAATTAGATTAGAATCTAGTTTCCGAAGTCCTGAAATGTAACTCACACTCGCGTTAGATTGTCGAATATACGGGTCGCCCCCGTTTTACGGCTGTGATAAATATGAAAGAAGAAAATCGTGAAGATGATATTGAGGATGATTCATGGGCATTGTATGCTGATGCGAGTTATGGCAATTCAATCATTGAATCAGAAGAAACAAATGACTCAAATTCAGAAAAAGAGGAGGAATGGTTTGATGGAGATGATTTTGAATTTGAAGGCTCCACAATCAATTGGGACGCCCCCCCTTGTCCAGCTCCGCTCGGTATTGAACATATTATTCGTATAGGGTGCTGTGATTTTTGTGTTCAAAGATTGGCCGGTAGACGTACTAATTCTAAAGGTGAAGAAGGAGGCAAAGAAATACGTAAGGAGGCATTCCAAAATAATCCCGAATTAGAATCTTCATTGAAAAATGAACTTTGTCCTATGTGTGAAGATTTGTTTGGTGATGTAGATAATATTGTAACTAGAATAATTGACGAGATAGGGCAAGTAGAGCATTCTACAATTCAACTTGGAATACATCTACCAAAAGATCTGGTAGATGAGGAAGATAAGATTAGGTCAAGACACGGCTCTCCAGGATCTGCTCCTCTGAAACCATCTTTTGTCAGAGCAATTCAAGAGAAGTTATCTATTAAGGTGAATAATGTTAGTTTTGTCAAGGAAAGGCCCGATTTAATGATTCTAGTAGATGGTTTGACTCTCAAGGTTGACGTGGACGTAAGGCCGGTTTTCTTGTATGGAAGGTATCGTAAGTTAATTCGAGAACTACCTCAGACTCGGTGGCCATGCAGGGCTTGTAGAGGACGTTCTGGAGGTTGTGAATCGTGTAATAATACTGGACTACAATACCTAGAATCCGTTCAAGATTTGATAGGAGAACCTATTCGTCTTGCATTATCTGCCGAAGATACATCATTCCATGGAATGGGGAGAGAGGATATCGATGTTCGATGTTTAGGAAATGGTCGTCCGTTTGTTCTTGAGATTAAAAAACCCGGAACTAGAGATGTTGATTTAGAAGAAATACAGAACATTGTCAATCAGAACGCGAAAGAAAAGGTGGAAATCAATAGTCTCAGATGGTCAAATCGCTCAGAAGTAGTAAAGGTGAAGGAAAGTCGTTCTGAGAAATCATATACAATTCGATTTAGAGTGGAAGATATCCCCGATCAAGAAACGGTAATTGAGTCTATATCTTCGCTCTCAGGAGTTACTCTAGCACAAGAAACACCTCAACGAGTTTCTCATCGTAGAGCCGCAAAAACCCGTAAAAGAAAAGTCATCCAACTTTCAGATATTGTGGTAGAAGAAGATGAAGTTCAGTTCTTTGTCCGTTGTGAGGCAGGAACATATGTTAAGGAATTAGTGCATTCAGATGAAGGTCGAACAGTACCTTCTGTTAGCAGTGTGTTAGGCGATAAAGAATGTACTGTTATTTGGCTTGATGTCGAAGATATTCACTATGAATGAGTAATTAACTAAATCCGAGTACTTAAGAATACGAGGCAGGTCGACCGCTTCCAAGACCTATGGTCTGTAAGGTGATATCATGGTGACAAGAACACATGGACAACGTCAAGGAACACGTTCTATTCTTAAAAAAAGTAAGCGTGACAAAGGCCGAGTATTCATTAATAGAGTAATGCACCCTTATGCAGAAGGAGATAGAGTAGCTATTGTTTTAGATGGTGCTCAGCATAAAGGAATGCCTCACCGAAGATTTCAGGGACGTACAGGAATTATTGCTGGTAAACAAGGACGTGCCTATATTGTCAACTTTAAAGATGGCAATATGAAAAAGACAGTAGTTGCTCGTCCAGAGCATCTTAAACCAATTAAGGAATGATTTTTATGACCGAGAAAGAATTTGTAGATTTTGCTACAGTACGTGAACTTTTATCAGACGCGAGAGAAAGGCGTGGCGATTTATCCTACGAACAAATAATGGCTTTACAACATGCTGAGTGGGCTGCATCAACTAACAGAGGAGGCACTAAGACTGATCCGAAAGTGTTTGTTGCACTTTACAAAGCACTCTCTGAAAATGAGAAATTATCTCAGTATCCAGAGATTTGTTCAAAGTTAGCTGAACTAACTCCTTTGAATGTGAAAGGAGTTAGAGTAATAATCTCAAGTAAGAGGATTGCAATGGATACATCTGAGGTTGAAGAAATCATCACTGTAATCCGACAACACGTTCTTTGAATGAAAATAGTACCTTTTAATGAATTAATTATTGAATAAAGACCTGTCTCAGGGGGCTGTAAATCATGTATGCGAACTCGCCTTCTGATGCTGGAGACGGCCCTTCATCGGTTTTTTCAGGTGAAACTCATTTGAGAATTTTAGATATTTCCGAAAGAAGACCGGTTGGTCATGAAGTACATGCATTGACAGAACCGTCTTTGTACCTAGTACGAGCTAGGGTGATAGATAAAGAAGGAATTACCAGCGGTACAAGGTTAATTACCGAGGAAAATAAGGTTGGACCTCTTTCATTACTTCGTTATCGAGATTTATCATCAAATAGTGAGGATATTATTCTTGATGAATTAATCGGCGCGATAAAAGACAATTCAGAAATTCATCTTGGTTTCTATAATCGTGCGAATAATATTTCTCTGAAAGTGCATGCTTTCCAACTTCTTCCAGGAATTGGTAAATCTAAGGCTCAGAAAATGGTCCAATCTCGTGGAATGGCCGGTTGGATGGAATTTTCAGAGGTCGATGAAGCCTGTGAAATAGATTCTGTGAAATTATTGGCTGAAAGATATCTAATTGAAATTGAGGATCCACTGAATAATCGAAGCATCCTCGATCATCTTATTCGGTCATCTAATTAATCTGGAATTACTATGGAAGATTTAGACCCTAGATTGTTAGTCGACTTACTCAGAGATCATATTATTCCCGATAAGTCACTAGGGCAACATTTTCTTCTTGACCAAGATGTTATTTCTCGTTCAATTGAGATTTGTCAAGAACAAGGATCCCAATTAGGTTCAGAATCTAAGGTACTTGAGATTGGGCCTGGTCCGGGTTCTCTGACTCTATCTCTACTAAGAAGTGGCTCCGATGTAATCGGAATTGAGATAGATAGTGAGGCTATTTTACATTTAGAAAGAATTTTTGGAAACGCAGATGGCAAACTCGAGATTATTCAGGGGGATGTTTTGAAAGTCAAATGGCCCAATAATCTCTCTCACATTGTTGCTAATTTACCCTATCAAATCTCCAGTCCAGTTCTCGATCTAATTCAACAATATCATTACAGAAGTCCATTAAAGGCAATAGTAATACTAGTTCAAGATGAATTCGCGGAAAGAATGTCCATGGAATATTTCGGTTCATTAAGCCCTCTTGGGCTATCTTTATGGCTAGATTTTGATGTAAAATTAGACAAGAAAGTTCCAGGAGGGGCCTTCAGCCCTGCTCCAAGGGTGAATTCACGCTTAGTTACACTAATTCCAGTAGATCGTTCAATTGAGAATGGTGCAATTAATCGTAAGATGTTCAGAATAATTACACATCATTGTTTTTCCAGTCGTAGGAAGAAGATTAAGACATTGTTATCAAAAACTCCTCGAAGAATTAGTAGAGTGACTGGTTGGCATAAATCTCGATGGAAATCCGCAATTGAAGACTTGATGACTAATCCTCCTGATGGATTTTCTGAAAATTGGTTTGATAACAGGCCAGATATGCTTGAACCAGAAGAATGGGCTATAATTGCAAATAGAATATCCTCTTATGAGGAGTGATTGAGACAATTCTGACCGTGACTTGATAGCATACGCATGATTCGGCGGGTTACTGCGAAGCCTATGGCAAGATTCGCACAAGAGGTTTTGTTATGGCAAAAAAAGATACCTATCTCGCATTATTGCGTCGTGGTATAGATGAAAAGACAGCCCAAATCCTATCTGATGGCGGGATTAAAGTTGGTGATTTGAAAACTTTAGATGTTGAAACTTTAACTAATAATTATGGTTTGAAGAAAGAAATAGCAACTTCTGTTCTCGACTCAGTGAAATCCGGCCCTCGCTCATCAGCAAAGCAGAGGTATCTGGCCGACGTTCTTTCAGATACTGGCGGTAAGAAGAAAGTTGACAAAATTGAAGAGCAGAGATTTAAGAGAGAACAGAAAGACCTTCATGCAGAGTTATTAGAAAAGAAAGAACAATTGAGAATTGCCAAAGTTGAGCAATTCCGTGAAAAGAAGTTAGTAATGAACCGATTAGGTAAGACTGTAGAATTAATAGTTAAATTAGAGAATACTTTTGATGAAGAAGGTAAGGACGAACAGAGAACTAAACTCAGAGATCAATTAGAAACTCGTGGCCTTGAAGCGGCCAGAGATCATGAATTATTGGATTTATCCGGAACTCCTCAAGATATAGTTGACTTTCGCAGAAAGATAGCTCCTGTATTGTGTATGCATGCTTGCCCTGAATGTGGTGAAGAAATGGATCCGAGAGGAGGGAATGTAATGGAAGATATGACTGATTTCATGTTAATTTGTTGGGATTGCGAAAAAGAGTTCCGGGCACCAATGGCTCAATTTGTAGAAGATAAATTAGAAAATGGCGATAGGATTCAAATTGATCCAAAGAAGGGTCCTCGATTGAAAGTTTATCAGGCCCCTAAGAAATCAGAAACTCTCAGTGTCGATGATTTGATTAAGAGAGACTTGGAATCTACAGGAGCATCTGTTGCCGAACTTGAGGCTGCAGTTGAAGCAAGTAAATTGTCCGGTGGATTAATGAGTATAGAAGATTGGATTGATCAGACTATTGCAGCTAAAGGATATATCCAGGCTCAGGAACATAGAGAAGAATTTATTCTAGCAACAGGTGCTGGAGCTACTAAGTTCAATAAGTGGATGAAGAAAGCAGGTCTGTATTTCAACAAGCAAACAGGTCGATGGACTCGTTGGGAAGATCGTTAGTTACCCTATTTTTTCCATTTTTTTTAGATGGTTTGAATAAATCTATCTTGTTGGGCCAATCATGGCAATCATTCGTTTCTTTCGTGGAGGGTTGCTTTTAGGTTCCGCTGAAGTAGAAGATGAAGATTTCATTGTAGACGTTGCAGATAAAATTGGTATTACCATACCGACCAATTGTACATCTGGTAATTGTGGAACATGTATAGTTAGATTAATTTCAGGAGATATTGAATACCCTGATCCTTTACCTCCGGGTTTGGATGAATTTTTAGTTGAGAATTCTGGTATTCTTTCTTGTTGTATGATTTCAGAAGGCTCTTGTGATATCGATATAATCCCCCCAATTTGAGGACTTAAAATGGTTGATTGGAATAATGAATTAATATTTCTTCTTATTTTTGATGTATTAGCTTTGTCTTTTGCAGTTTGGTGGCTTTCTCGCAGAGTCAAATCAAAAATTATTGAGGTAAATGAACGGCAATCTAAGAGATGGAAAAGAGAAGAAGAATAATTTCATTCGTTAATAGCTGCCGTCCATCGTTTTGCTTGTGGAATACCAACAACCTCGATATGACAGGCAAGAATACCTTTTGTTTTCTTAACTTCATTTCGCAACTCAATTAAATCGTTTA
Source organism: uncultured Candidatus Poseidoniales archaeon (assembly GCA_902593945.1). Lineage (GTDB taxonomy): Archaea > Thermoplasmatota > Poseidoniia > Poseidoniales > Thalassarchaeaceae > MGIIb-O2. The sequence goes on along the minus strand of CACJKA010000002.1, from coordinate 7,029 downwards.
TACAGCAAGGACAATAAGGATGAGTTGGAGTAATCCAAAGTTCGACAATTCCTCCTTCGCTTATTTCAACTCCTTTTAGAATTTCTTCGCTTTTCAATAATTTACCATGCGGTTCCTTCCTTTCCCTTAGTATCTTAGCCAACCTTCTTTCAACCGCACTGGATGACTGAGACACATAATAGCGCAAGGGGACTAGGAATTAGTATGTTGCTAATTTTTAATTCCAATCTGTGATTAAGGGAAATTTATCCCCCATGGTTATGTATTCCATTCCATTTCTTGTTCTAACAAATGTATCTTCTGTTCCTATACAACCATTATCATAGATTACTTTCGGCTCTATCGCCATCGTTCCACCATAATTTAGAGGTCTATCGAAACCTTTCGCAATCACAGGAGTTTCATCTAATTCCAGACCTACTGAATGACCTAAGAAATTAGATTTATCCGGCAATATTCCCATCAAATTTTCCTCGTACCCCATTTCCTTTGCTAGTTGACTTCCGATTTCCCAGGTTCTTGAACAGTTATCTCCTGATCCTAAACTTGATACAACTTTATTTCTTATTTCTACCATATCATTCAATCTTTCCATCCACTCATTGCTTAGTTTTCCAGCACTGAACATACGAGTACAATCTGAAACATATCCTCTGTGTAAGTGTACAATGTCGACGGCAACAGGTGAATTTGATTCTACTTTGGCATGTCCGGAACCCAATGAAGATATTGGGCTCGCTCCAACTCCTCCAATGGCCGAGTCAAAATATGAAGGCACAGATGCCGAACTTCCAGCGACAATCACTACTCTATCGCAGTCCATTGGCCATTTCCTCATTCTTATTCTTCCACCAAAACCTGCCTTTCTACTAACTTTATCAGCTATAGAGGCCATTTCCAATTCTGTTCTACCCAAACCTCCAATTTCTCTAATCGCCTCAAACATTGTTTTGTTTATTTCTCCACTTTCTCTGAGCATTTTGATTTCCCAATCAGATTTTATTTCTCTTAATTCATACATTATTTTTGTACAGTCTTTAGAATCTCCATTTAGTGAAATCAGTTTCTGATTAATAAATCTCCATCGATCATGGGGTATCTTTCCCTCAAGTAGTGCGGGCTTCTCAAACCCTCCCTTTTCTCTAATTTCATTAGCTAAATCCGACATTCTTGGTTGTAATAATACTGGATCTGGACAATTATCTCCTCCTGATTCAAACTTCGCCCTCTCTAAAGATCGCTTAACCCAATGTGTAGTTTCGATATCAGAATCTTTTGATCCCACTAAAATCATACCATTTTGTCTTCCACCGGTTAACCAGTAAAGTTCTACTGGGTCATCAATTAGTACAGATTCTATATTGTAATTTGATAAGGCTTCAGAAAGTAATTTTCTACGATTTTCTAATTCAGATACCGGTACTCTCCAGTCAACACCATTGGGTCCAGTCAAACTCTCCTTATCCCATGCCATATAGGTCCGTGGTGATATCAATGACAAAGGTATTGTGTAGGGGATGTTAGAACAATTCAACCATTACGGTCAAAGAGTGTTAGCCTTTGGGCCTGAACGTGAGTGGCGTCCTTACACTGGACGATGTCCGCCTCGGCGGCAAAGTAGTCCTCTATCGTGTAGACGTAAATTCTCCCTTAGAACCATCATCTGGAGCTTTCCTTGATGATAGTAGATTAAGAGCCATAATTCCTACTCTTCGAACCTTACAAAATTCTAAGGTTGTAATAGTTGGACATCAATCAAGACCCGGTAAAATTGATTTCACAAATATGGAACAACATGCCGATAGAATTTCTCGATTAATAGGCAAAAAGGTCAAATTTATTTCAGATATCTGTGGGGATGAAGCAATCTCTGCAATCAATGATCTAAAAACTGGTGAAATATTATTTTTAGATAATATCCGTATGCATGATGATGAAAATTCAATGAAAAAAGCATCTCTTGATGAAACAGCTAAATCTGAAATAGTTAGGAAATTATCATCTGTAATTGATGTCTATGTTACGGATGCTTTTGCAGCATCTCACAGAAACTCTCCTTCACTAACCGGTTTTTATGATTCTGTACCTTGTATTGCCGGACATCTAATGTCTAAGGAAATCGATAATCTTCAGATTGCAGTCAATGACCCTCCGCGCCCTTACATAGCAATTCTTGGTGGAACAAAATGTGATGATTCTCTGAGAGTCGCTAAGAATCTCATAGATAAGGAAATAATTGATACAATTCCAGTAGTTGGAGTTGTAGGTAATATGATGCTATGGGCAAGTGGAGTTGATATTGGCGAAGGAAATAAATCATTCATCAGAAATGCCCTAGGTGATGCCTTTGGAGAAACTTGGGAGATGGCTGAATTTTTGTATAAAAATCACAAAGAATTTTTCCTTTTACCAAAGGATGTGGCTATAGAAGTAGATGGAAATAGAGTTGCATTGGAAGTTCCTGAACTACCAACTAAGTATCCAATTTATGATATAGGAATTCGTACACTTCAAGAAATTAGGCCATTAATGATAAATGCAGGATGTATATTGTGGAATGGTCCGGCTTCTTACTTCGAATTACCAGGGTTCGCTTTTGGAACTATCGAGATTCTAAATATGTGTACTGAATCGTCAGCGGTGACTATTGTTGGAGGTGGACATACTAGTTCATTGGTCAGTAATAGAGGAGTAGTTGATCAAGTTACACACAATAGTACAGGCGGTGGAGCGTGCTTGACAATGTTATCCGGAGGTTCTATGCCAGTCATTGAATCTTTAACCAAATCTAATGACAAATTTCGTTCTCTTTTACCTTCTCTTGAACTTGATAGTTAATTCGTCGCCGTCTCAAGTGTTATCAATGAACACACGTCACGTGAGAATATGAGCGATGAAGAAAATGAAGTATTCTCTGGTTCCGTGACCTCACAACCTCAGATGGTAAATGTCCAAACATCAGCACCAATGTACATGGTTGAAAGGAGTTCTGCACCACAAGTCATTGGTATCCTTGTTATTATCTATGGTATTTTGATGGTACTTGCTTCATTGTTCGGATTAGTTAATTTGGGTGCGCAAGATCCCAATGGTGAAGTTATTTTTCCAGCTTGGTTAGTCCTTGGACAAACACTCACTGGTGTTGTTATTAGTGGTGCAACAGCATATGCGGGCTTTCTCATGTTTTCGTATAAAAAACAAGGTATCTGGATTGCTTTCGGAGCCATAGGTGTAGGATGGCTTTTCAATTCAATTTGGACCTATCTTAGCACCGATTACGCGATTAACGCTTCTCCAGATTCGTCTGAACTAGGCGGTCTTTCTGAGATAATGGCCGGCGGTTCTGCAATTTGTGGCCTGTTTTGCGCCGCTATTTGCGGTTTGATTGTGGCTATACCATTATTCATGGCTAACAGTGGTATGGAATAAATAATGGTAATTAAATGTCGAGTTTAGTATTTGATACCATTAAGATTTTACTCACTGCCTTAATTATTTTTGCAGTGGCACAACTAAGTCAGCGTGACACTCTTCTAGCAGCTGTTTTGGCATCAATACCCTTAGTTAGTGTCCTTGCAATGATGTGGATGAATCATGAGGGTGCAACCAGTGATGAGATAATTAATTTTTCAAAAGATATTGTATGGTTAATTCTTCCATCTCTGTTATTATTTATTGTAATGCCTGAATTAATACAACGAGGTTGGAACTTTTATCCTGCACTTGGGGGTGGTCTAAGTGCCACAATAATCGGTTATTTTGTGATGTTAGAGATAATGAGAAGGTTCGAAGATGTGTCCTAAGAATTATGAAAATTCTCTAAATTGATTATTTTTCCTAGTCTTTTCTCTACATCTTGTTTTATTTTAGTTAGCCCCTCTTCATCATTAGCCTCAGCTCTCATAACAAGAATTGGTTCTGTATTACTAGGTCTGCAAAGAAACCATCCCTCAGGATACCTAACTCTAACTCCATCAACACTTGAATACTTCATATCAGAAAATATTCTTTCTACTGAATCCATAGTTTCTTTCCTATTTTGCGTTAGAGGTACTTTTGCTTCTCCAGTTGATGCATAGTTAGGCAAGTCATCAAACCAGTCTGAGAATTTAGGTCCTCCGTCTCTCGGCGATGATTCTCTCGCAATAATTTCTAACAGTCTAGCAGTATTATACAATGAATCATCAAATCCAGGCCATCTATCGTTCAAGAAGAAATGTCCAGACATTTCTCCTGCTAAAGGTGAATCCGGATTTTCCTTTAATTCTCTTTTCATAAATGAATGACCAGTTCTCACCATTTTTGGAAACCCTCCTGAAGAATAGATTACTTCTTCTAGCGCCATACTACACTTAACGTCATAGAAAACAGTTCTTTCAGATTCAGTACCTCCTTCTCTTTCTCCTAATATATCTTTGACAAAAATAGTCATTAATCTGTCAGGATGAATAAATTTACCATTTTCATCTACAACTCCTATTCGGTCTCCATCTCCATCCATTCCAATTCCGAATTCGGCATTATTTTCAACTACGGCTTTAGCCAAGTCTTCCATATTTTCGATCCTTGTAGGGTCAGGCGGATGATTTGGGAATTTATTGTCCCAATCGCAATGTACAGGAATTAATTCAACTCCCAATTTTTCCATTAGTCTGATAGTTAATGGGCCAGGAACAGCATTACCACAATCAATAGCAATTTTCATTTTTCTTTGAGGTTTTCCCGCATTTGAGACTATTGTTTCTAAATATTGATTTTCAAAATCTGAGAAATCTTTTACACTACCATTTCCTTCTTTAAACACATTATTATCAAATGTTTTCTTCAATTCCTGTAATTCTTCTCCCGCCATCGGCAAATTACCATTACAAATCTTAAATCCGTTATATTCAGGAGGGTTATGGCTAGCCGTAATTACTACAGCAGCATCTACTGAAAGGTCAACAGTTGCTCTGTATAGAACACCTGTTGTTGTTATTCCCAAGTCTAATACATCTACTCCCGATGAGTTTAAACCTTTCAAAAAAGCACTGTGCAACTCTGGCCCCGACTCTCTAATATCGCGCGCTACTGCAATAGTATTTGCATCAAGGTGCGTAGCAAGGGACTTCCCTAACCTTTCTGCAAATTCAGCATCTAATTCGGAATGAGCAAGCCCACGAATATCATAAGCTTTGAAAACACTCATTCACATTCCTCAATTCTAATTTTTTCCAGATCCTCTAAAAGCCTCGCATATAATTTCTATTAATGCATCACCTGGTAATTTACTAACTTCATATGCAGCTCTAGCTGGTGGCATTGATTCTCCTAACCATTTTCCATAAACTTCATTCACATCTGAATAATTCCCTATATCTGTTAGGAGTATTGTTACCATTACTAGATCATCTCTTGAACTATTTGCTATTTCCAATAAATCGTCAATTTTTCTTAAGGCTTCAGAAGTCTGAGAAACAATATCCTCTCCTCCTTCGATGCCTATCTGTCCAGCCAACCAGATATGATCTCTTACAGTTATTCCTGGGCTATAAGGTGCCCAAACTTTACCTCCATTGTCAATCTTTAACTTGCGAGTCATGAAGTTCGCAGGGTGTTATTGCTGATATGTTTATTCACGAAGTAATTCTATTACTTCTGAATGGTCTCCTGCAACATTTTCTTCTGTCAGTTGACTAATGGAGACCCATTGTGCATCAATTGCATCATCTGCTCCTACTGGTTCAGAGTTACTTTCTACTTCTACCAAGTAAAATAGTCCAACACAATGTTTTCTTGGATCTCTACCTGGTTTTCCTAATATTGTCAGTGCCAGTGGATATTTTCCAACAACTCCAGTTTCTTCTAGCAGTTCTCTAATCACTGCGTCTTCAGGATCTTCTCCGTAATCAACAAAACCTCCTGGAAATGCCCACATTCCTTCCCATTCTTTTGGGTCCTTTCCTCTTTTTATCATCAATAATTCTAGGCCATCAGTTCCTTCTCTTGTCGCAACCGCATCTACTGTGACTGAAGGATTTTGATAGTCGTCTCTTCCACATTCTTCACATCTCTTAGCCACCAAATCTTCTCCTCCTGTTTTGATATGATTCTATTGCTTCATACAAATCGTTCTTGTGAAAAGATGGCCAATGAACATCAGTGAAATGTAATTCAGAATATGCAATTTGCCATAGTAAGAAATTTGAAATTCTTTCTTCTCCACTAGTTCTGATTACCAAATCAGGATCAGGTATATCTGAAGAATATAGATTATTAGAAATCTTATGTGTATCTATTTCTTCTAACTTAATTGTACCAGAGGCATATTCTTGAGAAACTTTGCGAACGGCATCAACAATTTCTTCTCTACCTCCATATGCTAAGCATACCGTGAATAAAAAATCAGAGTAATCGGCTGTTTTTTCTTCAACATTTCTAATTGCCTCCCTTATATTTTCAGGTAACATCTCTAGTCTTCCAACTGCCTTTACTTTCACCTTTTTATTGTGAATCTTCGGATCTTCTGCCATTTCATTCAGTCCATTGTAATATAGATTATACAATGCATCAAGTTCTTCTTGACTTCTTTCTTTGATATTCTCTGTTGAAAGTGCATATACGGAGAGATAAGGAATTCCTAAATCTAGAATCCAGTCCATCACTTGCTTGAGCTTCTCTTTTCCCTTCTCGTGACCTATATTAGTCTCAATTTTTGTGTTCCAAGCAAATCTTCTATTCCCGTCCATTATTATCGACACATGTTTTGGTAAAGTTCCTTGTTTTATTCTATCTTTGAGTCTATTCGCCCTTATTCTATCAGTCCTTGAAACAAAACTCCAGACTATACTTGAACTAGCAATTACTTTAGCCGGAATTGCAATAATTCTAAATTTAAGAAGCCATTTTGCTAAGGAGTCGATACGACGACCAGCGGCTCTGCGTATACGACCCATGTAACTGCGAAAATACTCTTTGTCTAATAGTAGTTGGATTGAGGATTCCTCATTCAAAGACAATATCTGCCTTATTATTTACCTTCTCCAATAA
>CACJKA010000001.1 GCA_902593945.1 uncultured Candidatus Poseidoniales archaeon | reverse complement strand
TTATGGCTGTAACTTTTTCTTCTTTCATATATCCAATATTCTTTGATGATAGATATATGGCAGATAGAGTGTCATTGTCAATGTTCTGGGTCTATATTTTAGCTATACCATTCTATTTATTTTTTAATGTTAGAGTAACAGGAAATTATATTCCTGAGATGGAAACAATAGCTTATGATTTGACTCCAGAAATTCATAATTGGTTCATACAGATTGATCCATTTACTAACGGTATGCCTAGTTTACATATCGGTCTGCCTTTTGCAATTTGGTTAACTATGGAACGATGGGATTCCGATGAAAGATGGTTAAGGTATAGGAGGTTATTACTACTTTTTATTGTAGTAACTGCTTTTACAATAATTTATCTCGGAATCCATTGGGTTTCGGATATTATTGGAGGAATCATTGTTGCTATGATTGCAGTTGAAATTACAGCCAAGACACATAAACCAGTATGGCAATTCGCCGATGAAAGACTGTTTTCAAGAAGATTAGCACGTGCAATAGATGATCCAAAGAAATGGTTAACTGAGTCCTGGATTATCACTAAAAGATTCTTCTACCCTATACAACAACCTAGCTCCAGTCAAACAAAAGCATTTATTGCCGGGATATTAATTTTAACCGGGGGGGTATTATTGTGGGATGCAACTCACCAGGATTTTCCAATTGAGGGGGTCAACCCAACAAATTCTGCAGGTTCCGAAGGATGGGTAGTTGGGGTTGAAGATATTGATGATGAAATAATAATCAAGTTATGGAATGTAAGTACTCAGAAAGAGGCAATTATTGAAGGTAATAATTGGGTTTCTCCTCCTCAAATTGAGTTATCAAATAACAATCTCATACTTTTTGATGAATCAAACTTAGATTTTTTCCAATTAAATAATTCATCTATTGAAGTATTTAGACCTATATTTAATCTCACGAATGACGACAAATTAGACAGAGTTTCTATTATTGAGAATAACAAAGGACAACCTTGTTTAGTCTTAATAAAAAATAATACAATGGAAATAATCAATGTCTTAGATAATGAACTAATTTCCTCTGACATTATTGAAAATTTAACTGCAATAGAAGGCTCAGGGCAATTATTTGCTTCGGCATATGATACGATTAATGGACCTACTATTAATGTCAGAACACCATTTAATCCAGGGGTTGAAATTAACATATTAATTGAAAATTTCTCAAATGAACTGAATGATGAATATCTTGAAGAATTATATGAAATTCCTGTTGACTATAACAACTCCACAATTATAGACATTGAAATGGAAGGAAGTTTGATAGTTGTTTTAGTGGACGTCGGACCCCTCAATCGTTTAATTATGGTAGATGCTTTAACAGGAAACCAAGAAATGATTTCCAACCCTCTTTGGCCTTCAGAATCACCTAGTATTGAAGGAAATTATATTGCATTTTTACAGAGACCAATTACTTCCCCCCCGACAATAAATCTCGATCCTGAGAATTTTAATAGAGATGTGTTTTTATGGAATGTTGAAGACAATAATGGCCGTATACAGATTACTCTTGATAATTTAGATCAAGAAAATCCTCATGTGCTTGATAATGGCGTAACATGGATTGAAATTGATGAAAATGGAGACTCAGAGTTAGTAATATATTCTCTTGAAAAAACCTTTGAAGAATACTCATCTGTTGTATTACAATCTGCAATATTGCTGTTAATCCCATTATTACTGCTATTATCTCATCAATCTGCTATTGAGAAAAGAATAAGAAATTAGGCTTCAGCATATCTAAACATTTCATCAAGAGAAAATTTAGCTCTTTCAATAACATCCTCTTCTAACTGAATTATTTGGTCTTCTCTTGGACTTCTTAATGACTGGAGTATGTCTTCTAGAAGAGTTGTCTTCATATGTTTACACATTACGCAGGTTCCAATAATATTCATATCATCGTTAGTTTCTGCTAATACCCTGTCTGCAGTTCCACATTCGGTAATCAGCATGATGTTATTTTTTCCTTCCTCCCCTAATCTAATTGACTCTTTGATTAAGACTTCACTGCTGCCTATGAAATCACTTTCTTCTAATACATCAGCAGAACATTCTGGATGACTTAACACTTGAAGATCAATTCCTGCCTTTTCTGCTCTTTCTCTCCAAGAAAGTATTTTTTCTCCAGTAAATAATGCATGCACTTCACATTCGCCATCATAAATAACAACTTCTTTCTTTCCTGCTAATGATTTTTGTAAGTGCTCACCCATAAATCGATCTGGCACAAAGATTAATTTTTCACCAGGCAGATTTTCACATATCTTGAGATAGTTGCTACTAGTTACACATACGTCAACTTCGGCTTTAACTTCGGCAGTAGTATTAATGTAACAAGCTACTGGCACTCCTGGATATTTTTTCCTCAATTTTTTTACGTCTTCTGCAGTAATACTTTCTGATAATGAGCAACCGGCTTCAGGAGATGGATGTATGACCAATTTGTCTGGACTGAGTATTTTTGCAGTTTCTGCCATAAATCTTACACTAGAAAAAAGAATGATTTGTTGTTCAGCATCTCTAGCAGACTTAGAGAGAGAATAACTATCCGAAACTTCATCAGCAACTCCATAGATAATATCAGGTGTTTGATAAGAATGAGCAATCAGATAAACATCTTTTTCTTTTTTTAGTTCATTAATTTCTAAAGTATATGCGGCTATTGACCTGCAGTGTTCAAGTGTCCACCTTCCTGGCTGTTTTATTGTATCTAAAAGTCTCTTTGCTTCTTCTTCAATTCTCTCTTCTGAATATAACTTAGGCATTACCTTTCCCCGCTTTTTGGGTGCATCAGGTAGGCCCATAGACATGCGATTTCACTCATTGGTCAGGTTTAACCTCTTTCAAGGTATGTCACCTCCGCTACACATGGATGAGGAGTCTGTGCCACTCTGGAAAACTTCCAAAATGATTCATCAGGGTGCTGAAGCTACAGTATTCTCAGGGCACTGGATGGGTGATAAGGCGATTTTAAAAAAACGCAATCGTCGATCATATCGTCATCCAGATTTAGATAGAAGATTAACGCGTCAAAGACTATCTGTAGAAGTCAGAGTATTAACAAAACTACATTCGACTGAAATACCCTCTCCTTCCTTGTTTGATGTTGATATAGATGAAGGTTGGATTATTTTATCAGAAGTAGAAGGTGTAACTTTGTACGAATCTTTATTGAATGGTAAATCTGATAATGAACAAATTAAAAAATTCGGCGGTTTAATCCGTCAATTACATGAATTAGGAATATCTCATGGTGATTTAACTACGCATAATGTGATTATTAGGGGTGATGAAGATTTAACACTCATTGATTTCGGACTTTCTAAGATTTCACCCGAGATTGAACATTTAGGTCTTGATCTACAAGTCTTACATGAATGCCTCAATGCAAGCCACTACGAAGAAAATGATGCAATTGAGTCAATGATTGAGGGTTATCTTTCTCATTCCTCTGATGATTTTACTCCATCAGGGGCAGATGTGATTGACAGATTTAACTCCATTAGAGGAAGAGTAAGGTATCATGCTTAGAAGTTAGTGATTTTTATGAAGGTACTTTTTCTTACTGGCAATAAAAATAAAGTTGTTGAGGCAAATCAAATACTATCTAATCTAGGTTATGAAGTTGAACAGTTTCTTGTAGATGGACTAACTCCAGAATTTATAGAACCCCAATCTTCTTCGATAGCCGACGTGTCCGAATTTAAAATTCAACAAGCTTTAGAATTAATTTCCGAAACTGAATCTTCAAATAATGCTTTGTTAGTTGAGGATTCTGGATTATTTATTGAATCTCTGAATGATTTTCCTGGAGTTTATTCATCTTATATTTCAAAAACTATTGGAAATGAAGGAATCCTCAATCTTCTTGTAGACAAATCAAATCGTAATGCTGAATTCCGTGCTTACTCAATTTTATATAAAAATGGGAAATATTTTCGAGCATTAGGAATTTCTTCTGGTAAAATATCAACTCAGATTAAAGGCTCAAATGGTTTTGGCTTCGATCCAATATTTATTCCTGAATCAGGAGATGGACGTACTTTTGGAGAAATGACTGACCATGAGAAATCATCCAAATCACATCGAGGAGAGTCTCTGAGGATTCTTTATGATGAACTCAGTCATCCGTCAAAGTGAAGATAGGAACCCTACTCGCAGAGACGATATTATGCCATCTTTGATTAGGATAACTGGTTGGTTCTCTTTATTCCTCGGCTTTATTTTGTTTTTCATCTTTCAAGGAAGATTGGATTTAGTTTCTTCTATAGCCGGAGGAGTGGTTCTATTATCTATATTAGCGGTATTGATGTTTACAGGTAATAAAAAGTTGGTATCCCCTCCTCCTAAAATTAGCGACAATGAGTCCAAAATCGTCAAAATAGAAGTTTCAGATGTTGAACCTGATATTGTAGATGAATTAGAGGTTGTTAATTTAGAAAATGAAGAGAAACTTGAAAGAAGTCGCAAAAAAAGAAATCTCAGTCCACCGCCATTACCTCCTATGCCGGTGCCATCTGCAGATTCTATTGTCACAGAGACTCCCGTAGATATCCCCCCTTCAATGCCACTTCCCCCTCTAGGAAATGTTGAACCAGCAGATGGCACTAAACTCGCTAAAAAATTAGTAATTACTTCTGATGCTCAATCTGAAATGGAGTCAGAAATAGAAGATTTTGTTGAACAGCGAAGGTCTAGGCAAGCAGAAATCCGTTCAAGTCTAGAGAGGAAGAGAAGAATGGCCTTAGCAGAAAGAAGAGCCGCAAAGGCTCGTTTATGGACCGAAGTTGAAGATGGTGAAGATCTTGCTACTTTGTTGGATGATCCAAATCATGGTCTTACAATAATTGAAGAATCTGAAGAATATGATGATACCAAGCCTCTTGGGGTCTCATATGTAAGAATTGATAATACAAGAATATTGAAACTAACAATTCCTCTAGTTGTCGAGAGTAAAAATAAAACAAATGATGAAATGAAGCCAGAAAATTTACTAGTTAGTAGTGAAATGCCACCTCCTCCTGGACTTCCCCCTATGCCTCCCCCGCCGGGGCTTCCTCCTATGCCTCCACCACCCGGGCTTCCCCCCCTTCCTCCTCCTCAGTTAGAAAAAGAATGAAATCAATTCAACCGTATGTTCAAACATTCGTTCTCCTTCGACAGTGTATGAATGATGCCATCCAAATTGAAAATATCCCGGTTGAAGGTACTTTTCCTGAGGGGGGACTTATTTCAGTCTGGACTTTGAATAGACCTGATAAATTAAATTCCTTAAACTCAGATTCTCATAAAGCATTGAAAGAAGCCTGTGATTTAGCAGAATATAATGACTCGATTAGAGTTATTATTATCACAGGCGCACCACCAAATCCTCCTCTTGAAGGCAAGAAACCGAAACCATATTCCTTTGCAGCGGGCGCAGATATTTCTGAATTTGTTGGTAAAAATTCAGATGACGTCAGACCCTTCTTTGAAGATAATGCATGGGAAAGAGTGTGGAATCTTTCTAAACCAACCATAGCTATGATTGATGGATTTGCTTTGGGTGGAGGTACTGAACTAGCACTTTCTTGCGATATCAGAATCGCATCAAATAGGTCGAAATTTGGGACCCCCGAGATAAATCTCGGATTAATACCAGGTGGTGGAGGAACTCAGAGACTATGTAGATTAATTGGGTATGGTAAGGCATTAGAAATGGTTCTTACAGGAGACATGATTGATTCTGAATTAGCACTTTCTTGTGGTTTAATCAATTCAGTAACTACTCCTGAAGAACTTAAGGAAACTACTATGAAGTTGGCAGAAAATATTGCTAAAAAATCCCCTTACACTACAAAAGTAGCAAAACGTGCAGTAAGGGCATCTCTTGATTTGCCTTTTAGCGAAGGCGTACGTATGGAGAGATCTGAATTTGTGGCTTTATTTGATACTGAAGATAAGGAGATTGGTGTCAATGCTTTCCTAAATCGTGAATCTCCTAAATGGCTAGGTAAATAATCAATAACAATTTTTTCCTAAAGTTGAATTGATTTAATTTCTAGAAATTCATTAAGTCCATGAGTCCCCAGTTCCCTTCCATTACCTGAAAGTTTGTACCCTCCAAAAGGCGCACTAACATTGAATGCACCACCATTTACACTAACTTGCCCTGTTCTCATCCCTTTAGCGAATCTTATAGCTCGTTCTTCATCCTTAGACCATACTCCTCCTGATAGACCGTATATCGAGTCATTTGCTAAAATAAGAGCTTCTTTTTCCGTCTTATAAGTTGTAATTACTAAAACAGGACCAAAAATCTCCTCCTTCCAAATTTTCATTTCAGAAGTAACATTTGCGAATATAGTTGGCTTTACATAGTATCCTTTAGAAATGCCTTCAGGCATTCCTAGCCCACCAGAAATCAAAGTAGCTCCTTCATTAATTCCGGATTCAATATAATCGCTAACACTTTTTTGTTGTCTTAAGCTTACCATAGGACCACATCTTGTATTTTCTTCTAAAGGGTCACCTGGGTGGTAAGAATTATTCTTCTCTGCTATGATTTTGTATACTTCCTCACTCATAGATTCTGGAATAATAAGCCTCGTTAGTGCAGAACATGTCTGTCCGCTATTCTGATGACAAGCCCCTATGGCTTTTTTTGCCACTAAAACAGGGTCTGCATCATCTAGAGCTACATTTGCACTTTTACCACCCAATTCCAACGTTACTCTCTTTACTGTAGCAGCTGCCGCTTCACTTACAGAAACCCCCGCTCCTGTTGAACCAGTAAATGATACCATATCTACTTCCGGGTGACTAGACATATAATTTCCAATTTCAGATCCATGCCCTGAAACTAAATTAAATACCCCGGGAGGCAGTCCTATCTCATGTAAAATATCTGCTAAGATAAATGCACTTAATGGGGCTTCTTTTGATGGCTTTAATATCATTGTACAACCAGCAGCAATTGCGGGAGCAACTTTACCAATTATTTGATGAAGAGGAAAATTCCAAGGTGTAATAAACGCGCAGACCCCAATTGGTTCTTTACAAATAATTGAATTTCTCACTTTTTCTTCCCAATTAAAATCTTCTAAAATTTTTGCATAACTTCTCGCAACAACTCTTGGTGTACCTACCATTGCAACTCTAGAATATCCAATAGGTGTCCCCACTTCAGCAGTAATCGTTTGAGCAATTTCCTCTCCTCTTTCCTTCAGTTTATTTGATAGAGCATTTAGAATATCAGTACGCATACTTATGCTACTTTTTGACCATGAATTGAAAGCCAACCTTGCGGCAGAGGCTGCTTTATCAATATCTTTTGCCGAACCAACCGGAATTTTCCCAATTATTTCTTCAGTTGAGGGATTAAATACATCTATACTTCCTTTGCCCATTGGCTGAACCCATTTTCCATCGATATACAGTTGCTCTCGTGTATGCATGGACTGTGCGAGGCGTACTTACTTTAGATATTCACGCATTCTAATAGTGAATACCTACTCGGATAATCATGTCAATCACAGTTGAACATCTTCCTAAGGGTGTATCTTTGGTTACTTTATCTATAGAAACATCAAGGAATGGATTAAATTTGGAATCGACAAAATTATTGTCAGATACTATAGATAGTTTACTTGAAGATTCTACAACTAAATCAATAGTAATTACAGGTAGTGGGAAATTCTTTTGTTCTGGAGGAGATATAGATGCATTTGCTTCTGCTATAGATGACGGTAGTATTTCCGATTTAGTAGGTGGCCTCACATCAATCCTCCATCCGATGGAATTAAAAATCCGTGCATCTGAAAAAGTATTTGTTGCAGCAATTAACGGTTCTGCTGCTGGTGGTGGTTTAGGTTTAGCATTATGTGCAGACTATAGAATATGTGTCCCAGATGCCAAGTTAGCTGCTGCATTCTTTTCTCTAGGATTATCTCCAGATGGTGGTACTACATGGTTACTTCCTAGACTTGTTGGAACACAAAGAGCAAAAAAATTCTTTTTTGATAATGAAGTTTGGAATGGAGAAATGGCATTTCATTACGGCGCTGTTGACGAATTATCTGAATCTGAGAAACTATTAGAATGTGCGATTAAAAAAGCAGAGAAATGGGGTAGTTGGGCTGAATCAAGTCGAAGATCTACTAAGCAGTTAATTGATGCTTCCACATCTACTTTCATGGAGACTCAACTTGAGTTTGAGAAATTGTTAATCACGAATTCTTCAATGACTCCCGATTTCGCAGAAGGTGTTTCTGCCTTTTTAGAAAAAAGAAATCCTAAATTTGGTGAAGAATAGTTATCATTCTATTTTTCTTAGTTCAATAACTCCATACATCAAAAATAGTATACAGGATAATGCCGCAAGGTTAGAGATAATTATTGCAATTGAACCAATTATTAATCCATAGATTAGCCATAATATTAATGCAGTACAGATTAAGTACAGAGTAGGCAAAGAAATCCCTTCATGCTTTTTTTGCCGCCATACTTCATTTACTTGTGGAATCCAAGCAAATACTCCAAGAGATCCTGCTATTATTCCAATTAATTCAACAAATAGACTTGTCACTTGAAACACACCTATTTTGGTAAGTCATCCCTTTCCTTCTTACCATTTTCGCCCCAAATATAGATTCCCTTATTCGTCTTTCGACCTAAACTTCCTTCAGAAACTAAGTTTTCTAAAAGCTGATGAGGTCTATATGATTCATCATTGAAAGATTCGGCTAAACTATTCAAGATATCTCTCCTAACATCTAGGCCTACTAGGTCTGAAAGCTCTAAAGGGCCCATTGGATGTTTATACCCTAGTTTCATTGCAGTATCAATATCGCTTGCTGATGCTACTCCTTGAGATAACATTTTGATAGCTTCGTTCCCAAGAACAACCCCAAGTCGACTAGTTGCAAATCCTGGCACATCATTAACTAGGATAGTTTCTTTTCCCATCTTTCTACCAATTGATTCGGCTAAATTAATCGTTTCTTTGGAACATTTTTCATGTCTAACTAATTCTAGAAGTTTCATTATTGGAACTGGATTAAAAAAATGCATTCCAATGATTCTTTCTGGACAATTAGTGACATTTGCAATTTCAGAGATTGGTAAACTAGATGTGTTAGTGGCTAGAATTGCATATTCTGGAGCCATTTTCTCAATTTCAAGAAATATTTTCTTTTTTAATTCCATAATTTCTGGTACAGCCTCAATCACTAAATCAGCATCTTCTACGGCTTCTGAAATTTCGTAACAGGGCATCAAATTTTGACCCCATTCATTCTTTTCTTCCTCAGTAGTTTTACCTTTCTCTATACCTTTTTCCCAGAATGAATATATTTTTGCAACCCCATTTTCTAGACTTTTAGGAAAAGCATCAAAAATTCTCGTATGCCAACCACTTTGAGCACAAACTTGAGCGATACCAGCCCCCATTGTACCTGCTCCTATGACTGCTACAGTGCGTACTTCCATACGCATACGTCATGGTCATAGGCAATAGGTATTGCTCATTCTTCTCTTCCGTAAGCAGCAAGAGCGGACTGGAATAATCTTTGTCTTGGAACATCATGCTCAAGGAAGCATGTGAAAGGAGCGACATCTTTCAATAGTTCGATTGCACTAACGTATGCTCCATAGATGAAAGGATCAGCAGCCTTTGTTTCAGGAATTCTAATTCCAATCTTTTCCAGACCTTTTCTTGTGTCTTCATCCCATATTGCATATGTGTGGTGGGTAAAATGTAAGTATGATGAGAGTCTTTTCAGATCAGATCTAGGATTCTCTGTAAAACTGTCCAGTAGCAGAGTGTCAGGATATTTAATTGCATATAGTGCTAATTTAACTTCCCTAGTAGTTTCTTCTCGCCATTCTCTTTTATCCAGTCCCATCCACTCATCAATCATATCTAACATGTTATTATCATATGGTCTTTTCACCATATACAATAATCTTTCATATTCTTCGGCATTCTGTTCTTCAGAATGATGATGTTCATAGAATAACTGGGTTAATCTATCAAAGAATGGCTTACACTTTTCTTTATCAAAGGCTAATAAGGCTACATGTTGCATATACTCACCAACCAGAAATCAATTACCTTTCCATTCTCGATATTGAATCCATTCTTGTTTCATATAATCATTCATTAGTTTATGTTCGTCTTCATCTGTAGGTAAAACGCTGACTAGATATTCCTTATATTCTTCATCAGAACCTTCGAACTTATCGCCTCTAATTGTATAATTCTTCCCAGCATAGTTACCTATACCTCGATTGAATTTATCAGATGGGATGAAAAGTTCAGGTTCCCCCTCTTTTCTTGCTGCGCTGATTCTTCTCATTTCTTCACGAAGTTCTTGGAAATATAATTCTCGACTAGCTTCGTTTAAGTGTTCTCTATCTGCTTCAATATCACTTTCTCTTTCGTCATATCTCCCCTTAACTCCATAAACATAGGCCCATTGTGCACTGGTAGAATCATCAGTACCAAATAAATCTAGACCAGTACTAATCCATTTATTCAAATATTTTTGCAATAATTCACAAGGTATTACTCCTTGTTTAACGATTCTTCTAAGACCGTTTGCTCCTGTTCCAAGGTGAAATGATTCTTCTTTAAGCATGGGCCCCATGGATGCTGCAAGTGGTTTGAATGAAGATGTACTGAGCATTTTCAGTTGATATTTACCATCTCTGTCTATAAAGTGAGTAAAACAGAAGAAATCAAGCCAGTGATCTATTGGAGCATTGAATGAACCCAATATTCTCGTTCCATCTTGTGCATTTCTTTCCAATAATTTTGCTGCTTCCCTAACTCCTTGTTCACCAAAATAAGTGCACAGGAGATAAGCCATCTGCCAACCGTGTCTTTGCTCTTCGCACATAATTCTTAAAGCCGATTTTTTATCATATTCTGTAGGAGCAGTGGCTAAAAGATGATTTTGTTGTTCGACACTTGCAAACTCGGTATCTCCCTGAACACTAACCATGCTAATTATTGCATCTCTAATATTCTGTTGCGGTATCTGCATCCTTCTTTCCCATTTTGGCATACCTTTGAAATCTCCAAACTCAATGGAATCTCCAGCAGTATCCCAATCAAATTTTATGTCGAATCTATAATCTCCTAACCAAGATGGGTCAAAACCAATTCTTGTTTGCCATTCATTGAAGTCTCTAATCCATGCCTCGAAGTTTGGAGTATATCCTTCTACTATTTCGCTACCTGACATATATTTAGCGGAGCGATGTTAGTATATGAATAAATGTACATTTGGCGCAGAATATTATTTCCCTGTGAATCTAGGAGTTCTACGTTCAACATAGGATGCAATTCCTTCCTTTGCATCTTCAGATTGGAATAGATCAGACTGTAATTCTCTTTCTAATGCTAAATGATATTCTAGAGGTATTTCAATACCGCTTTGTACACTACGTTTGATATTTCCAATCGCTTTAGCAGCAGCTAAAGGTAAGGTAAATTGTCCCGCATAATCCAATACATCCATTCTAAATTCATCTAAACTGATACTATCATATATATCATGAACTAAACTCATATCCCTAGCTTCTTCGAATGAGAATTTCCTTCCTGTGACCATTATTTCCATTGCTTTTGCTTTTCCAACTAGTCGTGATAATCTTGCAGTACCGCCAGTTCCGGCTAGAACTCCAAGTGAAACTTCTGGCAGACCAATTTGGAAGTTACCTTTGTGAGCAATTCTAATATCTGCTGCCATAGCAATCTCAAGTCCGCCCCCAACTGTATGCCCATTTAGTGCAGCAATTACTAATTTTGGAGTTTGTTCAAGTCGGGATAGAGTCTCATTAGCATGTAGACAAAAGAAATATTTGTATCTTGGAGACAATGTATTGAGATAGTTTATACTTGCTCCTGCCGAGAAAAATTTCTCACCATGTCCTGTTAATAGTATTACAGAGACATTTCCATCAAATCTTGCATTAAGAATTGCCTGATCAATATCTTCCCACATTTCTCGTGTATAAGTATTAACGGAAGTTCTACCTTCTTCAAGTGGTTTTCCATCAGTGTCTGATATTAATTCAATAATGGCTATGCCGTTTTCAGTAACGCCATAATTCACTAGTTTGTTGGGCATAGGCTCAAGGTCTGGCCATGAAGTCATGTCTGTCGCACAGACAATTCGTTAATGAAAGAAACGGAATCAAAGTAATGCTAATTTTAAGAATCTGAGTCACTGAATGAGAGACTTGCCCCTCCTTTTCTAACGTCATCCCATTGTTCGCCAATATGGTTAGCACTGTCACTAGGTTCCCATAAATCTCTCTTCAAAGATTTCCTAAATGGCATTCTGTGAACTACACGCCCATCTTTTAATTTCTTTTTTCTCAACATAGATAATTTTACAATAGGCCAAAGTGATTTTCTAAAAATACCTGGCTGGTATACCCATTTCATGAAACTCAAGCCATCACCTTTCTTTTCTTGATCTCTCATCCAATATTTTGCTACAAATTTAAATCCTCTATCTCCAACTCTATTCATTAAGAATCTATTAATTGCGCTTGTCTTGATTAAAGGAACAAGTCTTTTTCTTACCTCAACCTCATAGTCACATTCACCGAGGATTGATTGTGCAGCCAGAACTCCACTGGTGATTGCATACCTCATTCCAAAACCCCACATGAAATCCTGCAATCCTCCTGCTTCTCCAACATATATCCTATCTTCATGAATATATTTTTTTGGTAAACTGAAGTCCCCTTTACCTCCAACTCTTTTGATAGGTATTCTATTCAAATCGTAGTTAGAATCGTACCAAGCTATGGTTTCATTAAGATACCTGCCAGACTTTTTTTGTTTTCTCCATAAACATGTACAGATAAGTCCTATTCCATCAATTATTATCAGGTATGAATAGGCACCTGGTGCCAATTTATCATTCAATTGGAATGCTACATGGTTTGGATGATCGGTATGGAATATTTCTCCGAAAGCAATTGCGCTAGAATCTTTTGGGCCTGCTGCCACGATATCGCAGTCATCAGGATTGACTTTAGCCCCATAGTGAATCTTAGCACCAGCTGAAATTGCCATTCGTTTGAACCCTTGATCTATACAATGTTCGTCGGTCCCCCTCTCTACAACTCTGAAAGCAGTTCCATTTGTTATTGGATTTGTAATGACGTCGTCGGGATGAATCAGATCAATAATATCAAATGCATTTGATTTAAATTCATCAGGTTCTAAACCCCAGGATATCATTTCATCAAAAAAGTCAGTTTCACTTGTCCAATTCTCAATTCCTTGGAAATCTCCATCGAATCTTGCTCCGCTATCTTTGCGTATCTCATGAACATGAACTTCTTTACCTGCTTTAGCAAGGATAGTTGCTGCAGCAAGGCCCGATAGTCCCGCTCCCAAGATGTCAATCCTCTCCTTCACGCATTTGCGTATGGGGTATATTGTTTGAAAGGTTTGGTTATTTGTAATCAAAGAGTTCATCCGATAATTTGTCTTCGGGTAGTTCAGAAGAGGGTTACTGAGATGTCAGAAAAGGAAGTAATCATTAGGATAGAAGATCAAAACCTCGATCCGAACTTTCTTCGTTCTTTAATGGATGTCGAAGGTTGTGGAAGTATCGTTTCTTTTGTCGGACTAACAAGAGGAGAAGATAATGGAATTACCGTCAAGAGACTTGAATTTGATGCTTGGGAAAATAAACTAAATCATGTACTATCAGATATTGCAAAAACTTCTATTGAGAAATTTGGTGTTAAATCGGTTTTAGTTGCACATAGGGTTGGCGCAGTAGAACCTTCTGAGCCTATAGTCTGCATACATGTCGGTTCAAAACATAGAAAGGCTGGCTTCGAAGCTTGTTCTTGGTTGATTAATCAGCTTAAATTGCAAGCACCTTTATGGAAAAAAGAAGTAAGATCCGATGGTGAAATTTGGAAACCGGGACTTGGATGATTTTTATTCCAGATTTAACTTCCGTTTATCTGAATAATGAGTACTAACTCCGAAGGTTACATGAGTATCGATGAATTGGAAAATTCATGGTCTGCTATTGTTGATGTTGGTAGTAAAGATATAGTTTTCCGTGAGGCTATTGCGACAGGAGTCTTGGAATTATCATCTTCTGGAATCAATGCAGTAAAAGGTCGTTCAAAAAAAGGAGATGTTAGAGAAATTTCAACCATTGCCTCAATTCAAGCGGTGAAAGAAACTCCAAGAATTTTACCACATTGTCATACCATTCCAATCGAAGGTTGCTCAGTAGAATGGGGTATTGAAGGCCGCAATCTGCGATGCACAGTCACAGTTCGAACACATTGGAGGACTGGAGTTGAGATGGAAGCATTATGCGGAGTTAATGCAGGACTATTGTGCGCATGGGATATGTTGAAATCTATTGAGAAAGATTCAGATGGGCAATATCCTGAATCTAGAATTAATAATGTCCAAGTTATAAAAAAGAGCAAAGGGGACCAACATAATTGAATGCTGATTGCTACTCCGAAGTCATATGGCAACTGCTGATTTAGAGAAATATTTTCTTCAAGCCACAGAATCTGCTGCAATTGCAGCATCAAAATGGATTGGGAAGGGAGATGGTAAAGCGGCAGACGGAGCTGCAGTCGAAGCGATGAGAGCAGTTTTTGATACTGTCCCGTTTGATGGGCGTGTTGCAATTGGGGAAGGCGAGAGAGATGATGCTCCAATGTTGTGGATTGGTGAACCATTAGGGTCATTACAAGGAGATGCTAGTTCTCCTGCAATTGATATTGCAGTAGACCCTCTCGAATGTACTAATCATGTGGCTTACAATTTGCCTAATGCTATGGCGGTACTAGCAGCAGCACCGAGAGGTACTCTATTACATGCACCTGATTGTTACATGAATAAAATCTCAGGTTCTGCGGAGTTAATGGGCGAAATTTCTCTAGATGCCTCTACTTCTTATAATATTGAGGCTACTTCAAATGCTTTAGATAAACCAATTAATTCTCTAAATGTTGTTGTCATGGATCGTCCACGTCATAATGAACTAATTAAGGAACTAAAGGATTTATCGGTAAATGTCGTTTTGATCGGCGATGGAGATATTGCTGCAGCTTTGAATGCAGCAGACCCTAAATCTGAAATTGATTTATTGATGGGTATTGGGGCAGCACCCGAAGGAGTAATCACAGCCACGGCCTTGAGGGGTCTGAATGCTCCCTTCCAGGGCCGTCTAGTCTTCAAGAATGAAGGACATAGGGCTAGAGCAGAGGAAATGATCGATGGTGATATTGAAAGATTGTGGCATAGAGATGACCTATGTTCCTCTGATGATGCATTGTTTATAGGGACCGGAGTTTGTTCAGGGCGTACAAAGGGGGTAACTCTAGCAAATGGGAAATATTTTGTTGAATCTGAAGTTATTGACGTATCGAACGGAATTCATAAATTTATTCAAGGCTCTCATGATACTTGATTTTGGAATGCTAAAGCGATGCCTTCATTTCCTATAGCCTTCACGTTAGCATGAGGTTAGTATATGGATACTCAACTACTTGAAAAAACAGCACGTGAACTAGTTGCGGCGGGTAAAGGAATTCTTGCTGCAGACGAGAGTAATGGAACTATGTCAAATAGGCTAGAGGCAGTAGGGATCTCGGCATCACCAGATACAAGGAATGCCTATAGGGCAAATCTCTTCTCAACAAATGATTATGAAAAATACATTAGTGGAGTAATTTTATTCGATGAAACGATAAGACAAAAGATGCCAGATGGCAGGAGTATTCCCGATGCTTTGACTTCTTTAGGTGTGTATCCTGGAATTAAGGTAGATACTGGAGCTAAAGATTTAGCAAATCATGAAGGTGAGAAGATTACCGAGGGTCTTGACGGATTAAGGGGCAGATGTGAAGAGTATTTCTCAATGGGTGCAAGGTTCGCTAAGTGGCGCGCAGTAATAGAAATCGGAAATGGTAAACCATCGGCCGCTTGCATTTCGACTAATGCCCATGCATTAGCTAGATACGCATCGATATGTCAAGAACAAGGTTTAGTGCCAATTATTGAGCCAGAAGTAATTATGGCAGGAGATCATGATGCTCAGACTTGTTATAATGTTACTTCGTTGATTTTATCCGCTACTTTTGCAGAGTGCCAGGTCCAAGGTGTCCATATGCCCGGTGCTTTACTTAAGCCAAACATGATAATCTCTGGTAACTCCTGCTCTGAACAAATTTCCCGTGAAGAAGTAGCTAAAATGACCGTTGATTGTTTAACAAAGAATGTCCCTCATAGTCTTCCTGGTATTGTCTTCCTCTCCGGTGGTCAGTCTGACGAAGATGCCACTGCTCACTTAAATTTGATGAATGCAATGGATGTTGTTCATCCTTGGCAACTATCATACTCATTTGGTAGAGCATTATTAGCCAATGCTTTGAAAACATGGGCTTCTGGCGACAACGAGGGGAGCCAATCAGTATTTTTGCATCGTTCAAAGATGAATAGCCTAGCAAGAACCGGAGATTGGAGTTCAGAACTAGAAAAATAAATATTTTCCAATTTATTCTTGCCTTTCTTGAGCGCCTGGGCGTAACTGCCATACGCATATTTCATAACGCCCAGAAAGTGCACCGCCACGCTTGGTAGTTGCAATTTTCATAATGTCTTTATCTTTTGATAACACATTGCCTAACTGTTGAGGAGTTGTCCCATGTCTCATAGTTGAGTTGACATGTTCCAATATTTCAGTAGTATTTGCTTCACCTTTGGTGTCAAGGAATTTTTTAATTTTCTGTCTTAATCTAGTAGTTCTCATATTTTTAATCTCCATTAGCTTCGGGCTGTTTTCTTTCATGATGTAAAACCCATTCGTCGGTAGCCCATTCCGACAGAGGGTATTCTTTCCCAATGACTCCACTTTTCATAATTCTCCCAATTCTAATGATTGTTGGATCCGATTCTAAGATAGCTGCAATATCGTAATTATCTTCTAAATGGATATTCTCTGATAACCAATCTTTGATTTCAACCGTGTTTCGGGGTTTTTCAGAAAGGTGTTTTTTCACCAAATCACGAATTATTTTTGTATCCATGATTCTCACTTCTCATTCTATCGGCTTCGACTGCCGGTTCGATATAGGTAGGGCGACGGGGGGTAATATAACGCTTCTGCAACTTATTGTTCAGTTTAGTTACATATAGTTGCACTAATCGAGACGATTTCTATATTATTTTTTAGTGTTAAAATGGAACTAGTTATTTTTCCACTAGAAATATGTAACAAAATGTAACTAATATAGATAATTTAATACATAGTTTTGAAGTGGTTGATTACGGAGAGGGTCATTGGTGTCAGAAGGTTCCGAATTTGATCCTATTCTCAGTTTTATTTCTACACCTACAAAAATTCGTAGTAGGTATCGCCGTAGATTACTAAATAGATTATCAGAAGGTGGAGCAACTGTTTCAGTTTTAGCTAGAGATATTGGTCTACAGATTCCCCATGCTTCTGCAGAGCTAAGAAAATTAAGAAATGAGGGACTAGTCTCCAGTGATCTAGTTGCTGGAAGCAGAGGCGCTTATCTACATCTAACTGAATTAGGATGGAATAGAATTAGATCGGATGAGAAATCTAGGGCTATGGAGGCACTTCCTTTGCCATCTCTGCCTGGCAAATATTGTATTTTAGATAAAGACGGCAGTAATCTTCTAATGGGAATTTCTTCAATCCCAAAGTCCCCGATGGTCCTTATTCCGGATAGGCCTACAGATTATGAAAATAATTCTGATGATTCCATAGGAAATGAGGGGGTTCGTTGGAATTGGGCTATATTCAAAGAAAAAGATCCTAGATGGTTTGATCTGAAGAGTATGAAATTAACTCAAGCTCCACCAATCTCTATAGATCCAGGTAAGATTGATACATATTCTCCTCAATCTTCCGTAATCGGAATTATTAGAGCCAATTTGGTAAATGAAATGAGTCAATTAGCAATGACTTTCGGAACTTGGTATGATATGCCTAAGTCAAGACAAAAACCACCTCTGAACGAGAATACTTTCCATCGTGGAGATTGGGTCTTAGGTGAATGTCACAAATTAAGCCAAGAAATAAGGCCTAAAGTTCCAATAGTCGCTATACTTCCTGATAGTCTTTCCAGAACTATGCTAATCCGAACAACTAGAATAAATTCTTTAGTAATTGCAAATTTAGGCGGTCTAGACTTAATCGGAGATCCTTACCCCCTCTCTTCTCTAGATATATGGATTCAAAAGGCACACCCTAGACTTCCTGATAATGAATTAAAAAGAAGAGTACAGTCTCTGAAGGATAGAATAATGTCAACTCGGAAAGTTAGAACTGATGATTCTACTTGGAGAAAATTTAGAAGAGACTGGGGAAGTCAATCTTTCACGATTGATGAATCTAACATTAGAAATTTAGACACCAGAGGTTTAGGAAATTTTGCACTTGAATCATTAATTGGTTGGGTTATCTCAGATGAGGATCGCCCTCCTCTTGTATTAGAGATAAATGAAAATTTTTCAGAATCTACAACCTCTTCTATCATAATTCATCCCAAATTAAGAATTTTGATTAAAGATAAGACATGTCCTATAACAAAATCTTCAAATCTTCTCTACAACGACATTCTTAGACCACTTCCTTGGTTGAGGCTGAAAACTTCTAATGAAGAAACAATTTCTTTAAAATTGGTTGATAGTTTACCAAATATTGTAGAAAATGATGATGATTCGATATCTTTAGAAATTAATCCTTGGAAACTAATTGGTTTGGATAGGTCTTATAACTCTAAATTTGAAGCATTAGAATCAGGATATATTTCAATGGTAAAATCCGCAATTTCTCAATATCCAAGTGGTAATGAGGAATGGGCAAACCAGATGGAAGCAAGGTATCCTTTAGCAGCTTGGATTGCTTCCCCGAAGGCAACTAGGTGGCCGAGATGGCAGCGATTAAGAGATAGATTGCCAATTGAATGGTCAATATTATTTGATATTGATCACATACCTCTAGACAGAATTGCAGAACTTGCAGATCAGGCAGATGAAGAAATTCTTGATTATTTCGCTGAAAGATTAGGTCAAAAAATAAGAGAAGATAGTAAAACCACAATTCGAACACGTCCTGCTGTTGATTTCATAGAAGCCTCCCCTGGTACATCTTGGGTTGCTGCACAATTTTTGACTAATGCTGCATGGATCCCTGAGACTCTTCACGATGATTTAACTAAATGGTCGCTAGAAGCATGGATCTCTTCACCTCCAAAGAAATCTTTGGATGCTCTTCAAGGTGTATCTTGGTTATTTAGTTCGGGACGTAATCCAAATTTAGACTTCAAAAAGGTACTTGAAAAAATATTATTCAAAGCACAGAGCCTTCCGAAAGATCATGATTTGAAGATTTGGTCATCATTAGTTAATTATTCTATAGATGGAAGAGAACTATCGAAAGAAGAACTAAATCTCATTATAGAAAGACTACCTTATGATTGGTGGGCTCCTATCTCATCTGATATATTATTGAAAATTCTTAGTGATGAAGAATCTAATGACTGGTTATTTTCTCAGGCACATCCTTGGCCCGCTCTCGTTCTAAGGCCTATTGGAGAATCCTCTAATGCCCCAGGATTAGAAAATCTCTCTCATCCTGGATTCAATCCAGAAATCTATTCCCTACTTATCCGTCGGCTCAGAGGCCGTAGAGGAAGAGATGAATTGCCAAGTGCTGCCGACTCATTATTGGACTTATTAGATGCAATCGAATCCTCAATATATAGCACTCCTCCATTACCTGGAAGAACACATTCACTTTCTGGTTGGTTAGCACAGCCTATAGAAAAATGGCCTGATTTTTCTTCCCAAATTATATTTGATGGTGATCCAATCATAGGTGAAAGATTGCTTTCAAGGAAGACAGGATTCCATGAGAATACCAGTTCAATCAATTTGTAATATTACTTTTTAATTAGAAAACCCCAACTTTCATCAATCGATGAGTTATTGAATGAATATCTCTTAGAATATCTACCCAACTGGCAACACCGAGTTGACAAAACCCCCAGCCGGAGGTGATAGGATGAAACTCGGTACCACAGATTTGGGTCTCCGTCTGTCGAAGACCAGAGTGACGATTTGTGAATAATTGAAGAGATTATTCCTCTAAGGATGACCTCTGGCGCAATACAGGCGGTATGGATTATGTAAGGTCCCCTGTTGACCGAAAGGGATGATTCTAGGGACTACCCCATAATCCAACATACGTCCTAGGGTGGGGTCAGGAACCAGAGTACGAAAGTACGGTGAAAGGTTCCGTTACACCCTGGGGCACACTTTTTCTCCGCAGTTCTCAAGTCATATGTATCTCTCTGGCCAATTAATGAGTAGTATCGGACTTGTTGGCGGCACTTTCGAATTTTTCCATATTGGTCATCAGAAGTTGATTAATTATTGCCTATCAAATTGTGATATTCTTGAGATATGGGTTTCGTCAGATAAAATTGTTCGGCAAAAAGATCCAAGAATTTCTTTATGGAAAGAAAGGTGTGAATTAATAAAACAAAATCTTTCTTCTGACCAATCTTCTAGAATCACTTTTCATGAATTATTAGATGATTTTGGTATTGCTATTCGTCACGAAAAAGCTACTAAGATATTTTGTACCAGCGAAACACTCCCCACTTGTCAAATAATTAATGAAAAACGTATTGAGGGTGGATTAATGCCACTCTCAATAATTTTAGTATCTCATGCTTTATCTAAAGACGGAGAAATTATCTCTAGTTCAAGAATTAGAGAAGGCGCAATAAATAGGGATGGTGAGTTTTGGATTAGAGACGAGAATTTTAAATCAAATCTGTACTTGACAAAAGAGGTAGAATCGATGTTAAAAGACCCTTTTGGTAAATTATTTCTGGGCCCAGAAGAGGATCATTCGGTAGCTATTAATGATGCATTGAATTTTCTTGAAGACTTCCATTCCCCTATTATTGGTGTAGGAGATGTCACGGTTAGAGCATTACAAAATGTAGGTTCTCCAGCTTCTATTGGTATAATTGATGAGAAAACAAAGAGGGTGAAATGGGATGGCTACAGAGAAATCGATCAGTCTCTATATGATAATATAATTCAATGTACAAATCCACCCGGTATGCTAACAAAATCTTTATTTGAATCTTGCAAAAGAGCAATCAATAATTGGACAGAGAATAATGAAACAACACTTATTCTTGTAAATGGTGAAGAAGACTTAGCACCGTTATTCTTGCACATAATTGCTCCAATAAAATCAGCGATAATATATGGTCAACCAAGTAAGGGAGTAGTATTAAGAATTACAGGATTAGAATCCAAAACAAGATGTCAAAAAATATTATCACTTTGTGAGAAGCAAAATAATTAATTTTCTACTCTCGAGTTTATATTTAACGCGATACCAAATGCTACCATTGAAATCATAACTGAGTATACACCAGGGTCTACCCATGTATCGTTTTGAATACTCCAAATTATGTAGAAGGAGACACCAATTACTACAAGCCAACTTGAAATAATCTCTTTTCCATTCTTTCCACTAATTAGATTATTTACCATATCCATTCCTTTATTTTTCTCTATCCAATTAGCGACATCTGCATTTCTTAGTCCTGTAACAAACAACATTAATCCGGTAACAGCAAAAATAACATCATCAAGAATAAATCCATCCTCATAAGGGACAAAAGCGTCCCCTCCAAATCCAATGAATCCAATCCAAGCAACTTTATTTCCTGCTTGACCGGCTCCTCCACCAAACATATTGATTAGAGATAACAAAATAATCCATGTCCCTAGCATTAATGCAGCAGTTGAAATCATATTGCTTGGCTTTGTTAGAGCCTCATTCCAGTCTGTCTGAACCATGTTTATCACAACCGGCGACTTACCCTTTTGGTTTAACGCTTTCATTTACCGACTGAAGTTACAGTCTGCCTTGTAACATGTATTTTCCTTGTGAAGCTTCTTCTATTAGTGGCTCATTTTTACTCAAAGTCTTAATTGAATCAATGCCTTTTGGTATTGCAGAATTTACTTGTTTACTTCTTCCTCCTCTACCTTTACTTACATTTCTGGCCATAATTAATCCTAGTGTATCTAATTCATTTAGTAAAGTAGAAATTCTTCTTGGAGTCAGTGCTTCAATATTAATTTTCATACACGCCTCAGAATAAGTTCTAAATATTTCTCCAGTTGATATATTTCTCAACCCATTTTCTTCATTAATTATTATGCAGAACAATACTAGCTTTTGATGTAAAGGCAAAGTTCGTAGGACCGGAGTCACTTGGTCATGTTCAAGTTGTGATTGAGCCAGACGCACGTGTTTCGGGTCTACTTTATTTTGAGCTCTTTGCTCTGCTTTTTGCACAGATATTCTCAATAAGTCCAAAGCTCTTCTAGCATCGCCATGTTCTTGTGCTGCTAGAGCAGAACATAGAGGAACTACTCCCACTTCTAGTGAATTATTTTTCAACCCCATCTTCACTCTCTCTTGAAGAATATCTTGAATCTCCTGAGCGCCATAAGGATGGAATACAACATCTTCTTGACTCAATCTCGAACTAACTCTAGGATCAAGTTCTTGAGTGAAGTTTAGATCATTACTAATTCCAATAATACAACATCTAGCATTTCTCAATAATGTATTCATATTTGTTAGACTGTAAAGTAGATCAGAACCTGCCTTGGCAACCAAGTTATCAATCTCATCCAAAACCAAAATATGTACTCCACCTGCTCTATCCATTCTTTCAATTAGCGTTTCAAGTACTCTATCTGTCGGCCAACCAGTAAATGGTATGAGATAGTCTCCTCTCTGTTTTAATTGACTTGCTAATGTTTGTACTACTCTATATTTTGTATCTACATTCCTACAATTTATTTCATATGTTTGAACAGGATGTCCCATCTCTTTCCCTTTCTCAAGTAATTGACTCAGTACAAATCTTGTAACTACAGTTTTTCCTGATCCTGGTACTCCATAAAGCAACATATTTGATGGTATATGGCCATTTAATGCATCAACTAGATTTCTTACTAGGGCATCTACTTCTTGTTCTCTGTGTGGTAAATTACTAGGTTCGAATGCATGTTCAAACGCTTTCCTATCTATAAATAATGAGTCTTGTCCGAGTATTTTCTCAAAAATATTCCCGTCCATTTTTTCTCACCATTGTTCTCAGCATTCTCCAATGCACTATTGACACACTCTCAGATGGTCGCTCGACAATGGGGATTCTTGACGAGACGCTTAGAGGTAATAAGTGATTCCAAACTAAGGTGATGTGAAGGTTACATTTCATCTATAATTCCATTATTAAACCAACAAACCTTTCTTTTCCATTTTCTTTAGAAATTAACATTTAATCAACTATTTTTAATTATTTTAATTTCGCCATTTTGATTAATTTCTATTGCATCTCCATCTTCTAACTGACAAACTTCTTTTGGCAAAATAGGAGGTTGAAATCCTTCTGAGAAATTCTTTGAACTTGCATAATTATGTGTTACTAAAATCAAGCTTCCAGGAAATTTATTTGAAAATTTTACTATATCACTAGGTGTATAGTGATAAGGAAAATCTCCTATATCTGGCATCCCCATTTCAAGTATTACAACATCCGCATTTTTTGCCCTCTTCTCAATTTCTAAACAAGGTCCGGAATCTCCACAATGTAATATTTTGATTCCAGAGTTATGAGTTAATTCATATCCATGAGGGTCAGTCTCAGGAGTATGGCAAACTGCAAATCTCTCAAAATTCCAATTAGTCCCAAGTATTTCCAACTTTTCTTCTTCGCGCCATTCAGCCATATCTCCAATTTCTTCCAAGCTACCTGGAAATCCTACATTGCATAAACTTGAGAGTTTCTTTTTACCCCCGGGTCTGAGATATATCTTCAGTTCATGTTCTTTCATAGGATCAGAAATATATTTCCTTTCAAGCATAAAGAATGGGAATCCGAATGTATGATCTGCATGCCAATGAGTAAATAATAGATGTTCTATTTCTGATGTTTTAATACCTTTTCTCCGTAGTTGTGTAATTAAAGTCGGAGGAGTATCAATCAAAATATTCCCATCAATAAGAGTCAATGCATGGAGCCTCCCAGAAGGGGTGAAAGCGTTCCCAGTACCCAAGAAGTCGATGCGAATCACGGCTCTCGACTATACAC
Source organism: uncultured Candidatus Poseidoniales archaeon (assembly GCA_902593945.1). Lineage (GTDB taxonomy): Archaea > Thermoplasmatota > Poseidoniia > Poseidoniales > Thalassarchaeaceae > MGIIb-O2. The sequence continues at coordinate 158,113 of CACJKA010000001.1, read as the reverse complement.
CTAAGACTTGATTTAATCGCTTCGAAGATGATACAACTTCACTATTCTTTAGACATCTATTCATAAACATGTTTCAACTCGGATAGTTCAACTGTCTTGAGGTTTCATTATGTCCGGCGCTCGTTCAATTTTAATTTTATACGGCTCGCAATCAGGTAATTCAGAAGAAGTCGCTATTCAAACTGGAAATGCAGCGTTGAAACATGACTTACAGCCAACAGTAAGGGCCATGGATGAAATATCTGTTTCTGATATTCCTAAGCAGACAAGGGTGTTAATTTGTTGTAGTACTTGGGGAGATGGAGAACAACCGGATAATGCTGAAGATCTTTGGGAAGCAGCAAATAACGAAGATATTGAATCATTAAATGGCTTACATTATTCAGTATTAGCTTTAGGTGATTCTTCATATGATCTTTTTTGTGAATCAGGAAAAGAATGGGATAAATGGTTTGAGTCTAAAGGCGCTACAAGAATACATGATAGAGTTGATTGTGACGTTGATTTTGAAGAGCCAGCACAAATTTGGTCAGATGCGGTACTCGTGAAAATGGCCCAGATTGAAGACAGAGATATTCCAATTGAAACCGATGCTATTGACGAGAGCACTGTAGTTGATGACGAAGTTGAACAAGAAGTTGCGGTCCCGGTGGTAAAAGAGAAATCGGTAAAGTCGGAATGGAGCGCGAAGAACCCTTACACATCTTACTTAACAGAAAATTACATTCTAAACGGCGAAGGTTCAGGGAAAGAAACTCGACATATTGTTTTCGATTTAGGTGATTCTGGACTAGAATACAAAGCAGGAGATGCCCTTGGAGTCGTACCAATCTGCCCACCAGAAATTGTGTCAGATCTTCTTTCAATTGGTGGTTTCACAGGCGATGAAGAAGTAGAGACAAATCTTGGAGTATGCAGTTTGCGTGAAGCGCTTTCAACAAGATACGAGATTCACAGAGTTTCTAAAAAATGGATTGAAAATTTAGGTCCTAAGGTAGCAAGTGACGATGGTTCAATTGAGATTAGAATTGTTAGTAGAGATAGGGTTTCAACATCGGATGGTAGTTCTGTAATTAGTTGGGAAGGTTCAGGAGATGAGGAAGATACTCCTTCCGGATATTCTCAAATTATGTCCCCTAACGACCCAACGGAAGTGCTTTGGAAAAAATTAACTTCAGATTCCAAAGAAATGGAAGATTATATCTGGACAAGAGACTATATCGATACTCTTAGGGATTTCAGTAATTTATCATTTTCTCCTCAGGATTTTATAGATGGAATGGATCGTTTGAAACCAAGATTATATTCTATTGCTAGTAGTCCTGAACACGAACCAGGAACTGTACATTTAACTGTCGGAATAGTAAGGTATAGTCATCATGATAGAGACAGAGCAGGATTAACAACTGGATATTTATCAGATAGATGCCTTCCTCGTGTGACTCCTATCGGAGTTTTCATGTCCCCAACAAGATCTTTTATACTCCCAGAAAATGGCGATGTAGATTGTATAATGGTTGGTCCAGGCACTGGAATTGCTCCTTTCAGAGCATTTTTACAACAAAGAGATTTGAATGGCGATAAAGGAAGAAATTGGTTATTTTTCGGTGATTGGACAGAATCAGGAGAATATTACTACAAAGAAGAAATGGATGATTGGACAGAAAGAGGCGTTCTAAACAAGCATGATCTCGCCTGGTCTCGTGACGGTTCTGAAAAAGTATATGTCCAACATCTAATGAAAAAGAATGGCGTAGAAATCTGGAATTGGATCAATGGTGGAGGATATTTCTACGTCTGTGGGGATAAATCACGTATGGCTAAAGATGTTCATCAAACATTGATTGATATTTGTTCAGAACATGGTGGAATGACTCCAGAAGATGCAAAGTCATTTGTTGAAGATGTAATGATGAAGAAAGAGAAAAGATATCTGAGAGACGTATATTAATTGCCAATTTCTATCTTTCTATTCCGATGCAATCATAGTGTATCTTTGTTTGCCACAGAATGATGTTTAGGAGAGTCCTCATTGCGAATCGCGGTGAAATTGCTTTGAGAATTATCCGTTCACTACACTCTCTGGGTATAGAGGCAGTAATGATTTATGGTCGAGAAGATCGTATTTCTACCCCTGTAAGATTAGCTGATGAGTCAGTATACATTCCTCGAGATGACCCTCTAGCTTCATATTTAGATATCGAAGCAATAGTTTCTGCTGCTAAGGATGTTGGTGCAGATGCTGTGCACCCAGGATACGGCTTTCTAGCAGAAAATCCTACATTTGCAAGAAGGTTATCTGAAGAAGGAATTGTTTTTATCGGTCCAAGTTCAGATGTTCTAAAGTTATTGGGTGACAAAATTACGGCTAGAGAAGCTATGGTTAAGGCAGGCCTACCTGTAGCCAAAGGTTCACCCGGTCCGATTTCTAATCCTGAAGAAGCATCCTTAATCGCTAATGACATTGGTTTCCCTGTAATTATCAAAGCTGCTGCAGGAGGTGGAGGAATTGGAATGCAAGTGGTAGAATCAGAAGATGAATTTGAATCTGCTATGAAATTATGTCAGGGTCGTGCTTTATCCGCTTTCGGAGATGATAGAGTGTTTTTAGAAAAATTTATTGAGGGGGCTCAGCATATTGAATTTCAAGTACTAGGCGACGGCAAAGAGGCTATTCATTTCGGAGAAAGGTTTTGTTCAATACAAAGAAGGCATCAGAAGATACTGGAAGAAGGACCATGGTTATCGGATGAAATTAGGAAAGAAATTGGTGATAAGGTAGTGGCTGGAGCCAAAGCAGTAGGTTATTGTGGCCTAGCAACATTTGAATTTCTAAGAGATTCCAGAGGAGATTTTTATTTCTTAGAAGTAAATCCTAGAGTTCAAGTTGAGCATACAGTAACCGAAATGATTACTGGGACTGATTTAGTTTCTATGGGAATTAGAGTTGCATCTGGAGAATCAATAAAATTGATTCAAGACGATATCCACATTAGAGGACATGCTATTCAAGTACGTTTGAATGCAGAAAATCCTGTTACACTATCTCCTTCACCTGGTAAATTATGGGAATGTCATTGGCCAGGTGGCCCAGGTGTAAGAATTGATACTCATGCACATACCGGATATGATATGCCGGCTTCATTCGATAGTTTACTTGCCAAGTTGATTGTTTGGGCGCCAACAAGAGATGAATCAATTTCCAAACTGATTGCCGCTTTAAATGAGATAAAATTGTTAGGTGTCGATACTTTAATACCTTTACATCTTGCTATTTTATCTGAAAATGACTTCCGTAAAAGAGATATCACTATACATTATCTCGAAGAACACCCAAACCTACTATCGGGAGGCTAGATTTTGGATATAGTAATTGTTGGTAGCATAGGTTATGATGATATTTCTACTCCTGAAGCCGAAGGTTCAGATCTTTTAGGAGGTGCAGCGACATATGCTGGGTTATCTGCAGCATTTCATAGCTCTGATGATATTTCTAATAATCCAAATATAGGAATAGTTAGTGCAGTAGGGCACGATTTCTCACCCTCAGATCAATTAAGATTAGAATCAGCTGGTCTTAATTTAGCAGGTGTTGAAATGAGAAATGGAGAAACATTTCGCTGGTCTGGCAGATATCAAGGCTCAATGGAAGATGCTGAAACGATTTCGACCGATATCAATGTGTTAGAAAATTTCAACCCAGAAGTTCCAACTTCTTGGACTTCACCTGAGATATTATTCTGTGCAAACACTCATCCTGCAACGCAAGTATCTGTTCTTGACCAATGTCCTAGTGCAGTCATAACTGCTTTAGATAGTTTCATGTTGTGGATTAATTCAGAAAAAATCAAATTATCCGAGGCACTGCGTAAGGTGGATATTGCTATACTAAATGAAGAAGAAGTTTGTGCTATTGCAGGAGACGAAGTACTTCCTCGAGCAATCAGTTCAATCCAGTCTGGAGCCGCTTTATTTGGAGGAGAAAATGCGGGCCCAGGCCCTAGATGTGTAATTGTCAAAAGAGGGAGTGGGGGAGTGATTGGTAAATTCCCATTTGGCCTAATTTCTCTACCTTCCTATCCTATTAGCAATGTAGTTGACCCAACAGGATGTGGCGATTCATTTGCAGGAGCGTTCTTAGCAAATATTTCTGGTAGGGATGGTGCATTAAATGATATTGAAGTAATCCGTAATGCTCTAGTCCATGCCACAGTAACTGCTTCTTTTACCTTAGGATCATTGGGTTGTTCGAGTATCTCAAAGTTAGAACGTGGACAGTATCATGCCCGAGTAGATAGATATAGAAGAATAGTAGGATTAACTTAATCCAGTCTTTTAATTCCTTTCAAGTGTCCTTTATCGTTACTATTCGATGTTCTACGCATTTGATTAAATCTTAGTAGTGGCTGTTCATTGGTCAATTCTGTTGGGCTATGTTCTTCTCCTCTCGAAACCCTAATGACTACTCGATCTAATGCATCTTTTCCAGAAGACGGTTCAGTTGTATTTATTCTTCTAAGTCTATTATTGATGTCTGCTTGATGTTCTTGATCACTTCTAATTCTGAGATGTTGCTTTGATTGGAATCTTGACCCTTCAATTGCTTTAATCCCATCAGGGTCACCATATTCTGATGAATAATCTAATTCTCTTCTCTCATAATTACGATGTCTTGGAACTAGTAACCTTTCAATTAATCCGATTTTTTTCCTCTTTACAGGCTGCTTTCTTAGAGAAAGTTTTCCTTCTCCATATGAATTTGCCATTTTAGCTAATCCAGGATATTCTCCTAAATCAGCCGGTGCAGGCAAGGCTGCAATAATTTGTGCTTTCCTATGTAATGACTGTTGCGCCTTGGCTCTCTTTACTAAACCAGGTTTACATTCAGTTCGAACTGCTTCATCAGTAGGTTCAGGTAAAGATCTTGAATAATTATTCATGGGACTACGATTTAGTCCATTTGCAGCTCTAATCATTTCAGCACTTGACATACTTCTCGTTATATTTGCTTCTGTAGAATATTCCGAATCAAAAATTGAATTTATTTCTCTATTATTTTGATGATTATTTGAGATATATTGTTCAGGCAGGTTAGTTTTCTCTGGTGATGAATAATTTACAGGTTCATTAGATGATGATTTGGCAGGTTCAGAATCGAAAAGCCCTCCGGCTTCAAATCCAAATCCGAAAACACCGGTTTCCATTGTTTCCGTTGCATCTTCTAATGCAGATTCTAGAAGGCTACTAGGTTTCTTTTCATTATACCATTCAGGTTCATTTCTACCCCAAGTTTGCTCATAAGCGGAGGTTTTCTGAATATCTTCAGTATAGCCAAAATCCGGGATTATAGGTGTACTAAATTGATTTTTAATTACAGAATCCTGATTATCAAACAACTGTATATTACTTTCTTCGAAATTATTCTGAAATCTTGTTTCAGATATACTAGAGAAATTTCTCTCTAGTTGTAAATCTGGATTTACATCAGGAACTAAATTGTTAACAGAAGGTGCGTTCAAAAGAGCTTTAGGGATTACCTTTTCTTTATTTTCATGTCTAAATTCTCTTTCCAAAATATTCTTTGCATCTCTAACAGATTGGCCATTACTAACTTTTTCAATCATCATTTGGACTTTCAATAGAACTTCTTGATCATTTAATCTTGATTGGATGATATGTCTATCGCCAATATTGGTTTCAATTACTAATGCGGGTGTTTTGAAGTAAAAGTGTGATAGAACTGAAAGCCCTCCTAAAAGAGAAACTGCATAACCTAATGGAGGAATTAGTATTGTCGCACCTAGGTAGCATGCCGCAGAACCCCAAATTATTGCCCCCCCGGGGATTGTTGGAATATCGATAGCCCTTATTCTTGAAATAGATGCTAAATTTAATTTGATACCTTTTCTCACATCGTTGGAAATTACTAGCTGACGCTTGGTTATTTCTATCCTGAACTTACCCCTTACCCCAACCAAAGAGAGGTTGCCGAACGTTGCCGACTCTCCCTCATCCGGTCGGGCATTACGCCCGAACGTGTGCATCCAGCCCGCGAGTTACTCATTAACGATATAATAACTCGGTTTGTTGAGTATAAATTCATGTCACTTGTTGAGGGTTTTTTCATCTGCCGCTTTATTGTAAAACTGTAGTCCCTATTATCCTCATAGGTTCAGCATCCAATTGAGTAATAATTATTGGAGGACTATTTTCTTTTCTTGTCCAAAGTGGTACTTCCCAATCGATAGTCAAATTTTGGCCTTCAATATTTTTTACCCTACCTACAATAAATTGCATATCTACTGCTGCGTGTATGACGTCACCGATTTGTAAAACTCTTTTTTGAAATGGCGCTTTAATAATACTGAGTGTGGATGATAAATTTTTATTCAATACATTAGAATTGGCATGTACAACCATACAACCTCTATGAAGCGCCTCTTCTCTTAGATTTCTTATTGCCAAGCCTACTCTATCGCCTGAAATAGCAGTGTCAACATCATCATCCATAACTTGTAAACTTCGAACAATTCCATTTTCATCTGCGGGCAATACTTGTATTGTGTCATGTTTTGATACAGTGCCAGATTGTACATAACCTATTGCCACTAATCCAACGCCTTTTACATTAAAGAATTGGTCAACAGGTAGGATTAATGATGAAACTTCTCTTTCTAGATTATCCATGAAAGAAAATAATTTTTCACGAATACTATGTTCATCCGGCAACTGCTCAAATAATTCCCAGTTTTTCAGCCCTGATTGTTCTAGAATAATTCTCACCTGTTCAGGATCAACCCAATCGCCAACTTGAGAATTAATAATTACTAACCCTTTCTCTATTTTAGCACATCCAAATGATACACATATTTCCCCTAATGCAGAATCAACCTTTGATATCTCGATTATTCCTACTTTAGCCACATTCAATACCGAAAGTAATGGCCTTATTTTTTCTGGATGTTTCAGAGGCCTAAGTAATGAAATAATTCCTATTTCTCCATTTCTTTCTTCTTTATACACATAAGACTCAATATCTCTGACATCACCTTTTTTAGCAATTTTTTTTGCTAATGATTCTGAACCAACAAAGGCAACATTGAGTACAGGCATAATTATCCGAAGAGCCTTCCCTTGTTGAAAGGAACGGTGAATTGAATTAGTAAATTGACTAACTCATTGCCTCTCTAGCTTTTTGTGCTGATTTCCACAATTCTTTTTCTTCATCTGTTTTTGGTTCAAATTGAGGTATGTTAATCGCTTTCATATCTCTATCAATTGCAACCATAAAGAAGAATCCCGAACATATCTCTTCACCTACCCATTCTGACCTTGACAATCTACATGAGATTACATGTATCCCTGCCGTTCTAGGAGATGTCCAAACGACTCTTGCAGTAGTTCTAATTACATCTCCTTGATATGCGGGTCTTCTAAATTTCAATGCATCAACAGATATGGTGACAAAGTTTCTATGAGCAAATTTAGATGCTGCCATTCCTGCGGCAGTATCCATAATTGACATTAATCTCCCTCCGAATAATGTGTCTAGTGCATTTGTGTCTCCTGGAAACACCTCATTTAGTTGAATTACCGGGTCTGTTGAATAGGCCTCGTTCATGTCTATCGTCCCTCTCAAATCCTCATTAAACTTGAACCCATCATATTATTTTATCAATTTAGGGACATTTTCTGACCGTTGTATTCAATCCTAGATACCTTTTCGGATAGGTATGGATATGCCGGCCTTAGTGTGGGATGAGTATCATTTTAATGACCCTGAAGGGGGCAAAATCATTTTTTGGCCCCATATTCCTTGTATTCGAATGCCGGTTAAGCTACGCTCTCATTCTAATTTTCATGGTGTAGCGTTTATGACATCATCAATCGATCTTAATTCTTGGATAATTGAGGACAAACAAGAGAAAGAAAGTCCGGGAGTTCATAGAGACTCAGCCATTGCTTCAGGCACTGTTTTAGGACGTTTGATGACCGATTTGAATGAACTGGATTTAGATGGTCCAGTGATTCCAGATCCTGAACAATTACGCTTACTTTTACATGCTAGAAATTCAAGAGGAGGGCTTCCAATTTATGCAATTGAACCTGACCTTGAAGATGAGAAATGGGTTGATTGGCAAATTAAAAGTGCCGATCAACAGGTTACTTACTCTAATCTAATTTTGACATTGACAACTGGTAGGAGATGGAAAAAGATAAGGAAGAATGCAATTAAATCTGTAACAAGTTCTAAGTTAGTCAATGCCGACATGGGGGCTGCCTCTGCATCTTGTTTGACTTGGTGGATAGAAGAACAGCGAGGAATCTCTGAGGAATTACAAAATCTCAGAGATGAAAGGTTTGTTTCAAGAATTAGGGGTGCCTTGGCAAATCTCAGAAATAGTAATGAGAGTAATTCTCAATCAGAAGAATTAACTTTGATGGTACCTATTCATCAGGCATGGTTGCCTTCAATAAGAAAAGCGATTACTTCATGTACGAATGTTGAGGAGATAACTCCGGAGGAATGATTATGGATGAAACCAAAATTAATCTTGATGTTGAAACACAGACCTTTCGTTTCACTCCTTCTGAACCAATAAATCATGAAGAAGCCGTTAGTTTAGGCGGAGGCGTTAAGTCAGGAGAATTTGTTGTAATTATTCATGAAAACCCTCATGCAACTCTTGTAATTGAACCAGAAGGTTCAGTATTGGTCCATGGTATTTCAAGAACCGAAGTAGCACGTTTGGCTGTACAAGAATTGTTGTTAACTCTTGGAATGTCTGATGAATGGTTGTTAGTAGAGTCTGGTGAAATGATAATTCGTTTTTCAATAGGTCGAGCTGTATTAATGGAGCTGGCTGCTGATCGTTTTTCTGAGATAAATCTAGATTCTAGAATTGGTGCCTTAAGAATAGATGCAGATAGGCATAAATGTAGTATTCTATTATTCAACAATGGTCATGGTATTGTCTTGAAACAAACTTCAAAAAGAATTGCTGAGATGGCAATTAGACACTGGTCGTCCCAGTTAGATAATGAGGGCGCATTGGCGTGAGAATATGTTTAATCACGGCCGATGGGAAGGGCCAATATTAGACCAACATATGCATTTAGATCGTAATAATAGATTCCTAGATGCAGTTTCTGAGTTCGTGAATTCAGGAGGAACTGCTATTAATTTGGTTCACAAACCGAATTTTTCAAATTTACCTTTGTCAATTTCTGATTATCAATCAGCATATGATAATACTATTGAGATGGCAAGAGAAATTAGAGAAAAGTTCGGAATCCAGGTCTCAGTAATTCTTGGGCCCCATCCTGTATCTTGGGAGAAACAAATACATACAATTGGTTTACAAGAATCTACATCTTTACATCTTCAAGCCGTAAAACTCGCAATACAATATATTTCGTTGGGAGAAGCCGTGTGTCTTGGAGAAGTAGGTCGTCCACATTATCCTGTAGATTCGCAAATCTGGGATGCAGCCAATGATTTATTATTAGAAATCATGAAATTAGCCGCGGAAGAAAAAATCAGTATACAACTTCATGTTGAAGATGATGGCGAGAAAACATATTCTGATTTAGCAAAATTATGTGATAAGGCAAGTTTACCTAGGCATCTCGCAATAAGACATTATGCCCCGGCTAATATTAGTTCTGATTTCACTCATGGTTTGAGTGTATCTGTAAGTGTTGGGAAGGGTAGCATTTCAAAAATTGTAGAAAGCTTGCCAAATTGCAATTCTTATTGGGGTATGGAAACGGATTTTCTAGATGATAAGAATCGTCCGGGTGCGGTCCTCGGACCGAAAACAATTCCCAAAAGAACTCATCAATTGACAGAAAAACTAAGACAATCTGGTTATTCAGTAGAACAAATTAATGAAATTATAGAAAATATTCATTTTAATTGGCCACAAATTCTCTATTCCTGAAAAGGGGATTTTAATTTTGGAGTAAAAGTCATTATTCCGCCTAATAAAAATAGAACTACACATAGAGCAAAGAAATAAAATTCTCCAATTGGGACCGGTTTATTCATTATTTCTTGAATACCAATTCTTAGTAAAGGGCCATTAATGGGTAGAAATAGTATCATCAACAGAATTCCCACTCTTTGGCGCACAAGCATAAACCTCGGATATGGTAATAACATTTGAACGAATGTAACCGAACTAGTTTAGAAAGGGCATATCCTCCGATAGATTACGCGCCTGTAGTGAAGGGGTTATCACCTGAGGTTTCCAACCTCATGTCCCGGGTTCAAATCCCGGCGGGCGCACCATATCAAAACAGTCAAGTGAAGCATTCAAACACTACTTGTTCTCCCGCAGAACATGTCGAAGGCCAGTCATCCACACCCAGCAAAGGATGTCATAGTTTCTTCAATAAGTAAAGATGCGTCTGACCTTGGTGATGATAAGCAAATAGTTGGACGACAGATATGGAGAATTTTACCTTATGTGACAAGATACTGGGAAAGAGCGATAGGTGGTCTAATAGCGAATATTGGTGCTAGAATCTTTGATCTTGTCCCATTGGTTGCTATAGGGATGGCTGCTGATTATTATAACCCCGAGAAATCTCAATTTACCGACTCAAGAGTTGAGAGTTTTGTTACACTAGATGTAATACCAAATTTAGGTCCGATTGATTCTACAGAACTTGGCTTTGGCTTACTTATTTTTTCATCATTCATCTGTCTTGCAATAACTCAAGGGTTAAGCAATCAACTTTGGCAGTCAATCGCTTACAAGGCTCAGCATGATATCCGAATGGATGCTACAAAATCTTTGATGGATATGGAAGCATCATACTTTGAAACTAGGCAGACTGGTAACTTGATGTCTGTTTTATCCGCGGATGTCGCACAATTAGAGGATATAATTTCAGATTCTACTACTAGTATAATTAGGATAGTAACAACTCTCAGTGCTGCATTTTTAATTCTTTTTTGGATGTCTCCTACACTTTGTATGATTCTCTTTGGACCATTATTCATGATTGTCCCTATGGTTATCTGGTTTTCCACTAGAGTACAAAGAAAGTACCGTCAACAAAGAGAAAGTACTGGCGGAATAGTGGCAATATTAGAAAATGTATTATCCGGCATAACAGTTGTCCAAGCATATAATGCCAGCGATTTTGAGAGAGTTAGGATTGAGGGGCAAAGTGGCAATTATAGGGATCAAGCTATACAAGCAGCCTTTATCAGAAATCGCTTCATTCCTGGATTCCATATAGTAGCCGGAATCTCATTCGGTCTCTTAGTTTCAGCCGGAGGTTGGTTAATGAATTCCGGGCAAATAAGTGTTGGTCAGTTTGTTACATTCTTACTGATATCTACTAGAATGACTATGCCATTATGGATTCTAGGGATGTTGCTGAATCAACTACAGAAAGGTGAGGCTGCTTCACGTCGAGTTTTTGCGGTCATAGATCTTGAACCTTCAATTTTTGATAAGGAGGAAGCATTACCTCTTGAAGAACCAATTACAAGTCTATCATTCAAAGATGTATCTTTTTCCTATCCTTCTTCCGAGTTTAATGTCCTCAACAATATCAATCTGGAGGTTTCTTCAGGAGAATTTCTAGGAGTCATGGGCCATACTGGGGCGGGTAAGAGTACAATACTGAAGTTAGTAGAGAAATTCTATCAACCACAACATGGCCAAGTTCTCATTAATGGAATAGATATCAATAATTTTTCTATAAAATCAGTCAGATCAAAGATAGGTTTTGTATCTCAGGACCCATTTCTTTTTTACGGGACCATTAAACAAAATGTTTCCTACGCGAGAGATTCTACAGATGAAGAGATATTCAGTGCACTAGATATGGCCGGAGCATCCGAATTTATTTCTCAATTGCCAAATGGATTAGAATCAATGGTTGGCGATAGAGGAGTGATGCTATCAGGCGGTCAGAGGGCAAGAATTAGTCTGGCCAGGGCTCTATTGAATGATCCTGATCTTCTAATTCTAGATGAAGCAAGTGCGGCATTAGATGCTGAAACAGAAAAGAGAATACAACAGTCACTTTTTGACGGTTCCAACGGTAAGAAGAATAGAATTACCATAGCAGTAGCCCATAGACTCGCTACCATTAGAAATGCCGATGAAATAATATCAATGGTTGATGGCTCAATTGTAGAAAGAGGAAAGCATGGAGAATTACTGGAAAACGAAAGTGTATATGCTTCTCAGTGGTCAATACAAACTGGAGAAATTGAATCCTAGGTGGGGTGAGATTGGAAATTCAATGGATAACCGTGGAACCAGGTAAAGTATTCATTGGTTCTGATAATCGTTCAGTTCTTTTTGGAGGAATCGGGCCTAGGCATGAAGTAAAAATTGATTATAATTTTGAAATATCTTTTTTACCGGTAAATCATGAAATTGCAGAAGTCGCTTTACAAGATGAAGATTGTTATGTTGCTTCAGAATCTGAATGGACTCTCGCAATGGAGAAGAAACTGATTTCTGGAGAAAATCAAGTTGAAGAATTATCTGATAGAATTCGTGGTTCTTATTGGTTGAAATATTGTGATGGAAGGCCATTTATAGAAGATAATTGGCTAATGAAAGTTTCACGGACTTGGAGATCAGGAAATCCTTCAATTAGCTCTATTCGTAAAGGTGAGAAATGTGAATATTTACGCTTAGTCAAAAGGCCAAAGATAAACCATAATGATTCTTCATCTCCAAAATTACCTGCTTCATCTGATAAATCTAAGTTATTATTTGAGGAGTTGCTAATTTCATTAATAATTGGTATCATCCCATCATTTATCTGGGCATATTTTAATGCAAGCTCAGGGTATATCTCAGATGGCTGGCTGAATTTAGTATTCGGCGGATTATTTATCGGAGTATTCACTGTTGTATTCTGGAGGCCAAGGACTAACTCTTGGAGAGTTGGAAATAATTGTGGCAAGATGAAAATAATTTAACGCGACCTATCATCTATCTGAAGGCCAGATTTCCCTCTTAAAATTCTAACCCAACCGGTTAATACTCCCATTCCATAGTTCCAATGTAATGTGTAAGTTGCTATTGAGGACAAAAAGATAGTTTTCTTTGTTTTACTGGGGGAATTTCCCTTCCAAGAGCCATACCACGCTAACAGGTTGTACACTAGAATAAGTGTTGGTAGTGTATGAACTCCTAACCTAGGTAGCCCCATAGGTACTGTAGATAATCGAATATCCCAGAAGTCAGGCCATGCCAATCCTCCATTTGCTAGGCCCCAAAAAAAGAACCCAAATGCTACTATCACTATTGGTGGGAAAAATGCAACTGCTGTATGCGTAGGTGCTCTTAGTTCAGGGTATTCGTGACTAGCCAAAGTTCTCACAAGTCCATAGTTCCTAATTTGTTTCTTAACTCTTGAAAGGTCTCTTCTTCTATGCCACATTATAGCAGTTCTATCGGTCCATAATTTCTTTCCAGTCATTCTTATCCTATGATCAAGCATAACATCTTCTGCTCCAATAGCGCCTTCATCAAATCCTTCTACTTCTTCTAGAACTGAGCGCCTGTATGCGCAATTAACTCCAGGAAGTTGATTGACTTCATCTAGGTCTTTCTTACCTATTTTGCCGTAATTAGTTCCGGCAGTAAATATTGTACTACAGAATGCAACATCAATTACTTGTTGCCACATTGTAGATTCATCAACTGGGGCGAAATTAGGCCCTCCAACCCCACTAACTTCCTCATTTTCAAACCATGAAACTAATTTCTTAACCCAATCTTTTGGAACAATAACATCATCATCAGTGAATAGTATCAGTTCTGAACTTGTAGATTTTATTGCTATGTTACATGCATCCGCTCTAGTTCTAGAACCTTCATCATCAATGAATCGAATATTATTCTCTAGACATACGTCTTTTCCAGGGTCATTTGTTGGGCCAACAACTACTGTTTCGATTTGTCCGCCATATATCTGTTTTTTCAGACCCTTTAGTACAATATCTAACTCCTCATGATTCCTGACGCTAGGAATAATGACCGTAACTGAAGGTTCACTCACGGCTTACCGTAAGAGCCTACACTTTCAATAACATCGATGAGTAATCATGGATCATTTGTGACTCTAGGAGCTAGGAAATACACCCAACTAGCTCCCCCATCATTACTATTCCATGTTAGTCTAAGAGGATATTTATCTTGGAATTCTAATGTTACAGAATCAGTTAATCCACTTGCTAGTTTTCTTGTTAGAGGATCCAAGAATTGCAGTGAATATGTCGATTGTGTTGGGTTTGGAGCAACTAACTCACTTAATTCTCCAGCATCAAATCTTACATTAACCGACTCACCTGCTTCAACAGTTACTGAAACACTCATCTGATTAGAATCTAGACTTAAATCTACTAATTCCCCTACAAATTTTGCCGCTCTTAGCGCATTAGAGAGTTTGGATGCGTCTATAGTTGCCCTACTATCGAATGATAATTGTGGCATTTTTGGTTCATTCATTGTTGCTGTATCTAAGCCCCTTAGAATTCTGTGTACCGCTCCAACTCTGACATTTATGGCTCCAATTGCTTTATCATAATCTAACTCAACTAAATCCGAAGGACCAGCTAGACTCAATAAATCTCTCAATTTAGCTAGCTCTAATCCAATTTCTACGGGTTCAACTTCATATGTCTCAAAGCATGCATCGCCTATAGTTGCAGATAGTAAAGCAACATGTGATCCATCAACTACATTTATCTGAAGTCCATTTTCTTTCCATACTAATTTTGCTTCTTCTGTTAACACAGAAAGTAGATCCACTATTTCTTTCATTAATTGCGTATTTGCTGTGACTCTCAACATCATGCCACCCCTTTCTTATCCTACCCTTGACTGCGGGTTATTCATGCTTATGTTTCAACGATTAGGTATTATCTCACAAAAAGTCAAGAAAATTTGAATATTATTGGTATTCTCTAAACTTATGTCCACAACTCTCACAAGTACAGATTTTTGTTTCAGGTTCATCAGAAGATCTGGTCTGCATTAATACAACAAATATCCTATCTGCATCGCATTTTGGGCATAGATAATCACCAACCCACAGTGTTCCTTGAGCGACTGTTTCAGGCACAACCTCATTCAAGTGCCTCAGAGAGGAGGTTTCACTGGAAGTTGCGGCTTTAGATAGATCAATAGTTTCTCCAGTCATTGGGTCGGTAAATTCTGCTCCCTTTCCGTCTTTTCCTGCTAGAGGTCCTTCATATCCACAAGTATAATTTGTACATCTAATATTTCCATTACCTTCCATAAAACCTAAGGTACCGCATTCAGGACAAAACATGACTCACACCAACAGTTGATTGTGTAACCAACCGAATAGTGGTAAATCATCATCTTATTGAACGTTACTAACATTCTAACTCTAAACTAATAATATTAAGAGAATAAAGAAAAACCGATTTTGTATCCCGCCCAAGCTAAACCCAAACTACCAACAATAGTTATGACTATGTAAATAAGAGTTGTAGATATTTCATCTTCTGTTAGAGTTATTGTATCCATCGCAAATGCAGACATTGTTGTAAATGCACCTAATAGGCCAGTTCCAAATAATAATACATAATCTTGATTTATAATCGCATCAGCAGCAATTGCTCCAAACATTATTCCCAATAGCATTGAACCTAGTAAGTTTACAGTAATTGTTCCATATGGCATTTGATTAGATGGTATTATCTCAGTTATCAAATATCTCAAGATTGAGCCTATTGCACCACCTAGACCAACTAATAGAACCAGTCTTCCATCCATGAGTTGGCTAATACATGCCAGTTTTGATGCCTTCGCTGCTAATCGTGAGATTGAAGCATGAAGTCGACGCCGAGAGGTTTGTGCGCGTCATCTACGATTGGAGGCTGGCCAGGGTTATCGATGCGGATGATCAAATAATTGATGAGTTATATTGGAACCGTATTTCTACAAAAAATCTTGTAGATAGGCTTTCAGATTTGCAGTCTGGAAGGCTTACTACTGAAGCACGTTCATTGAAGGAACGATTTCCTGAGGCAACAATAGATTCTCTGGGCGCACTGTCTGATTCTGAATGGCCAGAATTGTCTGATGAAGAAATGCAGAAATTTATCGAAGCATCTACTAGATTAGCAAAAAGAGGGGTCGCAGAATCTTCAGGAGACATTGATAGAAGGATGGATATGTTAGTTTCTGCAAATAATGAGTTGAGATCTTCTTGGACAACTTTAGAAGCGAGATGTATTGAATGGACTGGATTATTTTTATTTGATTTGGATTTAGATGAACAAAGAAAGAAAATTCCAGAAATAGTTTCTAAATCTAAATCAATAAACGAGGTGGCCAAGGAGTTCAATGTCTCTGAACCCACATATCAGCCTTCGAAAGATGAATGGAATAGTATAAATTCTCAAGCACAATCAGTAGTTAATTTAGCAAATCAGATAACAACTTCTGAGGAAACAATCAGAGTTCTTGCTAATGATTATTTGCCTAGTTTATCTGCTTTAATGGGGCCTATAAGCGCTGCAAAATTAGTTGTTTTAGCAGGTGGTCGTGAGCGCCTAGCCAGAATGCCTTCGGGTAGTCTTCAGGTGTTAGGGGCTAATGCAGCTATGTCTGCACATAGAAAGGGGGCACCTCCCCCTAAACACGGAGCGATTCTCTTTTCTATGCCAGCAGTAAGTCGTAGTCCGCGTTGGGTACGCGGTAAAGTTGCGAGATATTTGGCAGGTAAGGCTAGTATTGCAGTCAGGATAGACCATTTCAATGGTCAGAAGTTGACAAAAGAACAGATATCAGAGATTCATAAAGAAGCAGAATCGATAAAGAATAAATTCCCTAAACCTCCGAAGAGGAAGTGAATAAATGAGCCGAAGAAAACCTATCCAACTTGCATGGGGGGTACATAAAGAAGGTCGCACTTTATGGACAAGAAATGCCGTTAAGGGCGTTTCAGTTAGAGGCGAGAGAAGAAAAAAAGATAGTCGAATTGAATGGCGACAGTGGGAACCACAGAAATCTAAAGTAGCGGCTTGTTTATTGAAAACAAAATTAGATCCAAGTGAGCTTATACCACAACCTGGTTCTACTTGCCTATATCTAGGTGCATCCTCAGGAACTACCGTTAGCCATATTCATGACCATGTTTGTGGTTCAGGAAACCATCACAATGGTCAGATTGTATCTGTCGAAATTTCCCCTCGAATGATGAGAGATTTGAGCAAATTATCTGAATTGAGACCCGGATTAATTCCAGTATTAGGTGATGCTAGAAATCCTATGGTAATCTCACCATATCTTAGAGATAAGGTTGATTGGATTCATCAAGATATTAGTGTTGCAGACCAAACACAATCGTTCCTTAAAATCTCAGGGATTTTTTTGAAACCTGAAGGCATTGGATTATTATCTCTTAAAGCGGCTAGTGAGAGATGGATTGAGGGCGGTGATGATTCACGTTTCAAAGAAGCAGAGAAATTGATTAACTTAAATAAGAATTTAACACTTCTAGAAAACATTGACATATCTCATTTTGAGAGTCAGCATAGGATATTTGTTGTTAAGAAATTAGATATGGTTTAGGAACCAGCTAATAATCCAACTCCGCCAACTAAGAAAATTAATATGCCCCAAATTAAGATTCCTAACACTGTTAGAATTATCATAACCCAACCCATAATCAGAGCGGCTTTTGCCAAACCCTGATCTGGATGACCTGGCTGACTACGAGTTATCTGTAATGCACCATTAGCCATTATTACTGCAGGAATAGCGCTACAAATTCCGCACATGAAATAAGATACTGCTGCAAGAATCATAGCCATAACTGCATTAGTCTCAGTATATTTTCCAACTATAGAATTCCCTTGTACTTGAACCGAACTAGCAGCATTTTTTGTTGGATTTCCCCATGGGACTTCATTGTTATTATCCGACCAAGGGACTTCCTCGTCATCACTCATAGACATTCCAATTCCAAATATTATTTCAATCATTCTCTAATTTTTATTGAAATTACAACACAGACAATATAATGTAATCACTTTCAATGGTTCATTCATGCCTGAGATGCCTGAGGTTGAAACTGTTCGTAGAGGTTTAGTCCCTCATCTTTCAGGCAGTATCGTAAGTTTCGTTGATTTACGTCGACCAAATCTTAGGTTTCCCTTCCCTGAAAATTTCGAAGAAATATTAACTGGAGCCAAAATTGAGAGGATTGATAGAAGGTCGAAGTATCTTTTATTTCGTTTATCTAACGGATATACTTGGATGAGTCATTTGGGTATGACTGGAGTTTGGACGGTTGGTTCAGAAGGAAAAGGTAAGCATGATCATGCATATTTCGAATTTGATGATGGTATGAAAACTGCAGTATATACTGACCATAGGAGATTTGGATTTATGGATATTTTTGAGACCTCAAATGAGTCCGAACAGAAGTGGCTGGCCACTTTAGGGCCAGAACCTCTTACTGATGACTTTACAGTTCAAATATTGAAATCGAATCTTCATGAAAAACGTTCTCCAATAAAGAGTGCCTTACTCGATCAGAGAGTCGTTTCAGGTCTTGGAAACATATATGTAAGTGAGATTCTATTTCGCAGTAAAGTTTCTCCAATTAAGACTGCAGCAGAAGTTGTAGGTAAGAGTAACAAGGTGAATGCCAAAATACAACGAATCTTTGAGAATACCAATCAAGTAATTGCTGAAGCTATAATGGTTGGTGGTTCTACAATTTCTGATTTTAGAGGAGTTTCTGGAGAATCAGATTTAGGTTATTTTGCTCAACAGTTTAGAGTATTTAATCGTGAAGGGGAAGAATGTATTGAAGAAAATTGTAAGGGTAAGATTCTGAGAATAGTACAATCAGGACGCTCAACTTTTTATTGTCCTAAATGTCAGAAATAAATTATTTCAGTACCCATTTTACAATAATTAGGTGCAACCACATTGGGGTAATTTTTGTTACTAATGGTAATGGTTTATTCACAATTCCTGGCATAACTTCTCTTTTCCCTTTATGCATTGATTTTACAGCAATTTCTGCAACTTTTTTTACAGGTACAGCGGTTAACTTTTCCATTTTACTGAGTTCCATTCCCGCAACTTCTTGAAAACCAGTCGTAACATAACCAGGGCATAATGCTGTAACCGTAACTCCTTTATTTTTCAATTCCTTGTGTAATGCTCTAGAGTAGGATAGGACATAGGCTTTCGTAGCACAATAGACTGCAAAACTTGGGCCCGAAATATATGATGCAATTGATGCTACATTCATTATTCGACCCTTGCCTTTTTTGACCATTAAGTTTCCAAATACATGAGATAATCTTGTTAATGCATGTATATTCAATTCAATCATTTCTAACTGTCTTCCTAATTGCATATCTAAATGGTCTCCAAGTATCCCAAAACCTGCATTATTGACAAGAATATCTATTTCTCCTGAATCTTTGATTAACAAGTCAACCCCTTCTTCGGTAGTCAAATCAGCAACTATAACTTTGCAATTAACTGTGTGCTGACGACTAATTTCTTCTGCTAAATCTTGTAACTCTTTTTCTCTTCGTGCACAAATTACTAGATCATAATTTTGCGAAGCCAATATTTTTGTGATTTCTAAGCCTATTCCGCTCGAGGCTCCAGTAACTAAGGCTACTTCTCTCATAGGCTCCCTCTAATCTATCATCTAAGAGAATTGCATATAATATCATGTATAGTTTATATGTGGTCAGTTACAATGAATTATACTCCGCAAATCGCGATAGTTTTGTTGCGATTATTTACTGTTGGGTACGAGTAAGGAAGTGAGAATATAGGAAAAATAAATCAAAATAATAAAATCTGGAGTGTTACAATGTTTAGGTCTGGAGGATATGAGATGAATGATGAGTTAGAGGATGCTACATTTGCATTTGGAAGAACTGCAGAGGAAGTAAAAAGGCATCCTAAAGCAAGAATACCAACAGGTTTGGTAAATCTAGTTAGGAGATGTGGATTGATGGATGAAGTTTTAGAAACAGGTTTTTTCTTAGAAATTTCATCTAGACCTGTAAAGCAAGAAAATTGGTTTAAATTCGAACAGGTATTAGCTGCAGAACCTAAATCTCAATGCCCTATGGGAACTTCATTGAGAGGAGTTTTTTCTGTTTTTGATGGTTTTGATACATTTGAATTGGGGACTTTCCCCTGGTCTCCTGAATTGCCAAGTCAAGTCTGGGTTAGAGCTAGTTTACTAGATGACAGTACTTTGGCTTGGGTTCTATCACAGAATAAAATCCTTTCAGGTGATATGAATCAACAGATGAACCTCCATGACTTCACCGAATTAGAAATTCCTAACCCTCAACCTGTTGAATTTATGCGTCTCCCGCCACCACCTGATAGGCCATACAACTTCTTTGATGAAGAATAATTAGAACAACATTCATGAGCATTCAGTTAACGAACATTACTATGACGCATACTATGCAGCAGAAATTAACCACTGAATTCATTGGAACTTTTTTCCTCTCACTAACAATTTGTACAGCAGCAGTTTATGGTTCTGCAGGAGAATATGCTCCTTTCGGTATAGCTGCGACTCTAATGGTAATGATCTACGCTGGTGGGCATATCTCAGGTGCTCATTACAACCCTGCAGTGACTGTTTCGATTTATCTGAGAGGTGCCTGTGAAAAGGATGAGGTTCTTCCATACATTGCTTCACAAGTTATAGCGGCAGTTTCTGCAGCAATAGTTGTTGAGAATCTTTTGCGCCCCAATGAAGTGGTTCTGGGGTTCGAGTTAGGTACTGATGCGATAGTTGCCGAACTTCTCTTCACCTTCGCATTAGCTTATGTTATTCTTAATGTTGCAACTACTGAATCAACATCCGGAAACGGTTACTTTGGCGCTGCAATCGCTCTTGTTGTTCTTGCTGGTGCTATAACAGTTGGAAGTATTTCTCTCGCATCATTCAATCCTGCAGTGACTAGTGCACTGATAGTTTCAGGTAAATTGACCCTTGCAGATTCATGGATGCATTTTGTACCACAGTTTGTTGGAGCAGTTTTAGCAACATACGTGTACAAGTCTACTCAATGAGATAGTTCATAACACCCCCCTTATTTCCAATTCCATGGTTACTACTAAACGCAAGAAATGGAAACTTCGGACTCGTGAGAATTCGATGTATGGTAATCCAGAATCTAAAGATCCATTTCCCATAAGTCGTTCTAAGTTGGAACAGTGCCATAGTTGTCGAAGATGCTTCTGGCTAGATAGAGTGAAGGGAATCGGTAAACCTGGAATTCCAGGCTTCTTACTCAATACTCTTGTTGATACTCTTCTAAAGAGGGAGTTTGACGCTCATAGGGAGACTGGTACTCCACACCCATACATGATTCAGAATGGATTGGGTCATATGGTGCCCCTAGATCATCCAATGATGGATGAATGGCGCGAGAACTTCAAGGGAGTCAGAGCTCCAAAACATGGCCTGATGCTTACAGGAGCTGTTGATGATATATGGAAATCTGGAGAAGGTGATAATGAAGAATGGTATGTAGTTGACTACAAGTCTACTGCTTCAAATGCAAATATTACTGCTGAATTATTCCTTGAGGATATATACAAGGGAGGATATGTTCGTCAAATGGCAATCTATCAGTGGTTACTCAGAGAACTTGGACATCCTGTTTCAACTAGAGGCTTCTTTGTTTATGAGAATGGGAATAACGATGCAGAATCTTTACTCAATGAAGGTACTGATGAAAGTCCGAGAGGAATCCCTCTGAAACCGGCTTTGGTTATTGAAATTGATATAGCAAATGAGGATGTAATTGTTGAAGGAGAACGAATCGATTTAGATTGGGTTGAAAATCTCGTAATTACAGCTAAAAATTGTCTTGATATGGATTCAGAACCAGATTCAGGAGAGTTTTGTGAACATTGTGCTTATGTTGAAGCAAGGTCCAAACTTTATTCACATATTTCTACGGAACTTTCCACCAGTCTCGAATAGTGCTTGTGTAACCTGTCCAACAGTACAATGTTCAACAATATCCATCATAACTTCAAACAGATTTCCGCCCTCTCTAGCTACTTGTTTGAGTCTTGCTAGACCTTCTTCAGCTTCTTTAGCATGAGTCTCTTTGAATGCTTTATTTCTATCAATAACCATCATCCTTTCTTCTTTATCTGAGCGTGTAACTTCAATATCGAATTCTTCCACTGATAGTGAATTATCTACTCCTTCTTCGAAGGTGTTTACTCCGATTATTGGTAACTCTCCAGAGTGTTTTCTATGTTCATAAATCATAGATTCATCTTGTATTCTATTTCTTTGATAATTCACTTCAAGAGCTCCTAGAACACCACCACGTCTATGCATTTCTTCAAATATTTTCAAAATCTCTTCTTCGACGGAATCGGTTAACCAATCCGCTACATGTGATCCTTGTAATGGATTCTCATTTTGTAACCATCCATATTCTTTCGAAAGGATAAGTTGGATTGCTACTGCGTCTCTTACTGTATCTTCAGTAGGAGTTCCAAATGCCTCATCACGAGAGTTAGTATGTAGTGAATTAGCATTATCAGCTAGTGCATAAAGTGCCTGTAATGTAGTTCGATAATCATTCCATGTGTATTCTTGAGCGTGTAATGATCTACCACTACTTTGTATGTGATATTTCAGTTTCTGACTTCGCTCATCAACTCCATACATATCCCGCATAACAATAGCCCAGATTCTTCTACATACTCTTCCTATTACTGCATATTCAGGGTCCATACCATTAGAAAAGAACCAACTGAAGTTTCTCAGGAATTTATTTGCATCTAATCCTCTAGAATTGAATAACTCAACATATGTCAAACCATTGGATAGAGTTAGGGCTGCTTGAGAAATTGGATTTGCTCCTGCTTCTGCAATATGATATCCCGAAATTGAAACGAAGTAATGATTTCTTACTTCATTTTGAACATAGAACTCAGCAACATCCCCCATCATTCTTAATGCAGTATCTAGATTGAATACCAGTGTATTCTGACCCATTGATTCTTTCAATTGGTCGGCCTGAACAGTTCCTCGTACTGTACTCAGTGTTCTCGCTTTTATTTCAGCATGTTCTTTCTCGTCTGGTTTCCGCCCATTCTCTTCTTCGAACTTCTTGACTTGCTGTCTGATTGCCACGTTGAAGAAAGCAGCAAGGTGCCACCAATAATTTCCATTAATTGTTTTTGACACTGAAGTATTAGCAGCACACAAATCAAATCCTTCGAACAATTTTTCCATTTCATCAACCGTACTTATTGAAACTCCACTTTCACATACTTTTCCAAATATGTCTAGTCTTTCTTGTGGATCGTTTCCATACAAGCTAGGTGAATCAAAAGCAACTGATAGTCTGTTGAAGTCTTGGTCTTTAGAAAGGAAGTGGTATCTTTTATTTGTCCTCTCTGCACTACCTTCTCCTGCAAACATCCTAACTGGTAATTCATCCTGTCTCTTGAATGGGAAAACACCTCCTGTGTAAGGGAATGAACCTGGCATATTCTCTTTCCTAATCCATTGTAGTGTATCTCCCCAGTCGCTGTAATCAGGTAATGCGACTCTTGGCATATCTAATCCAGAAAGCGTAGTTTTGGTTGTTTTAACTGGTATATCCTTATTTCGAACCGTATAACTGGTTGCTCCTGAACGATACTCTTCTGCTTTAGTTCTGAAGTTTTCTAAACTTTGCCAAGCACTTTCAGGTATTTCTGAACGAATAGTTTTGGCTTCTTCTTCGAGACCTTGTGCTGCTGTTTTATTCTTCTTTGTTTTCATTTGAGAAGCCGCCGCCTCTAATTGTTGGACTAGACGTATTTTCTCCGCTACTTCTTCAGTTCTAGAATGATAATTTCTGATAGCGCTTGAAACTTCAGCCAAATATCCTTGTCTTTCTGGAGGTATTGGTGAAGATCTATGTGGTAGACCATCTGCTCCTAATCTAGGCTCTGCCGCTGAAAATGATTGAGAATATTTCTCATTTAGTAAATTACAAAGTTTCTGCCACAATTGGTCAACTCCTGCATCTGCGAACTGACTAGCAATAGTTGGCACAACTGGGAGGTCAGAATTATCTGCATCCCACATCTCTCTATTTCTTTTGAATTGTTTTCTGATTTCTGCTAGTGCATCTTCTGCTCCAGGTCTATCGAACTTATTCAGTACAACAATATCTGCTGAATCTAACATTTCCAATTTTTCTAACTGACTAGGTGCTCCATATTCTCTTGTAGTAACATATAATGAAAGATCAGCCACTTCTGTAATTGCATCGTTCCCTTGACCAATTCCACTAGTTTCTACTACAACTAGGTCAAATCCAACCGCTTTACAAGCTTCAATAGAACGACCTATACAATCTGCAATTTCTCTACCACTATCTCTACTAGCAAATGAGCGCATGAATAAATTTTCATCTGATAAAGAGTTCATTCTTATTCTATCTCCAAGTAAAGCGCCCCCTGTTCTCTTACGAGTTGGGTCAGTAGCAAGTAAGGCGATTTTAGTTCCAGGATTATCTCTTTGAATTCTTAACATCAGCTCATCTGTAAGACTTGACTTCCCAGCACCGCCTGTGCCAGTTAGGCCAACTACTGGACATTTCGAACCATCAGTAGATCTAACATTTTCTAGTATTTTATTGAACATTTTTTCATCTGCATTTTCTGCCAAAGTCAATAATTTAGAAACCGAAGGATGATTCTCTGCAGTGATAGGTTCTTTCAATGATTCAAATCTTTTAGGGTCAAGTAGATTATTCTTTGATGCCCTTTCAATTGCATCTGAAACCATCCCAGTAAGTCCTAATTCTCTTCCATCTTCTGGAGAATATATTTTTGCAATATTAGAATCAAGTAAATGTTTAATCTCATTTGGAAGAATAGTTCCACCACCCCCTCCAACTAAGCTAACATGGCCAAAACCGGAACCATCTAAAATTTGTTTGGTATGAGTGAACATTTCTACTGCTCCCCCCTGATAAGAAGTGATAGCAACACAATGTGCATCTTCTTGGATAGCAGCTCTGGCAACTTCATCAGCACCTCTGTCATGACCAAGATGAATTACTTCACATCCCATTGACTGGAATATTCTTCTGAAGATGCCTATTGCAGCATCATGGCCATCAAAAATGGCTGCCGCAGTTATGATTCTCAGTGGCGTTCCACCTGCCTCGGCAGACTTTTGCATGAACTCGGGACACTACGTGTCCCATTTAATCCGCCGATTGCCTACTTTTGTAAATTCAAGCGAATTAATTCTTCATCTTGTATAGTCGATGGTGGATTTTTACTACTTATCAAAGCCCTAAATCCTTCTGTTTCCATATCTAAATATTCAGGCGTTATATTTACAAATCTCTTCAACATACTGGTATATGACTCATATGCTTGGATATTGCTAATCATTACTTTCTTCATTCCCTCAAAGAAATGATACCTTTCTAAGATATTTGCTGAAGTTTTAACCTCAAAAGAACCATTATCATTCATTCTAAAATCATGTTTATGGTTGCCGCGATTAATCTTCTCAACTAAGTGTTGAACTAAATCAGAAGTATTGTTTTGTACTTTCCAAGTGGACCTAGAACTAATACGATAATTTCCTTCTTTATAGAAATGAATTAGTAGTTCCCAAATATCGTTATCCCCCTCAAAACGGGCATTAATTCCTTTCCTCTTTGAGTCTAGAGCTAGATCTTTCCATCCCAATTCCCTAAGTCCATCAACTGTATTTCTGTAAGCTTCATCTAAGGTCATCCCCCTATCCACTTCCATTCTGATCATTACCACGTCATTTCATCCAGTTATCTACGTATGTATTTTCAAATCTAAATAAGATTAATTTGTTTAGTTAATATACTCTTGAGATGAATCTCCTATAGTCTGCGCCCGGACTTAAAATAGGGAAACTAGTAGAAGAAAAGAAAAAAATGGAGGAACAGTTAATGGATGATATCAGAACAAATGTAGAAATCGCCGATAGTACTGGGCATTCATCCCTTTCACTTACGAAGCAAGAGACATTGGATCTTATCGAAATGAATCAGGGATCTTGGATTTACAAAGACAATCAGATGGTACAAGCTACAGATATTGCTGGTGCTAATTGGGCTGATGTTGGAACAATCCGAATTATGCCAGGTCTGACAGGTGGATTTTAGGAAAATTTTTCAAAGACGGATTTTCAAAAAAAATAAATGATTAATCATTTATTATCTTAGTAGTTTAGGATAATGACTACCATCTTGGTGCAAAGCCAAGAAATGAGAGTGATAATATGAATATTGATGAAGAATTAGTAATAGCAATAATCGGTGCAGGAGGCATAGGCTCAAATTTAGTTTCGATGGTATATCCTACATTACAGCAAGGAGATTTAGTGGATAACATAGGCGACATTAGAATTTGTATCTATGATTCAGACATTGTAGAGAAAAAAAATCTCCCTCATCAGAATTTCAATATTTCTGATGTAGGTGGGTTAAAAGTAACTACTTTGTGCAATAGACTTTGGAATGAAAGTGATAAATCAATAAATGAAGGACCTAATTTAATATTACAACCCTGCCCCTGGGATATTAGATCTAGTAGCGATTTACTTCCATGTGATATTGTAGTAGTTGCAGTAGATTCCCATCAAGCGCGAAGAGTAGTGCATGAGAATTACGAAAATTGGTTGGATTTGAGATGCTTAGGTGATGGCTACATCGCATTGGATGACTCAGTTAAGTCGGATTTAATTTCGGAATTCACTCCGGAACAAGATTCACAATCTTGCCAGTTCGAAGGTGCTATTGATTCAGGCAATATACAATTTGGTTTTATGGTCGCAGCATCTCATGGTGCACAATGGTTGATACAATCGTTAAGGATTCAATCTGGAGATGATATAGCTCAGAGGCCATTTCCCCAGGTATCTAGCATAAGTTTTGGAACTGCAACAAGATTAGCTCAATCTTCAGAAGAATCAGATTTAGATGCAGTGGGTGGAGTAATTATTCCAATGATACACTCAGATTCAGATGTAATGAGGGAGGTTTCAAATGGGAATCATCATTCCATAATAATCAAAGAAACTTTAGCAGGTTTAGCCGAGAAAAAGGATTGGCCATCTCTATGGGGCCTTGCTGATGATTTAGGCAAGGAGGTAAGTATTCTCTATGATAATAATTCTTCAATTTGGGTTGATATAGGGACATCTGGCCGTGTAGAATTAGCTCCTCCAGTGGGTTCTGAAATTCCATACAAATTATGGATACATACTCATCCAAGAGATGCATACTGGTCATCAACCGATAAAGAAACAATTTCAATATATTCAGATATTCTCGATAAAGCAATTGTTCTCGGCCATGATCATTACAAAAAGACAATCAAGATTAATGATAATTCTATAGATAAGTTGTCTGAATCAGGTCGTTTGAGCATTTGGACTGATGAGCCAATCATAAATTATGACTATTCGGAGGTTATTTGATGGCAATAGATTATCGAGAGTCTTTAGAGAAGCTCAATGAATTATTGTCTAAATCACAAGGTCATGCAATAGACGTTGAATTGATAATTGAAACATTAATTTCAGAGAATATAGATGAGGAACTAAAAACT
This sequence comes from uncultured Candidatus Poseidoniales archaeon, assembly GCA_902593945.1. Taxonomy (GTDB): domain Archaea; phylum Thermoplasmatota; class Poseidoniia; order Poseidoniales; family Thalassarchaeaceae; genus MGIIb-O2. Next base: position 130,454 of record CACJKA010000001.1, on the reverse strand, counting down.
CTTGTTAAGTTAGCTTTAGAGAGTAATGAAGATCATATTACTATGAGGGAAATGGCAGAAGGGATATTCAATCTTTTTAGCTGGCGAGAAGAAAATTGTTAGATGTGCAAATTAACAATTCACGTTTTGGATTTCACCATAAACCTCTGTAAAGACATGGTTTTTGCGACATACTTACACAATGCTTAAACACCCCCGATGCTACCACCAAAGTCCGGCTATGAGTAGTACCTATTTGGGACGGGTAATAGTTCTCCCACGGGCAATAGAGGTACGGAAAATGTGTAATTCAAATAGAGCAGAAAATAGTAGAAATAACGAAGAAAGATGTGGTGGATGTGGTGGACAAATCACAGAAGAAGGCGATTCATATAGCCATTGTGTTGCTTGTGGTTTGCCCCTAATTCAACTTGGATACGATACAGGATATACTCACCCCAGTGAAGTACAGATTAGAAGAAGAAATAATACATTGTCACGTTTGGGGAGTCAAATAACTAGGGACGGTTCTTCTTTATCTAGAAGGCTTTATTTCCTTCAGAACAGAATGTCTCAGGAAAAACTTAGTTATGTGGAGAAAATTGTAATTGAGGCAGAAAATGCTGGAGTTAGAGGACGAACACTAAGCGTTCTAGAAGAAGTTCTGAATGTTTCAAACACAAACAATAAGCTTTCTACAAATCGTGATACATTGAAAGGTTGTAAGATATTAACTACTCGTATTCAAAAGTCTGAATATAAAATTCGGGTATTCGCTGTTGCTTCTTTGATATTACTAAATCGTAAATTATATCCTAACCCTGTTCTTCAGATACAAGAGAAGTGGAATATTCACAGAGATGACGTCTCTAAAGAAATCAAGTTCATATCTCGACAATTAATTTCTAATGATTATAATATACCTGTAAATAGTTCTTATTTAGATGAACATTCGCACATTGAGCTCAGGAGAAATGAATTATTATTCCATCTTAACACCTTCAGAGATCATCTGGCATCATATATTGATTATACAAAAGTCAGAGAGATAATTAACAAAGCAATTACAATATTATCATTAAATGGTGAGCCAGTAGATGATTTCTCATCAAACGCAATGGACGGTAAATTCAGGAACCGAGACTCCCAAATTGCAGCTCTATTATCATTAGTCGACTCAATGATATTTTTGGACTTTGATAATAAAGATATCCAGGAACTACATAAGAAGAATCCAGTTAAGGGTACTAAGACCATATTCTCTAGACTCGGCCCCTATCGTCTAAAACTCGCTGAAGATACCTGAATCTCTCTTGTAACACTTCCAACTGATTCCTTACTACGACTATTCTTCTTTCATTGAAATCTCCCGGGATTCTTTCTTGTATTCTAGCAATCTGTTCTTCTTCATATTCAATTCTCTGTAATATTTGATCAATTTCTTGGCGATTATTTTGGTCAATTATTTCTCTATTATTTACTTCTCCTTCAGAATCAAATTGAGAAAGATGCTTATCTAGGGTATCTATTTTCTTTCTTGATTTATCATCATTAAGCAAAGCCATAACGATACTCCCAATTGCATCTCCAATGACTAATTTTCGTAAATGTGGTTCTTCAACTATACACAGCTCTTTCTGTTTCGTATTTGCCCCTCCAAGTCCACGTAGTCTTCTATTCAGTCTCCTGAACATTTCTTCCTGAATATTGTCTTTATCAGTAACTATATCTGTAAATACTTTGAATCTAGAACCATGAGGGCCGAAACCTGGTGATATGCTATATTTGACACCATATTGCCCTTCAACCACTATCTTTTTTCCCTCAACAGAAGCTTTACCATTTGAATTGTCTATAATTCCTCTAAGAAATTCTATGCCATTTCTTTCTGTTTTTGTTATAATCTCCATTTCTGAATCACAGAATAAGTAATATTGCAGAGATTCAAGATGATTTCTCCCCTCACCGCCTGGTAACATAAGACACCAATTTATCAGAATTGACCAAATGTCTAGATTTCTAGGGACCCTAATTTTTCTCCATTTATCGTTTCTCCTCACCCTTAACATTAGTCTCCCTTTGTCAATGATTAAAGATATTGGAATTTCATGTCTTTTAGGGTATATTCTAGATTTATCTGACAAAACTCTATTCCAACTATTAATCCAATATCTCATATCTTCATGCAAATCTAATGATGTAATTTCTTTTATTGAATCATAGAGCCTTTTATTTTCTCTTGTTTCTAAGTTGTTTACAGGGTGCTTACAAATGTATTTCGTATTAAGTCTTGGTCTTCGCCTAAGAAAGCGTGGAAATCCTTTTTTTTTATCAAATACAGGTGTGTTTTCTGTAGCTAGTGATATTAGATATAATATTAGTTTCCAATTATATTTATTATAATCAGTAGATTTTTCTAATATTTCTCTCAGGTCGATGTATGGTAAGTTAACCACTTCACCATCAAGAAAGAATTTCCCGGAAATCCATGAGATATGACTTCCGTCAGGTAAGATTCCCCCTCTTTGTAATCTTCTCAGAGTCTCCAAATTTCCTTTACTTTGATCACCTGAAGTAAATAATTCCTTGTCATCCTCAGAAAATATTGTAGAGATGTTATTCTCATTTTCGTTCCAATCAAATAGTTTTCTTTTACAAACTTGTTTATTTTCTAAAATGAACCAACTTTTCTCTCTCCTATCAATATTATTGAATGATTTCCAGACATTGTTAATTTTCGATGATGGTTTTCTAAGGATATTCCCGAGTTTCTCTGCATTATTCTTATTTGGTATCGATAACAATGAGTATTCCGTTATTTCTGGAATTAAGATTTCACAAATATCGCACCAATTTCGATCTTTCCAATCTTTAATAACAACTTCAGCCCCACATCCTAAACATTTATGCAAATTAATCATCTCCCTTTAATGCCATATTTCTACAAAAATCTTGGAATTCTTCTTCTAGTTGTTCTTCTAATCTATCTCTTTCTTCCTCCATCATTCTTTCCATCTCTTTATCATATTCATATTCTTCATTAAGATTAATTGCAAGTTGTTCTCTTTCAAATTGTTCTATCTCAGCTTCTATTTCATCATCATCGAAGGGCCAAGGTGTTTGTATTTCTTCTAATAATTTCTCATAATTACTTTCCACAGTTTCCCAAAAAGTGTCATCATCCAGTTTTCTATCCGTTTTCTCTAAAGAGTTCAAAAATAGATCTAATGTGAAAATATATCTCCTAGAATCTTCATCATTATGAAGTGCAAGTAAATAACTTACTGCAACGTCTCCAAATGGTATATCATCCATTATTATTGGATCTATGCATAAATCAATCCCAATTGTATATGCTCTGCATATGTCAAAAGGTCCGGGTATAGCATCAACTTTGAGCTTCATTTCTGAAGTGGGTGAAATAACATAGTAAAATCCTGAAGTTCCTTTAACGAAAAGACCAGGAGTTGATTCATCATATTCAAGTGGCGACAATGATGAAAAATCCTCCAATTTCACAATCTCATCATGTAATAATCTTGCAGAAATAATTTGTCTTTTACTTGGTTGCCAAATGCTTTCTTCTTTGTGCCAATTCATTAGTAAACCTTGAATTAATTCACTCCCTCTTTCTCCATTTGGTTGAAGTGCCCAGGTCAGCAATATTCTCCAATCTCTAGGGTCATTTCCAACTGAAAATATTGCGGGTTTTTCATCTTTAATGGTAAATAATTTGAATCTATGATTACTTACTATCAAGATAGGAACGGTCTTTTTCCTATATTCTTTTGGAAGGTTATCATTCTCGAATATGTTTGCCCAATTCTCGCCCAATACGCCATATTTTTTTAATTTTAAATCATCTAAATTTTCTCTAATTACTTCAGGTATTGACATGTTTACTATCTCCCCATCTTCATCAAAATATCTTGATTTATATTTTTCATATATGTACAACAAGAATGGAGGTACTCTCGCCGTTAAGTGTGACGCCCCTCTTCCTATTTTCCAGGGGTAATCAATCCCCCTCCAAGAATTATCATTTACCCATTTTGCCCAACTTTCTTCATCTCTGAATAAAATTGGAAGTTTAGTCAGTGTACAGTCCAATAATAATATCAGGTCATCCCAATACCTTATGGATTCTGAACGTAATGGATTTGAAAGCCATTCTGCTATATCTAAAATTGGTATATTTCCATTTAATATCTGTCCGTTAATGTGGAATACACAATTTCCGCTAATGGATAGTCTTGAACCATCTGGGAAAAAATAATTCCCAGGCCTAATCTGCTCAAAGCGTTCCCAATAATTTGTAATTTTCTCCCACTCTTTCGGGTCGTAGTTTATACTGTTTAATCCGCCCTTTCTTTTAGATCTAAGAATCGAAGGTAATGATATTCCTAAATCTACATCTTGAGTTAGATGTTTAATTCTTTGATAATTAGTTAATCCTCTAGCAGGTGCCAGAATTTCGTTAGTTTCTTTATTTCGTTCCTCCGATAAAAATGGAGTTATATCCATCCCAATAAATTCCGGAGATAACAATCGACATCCAGAACACAATTTCCACTCTGTTCTAATTTCTCCTTTACACCAATTACAATAGCCGACCATATCGAAATAATTCTTTGACCACATATAAACACTGCAAACGGAATAAAACATAAGAAATCCGGGTAAGTATTCAATAGGAATAATCTGTTCGGCTATTTTGGTGATAGACAATATGTTATGCCCCAGAGATGGTACTCCTCTTGTTTCTCCCGATGAAAGTGAGAAATCAGTATTTTCTCGTAATGGAATATTTCACTGTCCATCTTGTGCTGGATTAGCTCTAAATTCTCAGTCTGCATCATCAGAGATTTGTAGTAAAAAATTGAAATCACTACATGTTGGCTTCGAAGACGAAGGCACTCCAACTGAAATTTGTTGTCCTTTTTGCCAGAGTGGGATGAAAGTTCGAGATTTCGCCTTCAGGAAAATTGATGGCTCTTTAACAGAATTAATTGAGATTGATGGTTGTCCTAAATGTTCATCATTTTGGTTTGATTCCGGCGAACTACAGAGACTTTCTCCTCCAAATAAAGAGAGTCAAGGAAATCCTAAATCAGAGGCCAAAGCTCTCGCAGTCGTTTTTGATTTACTTTTCCATCTGCCGTATGTTTTGTTATAATTGGAGGAACTTTCAAACATGACAGATAGTGAAGACCCATGGTGGGGGCCCAAAAAAGAGCAATTCCCTCAAACTTCTATCGATGCACCAAAGAATGTTTTTTCTGGTGATGTGAGCAGTTTTTCTACTCCTCAATCAGTCAACATGCCTCAGATAAAAGATCCTAATAAATTCCTAGTTTCTCAATTTCTTGTCGGATTAATTTTGATCCCTATAATTGCCAGTTTTCTAATGGCTTTCATATTTTTATCATCTGAACTAGCAAATGAAGATACTTGGTATTATGAGGGTATAAATGAACCAAATTTTGATGGGTTGGTTACAATAAATAATGAAGATTTTAATACTGCTGAGTTATATTTTGACATCCCATCATTTAGTTTGGAAGAAATTGATGATAAAGATTTTTATTTTTACACATCAGTTGATTTTTATGATCAAGAAAATTGGGAAAATTATGGAGGTTGTTGGTGGGAAATCGAGGACGGTTTTTATTCCTATGTTCAATCAGAAGAGGGAGAATTTTGGTATCCCATGAATTGTTACGGCTCACTAGAAAATTATGACTTTTATTTCCAAAAGAATGGCCAGACAATGACCTATGCGACAAATTTTGATTCTCAAATAGACTATATTTCTGTAGATGGTGACGAAGACATGTCAGCATCGTCTATTTTATTATCATTCATCCCATTTCTTATTCCGATTGCTTATATTGCAATGATTATCTGGAGTTTTGTCACTAAGAAGAAATCACTGGGTTTCGGACTATTAGGTGGAATTATCATAGCCCCCTTCTCATTTTGCTTCTCAATGATTTTCCTTAGTTTCTTATTTTGGGAAGTCTGAAATAGTTAAATCACTCCAGAAATCATTAAGCCTGCAAAAATAAACATTAGTAACCCCATTGCTCCATCAATAATATGTGAAACTGATTTTAATTTGTCAACACGTCCTCCATTTGTAAGTACCAGAGCTACAGTAACATACCAAGTTCCATCAATTATCATTCCCAATGCCCCCATTCCTAGAAGGGTTTCAAGGCTAACATTATTTTCTATAAAAGGGGTGTATAATGCTAACATCCAAGCCAAAATTTTTGGATTCAGCAGCGCAATTATAAATCCTTGAATAAACCCTTGCTTGTCGTTATTCTCATGACTTTCTGAGTTATTTCCAATATTCGGGCCTTTCCTAGCATGATTAAGGAAAGTGTATCCTAACCAGAGTAAGATACAAACTCCTGCCCATTTCAATCCTGTTTCTGCTGTGTCGTGTATTGATATCGCAGTAGCAAAAGCTCCTGCTGCAAGAAATGCATATATCCCGAATCCAAGGCCATGACCAATTCCAGTCATTACCCCTTGTCTCCTACCTCCTGAGAGAGTATTTCTTAGAACAACTGCTAGAGATGGCCCCGGACTCATTGCCCCCAAGCAAAAAACAGTTGCAAGAGCAATCCAGGCCTCTGGTGTCATTATATCACTGAATATTAAGCGCCTTCATACATTGCTTCTATTTCAGCAGCCCAATTTTCTCTAATTTGAATTCTTCTAATTTTGAGGGTTGGAGTTAATTCACCAAAGTCAACACTAAGATCTCTTGGCAGTATCTTAAATTTCTTTATTTGTTCAGGATTACTGAATTGTCCATTCAGTTCTGTAACTTGTGCTTGCATCTCCGCATGAATCTCTTCATTATCCGTATAATCTGAGAGACTCTTGCCGAAACTTTCCAATGTTGTGATTTGAACAGCGGGATCTTTTGGTATTTTTGCTGGGTCCATTCCATGTTTATCTCTTAGAATTGCACCTACATCCAATGTGAATAAAGCACTACAGTATTTTCTTCCATCTCCAATTAGCATACATTGAGAAACCATTGGAATAGACTTCATAGTTTCTTCAATTACAAGGGGTGCAATATTTTTCCCACCAGAACTCACATACAATTCTTTTATTCTTCCAGTGATTTTTACATATCCATCAGAGTCAATTTCTCCTTTGTCTCCGGAATGCAACCATCCATCAGAATCTATAGTTTGAGCGGTAGCCTCAGGATTTTTGTAATATCCTTTCATGATATGTCTTCCTCTGAATAGAATCTCTCCCGAATCAGAAATCATTAACTCAGTGCCACTGAATGGTTTACCAACTGTACCAAATTTGTGATTTTTCTTGTAACCTAAACTTGCTCCCGCAGTCGTTTCAGTCATTCCATATCCTTCATACAATGGTATGTCAAGTGTATGGAATAACTTTAGAATATCTGGATTTATTGGTGCAGCGCCTGTAATTGCATAGACACAATTAGACATCCCTATTGCTTGTTTTGCTTTATTCTTGATAATTCCACCTAGAATTGGAACTTTAGCTAATTTTATTTTCCCTCCAAGTTTTGCAACTAGATTGCTGTACACTTTTTCATAAATTCTAGGTACTCCAATGAATAGGTGAGGTTGTACTTCTTTGGCGACATCAATTACATTCAATGGTGCATCTACAACAGTCATATGAAGTCCCCATCTAATGTGTGCGTGACAATCTACCAGTTGACCGAAGACGTGAGCACATGGTAACCAAGAAACATAGCCCCATCCTCTTTCGAATTCTTGTAATTTCCAGACTTCAGCAAGTTCGAAATCAATATTATCATGACTCAATTCCACTCCTTTTGGATTTCCGGTCGTACCTGATGTATAAATCAATGAAAATGTGTCTTCTGGTGTAATGCTCGAAACTCTTTTTTCGATTTCAGAGTAATCTACATCTACTCCTTTCTGAATAAAATCCGACCAAGACATACACTTGGAGTGTTCAGGCATATCTACTCCATCCATTACTACTACAGTTTCTACCTTGTCTAATTTATCCATTATTTCATGTAATCTGTAAGCGCACATTTTTTCTTTGTTACCTCCGTCCATTGGATTATCTCCAACAAACACAACTTTTGAATCTGAATTTCCTACAACCCATTCGACTTCTTCAGGAGAGCAGGTGTGGTAAACTCCAACCGCAGCACCATTACACATATTTGCAGCATGATAAGATGTATACCACTCTAATCGATTGTAAGAGTAAATGCTCAATTTATCGCCTTCATTGAAACCCATAGCAATAAGAGACTTTGCTACAGAAGCAGTTTGGTCATGAAATTCTGACCAACTAATATTGTTCCAATTGCCATTAGAACCTTTAGTAGAGATCGCTGTTTCTTCTCCATAATTCTTCGCATTTGCCATCAGGTATTCGGGTGTTGTCATAGCAGACATGAGACTTGACAATAGATATCTTGACTTAATTGTTTACTAGTGTAGTAATTGGAACTTAGTATATTTTATTACACTAATAATCAGTATTTTTTGGTAAAACATTTTTGATATTTTCTTTCCAATCATTGCCCTTATTTCTATTAGCCAATGGGGACGCTGGAGAGGGGTGCCAACAACTAGTAATTTCAATATCTAAGTGCTTTAATGCCCCTAGAGCCCTTTTTTCAGCATATTTCCCTACTCCAACTACTTTCTTTATTCCCATAATTTTGACCACTTGAACTAAGTGTTCATCGCATATCTGAAGTAATTTTTTTACTACATCTCCTGATATTTTATCCGGAGTAATATTAGTACCTCTTTCTCCATTAAAGAGCATTAATGGACAATGATTAACGATGAACACATTTGAAAAAATTTCTTCCATACTTCCATAGTATTCTTCTAATACATTCCATATCCTAGTCCCTGAGACTTCCTCTTTATGCCAATCTAACCCTGTAACCGGTCTTTTAGGATGGATATTTTTCGGTTGTAAAACTTCTAATCCCTTTATCTCTAATAGATCTCTTACTACACTGGTTGCTGAGAATGGAATCCCCATTTGTCCCATGCCATGAGGGCCAGGATTCATGCCTAGAAGTAGTGTTTTTGCCCCTTTTCCACCTCCTAATTCAATGAATGCTTTATGTGGCTCCCAAGCATACATAAGTGGATTATATGAATAATCCACTAGGCCTTTTTTTACCAACAAATCACCTAATGAATCAACTCTATCTCTTAGATTTTCAGCCGCTATAATAAGCTCATCTGTAATCATATTATCACTACTGTTTCACGTCTCTAATCTCTGCCTTACTAATTTCTTTAAGTTCTTCCGGAGTAATTGGAAAAACTGTATCTGCAGTCCCTCCAGCGCCCCAAATTAAATCATATTTGAATAAGTCTTCATCAATGATTTTTATTGTTTCTTTAAGATGTCCGAAAGGTGGAACTCCCCCAACTTCATACCCAGTACTTTCCAAAACATATTCAGGTGTAGCCTGACCTGGTTTATACCCGAGTATTTTCTTTAGTTTCTTCTTTCTATCAACTCTATTAGATCCTGATGTAATTACAACAATTGCCATATCTTGACCTTCAAATACAATTGATTTTGCAATATTAGAAACATCACATTGAAGTTGCCTCGCAGCATCTTCTGATGTTCTTGTCCCTTCTTTATATCGTCTTGGTTTCGCATCAAAACTGATTTTTGCACATTCATCCATCCATATCAGATGTCCATCCATATTTATTCATGATAGGATTAGGATAAAAGTTGTTTCCACTTCCGCATTATTGATGAATCATTGTCGTACGCGGAGAGTCTAATGAATTGGCCCATTGGACCTTATGGCACTTCCATGGGCGCATTATTACTTTTCACTTTACCAATACATTTTTTCTTGACAAGAGACGAGAAAGAAAGGCGTGTTTCATTAGTAGATTTGCCAAGAGAAATTAAAGAAAAGGGCTACTGGTGGCATATTCTTCTATATTTGCTAATGTTTATTTACAAAGCAATAATTGATTATCATAACGAACCAATGAAGGCTAGAGTTGGAGGATTTACTCACTGGATATATGAAATAGAGGGCGATTGGACAAATCATATTCAGGAGTTTTTCCTTAATGATACTCTAACAAATCTCTTATCGGGGCATTATCTATTCATGTATTTATTCATGATATGGTTTTCTCCAATGTACTATATTTTGTGTCGTGACGAAATAATGGCCGATAAAGCGGCTTTGAATTATTTTGTGATCTATATTTTAAGTGTCCCTCTGTATCTATTTTTCAATGTTGAAGTGACATCTACCTATCTCTCAGATATGGATGCACTCCTGTATCACGATTCATTTACTCTTGCGTTTTTCACAGATAATGATCCTATGGATAATGCAATACCAAGTTTACATGTAGGATTACCAATTAGCTTGTTAATTATCAACAGACTACATTGTCGAAAGTTAGGTATAGATTTCAAAGATTGGCGTCACAAAGAGTTTGATTATTTTATTCAATTTAACGTAATAATTTATCTATTTTCTATACAATATCTTGGTATTCATTGGTTTGTAGACATAATACCTGGTATTGTCTTAGCTATAATCACATCTTCATTTGTTCACGCCGTGCAACCTGTAGTACGTGCTAGAACTGAAAATGGATGGAGTTCTTTACTCCCTGATAGAAATCAAGTATTATCTTCGATATTAGTTCTATTGATTTGTTCTACCTGGTTAGCAGTTGGTGTAATTGATGGTTCAGGAACAGATGAAGATGAGGCGAATATGAGATTTGGCATCGGTGATGTCAACTTAGATACCATTGAAGTACACAGTCTCTGGGATCCTGTAATTGTAGATGTTTACAATGTTGGAGATTATGATGTCGAAGTTCTAATGATTCAGAGAGATTTAGTCGAAAAACACGCTGAAAAAGGTATTTTCTATTGGGACCAGTTTGTTTCTAATGGTAATCTCTCCGTAATTGAAGCAAATAGTACATTAACATTCACAATTGCTCCGGATAGTCTTTTTGATGTCCATATTTTATTAGTTAGATTATCCAATTCAGATAATATAGAGGATGATTCTTTGGGGGAAGTAAGAATCGTATCTAATTATGTCGATGATGAATTAATCTTTACCGGATTTTTAGTTAGTTTCCCCGCATTTATCATAACAGGAATAGTTATTGAAGGCTTTTTCAATAGAAGGTTCTAGAATATATTGAATGCCATTATTCCACCAATGTATAATCCAGACATCGAGCCCAGTGCTAACCAAATACCAATTCTAAATGGAGGAAAATTATACTGCCATAAATACATTGATTGACCCAGCCAAGTTAGAATAACTACTGCAATTCCATAAAATCCAAAGAAGAATCTAAATGAGTAGAAGACCATTAATCCTAGAAAATATCCTATGTAAAGTTCCGTTTTATTTCCATATTTTTCTGATAGAATAAAACAAGATAATCCCAAAAAAGCCAGAATTAATACAGGAAATAAAAGGTTCTTCTTAGTAAAAAAATCTATTTCAAATAGATATGGGATGAATGCTAAAATAAATCCTGCCAATGATGGAATTGCCACAGGCCATAGTGGAGCAGACTCCCACTTCATGATATGTCGGGGGCGCATCTAGCATATAATACTCTGAATGGCCCAATACGTCTCATTCATCAATAAGGATAGTCTCCGCTCCAATATGTCGAAAGGCGAAATTGTACTCGGATGTCTTGCACCGCACCCCCCGCATCTAGTTTATGCAGAGAACCCTCCTCAAAATGAGGCCTTTAGCGAGGGAGGTTGGGAAACTCTTCGCTGGGGTTATGCAAAACTTGCAAGAAAATTAAAAACAATTGATTATGACGCTATTGTAATTTTTACTCCACATTGGCAAACATATATTGGGACACATTTCTTGGGACTTCCGGAATTTAAATCCAAATCAGTAGATCCAGTTTTTCCTAATTTGTTTAGGTATAATTATGATCTTAAAGTCGATGTTGAGTTAGCAGAAGCAATGCACGAAGAAACCGCTAAAGCAGGAATTATAACGAAAATGATGAGAAACCCTGATTTTAGAGTAGACTATGGAACTATAACCTCATGCCATTTATTGAATCCAAGTTGGGATAAACCTATAGTCACAATTTCAAGTAATCGTAATTCTCATTATTATTCAAATGAAGTGATGATTGAGCAAGCTAAGGCATTGGGCGAAGCTTGTATGAGGGCTATTGAGAAAAGTGGGAAAAAAGTAGTGTTAGTGAGTAGCCACAGCCTTAGTCATCGTCATTTTGTTACTGAAGCACCTCTCCCAGAAGATATGAGTCGAGAACATATATACAATCATAGTCAATATGTCTGGGATATGAAAATTATTGATATGTTTAGGCAAGGTCAGATGCAAGAGGTAGTTGATATTATGCCCGAATATACTGAACAGACCATTGCTGAGACCGAGGCAGGAGGGTTAATCTGGATGATGGCCGCTATGGGGGTTCCCAGTTATCCGGCTGAAATTTATGGTTATCAATCAGTTATAGGAACAGGTAACTGTATTGCTTGTTGGGATCCGAATACTGAAACTAGGGAGTTAGTACTCTGAGGTGATATAATGAGCGAAGATTCACCAATTCTTTTTGGACTCTATGTCCCTCCTCATCCACAGCCCTTACTTTCTCCAGATGCAAACTCTGGATATGCAAATTTACGTGCCGCATTTGAAAAATGTAGAAAGAGAATCGAAGAATCGGATGCAGACCTAATTCTGGTTTACTCGACCACATGGCCAAGTGTCGTAGGTCACCAGATTCAGGCTCTTAAAGAATCAATTTGGACTCATGTTGATGATGATTTCCATTATCTTGGTAGTATGCCATATAACTTCCATATAGATACAGAGTTTGCTCATGAATATTGTTCAGCAGCAGAAAAAAGGGGCTTGCATGCTAGAACTGTGGAGTATGAAGGCTTCCCAATAGATACTGGTTCAGTCGTCGCTCTTAGTTTATTAAATCCTGATAATAGAATTCCAGCATGTATTGTTTCAAGTAATATGTATGCAAATCGTTCCGAAACAATTGTCTTAGGTAAAGCAGCAAATGATGCTTTAGTTAGTCAAGGTAAGAAAGCAGTTGTAGTTGTGGTTTCTAGCTTATCGAATAGAATGTTCACAGAACATATTGACCCTTCCGAGGATAGAATTCATAGTTCTAAAGATAATGAATGGAATGAAAAAATTCTCGAATTCTTTGCAGATGGTAGACTAGAAGACTTGAGCCAATTAAGTAGAGAAATTCATGGCCAAATCAGAGTCCAGAAAGTTGTTGCTTACAAGCCGGCTTGGTGGCTTGCTGCTTCGATGGGGCAACACAATAATTACCTTGGAGAAGTATTAGCTTATGAGGCACTACATGGCTCTGGGGGGGCTGTAATTCAACTTACTCCGTCTTCTGGTTCATTTGGTGACAAAGAGTTTGATGAAGATGATGTAGAATACTATCAGGGTGATAGAAATGTTCTAAATAAGGGGAATCATTGATGTCCGAGGATCAATTTGATGAGAGTAAATTCGGGCAACTACTCGAATGGATTTATGAAGTTGATCAAATCACAGATTCCGAAGCGAGAAGTCGTCTTGTAGAACAAATAAGATCAATGCCTCAAGATATTGTAGAAAAAATGTATAATGATTATGGTAAATCATTTCTCAGTTCAGCAGGAGGTGCAATGGGTGCAGCCGCTGGAGTGGCTGTTGGAGGACCTGTAGGTGGAATAGTTGGTGGCGTAGTTGGAAAGAAAACTGCAGGGAAAATTATTACAAATAATGGACCTTTTAAGTCCGAATTAGGGCCTTCTGCAGTTGGCGCTTATCCACATCTTCACAGAGTAGGGGACCTAATCTTTGTGAGCGGAATAGGTCCAAGAAAACCAGTCACTAATGAGATACCTGGTGGTCCAATAAAGGACGAAAATGGCAATCCTCTAGATTATGATATCAAAGCCCAAACTCGTTCAGTAATAGAAAATATCAAGATTATTCTAGAAGAGTATGGTTCAAGTCTAGAAAATGTGGTAGATGTATATTCTATGCTCGTAGATATGGATAGAGATTTTGCGGGCTACAATGAAGTTTATGCAGAATATTTTTCTGAAATCTTACCGTCAAGAACAACTTGTTCAGTTTTAGCTCTCCCCACTCCAATTGCTGTTGAGTTAAAGGTAATTGCAAAGGCATGAAATCTAATTAAATAAAGACTCGACCCTTTCAGGGGTGCAGTCAATCGGTGCAGAAATAGGGTTGCATGCTACTGGATTGCCATTGGGAATCTCTACCCAATATTCGATTCCATCGACTTTTTCCGGATAGTCAGTAGATATAGAATGGGCACCAACTGAAATAGCAGCCTGAAGCCTAGTTGTGTCATTATTATCTGCTTCTCCGTCTTCAGCGTTATCTGCCCTTGACCTAATAATGAATCCGTCTCTAACTAAGGCCTCTATTTCATCACCATTTCCAATTGGATCAGTATCTGAAAAAATTGCGGCTTCAGAACTACCAGGTTCAGACATAGTGAACATTCTAGAACCATTTAATCCGGGATATTTTTCATAATATTGTTGTCTCACATCTCCACTGGAAAGTAGAATGAACATCGCTTTTCCTCTTGAATCATCAAGTAAAGGCCAACCATTTTTCATTATAGCGGTTGAGAGAGTTTCTTCACCATTTCTAACATCATCGGGTGTAATTGTTTTATTTCGAGGCCAATATTCAATTATTTCTTGCTCGATATTATCTAACATATTTTGCAAATCAATTACGAATGTATTATCTGTACCCTGCTCAAGCCATTCTTTAGGTTCAATCCAAATCATCAATGGCACATGTTCTTGATTTTGATTTGACCAATCTAACAGGGTTCCTAGACATTCTTCCAAAGTAATGCAATTTGATCTTGCGTCGTATTGATTGTGATAAACATATAACTGGCCTCTTGCATCCCACCAAACATCTATTTCAAATTGTCTTACTCCTTGTTCTTCAGCCTGAATATCTAACGGATCATGTGAATAATCATAGGCCCTAATTGTAGGTCCTATTGGAGCTAAATGATAGGAATTATGTGTCCCTTTCATTTGGATATGATTTATTCTTAGAGGCGTTAAATCTTCCTCTTCGCTAGATGATTTACTATCCGAATCCGACAAACATCCACTCAATGAACTAGTCATGATAATCAATACTAAAATGACTGAAACCGCCCTCATCTGTTTAAGCCTACAATAGTATTTAGGTTAATAATTTCGGAGACAAACCTTCAACTATCGTTTATGTTTCGGGTAAATATGGATAGGCTTTCTCCATCTGAAGTTCTAGGAATCGTCCTCCAGCCAATTGAAAGAGTAACTGACACCTTAGAGCGTAAATTAGGGCTCTTTTCAGTAGTTATTCTTTCATTATCTGCAATGCTGGGAAGTGGACTTTTTGTTCTTCCTTCCTTAGCTATGATGGAACTCGGAGGAGGAGAAATTCCGGTTGGTGGTATTTGGTTAGCGTATTTTTTTGCAGGTTTAGTAATTCTACCGGGTGCAATATCGAAATCTGAACTTGCTTCTGCAATGCCTTCTTCTGGTGGAGCTTATGTATACATTGAAAAAACATTTGGACCAATTATTGGTACAATATCTGGATTAGGATTGTGGGCTAATTTCATGCTTAAATCGGCCTTTGCATTAATCGGATTCAGAGCATATTTATGGGTTTTACAAGGAATCTTAGGTATTACAATTAACCTCGATTATGCAGTTATGATAATGCTAGCCTTGATTGTGGGAATTAATATTTTAGGTGCTAAAAGTATAAAGAAGGTACAAACACCAGTTGTTTTAATTTCCGTCACATATCTGCTGTGTGTTTGTTTTTGGGCTTTAGCAACAACTGAATTAAACTGGGATTATGCATTATCTAGAGAATCATTTGGGCCGGATTGGCATAGTTTTTCTTCTACAGCCGCGCTAGTCTTTGTTTCATATATCGGTGTTACAAAAATTGCAGCTGTTGGTGGTGAGATTAAATCACCCAGTAGAAATTTACCATTTGGTATACTAATTTCATTACTTTTCAGCATTTTATTATATGTTTTTGTTACTCTAACAATGGCAATCACAGTTGATCCAGTTAATTACGTTGAAAGTGGACATGCAAGAGAAGATCCGATCTATATTTTTGCCTTAGATGTAGGGGGGCAGACCGTAGCAACAATAGCGGCTACATTTGCAGCGATCACAGTCCTCTCAGGTTCTCTTGCAGGTATAATGGCTGCATCTAGATTTCTTTTCGCGATGGCTCGAGACAATCTCCTGCCAGTATTTTTTGAAAATGTTCATAGTAAATATGAGACTCCTCATTGGGCAATCGTTGGCACTGGTTTAGCGATGGCTGCAGCCATAATGTTCCTACCAGTTCATGATGTAGCAGAATTTGCTTCTGGATTTAATATTATGATTTTTATTGTGTTAAATGCTGCAGTATTAGTGCTTCGCACGTCTGCAAAATCTCATTGGTATGAACCAGAATGGAAATCTCCATTATTTCCTCTAATCCAGATTTTAGGTATTCTTGGTGGCTCAATTCTAATTTATGCTATGGGTTCTAAGGCAGTAATTGGTGGGACTGCGGCTATTATAATAGGATTAATTATCTATCAATCATATGGTAAAAAACATTCTCAGAATCAGATTATTACTCCTTGGGAAACTTTCCGTTTAACATTTACTAATCCCGACGAAGTAGAGCATCGCCGTCGATGGGCCGCATTCCATGCTGCAGATATAGATCGAAATAATCATCTCAATTTGAATGAATTTATCTCAGCAATGCAGTCTCTAGGTTTTCCTGGCGAAGGAGAGGATGCACTTAGAGAATATTTCCACTCAGCTGATGAAAATCAAGATGGCATATTAGAAATTGATGAGTTCTTATTAGGTGTTGAAGAATTAGAGTTTGATTAGTGATTGATTAGGCGTTTAATTGAAGGCATGTACCTTGCTCGAACATACCGAAGGTGAGTGTATGGCAATATCTAGTCGAGCAAAAAAGGTTACAACCCATACACTACAAGAAATGAAAGAAAGTGGCGAGAAAATCACTATGCTAACCTCATATGACTACTCATTAGCGAGACTTGTTGATGCGGCAGGAATTGATGTAATTCTTGTAGGTGACTCAGCATCCAATGTAATGGCAGGAAATGAAACAACCGTCCCAATCACTTTGGATCATATGATTTATCATGCTCAATGCGTGATTAATGGAGTAGATAGAGCATTAGTGGTTGTAGATATGCCATTTGGGACATATCAGGGAGATTCTAAAACGGCTCTCGACTCAGCAATTCGCATCATGAAAGAATCCGGAGGTCATGCCGTAAAATTAGAAGGTGGTTCAGAAATTGTCGAATCAGTAGTAAGAATTCAGCAAGCTGGAATACCAGTAATGGGTCATCTTGGATTAACTCCTCAGTCAATTTACAAATTTGGGACTTACAGCGTTAGAGCTAAAGAGCAAGATGAGGCAACAAAATTACTTGAAGATGCCAAAGCATTAGAAGATGCTGGATGTTTTTCTATTGTTTTTGAAAAGATACCCGCGGAACTAGCCAAAAAAGTTAGTCAAAAACTAACAATTCCAACTATTGGAATAGGAGCTGGAGTAGATTGTGATGGCCAAGTTTTGGTTTTACATGATATGCTAGGAATAACAAAAGATTTCAGCCCTAGGTTCCTTAGAAGATACTCCGATTTAGGTGAAATAATTGATGGAGCAGTCAAGCAGTACATCGATGACGTGCGTAGTAAACAATTCCCGAACGCAGATGAAGGTTACTAATTCTTACAGTTCATCTCTACAAAACTTCAAGGACAACCGCCTTTGATGGTATGTTTGCTATGAGTGAACTTTGGGTAGAGCGTCATCGCCCGCGAACAGTGGGAGATATCAAAGGGCAACGTGCTGTTGTTGAAAGATTGAAAGCATACGCCGTGAAGAGAACATTCCCGCATTTATTGTTTGCTGGACCTCCTGGGACAGGTAAGACCACTGCTGCCATAGCTCTAGCTAGGGATGTATTTGGTGAAGGATATAGGACAAATATGTTGGAAATGAATGCTAGTGATGAGAGAAAATTAGAATCGATTAGAACCAAAGTGAAATCATTTGCTCGTACTGCTCCAGTACCTGGCACTACATTCAAAGTAATCTTTCTTGATGAGGCTGATGCATTAACTCCCGATGCTCAAGGGGCACTTAGGAGAATTATGGAACAATATGCAGAAACTTGTAGGTTTATTTTATCATGTAATTATTCTTCTAAAATCATTGAACCAATTCAATCTAGATGTGCGGTATTCAGATTCCGCCCACTACCTGAAGATCAGGTTAGAGAGATGATAGTAAATGTCGCCACAGAGGAAAAAATTGAACTTCATCCAGAAGCAGCAGATGCAATTGTTCATGTTTCTTTAGGAGACTTAAGGAAAGCTATTACTTCTTTGCAAGTTGCTGCATCTTTAGATAGTAATGTTACTCGAGAATTAATTTATGAGACCACAGCAACTGCTCCTCCTGAAGAATTACATGGATATTTTCTAGCTTGTCAACAAGATGGATTCCAACCTGCTAGAAGGAGGCTCAGAGAATTATTAGATAGATTCGGATTAGCTGGAACTGATTTAGTTAATCAATTACATCGCGAATTGGGAAGTGTTACATTTTTTGATGAAAGTCAAAAACTTAAGGTTACCGAAGTAATGGCTGAAACAGATTTTAGAATGGTAGAAGGGGGAGGAGAATCTCTACAGCTAGATGCTATGACGGCAATGATTTGCTCTCAAATCAACCAAGAACAGTAGTTTGAGCAATTGAAATCGTATATACTAATTCGGTCGTATTAATCCAAGGCGACCCTTCTTCAGTCAATGTGATTTCAATGGTATATTCTCCAGGGTCTAAAGTTCCTAAATCCCATGCTAGTCCTATGTCGTTCTCATGAGGGCCTACTCTATCTCCTCTTGTCCAGTTATTGATTGAATCAAACATTCCCATTTCTTCTGTATGTGAAATAGCAGTCCCATTAGCTAATTCTTCTAACATCTCTCCTCTGTAATATATTGCTGCATTAATGTTTACAGTTTCGGCATCTACATTATCTCTTACAGCCATACCCATGACTACATCAACTGTATCTTGATTCAAATTAATTGTATAAACTCCATTCTTCCATGAAGTTTCTTCAATTCCTTCTGTTTGTTCGATATCGATTCCACCTGCAAGAGTTGGAGGTGCAATATCAGCTAGAGGCGGATTTGAAACAATGAATGAAAATGCCAACCAAGTAAAAATGAATAAGAAAACTGCCCTAAACCAATTCCCATTAGTGTA
The DNA here is from genome assembly GCA_902593945.1 of uncultured Candidatus Poseidoniales archaeon. Classification (GTDB taxonomy): domain Archaea; phylum Thermoplasmatota; class Poseidoniia; order Poseidoniales; family Thalassarchaeaceae; genus MGIIb-O2. Next base: position 111,019 of record CACJKA010000001.1, on the reverse strand, counting down.
TAATTCACTGTATTTACTAGGAATTATAATTTTGTGAATAGGTATTATTGTTGCACATAATAATAATGGGAGAAGATACAATATGGCTCCAGGCTCCTTCATTTCAGGCATCAATAAGTAGCGTATTGCCAATGCAACTACTGTACCATAAATAATTACAAGCCACATTGAATAAGCATCTGCAACTTCTTTTACTGCATGTGCGGCAGGATCAAAATCTTCAATTTTCTTCGGTGTAGTCTTGCCCTCTTTCTTATCTCCGCCAGACCTTCGCTTACGGTCATTGTAAGCGTTAGCACGCAGGGCTGTATCTACGTCGACCACGCCCTCCCGAGAACGAACTACTCATCAAGGGTACTGATGAGACAAGTTCCCAAAAAACCTCATTTGTTGGATGGTTATACTCAAATGGGTGTTGTCACTCGACTGACTTACTGCCGGGGTGGCGTAGTTGGTAGCGCGTCGGACTCATAGGGTAATTTTTGGTGAAAATATGATTTTTGTCGAAACTAGTCATGAGCGCAACAGCCTGCTTTGAGTGTCTGAGACATCCGAAGGTCGCGGGTTCAAGTCCCGCTCCCGGCACCATCATTATTGGTCGGTTAATATTCTATGGAAATAATGTACACCTTTTTCTTTAGTAGGTGAGTACCTTCCTCTGTCATAAGACTTAGACGAAACTCCTCTCTGAGTTGCTTCAACAATATCTTGATCTTCTAATTCTACTTTGTCTAAGTCTCCTCCTGCGCCCTTGCCTAACAAACTCTTATTTCCTACAAATCCATGATAGATAATCTGTGTTTTATCGACTGAGATCGGATTCACAATATTTACAGATAATCCCCAAGGATAGAAGTTCAACATGAGACCAGGAAATATCCAATAGTAGTAGGCCGCAATATTCTCTCCAAAGTCCGGTGATGATTCGGGTAAATCAAAGCATTCTTCTCCTTCATTTGCTATGCCTATTTGTAGTACCCCTCCATCAAATAATTCAGTCTTATATGAGTCATAATCTAGAACCTTATTTAAGTCACCGTGGACGAATGGAATATGGAAACCTTCCAGATAATTATCGACATATAGTGACCAATTTGCCTTGACCTCATAGACTCTATGTCTAGATTCATCATGACTAAATTGTTCTAAATTTAACCACCCCAACCTTCGTCCCAATTCTTTGCAAACCGAATCAAAGAATTTATCCCCTCCAACAAAATATAATCCGTTCCATTCTCTAACTTGAAATTGTTTTAGATTATCTTTTTCGCTTGGAAATCCTTCAACATTCTCAAATTCTGGCATATTTTTCATACAACCCTCTAATCCAAATGTACGTCCATGATATCCACATTTGAGAGTTTTAGAACTACATGGACTTGTTGCAATAAGCATTCCTCTGTGAGTACAAACATTTGATAAACATCTAATTTTCTCATTTTTTACTAAAATCAGCGATTCATTGAGTATATTTTCTAATTGAGGTAATGGGATAATATTGTTTTTTTCAAATTGACTAATATGTGTAGCAAAATGAAAACATTCAGAAAATGTAGCGATTATTTCTTCAAAAACAGAACTTTCTGTATAGTATCTCGAAGGTAAAGTATGAGCCTTTTCGATATCTGGATGAATCAATGGGGAGTCTTCCATCAAAGCGACTCAAATCAATTCCTATTCAGTAGTTTTCATTCGTCATTGTCACTTTTGCTCTCCAGTTAACAAATACAAAAGAAGGTATAGACCATACTACAATTGACCCAATCCATGCAATTATCGAACCAATAAATAATCCATATTCAATTAATGACCACATTGCTATAATCGAATACATTGCAACAGATGCACCCCCCATCATCATTGGACCTGCAGCACCAAGTGGAACTGAGGGTCCTTGGGCTAACCATAGAGCGATCATACTTGTCAAGAATATTGCCGGAAATACTGATGCCAATCCTGCCAATAGTGGCATTCCTAAACTCGAAATCAATACTGCAACACCAATTGCCATAGCGGCTACAATACCTCTGGCTGCGAGAATCTTTTTACTGACAGAGTTTTTACCCTTAGGTGCAGGTTTTAGATTCCAACACATTACTATTCCAAGTGTCGCAACCAATACAAGTCCAACAATAGATATTTCTTCCGGCGAGTAATTATTGCCTATCGCTCTATCTATAATACTAATTGTAAATAATCCTACTAGAGCCCAAATAATAAGTGAGATAATACTAGTGAAAATTAAGCTACTATTTTGACTCCATGTTTTTGGTAGTTTATCTGGAAGAAGAGCCCAAACACTAAGGAAAATTGCATTAATTAGCATTCCTGCAGGGACTATTGCTAGACTAACAATTAATGCTTCGTTACCACCTTCTGAAGCCATTCCAATTGATGCAGGAATAATGGTGGTAGGGATGGTGCCTAAGATGCCACCCAGAACGCCTCCATACTTTTCTATCAGCACTGTAACCGTAGTCGCTACAACTCCAGCCATCAAGGCAGCTAATAATACGGTCTGACCTTCCATGTTGGTTCCTACAGACAACCACCAATGATGTCTTCATTTGAGTCCTTCGAGGCGTGTGTTTGATGTGGTGCCAGCATTTCAGAGGTGTCATGGTGGATTGGCCAGAGGCAGGTACTCCGGTTCGTATCGTGGTTAAGACTTGGGCGGGCGAGACATCTCATGAGGGACTTTCTTTACCTCCTGCGGGTCCCAAATTGATTACAATGAAATTAGTAAATGGTTACAATATATCATACCCCGAATCAGTAATCCAGAATATAGAAATTCTTGATTCTGTTCCTATGGAAGAGAAGGAAGAGATTCAACCAATCCCTCAAGATGAATCTTTACCTCTTGTTCACTTAATCCATACTGGAGGAACTATTGCATCAAAGGTTGATTACAAGACCGGAGCCGTCTCTGCACGTTTTGAGCCTGATGAACTATTAGATGCCGTCCCTGAACTGCGTTCCATTGCTCGGATACATGCGGTTAAAATAGGAAATATGTGGTCAGATGACATCCGTCCAAGACATTGGAATAGGATGTTACAAGCAACCCAGGAGGCATTTTCAGAGGGAGCAGTTGGTGTTGTAATAACTCATGGAACAGATACTCTACATTTTACTGCTGCAGCAATTTCTTATGGTTGGGCTGGTCAAGGTGGAAGGCCTCCAGGAAGAATTGCTCTTACTGGGTCTCAGAGGTCGCCAGATCGAGGGTCTTCTGACGCCGCAGAGAACCTAATTGCTGCAGTACATTGGGCAGCCCACGGCCCATCTCCTACCGGAGATGGAGATTCAGCAGTTGTCGTACTTCATGCAGACTCATCGGATGGATGTTGTGCAATACTTCCTGGATGTGCATCTAGAAAATATCATTCATCTAGAAGAGGCGCGTTTAAATCAATTAATCAAGATCCAATTGCTAATATTTATGTTGATAAAAAGGGTGCAAGAATAGAATTTAATGAATCCCAATTACATGAGGCTAGAATTGAGTCAGAATCACCAATATTTTTTGATGAATCTATTCGAATTGCAGAATTTTCATCAGGACCACATTTACACTCAGATTTGGTCCAAGCAGCTATCGATTCTAATTATGACGCTCTATATTTCCACGGAACAGGTCTTGGACACTTACCAATTCAGGATCCCGAAAATGATAGTCCAGAAAATATCAAGTTAAAATTAACAATTGAAGATTACTGCAAATCTGGCGGTATTGCAGTTCTTACAACTCAGACTATACATGGACCCGTTCATCTAGATGTTTATTCTAAAGGTAGAGATCAACAGAATATTGGAATGATAGGACATGGGTCATTATGCCCTCCTAGTTCTGGTCTCGTGAAACTTCATCACCTCCTTTCGATTGAAAAAAGTAGGGAATTCATTGAATCATCATGGGCATCTGATTTGTGTGGAGAAAATCCATTTGATTCTCAGTCCTGATAGCCTTCACCCTAATCTCTCAATAACCGCCTGTTAGTTCGACATGTTATGGCTAAGGCCTCGCCGAGCGATAATCTCGATATTTTACGTCAAATCGCAAATAATCCTGGAGATAGAATCTCGGTTCAAAATTTAAGAAAATCTGGTCGGATGACTGCCAGAGAGAGAATAAATGCATTACTTGATACCGATTCATTTGTTGAAATTGATGCATTCATACAGCATCGTTCTGGAGATCATAATCTACATTTGCATCGGCCATTAGGTGATGGAGTTGTTGCCGGCCATGGTATGCTCGATGGAAGGAGAATAGTTTGTTTTGCACAAGATTATTCTATTTTTGAGGGTACAATGGGTGAAATGCATGCAAAGAAAATCTCCAAAATAGTTGAGTTTGCTGAAAAATCAATGCTGCCAGTAATCGGTATTTGGGACGGAGACGGTCAACGTGCTCATGAAGGAGTATCATCTCTAGGTGCTACTGGTGAACTACTGGATATTTTTGCAGCATGTTCTGGCCGAATACCCATCATCTCTCTTATTCTTGGTACTGTATCTGGTGTAAGTGCACTAGCCGCCGGTCTTTCTGATTTTGTTATTCTAGGTTCTGAACATGGTCAAATGTTTATGCGTAGCCCATATTTTATTCCTGAAGTAGTTAGTGGAGAAATAGATGAAGAAACATTGGGTGGTGCAGAATCTCATTCTAGTCGTAGTGGTATTGCTTGCTTAGTCGCAGATGATGAACATGATGCAATCAATATCGCAGCAGAAATACTCGGATATTTGCCAGATCATACGCTTGCAGAACCACTTAATGTTAAATCAGGAGATAAATGGAATCGGTCTTGCAAAAAACTAGAAGACATTGTTCCATCAGACTCTAACAAACCATATGATATGTCTAAAGTGATTAAGGAAATAGTAGATGAGGGGAGGTTCATGGAACTATTTCCTTCATATGCTGAAAATATTCTGATTGGTTTCGCCCGTTTAGATGGACAACCTATTGGTATAGTTGCTAACCAACCGAAAGTACTAGCTGGATGTTTAGATATTGATTCATCTGTGAAAGCTGCTAGATTTATTCGTACTTGTGATATTTTCAATATTCCAGTAGTAACTTTTGTTGATGTCCCAGGTTTCCTTCCTGGAACTGTACAAGAGTGGGGTGGAATAATCAGACACGGTGCTAAGATGTTATACGCATATGCTGAGGCAACTATTCCAAAATTAACAGTTGTAACTCGTAAGGCATATGGTGGAGCTTATCTTGCTATGTCTTGTAAACATCTAGGTTCTGATTACAATATTTCATGGCCCTCGGGTGAATTGGCAGTGATGGGTGCAGATGGTGCGGTGAATATCATTCATCGTCGTGAACTTGAATTATCTTCAGATAAAGATCAGACACATTCCGAATTAGTTTCTGAGTATCAAGATAAGTTTGGAGACCCATATGTTGCGGCTAAAAATGGTTGGTTAGATGACGTAATTGAACCTTCAGAAACTAGGAAAAAATTAATACAAGCATTGAGGCCACTCAAATCTAAGAGAGAATGGATGCCTCCTAAGAAGCATGGTAACATACCATTGTAAATAATCCAAGTTAGAAAGTCAAGAAGACTGATACCTTTCATCAAGCAATTCTAGTAATTCTATCAGTGAAGGTAATTTATCAATTTTATTCGGAGAAAATAGTTTTTTCCAGGCTTCAAGATGCTGTGCAGCAACCATGATTACAGCAAAGTCGCCAATTCCCCAATTTTCGCCATATGATATTGAAACCTGCCTCTCAGCATCTAATTTCTCAGATTTTCCACCTCCTGCAGTGGCATCGAGGTCTATTGCAATAGCAGCATTTCCTTCCTTTACTATTGCATCATTCCAAGGTCCATCTACAAGATTTCTTCTTCCATCTATTGGATGAATAAGTCCTCCTTCAGATGACCATGCTGAAGCTATAGAGCGAGCAGTAGAACCCCCTCCCCGCATTTTCAGAATAGTTCCTTTGGGATTTATTCCGATATATTTCACAGCGGCAACAAATCCTGCACCATCAGTACTTGTCCCAGACCATTCTCCACCAGATCTTTTCAATTGATTAATTGCATTGACTCCTTCCGGCCCTGAGACCCCTAATCTTTCTTGAGGAGAATGCTTCAAAGGTGCAGTACAACTAATCCAGATATCTCCATCCAGATGTCCTATATTATTGAGAAATTCATCAATTGAATTCGCCTCAATAAATACACATTGTGGGCTAGATAATTCTACATGTTCGCCAACAATTTCGAATAGTCTAGGAGTTAACGAATGGGAAATGGGAAATCCAGCAATCCCCCAATAGGCGGGTGTCTTCACATGGCCTCCTACGAATTGTTAGCAATGAAGGTTTCAAGTGAGTAGTTCGCCCGGAAAGGTTGATGGACAGTGATTTGGATATCGCCCGAAGGGCAGAACCTAGGCCTATTGAAGAGATTGCTTCAAAGCTCGGACTTTCTAGTAGTGACTTGATTATGCAAGGCCCTACAGTAGCAAAAATACAGTGGAAAACCATGAAATCAAAGTCATCTGGTAAGCAAGGTTTCTTGATTCTTGTAACCTCAGTAAATCCTACTCCTTTCGGAGAAGGTAAGACTGTTACAACAATTGGACTTAATCAGGGTCTCAATAGAAAGGGATACAATGCGTGTTGTGTGATTAGGGAACCATCTATGGGTCCTGTTTTTGGAATAAAAGGCGGTGCTGCAGGAGGTGGTTTCTCCCAAGTTGTGCCTATGGAACAAATAAATTTACATTTTACCGGGGACTTACATGCCGTAACATCTGCTCATAATTTATGTTCTGCTATACTTGACAATCATCTTCATAGAGATAATCAGTTAGACATTGATACAAATCGTATATTCTGGCCTCGAGTAATTGATATGAATGACCGATCTTTAAGAGAAGTCACAATTGGTCTTGGAGGTAAATCAAATGGTTTAGTTCGAAGTGATAGATTTGATATTACTGCTGCTAGTGAAGTTATGGCTATCTTATCACTTTCTAGAGACTATGAAGATTTACGTGCTAGGTTAGGTAGAATCATCATTGCCGAATCTAATAGTGGAAAACCGGTTACTGCAGATGACATAGGTGCTGCAGGATCTATGGCTTTACTTCTGAGAGATGCATTACTTCCAAACCTTGTACAAACATTGGAAGGAGATCCAGCATTTGTTCATTGCGGCCCGTTCGCCAATATTGCACATGGCAACTCTTCAATAATTGCAGACTCACTTGCTCTATCATGTTCGGATTATGTAGTTACTGAAGCAGGTTTTGGAGCAGATATGGGTGCAGAGAAAGCCCTTCATATCAAATCTCTAGCCTCTGGTAAAACTCCTGATTGTGTTGTTATCAATGTTACAGTTAGAAGTATGAAGTTACACGGAGGAGGATTCTCAACAGGAGGAGGTAAAAGGCCTCCAAAAGAAGAATTAGAATCAGAAAATGTTGATGCTACAAGAAAGGGAGCAGGTAGCAATCTAAGGAGGCATGTTAGAAATATTTCAATGACTGGATTGCCAGTAATTGTCTCAATAAATAAATTTTCTACAGATACAGACGCCGAGATAAAAGCAATTAGCGATGAAGCCAAGTTAGCCGGTGCAAAAGATGTTGTAATTTTCGAAGGGCATGCTGGAGGCGGCTTAGGAGCGGGTGAATTAGCAGATGCAGTAGTTAATGCTTGTAAAAGACATGACGAATCTGGAAGGCCATATTCTCCTATTATTGATCCAGGAATGTCAGTTAAAGAGACTATTCTGAAAATTGCAACAAATGTATATGGAGCTCATAATGTGGATTTTAGTCCTCAGGCACTAGATTCTTTTGAAACTTTGAAAAATTGGAATTTAGACAAACTCCCGGTTTGTATGGCCAAAACTCAGTATTCATTTAGCCATGAAGCATCAGAACTCGGAGCTCCAACTGGATTTACCTTACCTATTAGAGAGATTAGAATTAATGCAGGTGCAGGATTTTTGGTTGCAATATGTGGTTCTATGATGACTATGCCGGGATTACCAAAAAGGCCTGCCGCAATGGATATGGACATGGATGAAGATGGTAACCTAATGGGAGTTTTTGGTTGAGGTTGTGGTTGTGCGACAGATTAAGACACTTGAAGAAGGATTCCGCTTAAGGATTGAATCTGAAGATGATCTTTGGGCACTATCGCAACTATGTCGCCCTGATTCGATACTTGGCATGCTATCTCATAGAAGGGATTCTACTACAGGAACTCAGGAAGATGGTAGGGCGAAGAGTGCTGAGAGAAAGCCTATGTGGATAGTTTTGGATATAGAAAAAACAGAATTTCAACCATTCACTGACAATCTTAGAGCACATGGCATCATTAGAGATGCTAATTTTGACATAGGAAGTCACCATACTCATATCATATCCCCTGGTGATGAAGTTGAGTTGGAATTTCCTGGAGGTTTTGTCAAATCAGACTTATCTCTACTCAAAGAAACCATTTCATCTGGTTCAAGAGCAAAATCCGCATTGATTGTTGTTGAAAATGATGAAATTATTTTGTTCGAAGTAACCTCGCATGGCATTAGAGATGTTTCGCAATTTAGTATGCGTGGGGGCGGCAAGAGAATAACTGATTCATCTGGTGTAAGGAGAGATTTTTTTGAAAAAGTGGCCAAAGAAACAATTATGGTATTCTCCGATGATATGCCAATGGTGATATGTGGACCTGGTCTTGCAAGAGAGCAATTTGAATCTATGCTGAGGTCAAATGGCTCTAAAAATAAGATACTAAATGCAGCCACTTCTATCGGAGGTAGATCTGCTGCTAACGAGGTATTAGCAGATGGTTTAGCAGATGCTGTTTTAGGAGAACATGCTCTTGTTTCTCAAATTAAAGCAATAGAGGAAGGACTGAAAAGAATCTCTACTAATGGGGCTGTAGCTTTTGGGATGAAATTTATTTCCGAGGCTGCAGATTCAGGAGCCATCGATACACTGGCTATAGATGCAAATCTGATACGTAGTCAGGACGCAGAAGTTAGAGGAAATTGGGAATCCATATTACAAATCACAGAATTATCAAAGGGCATTATTATCCAAGTATCTCAAGAACATGACTCTGCGCAGCAATTATTGGGTCTTGGAGGGGCTATAGCTTTGTTAAGATGGAAGATGGATTGAAGAAAATGTCTATTTCAGAAATCAATATTGTCGCTTTTGGCAATCCAAATAGGCAAGATAACGCTTTCACTGTTTCTTCATATTCAGATTCTATTGGCGCACAAACAAGATTTATCACCTGTAATGATAATGAATTATTTTCCACTTTTAATCATGGTAAGATAGATTGGAGAGAGTCAACAAATGGCATCCATTGGTTAGTTAATTCTGCAGAGACAATTCTATCTGGCGATTCACCAAAGTCAGCAGTAGGTGCAGGGATGACATTTGGAGAACTTGAAGGTGCGAAAATGGTAATGATTGTTGATGTGCCAGAGATTCCAGAAGATATTTCTAAATCATGGGGGTTTGTGATAAGTAGAATTAGGCAAATTCATGTATTATTTTTTACACCCAGAGCTCTAGATGCAATATCTAAATTAGAACAAATATCAGTTGAAAATCTCCTGAAAGAAATTCGTAATAGGGGTCTCGTACCTCATGTATGCACCTATCTTAATGACGAGAAAAAGGCAATGGTTGAACACTCCATGGGTTCGGCTTGTATTATCACTGAACATTCTTTTCAACCTTTAGAGTGGTTAGCAAGATATATTTGTAACCTCCCTCTTTCCGGAACAGGGAGTTCAGGCGTCAAAAATGCCTGTTTAGGCTGATTATTCTTGTATTCGAATAAAAAATATTTTTTTAATTAGAACTTTAACAGGGACTTATAGCGACAATGCCTTTTGAAGGGTGACCCATTCGGCCAACCCTCAGGGGATACAAGTATGCCACTACGATTAGGTCCAGCAGGTGTTCCTTTGTCTTGTAAAGGGCGTACAATAGTAGAAGGTATGGACGATATTACAGTCCTTGGTTTAGATGCAATGGAGATACAAACCGTTCGCACAGTTCAACCGAAACATTTCGATCAATATTGGCAAGCAGGTATACTCTCATGGGATTCAGATATTGAAATGAATATGCACGGACCTTATTATGCCGAACTTTTAGGGAATCGTAGAGAGCGTAATCGTAGTTTGTTGAAAATGGAATCTAGTATGCAAGCTGGAAAAATTCTCAATGCACGTCATCTAACCTATCACGTGGGCCCTTATGGGGAGTATGAACCTGGTAGTGCTGCAAATGAACAAGTTGCAAATGTATTTTCAGGCGTTGTTGATAGAGTTCGTTCAATCTGGGGAGATGCTCAAGAAGAACTAGACTATGCTGCCTTCCCTTGGATTCATGAATCTGAACCTTCTTTAGTTGGAATTGAAACATCGGGACGCCAAGAGTTATGGGGTACAATTGAGGAAGTACTAGAAGTTTGCAATCATGTTGATGGAACGGTTCCTGTGATTAATATGGCTCATATTCATGCCAGAGGTCATGGCAAGATGAAAACTAGTGAAGATTACGCAGAATTATTTGATCTTGTTAGAGAAAGTTATGGTGGAAAGAAGTTCTATTGTCACTTTGCAGGTGTAGAGCATAGAATGGGTAATGCTCTGCATTATACTCAAATAAAGAAATCTGATCTGAAATTTGAGCCATTTGCAGAGTATTTAGCAGAGGAGGGTGATTGGCTAGATATTACAATTATTTCTGATTCTCCATTATTGGAACACGATGCAATGTACATGTTACAACATTATGACAAAGCTCGACAAAGATTATTGGAGATTCGTGCTCGTGATGAACGTCGATTGAAATTAGCTAGAGAAGCAGGTATGTCTTCCGATGAACTTGCAGAACTAGAGGAAAAAGCAGCAGAGGAAAGAAAGAAATCCGAGGAAGAAAAATCAGAAGAAAAAGAGAAACCTGCTCCCAAAAAGGCACCTCCTAAGAAAGATACTGGCTCTAGTTCCATGATGTCTTTTGACGATGATGAAGATGATGATGATTTATTCTAAGGATCATTCAATATGACTTCTAACCAGTACCGATGCAGGCATATTTGGTGGGTCACTAAAACCAAAGTTAGCCTTTGGATAAAATTTTGTATGCCCTCCCAAGTTTTTACCTGAAATTTCTGCCTTAGCATTTTTCAATCTAGAGATCTTATCGACTACATACCACTCTTTTCTTCCATTTTTTGTTTTTCCATGAGTTTTTGTTCTAAATATTAACCATCCAAAAAAATACTCAATTGTCGATACAAACCAAAGTGGCCTTTTTTTTACTAGAAATGAGAGTTCTTTTCCCCATTTGAATTGACATTTGATATCTTTACTACTAAAGATAATTTCTTTTTGATTAGTTTCAATTTTTATTTCTTCAATTCTAACTTCATCAAAATCATATAGTGAATCAATATATTCTCCAATTTCTTTATTTGGTGCAATTAGGACCTTTTTTCCATCGGGTTTAGCCCACATAATATCTGCAAAACTCCCAAATGGAGAATTCTTCCACATTCCAATAACAATCCTATCTCCTGAGTCAAAACCGCATGAAGTAATACGGCCCTCAAAGATATCCATAATGTTTCGATATAACAATAGTTAATGAATTACTGTATGACACTAGACGTCATTTTGATATTTTGCTGGTGGGACTGGCCGGACTTGAACCGGCGGCCTCCGCATCTTCAGTGCGGCGCTCTCCCAGCTGAGCTACAGTCCCATTAGCATGCACGCCACTGCACTATACTCTTCAATTGTTCTGAGAACTCAATTAGCATCTAATAGTACTTCTAATTGCATTTCATGCAATAATGAATTTCCTTCTTCAGCCATATTTAGTAGTGAATTTAGTTGTTCTCTAGTATATGTTGATTCTTCTCCTGTACCCTGTACTTCTACAAACTCTCCATTACTTGTCATTACTACATTCATGTCAACATCTGCATTACTGTCTAAGATATAATCTAAGTCTAGGTAAATGTCATCTCCAATAAGTCCAACACTTACAGCAGCCACATTATTAGTGATAACTGAATTTTCATGATTATTTTTTTCTTCATCTGTTAAATCCGGCTTTACCCATCCGTTCTTCAAATCTTCTCTACTTGGCCTCAAATTAATTGGAAGGCACTCACCATCATTAATTAATCTACGAACTGCTAACCTCAGAGCGATACAGGCTGCTGTGATAGAAGCACATCTTGTACCACCATCTGCATTAAGAACATCGCAATCAACTGTAAGAGCAATAGGGCCTAATTGCTCTAAATCTATAGCTCCTCTTAGAGAACGAGCAACTAATCTTTCAATTTCTTGTGTTCTTCCTTTGGCTCCGCTTCTTTCTCTTCTAAAACGACTATCAGTAGATCCAGGCAAAAGTGAGTATTCTGCATGTACCCAGCCTCTCTGTGAATCTCTAGGAAACCATCTCGGTAATCCATCTGCTTTAGTTACACAAGCAAGAATTACAGTATCTCCTTGGCGATATAATACCGACGCCAAAGCATTAGGTGTAAAGTCTAAAGTTACTTCAATTTCTCTTAATTTATCTTTTTCTCTATTGACTTCAAAGTCGCCACTCTTCATCTTACTCATGGTAGTCCGGATAAACACCCTTTGATGAATCATTCTCTTCTAGCATGAAGTGGTCTGAATGATTCCACAACTTCCGAATCTGTAGTTATGTAGGGCCCTCCAATCAAATCTACGCAGTATGGAACAGCCGCAAATATTTCTCCTAATATTTCTTTAATCGAGCGAGGAGAACCTGGTAAATTTATGATCAGAGCCTCTCCTCGGATTCCTGCGGTTTGTCTAGAAAGTATTGCAGTAGGGACGTATTTCAGAGATATTGCACGCATTTGTTCTCCGAATCCTGGCAATATTTTTCCACAAACAGATATAGTAGCTTCTGGAGTAACATCCCTAATTGCTGGTCCAGTGCCCCCAGTTGTCAATATAACAGAACAACCTTCAACCTCAACTAAGTCGATTAAAGCCTCTTCTATGAGTGTTTTTTCATCATAAACTAATTTTCTAACAATCTCCCAAGGAGATGATAAAGCCTCCCTCAGAAAATCTTCAATTGCAGGACCGCTGAGGTCTTCATATTCGCCAGAACTTGCTCTATCTGATGCAGTTAAGATTCCAAATCGACATAGTTCTCCGGTTCCCATTGTACTTTCATAAGGGGGGTTTAATCAAAACGCCATCGGTCTGAATCTTTGACAAACCAATGGGCATGTTCAAGAACCTCCATGCTAGCAAAGACTTCCCGGAGGTTTGCAAGTGTTGAGTCCACCCAAAAATACACGCCGATGCACGACTTCTTTTTTCCATCAAGATATTTCATTGATGGTTCTTGTATCGGTAGTTAAAATAGTCTCACCACTTTAATCCTGAGTGAGGTAGTAAAATGACTGATAAGGAAAAATATGCTGTTCAGATAGCTTTAGTGAAAGAAGAATGTAAAGATGTAGACGAAGACGAAGTCGCTAAAGAATTTGAAAAATATGAAAATGAATTTTTGATTCCTCCTAACGACGCTGTAAGATCAGTAATTCTTAAATTTCAAAAGGCCAGTGGTAAGGATATCGAATCTTTCCCTGGAGCAGCCCCTCGTGTTGAGAAGAAAGTTGACAGATTCAGTGAGTTAGGCTCAGAAGATAAGAATGTCACATTAGAGGTTGCAGTTGTAACCTATGTCCCAAGAGTACAGATGGTAAGGGGTGAAGAAAAGCAAATCGCATTCGGATGGATTGAAGATAATCCTTGGGAATCAACGGACAAAAGAGAAAGGTGGGATTTCAAGGATTGGGGTGGGCACTCTGAGAATCTAAGACCCAATTCAATAGTTAGGCTCGAAGGAGTTTCAGTAAATGAATGGAACGAGAAACGTTCTATCAATATTAACAGAGGTAGTAGGGTTACAATACTCCGTGAGGGCGGCCCGGCTGTTCCAGCCCTTAGTGATGAGCCAATTCTAATAGAAAAAGCATCAGAGAATGAAGGTTATGTGAACTTACTAGCACGCATAATTTCCCTTAAACCAGATATAATCACTAAAAGAGATGGCAGTGGAACCATAGATATTTTCCGAGGTACTTTGGCAGACTCCTCAGGAAAAATAAGTTTCTTATCTTGGGTGCCAATAGAACATGAGGTTGGTGATTTAGTAAAAATTGATGGTGCTATGATAAGAAAGTTTAGGGAAACTCCTGAAGTTAATGTAAATGATAGGACCAAAATTGAGAAATTTCATGATAGTAACTTCGCCAGTATTGAAGAATTGTCAAAAGCGACAACATCACGAATTTCAGAATTAAGAAATGGAATGAAGGATGTAATCACCACTGTTCAAGTCGAATCTTGGCAATCTCGAACATTTACAAATTCTGATGGTGAAGAAAGAATAGTCAGAAGTGGAGATGTAATGGATCCATCCGGCCGTTGCAGACTCACCGCTTGGTGTGAAATCGATCCTAAACCTGGTGATTTTCTACATTTAAACGGCGCCAGAGTTCAATTTTGGCAAGGTTCTCCTGATTTAGTGGTGGATGAATTAGAACAAATTCAGAATTTAACTGAAGCACCATGGGATACAATAAATCCCGAAAATCATTGGGTTGAAATTAGTTTATCCGACTTAGTAAATGGCGGCTCAAGGAGAGGTTTGAAAACAACTGGAACAATTGTTGCAGTCAAAAATGATTCAGGAATAATAGAACGTTGTCCAGAGTGTAACAGAATTCTAAGAGATGGGGCTTGCCAAGATCATGGGCCACAACACGGTGTAGAAGATTTAAGATTAAAATTTGTTTTAGATGATGGAATTAATAATGCATCCTTAATTATGGGCAAAGAACCATCTGAGGCTTTCCTTAGCATGACTCAAGAGATGGTTAAGGAGCACATATCACAAAGGGGTAAGGAGGATTTTATAGCCCATATCAGGAACAAGATTTTAGCTCGCAAAGTGGTAATAAATGGGCGTTCTTTAGTGGATAATCAAGGCGCTATGATTCTTGCTGAGAATGTAGATTTAGATTCTGTAAAAAATGAAGATGCAGCCAATTTAGTTATCGAACAATGGGGGGTTCTACTATGATGAACCAAGTTCGATTTGGCCGTCAAAGTGCGATAAGAATATTCGCACAAGAGTACTCTGATGCAAATTTACCATTAGAGGGTGTTGGAGAATATGCCCCTAGTTTTATTATTACAAAATTAGGTGCAAAAGTCAATAGAGCACTTTTCGGAGGAGTTATTGATAGGTTTGAAAGAAGAGAAGGAGATAATGGACCCACATATTCTGGCCATCTGAGAGATGCTACAGGGGGTGTACATCGATTCCAGATAGCTCCATTCCAACCTGAACTTCACGCTGACGCCGAAGAATTACTTGCTAGATTTGAATCTGGTGACAGATTCTTAATGATGATGATTGGCCGTGCAAGATGGTTCGAAAGTGATGATGGAGGAATATTCACATCGTTCCGTGCAGAAGAATTTACTACAGTCGAAAGAAATGTCTATGTGAATTGGTTGGTTGAAACTTCGGCTGCAACTCTTAGGAGGCTTGATGCATATAATTCATCTCTAGAATCTGAAAACAATAGTGAATCATTAAAATCTGCTGGAGTTCCAGATGATCTAATTGAAGGTATGATATTAGCTAAAAATCATTACAGTAATTTTGATTCTGAAAATTACAAAGTAGGTGTTCTTCAAAGCCTATCTATGGCACTTAGTTCTAATTCAGAAATTGAAAATATTCTTACATCTGCGGAAGAAACAATCGCACCACAAATTACTGAAAACAAACCCTCTATCAGTAATCAAACCGTAAATGAATCAGAACCTTCCGGAGATGTTGACGACTTTATTCTTAATGCGATAAGAAATTCAACAAATCCTGATGGTGCATCGTATGATTCTATTGTTCTTGCTTGTGTTCAGGCAGGATTTTCTAGAGAATCATCAGAAGATGCGATAGAAGATTTGAGAGATATTAAGTGTGAAATTATTGAACCAAGATTCGGTTTCTTCCAAATATTGGATTAGTCATTCTCTTCTAACAATATATCTTCAACTGCTGACATTTTATGTCTAATTCTATCTATATATCCAGTTTTATCTACTTCAAAATTTGCAACTCTTCCTAAATCTGCTCCTTTTATTTCTGCGATATTTGTAGCCACTTCAGACAGTCTATTCTTTACTCTTTCATCTTTCAAAGGCCAACCTCTTCTAATTGCTAATCTAATCAGTAGTTCACTTTCATTTTCCCCCCAAACTCCATCACGATTCTTGATTATTGTACTAATCATTCTATCTAAATCTTCTACTCTTGCCTGAATTGTAAGTATATCCCCTTGTATACCAAATTCAGCATCCTCAAATCCTATCATCAATGAATCATGTGCATCTTCCAGTGCTGCATTTGATACTTCTTCGACAATCTCTAAAACAGTTATTTCATTCTCATGATTTTTTTGAGGTGAATCTTCCTCATTTTTATCTATTTTATTATTCTCATTTTTTGAAAAGATGACTATTCCATTTCTTCTCAGACTTCTTTTAATCCTCCCCCAACCCTTTGACTGGCTTGTTAATACACCTGCGACTCTACCCATTAGTACAGTTCTATTGCCTGTCAAAGGCAATTCCAAATATTGACATAATTCATGCAACTTCTCTCTGTCAATCTCTGCAAGTCTTTCTATTGTCATTCTCCTAGAATCAAAATTAAGATGTAGCCATAATCTCTGTCTTCTTTCTTTATGTGAGCCAGATGATTTTATTCCAAATATCTTCAAAACCTCTCCAATTTCTTTATGGGGCATTGATTGGATACCTTCCCAAGATAAATCTAGATGCCCTAGAACTTGATGTTGAATTAATCTGGCTCTGAGTACTTCTACTGATCCAGATTTTGCTAATTCAGAAGTTTCAGCTTTCTCTCTGAGTGCCATTAAAGGCGATAGATAGAGGTCATTCAATAACTCTAAATCGACTTGCAACTATCTCCCCTCGCACGTTCGAGAGCTCTAATATGTCATATTAATTGTGTATAGATTGGATTTTAATCGTTCATTTGATTGCTTATTCTTTTAAGCGGATTAATCATTTATGAAATCGTTCATTTCTGCTCTTTCAAGAATCTTTTTCCAATCTTTTTCCGTTGCAACCATTGCTATTTGAAATTTCGAATATGGCACTACTCGATGTAATGAAATAGTTTTCTTCCCATTATTTGAGACATTTTCTATTCTAAATTCAACTAATACTTCGTTTGTAATAACTTCACCCTCTAGATCATGGAATGATTGTTCCATTATCAAATCTTTATGTTTCTCTGCTTGTATCATTAAGGTACTTAATTTTCTATGACGTACTAAAATTCCTATCGATTCTAATTGCTTTTCATCCATACTCCCAAGGAAGTAATCTTGCATCTTCCAAATGGTATCTCCTTCAACTTCCGTAAATAGTTGTGCAATACTTTTAGGGAAGTTCTCTCTTCCAATAATCACTACTAGGTCGGAATATGGCTGAGGCAAATAATGACTATCTCCTAGGTCATGTGGATCGGGTAATAATGAATGCCTTCTACCATTAATATTTACTTCTGAATAAATCGCTCTTGGAATAACATAGCCATCAATATTCTCATTCAAACGTAATTCTTCCCACCATGAATATTTTTCCAAATCATCATTAAAATTCGCTTTTATGTTTTCAATTTCAATAAACGCCTTTGTGGATAGAACTCTTAATCCTTTACGAGCTCTTCTTAATTGTCTCCTTATCAATTTAGAATCAGATAATATAATCGCCGATCTAGGTTGATATTTTATTTTATTTTCTGAAACAAGAATCATATTTGGAGTCCGTGGAGCCCTTGCACCAAGAACTTCACAATTTGCATTATACATCTCTAATTGTCTTCCATGCAAAATTTCTGCTGGCATAGCCAATAAATCTAGTTCTCCATTTTCTAACTCTTTTAACGTCTCAGCAAAAGAATCATAGTTTTTTACATCTATTTCATGTTCAGGTGATCCTCCCGAATCAAAGATTTTCTCGATATATTTGTCTACGGGGCATGATGGAATTGATAGAGTTCCGAATTGTATTCTTGCCATAATCGCGTCCACCTCTAGGGAGGGAGCACGTCACGTGCTCAAACTAACCGGCTAGACACTTATTGATATAGGCGACCCCTCCCATCCTGTATCGAAGTAACATGGTATCTCTAAGATCAACTCATCGTCAGTTGACTAAAATGAGAGATATAGTTGATGAAGCCTTAGAAGATTTCGTACAAGAAAAGATGACAAGTTCTCAAGCCCCTGCTATGGGTTTAGCGCGTGAAGTTCTATTAGCTGGAGGTAAAAGATATCGTCCAGTACTTGCACTGTTGGCCTTTGAAGCAGCAGGAGGTGAAGAAATATCTGAAGTCATGGATTTGGCATTATCTGCAGAGATTATACATACAGCTACTCTTGTTCATGATGACATATACGATTCATCCAAAACTCGGAGAGGGAAACCTACGCTACACGCATCGCACGGATTAGCTCATGGAATAATTGGTGGCGATTATCTGTTTGTTCTAGGATTTGGCTTGGGGGGGAAATATGATGCTCGCATTGTCGAGAGAATGGCAGATACTTGTGCCAATATCGCATCGGGTGAATTACTTCAACACGAGCATATAGGAAATCTGGCAACAACTCCTGAAGATTATTATTCAATAATTGATGGAAAAACCGCCGGTCCCTTTGCTACAGCCTGCTCTTGTGCGGCTATTATCGCCGGTGCTTCTGATGAAGTAATAAATTCTTTAGAAGAATTTGGTTGGGAAGTTGGTCGAGCATTCCAATTGGTAGATGATTTACTCGATTTGACAGGTGATGAGAAAATGGGGAAACCCCGTGGTAGCGATGTTCACGAAGGTAAAATGACACTTCCAATAATTCATGCTTTAACGATGCTACACGGTATTGAAAGAGAGCAGTTAGCAGATATTCTACAAAATTTCTCTGATGACAGATGGAATGAATTAGTATCATTACTTTCTTCAGCTGGTTCTTTTGAATATTCAGAACAATTAATTGAAAACCATGTGAACAGGGCTCTGAGAAAACTCGAATCGTTACCAGAAAGTGATGCAAGTAAACTAATGGCAGAAGTAGCGAAAAGATCTCGTTCCAGGAAAAAATAATTTCTATGAGGCACTCTAAGGTGAACATATGAGTGACAAAATAAGTTGGGATGTTATTGTTATCGGAGGAGGTCCAGCAGGATCTACTACTGCTAGATATCTAGCCGAAGGAGGTGTCGATGTTCTAGTTATAGATGGTCGAGATCCAATAGGCTCTCCTTTACAATGTGGTGAGTTAGTACCAACTAATGAAGAAATGCAGCGCTTATGCCCAAAAGTACCTGATATTGATGATTTATTGAGAACGCCTGAACATGCAATTTCTCTAAAAACATCTGAAATGCACTTAGTCCCTCCTTCTGGAAAACCTCTTCGTTATAATTTTGAAGGTTATATGTTAAATCGTGTAGCTCATGATGAAGCTTTAGTTGATTTAGCCAAATCAAGAGGTGCAAAATATCTAGTAAATTCTCGAGTGGATTCTATTGAAGGAAATACCATTAAATTAAGGGGCGGTAAAGAATTAAATGCTAAGATAATAGTCGGTGCAGGGGGCCACAATGACCCTTTAAGAAGGACGTTTTGGAATGAGTCTAGCCTTAAGATACCAGTCAAATTTGTCCTTATGGATGGTGACTTTGGCGATGCTGTAGAATTACATTTCGGTTCAATGGCTCCAGGAGGATATGCTTGGATGTTTCCGAAAAAGAGTGGTGCAAATATCGGCGTAGGTATCCAAAATAAATTTTCTAAAAATAAGAATATAAATGAATTATCTAATGATTTCATAAGTCGCTATGGCGGCGATATTACATTTTCAGGAGCCGGTTCCCTTCCAATGTCCGGTACAATCAAAACCTTCGTCAAAGGTAATTATGTTTTAGTTGGTGATTCAGCCGGTATGGTCCTACCTTCTAATGGTGCAGGAATTACTATTGCCATGATCGGTGGAAGAATTGCAGGACAGGTAATTTCAGAGCATCTGAAAGATGGTACCTCTCTTTCAGAATATGAAAAACGTTGGAATAAGCAGATGGGTAAGGTTATGCGTAATTCGAAAAGAGCATTTTTCCTTGGAAGTTTTGTTCTAAGGTTGCCTGATTGGATGATAAATACTATGTTCAATAGATTAACTAAGTTCATGGTTTGGAGATTTATCACTTGTAGAAATGTATTCGTAATATTCTAGATTCATTCTAGAGGTTTTTCGGCTTGCCAGATAGTGGCCATTCCCGGGAAAATTACTTTTGCCCTTGATTTTTCAAAACCTACTTCTTCAAGCATTTTCACATAATCTTTTGTTGTTCCAAAATGTACATAGGTTTTAGTTAACCATTTCCAAGGATGTTCGTCCTGTTTGCAAATTATTTTTGCATAGCTTCCAACCCATATCCTCATCCATAGCCACCCTAAGTATCCATGAAATCTATTTATCTTTGCAGGATCAACAATTACTATTGATGAACCTGGTTTTAATACTCTTAATACTTCACTTAGACCTGCTTTCTTGTCATACCAATCTCTAAATGAAAACAAGGTACATACGGAATCAAATTTATTCTCTTCAAAAGGTAGTGATTCAGCCCTCCCCTTGACAAATTTGGCTGCAGAATATCCTCTCTCTACTCTCATTTTATTTACTCTAGGTTCAGCTACACGGAGCATTTCCGATATAGGATCTAGACAAATGAGTTCTCTACCTTCTAATTCTTCTGCAAAACTCCCTGGGCCACAACCTACCTCTAAGATAAGCCCTTCCTCAGGTAATCTTTCTCTGACTTTTCTTCTCCATTTTGATACCTGTCCTAGAGTTGCAAAACGATTAATTTTATCATAAACCGGTATTGTTGCTTCAAGATTTTTTTGGAGTTCATTCCAATCATCTTCACCGATTGTCTCGGTATCCATGAACTACCGCAAAAGATACAGGTATTTGGTAGGTGCTGATGATGGTATCATGAATATTGCTTGATACAGTTTAGGGCGCACATCGGTTATTATCATATACTAATTTTCGGTCGAGTATAGCATACAGGTGCTATCCATGGCTAGAGAAGATGTTCTACGTGCAATTAAAGATGCTGAAATAGCGGCAACTGCGACGCTGTCAGATGCTAAGAAAGAGGCTTCGCAGATAGTTTCTCAGGCAAGACAAAACGCATCTGAGATTTTGATCTCTGGAAAGTCAACATCTGAGTTCGAAGCACAAAATCTGATTTCTGAAGCTAAAGCTTCTGCAGGTACAGAAGCGGAGGTTGTTTCTAATGACGGTCAAACCGCACAGAAAAATGTCCATGATTCAGGTAAAAAGAATCGAGATAAAGCGGCAAAATTAGTTATCGACTCTTTTAGAAAATAATTTATCGAGGTGGTCAAGGAATGTCTCAAGTTAAAACGCAGCGCATGGGTCGTTTACTCGCTGCAGGGACTAAAGACAAAATTGATGATTTAATAGATGCTTTAGCAACTCTAAATGCCTTACACATTATTGAATATGATGGCTCTGATGATGGTTTTAAATTGGGAACACCCAAAGAAGAATCTGAAACGGTGGGGATGCGTCTCACAAAATTACGTTCAGCAGCATCTATTGTCGATTTCGATGGACCAAAGGATCCCGTTCAGGCAGATAAAGTTCGTTTAGAATTAGATGGGACTTTATCTGAAGCTGTAGACAATCTTTTAGAAAAAAGTACTCGTTTAGATTCTGTTGAAAACCGTCTTTCTTCTCTAGAAGAAGAGAGGTCTGTCTTAGAGTTACTTTCATCATTAAACTTGGATGTTGAACTACTAACTGGTTATTCTACTCTCAAAGCATTTGTTGGCACTATTTCTGGTAGCTCTTCCGACATTGAGCTTGGATTAGAAGATGATTGTAATGGTGAGGGATTATTTTTCAAAGATACCATTAATGGGAGCACGGTTATTGCACTTTTTGTTAAATCAGAACAATCAAATGCGGCTCAATCTCTATTAAATCATGCGGGTTTCCAAGCGATTAATGTCCCTGAAGAAATTACAGGTAACCCTAATGAGTTAATGCTTGATGTAATGCTTCAGATAAGCGAATTATCCGAAGAGAAATCCTCAATTTCTAATGACATTGATTCATGGAGCAATGAGTTCGGTGCATCTTTAGCTTGTGGGTTGGAGTTATTGGAAAGAGAACACGACATTCTTACAGCACCCGTGAAAATAGCAGTCTCCGAACACGCATTCTTTGTAGATGGGTGGATTGAACTTTCACGTTCAGAAGAAGTTCAATTAGCATTGAAAGAATCCTGCTTGTATTCAGAAGTTACACCTTTCAAGATTGAGGCAGGTGGTGGCGGCCATGGACACTCGGACCACCACCATCACCAAGAAATGCCTCCTATTTCATATCAAAGTAGGACTCTAAGTAAGCCCATGGAATTACTAACTAATGCAGTTGGTAGGCCTGCTTACGGTAGAATTGACCCCACTCTGTTTATGTTCGTGACGTATCCAATATTCTTTGGAATGATGCTTGGAGATATGGCATACGGGTTAGTAACCATTTCTCTTGGTGCCTTTGTATTCAGCAAGGCACGCTCTAATGAAATGATGCATCTTGGTGGTAAGTTCTTGATTTACATAGGACTAGGAACTCTCATTTTCGGTTATATTTATGCAGAGTTTGCTGGATGGGAAATTTTCCTTTACGAAAAGCTAACCTATGCTGATGGTAGTTACATGAAGGACTCAAGCGGACATTACATGTATAGTGAGAACCTATCTCCTGTGGCCTTCCTTGCTAACCTCTATCCATTTGATCTCGATCATGGCTATGGGCCTTTTGTTGAATTAGGCTACGGTATTAACCTGGCGTTCCCATTCCACAGAGTAGGGACTCACCTAGAAGACCTCATTGTTTTGACAATCTATGTCGGATTCTTCCATATTATATTTGGTAAATTAATTGGTTTCCGGGATGTGTTGTTTTATGGAACCGATCATGGACATGTAGGGTTAGCTGCAGCATTCTTCGAACATGGTGCATGGATTGTATTACTTGTTGGAGGCTTCATGTTTACATACGGTTTCCTAGGTCCCGAAGATGCCGAGTATCTACTACAACCGGGTGCAGCGATAGCTCTTTCCGCTGTAGTCATGCTAATTTGGACTCTCTATAATTATCATGGCATTCCAATTGCAGTAAGTTTGATTCTAGCACCTATTGAGGCAATTGGTATGATGCCGTCAGTAATTTCGTATGTTCGTCTCTTTGCAGTAGGTATTGTTGGAGTTAAGATTGCAGAAACTGGTAATAAACTCTGGGAACCAATGTGGGAAGCAGAGTTGTATCTAATCCCAATCTTCTTTATTGGTTGGTTATCCGTACAGATTTTCGCTTGGGTTTTAGGAGTATTTAGCCCCAACATACATGCAGCAAGGCTTCATTTCGTAGAATGGATGAGGCAATATTATGATTCTAGCGGAGAGGCTTTCCAGCCTTTCGGTTTCCGCTCGCACTTCGTGGAGGTCGAGTGATATCACGTTCCAAGCATATGCTTAGAAAAAATGGAGGAAAAAAAAATGAATAACAGAAATAAAATGAGAGGAATGAGTATGTTGCTAACACTATCATCAATTGTGATGATTGCTAGCAGCGTTCAAGCGGAAGACAATGCATCTACAGTGACTGCATACAAGAACCTAGGTGCAGGAATTGCCCTAGGTCTAGCTGGAATTGGAACTGGATTAAGCCAGGGGCCAATCGGTGCAGCAGCTGTTGGTATGATTGCTGAAGACAGCAGTAAGTTCGTAAACGGACTGATTTTTACTGCTCTACCTGAGACTATCGTTCTTTTCGGATTCCTTTCAATATTCCTGCTTTAAGCGGAATACTGTAAGTTTCCTATAATGAAATTAAATGAGGTATAATAAATGACATTGGATGCATTAGCAAACGAAATCGCCGCCCAAGCTAAAGCAGAGGCTAAATCGATTATCGCAGCCGCTAAGCAACAAGCTAAACAGATTGAAGATGAGGCTAAAGTAGATGCCGAATCATTTTCATCAGATATGAAAGCGCGTGCTGAGCGAGAAAGCGCACAATTGTCAGTGGAAGTAGTTGCATCAGCTAAACAGGCTAACCAAAAGCATCTCTTGATAGCTAGGCGCGAAGAGCTAGATGAAACTTGGGAGTCTATACGCTCAGCAGTGGCATCGCCCGATCTTGAAGGTCGTTCCGATATCCTTGCTGGTCTTTTAGAGGAAGCAAATAAATCGGGTGAGGGGATGATTCTTCGTCCGGTATCTACTGACCGTAAAGTGTTAGGAAAAGGGAGTTTTACTCTCGGAGATGATGTAGAAGGGCTTGGGGGATTTGTTCTCGAATCAAAAGATGGCTCTATAGTTCTCGATTATCGCTTTGATAGCCGCTTAGATGAGGCTTGGAAGGCAAATCTTGGAGCAGTAAATAAGACTCTATTTGGAAATTAAAAGGTGATTTAAATGTCTGGTATAGTTAGTGGTCGTTCAAATGTCTACAATGCTTCAGCACGCGCTAAAGCACGTAAGGCATCATTAATTGACCCTACTAGAATGAGACAGTTACTACAAACCGGTCCCGAATCAATTGGAGCTAGTATTGGCGAATTAGGTTATCGCAATGAGATGGATATTTATTCCGCTAGGATGAGTGGTGCTGACGCTGTTGAAGCGGCCCTATTCCACAATCTTGACAACGATTTGTCGGAAGTAATGAAATTCTGTCAAGGCCCTCTAAAGTCAATAGTCTCAATTTATGTTGAACGCTTTGCTTATGAGAAGGCTAAGACAGTATTGAGGGCAGTAAACGGAGGATGCTCTGATGAGTTAATAGAATCTCAGATATTGCCATCTGAGAATCCTATGAATGCACTCTGGCTTGATATCGTTAGAACTACAGAAACTGTTTCAGAAGCAGCCAATGCTATGGCAGGAACTCCTTGGGGTAAAGAATTAGCAAAGTTAGATGGGACTGAATCAAGCCTTGAAGAGATGGAAGACGCATTAGATCGTCAGTATTACAGTAATGCGCTCAAAGTTTCAAAAGGTAGAGATTCTAATCTCCATTTAATGAAATACATTAGAACTGAAATCGACCACCGTAATATCATTAATCAATTCCGTGAACTTCGTCAGAATATTTCTCCAGACAAACGTTTACAGATGGTTATTTCCGGTGGAAGAATTCCTCAATCAGTAATGTCTCAAGTATCACAAGCTACATCTAGTGAAGCTATTGTCGATGCTTTAAGGCGAAGCAATGCATTTGACGATACAGGTTTTGATGAGGCAATCGAACAATCAGAAGCAATAGGTTCTCTAGACCCTATCGCTACTCTATTGACTCACAAGAGACACGCTATTTTGCGTCGTTTCGCCTATCTAAATCCTGTTTCTGCTTTCCCCGTAATTTATTACATCGAGCGTAAAGTGCTCGAAATCCAAAATCTTCGTCTTCTTGTGCGTGGGAAGACGATTGGCCTTACAGCTGAGGTATTAGAAGCGCACATGGATTTTTGAGGTGAAGATATGGAAATTGCGGTTGTAGGTTCATTAGATTTCACTCTTGGATTCCAACTTGCAGGTGTTTTGAGATTATATAATCCAAAAGATCTGGATGAAATGACATCAGTAATGAAGTCATTACTTAATGAAAAAGAAATAGGAGTTGTCGTAATAGATAATTCTGATTTATTACTTCTCCCAGAAAGGTTGCGTGTTCAACTATCTGAGAGTATCACGCCCACAGTATTGGGTATAGGGACTGAAGAGGATAATACCCTCCGTGAGTCTATTAAATCGGCACTAGGAGTCGACTTATGGAAATAATCCTAGAAAAAAATAAAGGAAGTGAAATGAAATGAGTAAAGAAAATGGAGTAATTTATCGTATTTCTGGGCCAGTTGTAACTGCAGTAGGAATATCTCCAAGAATGTATGAAGTTGTGCGCGTAGGTAATGAAGGTTTGATGGGAGAAGTCATTGAATTACACGGTGATCAGTCTGTTATTCAGGTATATGAGGAGACCTCGGGTGTCCGACCAGGAGAACCGGTTGTTAGAACCGGACAAACTCTATCTGTTCAACTGGGGCCTGGTTTACTGACCAAGATTTATGATGGAATCCAAAGACCTCTCCCAGAACTGGAGAAGACAATGGGAGTGTTCATCAAAAGAGGTGTTGATGCCGATGGTCTTGATTTAGAAAAGATATGGGACTTCAATGCCACTTCTAAGAAAGGAGATTCAGTTTCTTCAGGTGACATCTTAGGGACCGTTCAGGAAACAAAAACAATCGAACACAAAGTCATGGTTCCTCCGGGAGTTTCCGGAAAAATCAAGGATATTAAATCAGGAGACTTTAATGTAACTCAGACTGTTTGTACTCTAGAAGATGGAACCGAAATTCAAATGATGCAAAAGTGGCCTGTTAGAACTCCGCGCCCATTCACTAAGAAGCACGCTCCTGAGGTTCCGTTACAAACTGGACAGAGAATCTTAGATTTCCTTTTCCCATTGGCTAAGGGTGGTACTGCGGGAATCCCTGGTCCATTTGGTTCAGGAAAGACTGTTACTCAGCAACAACTTGCTAAATGGTCTGATGCGGATATTGTTGTTTACATTGGTTGTGGAGAACGAGGAAATGAGATGACCGAGGTTCTCGATGAATTCCCTCACCTAATGGACCCCAAGACAGGTGAAGCATTGATGAATAGAACTACTATGATTGCTAACACGTCCAATATGCCAGTTGCAGCTAGAGAAGCTTCAGTATATACTGGAATCACAATCGCTGAATATTTCAGAGATATGGGTTATGATGTAGCTCTAATGGCCGATTCAACAAGTCGCTGGGCTGAAGCAATGAGAGAGATTTCTTCCCGACTTGAAGAAATGCCTGGTGAAGAAGGATATCCTGCATATCTATCAAGTCGTCTAGCCGAATTCTACGAAAGGGCTGGACGTGTTGAGACTTTAGCAGGCGGAGACGGTTCAGTATCTGTTATCGGTGCTGTTTCACCTCCTGGTGGAGATATTTCAGAACCAGTCAGCCAAGGTACTTTACGTATCGTTAAGGTATTCTGGGGTCTAGATGCTGGGCTTGCTCGTCAAAGGCATTTCCCTGCTATTAATTGGTTGAACTCTTACTCGTTGTATCCTCCATCATTGGATCAATGGTACAGAGACAACATAAAGAGTGATTTCCCAGAAATTAGAACTGAAATAAGTGCTCTTCTACAGGTTGAAGCAGAACTACAAGAGATTGTTCAGTTAGTAGGTTCAGATGCATTACCTGTTGATCAACAACTTACTCTTGAAGTGGCTCGTATGATTAGAGAGTTTTTCTTGCAGCAAAATGCTTTCCATGATGTAGATACATACAGTGATCTAAAGTTACAATATAACATGGCTAAAGCAATCCTCTCTTTCCAAGAAGAATCAAAGAAAGCTATCGCAGGAGGTGCTGCATTAGAGGATGTAGTCAATATCCCTGCTCGTACAGACCTAATGAGAGGAAGGTTCGAATCAGGTTATGAAGATAAGATTGATGAGATGTTAGAGGCAATGAATAAACAAATTGCTGATACTATGGAGGCTAATTAGAGGTGATATAAATGACTGGAAAAGAATATAGAACAATTACAGACGTAAAGGGACCTCTTGTGTTCCTAAATAAGACCGAACCAGTGGCTTTTGGAGAAATTGTAGAATTAAGGCTTACAGATGGAACATTAAAGAATGGACAAGTTCTTGATACATCTGATGATCAAGTCATTGTACAAGTTTTCGAAGGCACTGCATCTATTGATAAGCAAACAGGAATTAAGTTCCTTGGAGATGTTTTCAAGTTACCAGTAAGTACTGATATGATAGGTAGAATTCTTGATGGTGCGGGGCGTCCAAGAGATGGCGGACCTGCTATTGTTGCCGATGAAATGGCAGATATTATTGGTGCCGCAATTAATCCATATTCGAGACAGAGCCCATCTTCCTTTATTCAGACAGGAATCTCTGCAATTGATGCTTGTACCTCTTTGGTTAGAGGGCAAAAATTACCAATTTTCAGCGCATCGGGTTTACCTCACAATGATATTGCTTTGCAAATAGCTCGACAAGCAAAGTTAGTTGGTAGTGACGACGATTTCGTGGTAGTTTTCTGTGCAATGGGTATCACTGCTGAAGAATATAATTTCTTCGTGCATGATTTAGAAAGAACAGGTGCTCTTGAGAATGCCTGCCTTTTCGTTAATCTTGCTGATGACCCCGCTGTTGAAAGATTAATTACTCCTAGATTGGCTTTGACTGCAGCAGAATATCTTGCTTTCGAACACGATTATCACGTACTTGTTATATACACAGATATGACAAACTATTGTGAATCGCTACGTCAAATTGGAGCAGCTCGTGAAGAGGTTCCTGGACGTAGAGGTTATCCTGGTTATATGTACACTGATTTGGCTATGTTGTATGAGCGTGCAGGATTAGTTAAGGGTAAGAAAGGGTCAATCACCCAGTTCCCAATTCTAACTATGCCTGGTGACGATATTACTCATCCAATACCTGATCTATCTGGATATATTACTGAAGGTCAGATTGTTATTTCCCGTGAACTTCACCAGAAAGGAATTTATCCTCCAATTAATGTTCTGCCGTCTCTATCCAGATTAATGAACGCTGGAATAGGTGATGGAAAGACCCGTGAAGACCACAAATCTGTATCCGATCAATTGTATGCTGCTTATGCTCAAGGTCGAGAGTTGAGAGGGTTAGTTGCAATTGTTGGAGAAGATGCTTTGAATGAGAGGGACTTACAATTACTTAAGTTTGCAGATATTTTTGAAAACCAATTCTTACGACAAAGTCGAGATGAAGACCGATCTATAGGTGAAGGGACTTTAGATTATGCTTGGGAACTTCTTTCTAATATTGATACTAAATATCTGGTACGTCTTGATCAGAAATGGATTGATAAATATCATCCTACAGAAAAGAAAGAATAATTATAGTAAATTAAGGAGGAGAAATAGATGGCATTAGACATCAAACCAACTCGTTCTGAATTAATCAATTTGAAACGTAGAATCAAGCAGACTTCTAGTGGATACAATCTACTTAAGATGAAAAGAGATGGATTATTTTTTGAGTTCCGTACATTACTCGCTGAAATGATAGCAGCTAGGGAGGAACTTGTTGGTACATATCGAGATGCTTTGAAATCTATTGCATTAGCATCTTCAATAGAAGGTGGTTTAGCGGTTAAGAGTGCAGCAATAGCAGCAACATCTGGGCCTGAAGTAACAGTTTCAAGAAGAAACATAATGGGAGTAGTTGTACCTAAAGTGGATGGCACCAATCTTACAACTACTGTTGAAACTAGGCCAACAGGTATTATTGGAGGTTCTCCTTACATTGATGAGTCTGCAGATTCATATTCTGTCTTAATTGCCAAAATCGTCAAGGCAGCCGAAATGGAAGCTACATTGAAGAAACTACTAGAAGAAATTGAAGCTACTAAGAGAAGGGTGAACGCGCTCGAATTCGTTGTAATACCTGAAATGAAAGAGGCTCAGTCATTTATTCAGCTTAGACTTGAAGAAATGGAAAGGGAGGAAACTTTCCGTCTTAAGAGATTCAAGAATAAATGATTTTGTTATTCTTATTTTCTTCATTGTCTTACACACGGTTTGATAGGGGATGCTCTATGTTCAGTGTATATTGAGATGGAGGTGTGACTATGTCAAAAGTTGAATCAATACTTATTGATGCTGAGACTTGGGGGCAAAGAGAGCTTCTGGAAGAAATTTGTAGTCGTTATTTCATAATAGGTAATCAATCAGGATTAAGTGAAATATCTTGGGAAATAAATTCTCGTGATGAATCCGATGTTAGTACTGTTCTTGAAGAGTTAAATGTGCACCTTAAACCACTAAGTTTGATAGGATTGTTGGATGAAGGAAATCCTCCAATCCTCTCAATAATTAGGTACCCTGTAGATCCAGTAAATGTTCCTCCTTGGCAACAATCATTAATTTGGTTAACAATGTTCATTTTTACAACACTTGCTGGATGTTACTGGATATCGCAATTTGAAAATCATGCATCAATTTTCAATTATGAATTATTCTTAGAATCACTGACATTCTTCAGCCTCCCAATTTTCTTAACAATGTTTTCTGCTCACTTAATTAGGAAGTATATTGCTTCTCTATTCAGAGTCGATGTAGGAAATCTTGTACCCATAGCCTTCCCTTTGATTTCTCCTTTTTGGCCATTTGGTATTGTCGGCGTTTTCGGTCAGAAAAGAGTAGATACTATTACTTATCCCAATAGACGTTCTTTAGGTATTATAGAACTATCTTCAATAGTTGTGCTTCTTCTTTTCGGTTCAATATTCTCTTTAATTGGATTGTTTATGACTTCTGCAAATCCTCCTGATTCTATATCCGATCCACTGCTATTGCAAGCTAACTTCTTTGTCGATTTATTATCTGGAATATTCATAGGTGATGATGTTCAAATCAAACTTCAATGGCTTCATCCTATTGCTTTGGCAGGTTTTGGTCTATCAATAATCGGATGGATTCTGATTTTGCCGATTCCTGGATTTCCTGGAGACAGAATCTTACATTCAATTGTCGGATCTAAGAATCTCGATAAAAGTTCAAATGCAACCTCGATTTTCTTATTGACTCTCACTTTTATGTGTTTAGTATTTCTTTCAACAACATTTTGGCCTTGGCTAATTTTAGCTTCACTAGCATCATGGAGAAGGTTTAGTGGCGAGCATATCCCAGTTGCTTTAATTGTAGATGAAGCCTCAGAATTAGACAATAAATCTAGAAATTTTTTGGTTACTATATCAATTGTAATAATCTTACTAGGATTTCCCGGATTAATTCCTGTAGAAAATATTAATGATTGGGATGGAGGTTTGGATATTTCTGAATGGGAAAATGAATTTTCAAGTGAATCTTGGGAGGGCATGAACCATTCATTTGAACTAAAGGCGTCAGGGATAATGTCAATTTCTGGTAAGATTAAGCTTCTAATTGATGGAGAAACAGATAGATGGATAATTAATTCTGAGTGTTTCAATGATGAAATGATTTGTACCTTTGAAGATATTAATCAGAATAATGAGGGTGTTTTTAAGTTTTCAATTCAAGATACTTTCCCTGAAAGAAAAACTCCGGTTCAGTTGCGATTTATTATAGAATCTGAGGGGGAATTATTACAACATATTCTTTCAATTAGTTATAGCGACATCACCTCTCCTAGCCCAACGTGGGAGAGAGAAAATATTTCTAGTAAAAATAAGATATGCAATACAGTAGAGGTCGCAGGTAACCAAACTGGAAATTTATCTGTAAAAGTGAATCCCTTTTGGTCTTTAGAAAATTCAGGCCATTTGTCTGAAGAAGGCCCAAATGAAATTTGTTTAATTGCTGAAAGAGGAGGGTGGGAATCTTTGGCAATGGGAGAAAATGGAATTTTGGGTTATAGAATGGCTCCGGAATTAGTTTTCCAACAGGATAATGGCAATACCGTTAATTGGTATTTACCTATCAATAACTCATTTACTAATATATTCTCAAATTCAAGTTATGGAATTAGTCTGAACATGATGTTCGACGGAGTACTTTACTCTGAGAACAAGATTTCACCGATATGTCCATTTAATGCCGAATTCCCTAAAATTGACTTGGATTCCGAAGATAACTTATCATTGATCCACGGCTCTCCATTAATTTTCGATGGAAACTTTAGCGATAAAAACATCTTAGTTTCAGGAGAGGGGTGGTTAGTGAATTGTGCGGATGGAGCATCTAAGGCTGTAATGTTAAACCAAGGGTTAGGGGTATCTATCGATGGTTCTGCCCTTAATGATTCTAGTTTACCGTTCTCGGATTTTACTATTCATTCAAAAGAATCAGAAAATCTATCTCTGACTGTTGATATATCTACTAATTTACAGAGCGATAATTCCTTGAATCTCTCAATTCCAAATCAAATTCCTGCCAATGGCAGTGCAAATATCAGTATTTCTCTTAACGATGAAAGTAATGAAACTTGGAGAGTATTTTGGATTTCTCAAGAATCTAATGGTTTAGTATTAAATTTTGTTTCTAAATGTCCTATTGGAGGTTGCTTAAATTGAGAATAGCCATTATTGGCGTTGGCTCAATTGGGGGCATTATTCTTGGAGCATTAGCCGACACCGCTGCCGATATTGTCTGTATTTCTAGGGGTAAAACTTCGACGAATCTCTCAGATTTAGGATTGGTATTACACACTCCTGAGGGTAGTATCGAGGTAGTCCCTAGTGAAAGATACTTGCTAGTGGATAGCAATTCAGGACCTATTCCAGGGCAGATTCGAAATACTTGTGATATCGCAATAGTTTGCGGTAAAACAGTTGATAATCACACTTTATCAGAACTAGCATCAGAATTAATCAGTGAAAATGGTTGTGTTTTAACTATCCAGAATGGTCTTGGTAATGCAGAATTATTAGCTCATAAAGTTGGTAGCGATAGAGTAATTGTTGGTTCAATTACACATGCGGCTTGGCGTAATGGTGAAGGTGAAGTGAATTGGGTTGGTAGAGGAGAGATTATCCTTGGACCATTAGATAAGAGGGGTGAAATATATACAGATTCTATTTTACAGATTCTGAATGAAGCGGAATTAAATGCTTCCAAATCGGATAACATTAGACAGATATTGTGGAAAAAATTACTAATTAATGTTGCAATTAATCCTGTTTGTTCTATTGCAGGTGTGAGGAATGGTGCACTTTTGGAGGTAAAATCACTCTGGCAACAGGCGATTCAAGCTATGAGGGAAGCAGCAATTGTTGCTCGTGCCAGTGGAGTTGATTTAGGAGATATTGAATTGGAAAGTTATCTAAGAGAAGTTGTTTCAATATCTCCCGATAATCGATGTTCAATGCTTCAAGATATCATGGCGGGTAGGAAAACGGAGATTGATTCTTTATGTGGAGCGGTAGTTATGCGGGGGGAGGCAGAAGGAATTCCAACTCCTTGCAATGCTATCTTGCATGGTTTGGTAAAAGGTATAGAAAAATCATCAAGTTTTGATTAATTTTCCAAATCTTGGTTATAGTGAAGTCCTACATTTTGCTTTCTATTTATTGATCTTTCAACT
The DNA here is from genome assembly GCA_902593945.1 of uncultured Candidatus Poseidoniales archaeon. GTDB lineage: Archaea > Thermoplasmatota > Poseidoniia > Poseidoniales > Thalassarchaeaceae > MGIIb-O2. The sequence goes on along the minus strand of CACJKA010000001.1, from coordinate 77,601 downwards.
ACGAGTTTTGCAACTTCTATGAGATTTCTCAACTCAACCAAATCTTGAGTCGGTTTACAAGATTCCCAAATCCTCTTTACTTCTCCTTCCAAATGTGCTATTCTTCTCTTTGCTCTCTTCAATCTATGATTATTCTTTACTATCCCTACGTCCATCGTCATAGTCGTTCTTAAGGCATGTAAATCTGCACGGAGTGGAGCATGTTCGACTAATACTTGCAATTCATCAGCACGCCAAAATGGCAAATTATTTGGCAATTTTTGCAAATCATCTTTTGAAGCCAAATCAATTAAGTCTCTGGCGGCTCTTTCTGAATAAACCACTGCCTCAAGCAGACTATTTGATGCGAGACGATTCGCACCATGCAAACCTGTTCTAGCAACCTCTCCAATGGCATACAAGCCGGGCATCACTCCTCCGTCTAATTTCACTCTACCTGAATAATCCACATCGACTCCGCCAACCATATAATGTGCGGCAGGAATTACCGGTATCGGGTCAATTCCCAGTTTTATGCCATGAGATGATAATTTCTTATCTATATTGGGAAACTCTTCTAACAATTCATTTCTGTTTAGATGCTCAGTAATTAGTAGAGCATTCTTATCTCCTGTTTTCTTAAGTTCTGAATCTATTGCTCTAGCTACAACATCTCTTGTCCCTAAGGAACCCTCATCACAATATTTCCACATAAATGAAAATTCTTCGGGAGATTTATTCTTTGATGTTTTCCATTTTTGGTAATCATCATTCATCATTAGGACCGCTCCTTTCCCTCTCATTGCTTCAGTAATCAAGAACGGTTTTTCTCCATCACTTGCTAGCGAAGTCGGATGGAACTGGATGAATTCAATATCTTCAATATCTGCGCCAGAGCGGAATGCCATTGCTACTCCATCGCCAGTTGCAATTGATGGATTGGTAGTTGAAGAATGTAGAAACCCCACTCCTCCTGTTGCTAGAATTATTGCTTTTGCAGGCATGGTGTGAACTTTACCAGAAGGTGATAAACACCACAATCCAATCACCCCCTTTTTCGGATTGCCGTATTCTCTCTGGATTAAATCTACAGCCATCCAATTCTCATATATCTTAAAATCCTCATCAATTTCACCTGATGTGGATTTTGTCAAAGCCCTCTCGATTTCTGCTCCTGTTGCATCTTTCGAATGCAAGATTCTTCGATTCGAATGCCCGCCTTCTCTCACTGTATCATATTCTCCTTTCTGATTTTTATCGAAACGAACTCCATGATTTTCTAGATCTCTAATCCTATCTGAGGCTTCTAAGACCACTGATCTGACTACTTTTTCATCGCACAAACCTGCACCCGATGATAATGTGTCTTGTACATGCGCCTCTATAGCATCTCTATCATTCGAATCTAGAACTCCTGCGATTCCTCCTTGGGCCCAATTTGTATTTGATGTGGATATACTTTTTTTTGTAATCAAAGCAACTCTCAAGCCATTTTCTGCACAACGATTTGCCAAAAATAATCCTGCAATACCCGAACCTATTACTGCTATGTCGACAGTCGGCATTAATTCCTCATGCGCTTGGTTGCTCATGTTACTTCCATGACCTAGTTGTCAATGAATCTTCGCTTATTGGAAATCATTTTTGGCTTTGAAAAATAGGTTGTTTTTTCGTGGTATAGCGCCCCAGTCCTCCTCAAGGTTCATAGAGTAAAATGCAGCAGCCGATTAATGATGTCGGCGATAAATTGCTGATATTACACGGTGATGGGATGCATCTAGTAAGAATTGAACTTGAAAATTTCAAATCTTTCGGTGGAGAAATAGTGATTCCTTTCGAAGAAGGATTCACCGCAATCACCGGCCCCAATGGTTCAGGTAAATCTAATTGCGGTGATGCAATACAATTTGTTCTTGGCCCTAAATCCACTAGGTCATTAAGAGCTTCGAATGTCTCTGAGTTAATCTACAATGGTGGCGGTAGAGGTAAAGCAGCTAGAAATATGTCAGCTACACTTGTTTTCAAAAATGAACCTGAAGTCGATGGTCGCCGCAGATTAAGAATCGAAACTGAAGAAGTCTCATTTACACGTTCAGTTCGATTGAATCGAAAGAATGACACTATTTCTTCATATTACATTAACGGCAATCCTTCTACTGCTACAGAAATGAGAAGAGTTCTGGCAGAAGCAGGTTTACATGGTGACGGATACAATATTGTTTTGCAAGGTGATGTAACTACCCTAGCTACTATGACGCCGCATAAAAGGAGAGGCGTTTTAGAAGAAGTTGCAGGAGTTACTGCATATGATGATGAGATTCGTCGTGCCAATAATCAGAGAAAAGTTGTTGAAAATAATATAGAAACTATCGATCTTTTTGAAGACGAACAGAAAAAACGCCTCAAAGGCCTTGAAAAAGAAAGACAGCAAGCTTTGAAGTTCAAAGATATCAAAGAAGAATTAGATGCTAATAAAATTATTTTACACCAGTCAAGGCATAGGAACAGAATAGATGAAGTCCGTTTACTCGGTGAGGAGCGTTCTAATTATAGCCGTCAAGTTAATGATTTGACGGGGCAAATAAGAGATGGAAATATTGAATTAGGGAAATATGACGAGGAACTTGTCCAAATTGGAGATGATTTGGATGATATAATGAGTGGTGATGCTAAAGAATTACTTGAAACGATTCGTAAGCACGAAATTGATGTCGAAACCAACACTGATAGAATCGGCGACCAATCTAAAATTATCGAATCAACCACTCAAGATATTGAGATAATAAGGGAAGATCATCTTGGAGTTAAAGATGCTCACGATAGTGCGCTTCAAGAACTCGAGAGTGCCGAAATAAATTTATCTAAATCCGAAGAAGATTTAGAAAAAGCAGCAATCGATGAGACTCAAGCCAGAGAAGCGATACAATCGGGTGATCGACTTGGCCGTGATTTGAATCGTGCATTGGGTCAAGCCACAGAATTAGTGACAAAAACTCATCAAGATTATTCTGATGCTAAGTTAGAATCAGATAGGGCAGAACAAAACGCTCAGATTTCTTCTGAGAAATTAGCAGATCTAGAAGAAGAATATGAACAGGCAACTCTTACTAGAGATGATTTAGAGTTATTGGGCGAAGATATCCAGAATGGTGGCGAGACCATTGATCGAACACATTTAGCTAATGAGTTGCAAAGATTAACTAAGCAAGAAATTGAGTTAAGAGAAGACAGAGATAGGTGTGAGATTAAGGCTAGAGATGCCGAAGTCGCATTGGCCAAGGCCAGAGCGCGCCAAGAAGCAAAAGCAAACCGGCCGGGATCTGCAATAACAATCGCCGCCCTTTCCAAGTTGAGACAAAGTGGCGAAATCAAAGGAATTCTTGGGACCTTGGGTGAGTTATGTTCACCTAAAGAATCAATTCATGAAGATGCATTAGCCATAGCATTAGGAAATGGCCTTAGGAGTATAGTTGTAACTAATGATGAGGTTGCGGCAGAATGTATAAAATGGCTAAGACTCAATGGCGGAGGCCGTGCCACCTTCCTTCCTTTGAACAAATTAAGCGTTTCAAGACCTCAGGGTAGAACTCTAATTGTTTCTCAGAATTCAGGAGTTTTGGGTTTTGCTCATGACTTGTTAGAATATGATTCTGAGATTGATATTGCAGTAAGATACGCATCAAGGAATACTTTGATTGTTCAATCAATGGATATAGCTAGAAAGAATATGGGCGGTGCAAGAATGGTTACTCTGAAAGGAGATGTCATAGAAGGTTCAGGGGCAATGACCGGAGGCTCTCCTGTAGGTTCATCGAGACCAAGTTTTGGTGGAGGGAATCATGGGCAGTTAGGTACTGAAAAATTAGAGAGGTCATTGGAAGAAGCAAATCTGATTTATTCTACAGTTGAAGCAGCATTAAGAGAATTGAGAACTAATCAACAAGAATTAAGAGACCAAATTCATGGATTAGACGACAGCGATCAATCGGTAAAAATAAGAGAATGGAAATCCGATTTTTCCAGAGCACAGAAAGATGTAGATGATATTGGAAAGAAAGTATTAGCAGCGCGAAAAGAGCTTTCAGATTCTGATACTTTATTCAACTCAGCTAAATCTAATGCGGACGAAGTAAATAAAAAATATCTCGAAGCTTTGGAGTCCAGAACAAATGCTGCGGAGGCATTACAAAATCACACTCCCGACCATCTTTCTCAGATTCTTCGTAACGCAGAAAAAACTAGGACAGAAGCCGAGAGGATTAAGTTACATTCTGAATCTTCTATAATCAGTACTAATGCTAGATTAAAGATTCTTTCAGATAGAATATCCGAACTAGAAAGGCAGATAAATTCCAAAGAAAAATCGATAGAAGAAGCAAAAATAGAAATCACAAAACTTGAAACCTCAATTCAGAAATCTAGAGATTTACTAGTAGACTTAAAGAGTCAGGCTTCACAATTTAATGAAGAACAACAGATTTTAAGTCAAAGAAGAGATACTATAGTAGAGGAACGAGCCAGTTTAAGGGCATCCTTAGAGACTCAATCTCAAAAACGCCAAACCTTTAATTCACGAATTGAGGATTTGAACATACAGATAAATCAGAAAAGGGCTGCAGTGAATGAGATTGTTGCCGAATTAGCAGCTGAGAATATTGAACTTCCATCAGCAGATATCCAATTACCCACTGTGGCCGAGGCGCAAAAAGTTGTGCAGGGACTTGAAAGGCGCCTCGGTCATCTCGGTGATGTCAATATGTTAGCAATAGAACAATATGATATCGCAGTTGAACGTATAGCAGGACTTGTAGAAGATGGAAAAATTCTACGGCAGCGACGAGATGACCTTGTTGGAATTGCAGAGAAACTAGAATCTGAGAGGAAGAAGAGATTGTTGTTAGTATTCGATCATGTAAATAAAAATTTCAGTAGAGTCTACGAGAGATTACAACCCGGTGGGATTGGCAGTTTAAGATTGGAAAATAAGAAGAATCCTTTCGATGGTGGTTTAGAGATGGATTGTGTTCCCCCTGGGAAGAATAGTAAAACTAGAAGAAATCTTCTTTCAGGTGGAGAAAAGTCTATGGCCGCTCTAGCATTGATATTTGCTATCCAAGATTATGAGCCTAGCCCATTCTATTATTTCGACGAAGTAGATCAGAATTTAGATCCGTTTAATTCAGAATTAATTGCTAGCCTTTGTTTAACGCGCTCACAAAGAGCTCAATTCATTATGGTAACTCTCAGAAAAGTTAGTTTAAATCTAGCGAATCACCATATTGGGATTACTCATGCAGGAGATGGTTGTAGCCGTAGAATCACAGATTTCGATCGTGCGGCTGCATTACAAATGAGTGAAGAAATAGAAAAAGAAGAAGCTGCTAGAAAACAGTCGGATGAGGAACGTTCAGAATTAGTCTTACCCGATCCAAACCAAATGCCCAGAGTTCCCGAGCCACTCGGAACTCCAAAATCTCTTGGGGGACTTGCCGAAAGAGCCGGTGTAGATATTGAAGAGGAATTGGAAGAATCCGAGGATTTATCTCCGACTCTTGAGAATAAGAATTTAGAAGCATTAAGAGAAAGGACCGAAGACTGGAGTGAAGATATAGGAGAGGCAAACATCGTTCAGAAAGTTATCACTGATGAGAATGTTATCGAGGATTTAGAAGAGTCTGAATCATCTGAAGTAGAAGTAGAGTGAGGGAATTAATTGTCTGTTTTTGATGGTTCTACAATGAGGGATGATATAGTTTCTCGATTGCTTGGAGGTGACACAGATCTCGAAACAAATCGTTATCTCGATAGATTAGTAGAATTATCGAGAGTAGAAGAAGCAGAACATCAATTTCTTATTGATCCATTCGATCGTTCAGTGGCACTGGTTTTTCAATTATTTCAAAATAGTGATTTAGACCCATGGGATGTTGATTTATCCGTATTCTTAGATTTATTTACAGAGAGAATAAATAATTCAGAAAATATTGATTTGCCAACATGTGGGCGTTTGGTACGTATGGCCTGGTCAATACTCAGAGGCCAGGCAAGTTCACTTATTGAGAGGCAAGAAAGATCTCTCATCGAAGAAGAAATTAACGACACATGGGAGTTTGAAGAAACATGGGAGAGTGAGTTTTCCGATGAGGACTATAATTTCTCAGTAGGAGTACTTACTGGCGCAGCTGATGAAGTACTTCCCAGTATGTTTGAAGGCAGAATTCATCGTGAAGAAGGGAGGCCAGTTACTTTAGGCGAACTTTTAATGGGTCTCCAAGCAGCAGGTAGACTCTCAGAAGAGCAAAGAATGAGGGAACAAATCGCTAAAGAACGGCGAGAGGCGAATGAGAAAGCAAGAGCGAGATTTGGAGGGAGTTTGCATATTGAGAATCTCGAAGATGATCTCAAAAGAACATGGGATGCTTTACGTAGCCGCACAATTTCTAAAGAATCGACAGATCTTAGTGAAATAGTGGATATTCTCAGAGAAAATTCGGTCAGGTCAGGAATAAGTCGGGAAGAGGCAGAATCAGAAGCGCAAGTTACAGCATTAGTTTCTTCTTTGTTCCTCACACACAGAGGTTATGCAGAGGTATCTCAGGACAATGAAGGAAATATATCTCTAAAAAATCTCCACTTAGATGACGATGATTTCTCTACTTTAACAAACAGAATAAATCCTAAGTCTAAAATTCCAGGGGGCTTATTATTCAATGAATGAGGCAAGTCTTTCGGTAATTCTTGAAGCAATAATGTTTACTTCGGGTCGTTCAATGTCTACTGATGAACTTTCTCAGACAGTCGATAAATCGATTGAAGAGGTACAATCTTCTTTAGAAGAATTACAATCTAGAATAAAGAGAAGACAAGATTCAGCATTACAATTAACAGAAGTTTCTGGACGTTGGATTTTCGAAGTACGCCCAAATCTTTCTCCATTTTTGCCCGAATCATTCCGTCCAGACACTCCTCAAAGACTTCTTCCAGCAGCTGCATTAATTGCTTACCATCAACCAATGGCTCAGTCTCAATTAGTTGAAATGTTAGGTCAGAGAGCCTATGATCATGTCAGAGATTTAGCAAACTTAGGCTTAATTGACCGGCGTAGGGATGGTTTAACAAGGCGTCTTACCACTACGAGAAGATTCGCTGAGTATTTTGGTTGTCCAGAAGTGGATTACCGTGCAGTACGTACATGGTTTCGTTCCGAAGCAGCAAAGGCAGGTCTAACAAGCGCCCAATTAGCAGCCTCTTTAGCCCCGGATGAACAGATGTCGATAACTGAATTCACCGGAGAAGATGAAATAAATAACTTAGATGAATAAAATTTTATTCATTTCTGATAGTTTTCAGGGCATCTTCTACAGCTGCCATTGTAATTCTTTCACCACTTTCTTTCACCATGTTAGCTACTAAATCAATTTCATTATCTTTTGCACCAGCGGAACTAATCATATTCTTCAAATGTAGTTTCATATGTCCTGCCTGTATTCCAACAGTTGCTAATGCTCTTAACGCGCCTAGATTTTGCGCCATACCTGCAGCCGCCATTACTTTAGCTAAATCGTCAGCACTTTTTATTCCCAAGAGTGCAACATTAGTTTGGGCTCCTGGATGTATCCTTACAGCTCCACCAACTAATCCGACCGCCATCGGGCATTCTATACTGCCTACTAGGTTTCCTTGTTCATCTTTTTCCCAATGAGTCATTGATGTGTATTGTTTTTCGTGAGCGCAGTATGAATGTGCACCGGACTCAATAGCTCTCCAATCTTGTCCACATGCTATTGCTATAGGTGAAATAGCATTCATGATCCCTTTGTTGTGTGTAGTCGCTCTGAAAGGATCTGCAGCAGCAAAATGGTATGCTTGTATCACTCCATCTATTACTTCAGAGCCTTGTTTTGCATCTCCATTGTCGGACATCTCTTCTGGAGTAAATGTTGCACTAACTCTAGCCAGCCTATGGACTGCAAGATTACTAATTATTCTGAGAATAACAGTACCTCCCGATAATGACTCTATTTTCGGGGCAATAGTTTCTGCCATAGTATTGACAGCATTAGCACCCATCGCATCTCTACAGTCTACTAATATGTGGACAATCACCATCGGCCCTGACATAGTTTCGATAATCCTAACTTCGACATCTTTACACCCTCCTCCAAATTTAACTAATATGGGGTCGACATCATTGCACAACTGTATCAATTCATCTTTAGAAGATAAGATAGATTTCTTTGAAGCTTCAGGGTCAGCACAATTTACAATTTGTATCTGCCCTATCATAATCGGATCAGTATTGTCTGATGTGAATCCTCCTTTCGATTGACATCTTTTGGCCATGTTTGATGCAGCAGCTACTACACTTGCTTCTTCTACTACGAAAGGAATCAAGTAATGTTCTCCATCAATTATGAAGTTCGTAGCCACTCCAATTGGCAACGAATACCTACCAACAACGTTCTCAATCATTCTATCTGCAGCATCTTCTGATAACTCTGCATCGGCCCAAGCATTTACTTGTTCGGGCGTTAACCCAGCAAGTTGTGCTAAATGCTCTCTTCTTTCTGGTACTGATAGTTTGTAAAATCCTTTCAATCGACTGTTGTCTACTGGCATGTCTTCACCATTCTTTGCCAAGACATATCGTTTGTAATGTCTTTGCTTTAAAATTCCTGAATCTGCTGATTATTTATGTTTCTTGATATTATTAGATGACCTTCTATGATTTGATTTCTTAAGATATTCTCTCTACTATAATGTGGATTTTAGTATTTTTATCTCTAATTTATGCGTTAATTATGTCGTTAACGCATCGTTAACGCATTAAATAAGCGTTAATAAAGCGTTAATAAAATAGGCTTAAAGTACTATTTTTGGCATTTTAATTGTGTTTTTTAATTCAGTAGTCGATAAAAAGCGTTAACAAAACGTTTTTCATGCGTAATTAAGCGTGAATATTATGAACTAGTATACTTACCGGCACATATGTACGGTGGTGGGGCCAGTTTGATCGACTTACCTGCTTTACGAGGAAATCCTTTTGACAACCGCCCCATTGAATCATCAAGAGCTCATGATTTAGTCGGACGAAAAGAAATACTCCATCGATGGAGAGAACATATTCTTTCTGGCTCACCTAGGATGATTCTATTAGTTGGCGAATCCGGCTCAGGTAGGACTTCAATGATCAATGCGATTTCTTCCCAAACTCCAAAAAAATATATTGGTCAGTTTTTATCTGAAGAGGGCGATCAAGCAAAGTTAGTACTACATGAAATATTAACCCATTTCGGAACATTCCAATCAATAAGTACAATGAATCAATTATCTCAGAAACTAATTTCTTTGTTCGATGAAGATAAAGGGCCTTTACCAATTATAGCTTTAGATTACCCTCCTCAAATAATCGAAATAAATTCTTTCTTATCTAGAATCTGCCCAATTCTCTCTAGACTTCGAACAATGGTAATTGTAAGTTTGACCGAATCTCAGTATTTAGAACTTAACGAAGAAATGAGAAACCTTTTTGATGAACCAGATAGGTTAGATAATTTCACAAAAATTGAGATACAAGAAATGGTGAATAACCGGATGAGGCTCAAATCTAAGGAGAAGTGGATTATTAATCCAATGATTCTTAATTCAATACACGAAAGAACAGGAGGTAATCCTAGAGATACTATAAGAATTCTGAAGTGTTTAGTGGATGAAAAGAGAGATCTTGGATATCAAGGAACGCTGGAAAATCTCATGTCTTTCCAAGCGCTAAAGACGCCTGTTATTGATGAAAAAGTCTATGCTGAAAACAATATTAGTAATGATAATTATGAACCTAATATTCCTGTCTCCGAAATTATTGATAACGAACTTGAGAACGACGAATTGATTGATGAGGAACCATCAGATTTGCGGGATTTTGATGACGAAGAAACCCCTTTATTAATTGATAACTTCTCTGAAGAAGATGATGAAATAACCGATGAGGAAAAGCCAATATGGCAAGATAATTTCTCCGAAATTAAAAATGACTTAATTGATGAAGAAACTAATACAATAGAAGAAGACAATATCCCTGATGAGACAGAATTGTTCATGTCACCTGGTACCGAACCCCCTGAGAGAATGCCACAACCATCTCCCGTTACAATAAGTAAGAAATTTGGATCCCTTAGAAAGAGGTCACAAAAAGCCACTTATGGTATGGAAGATGACATTTCTCCTCATGTTCCAATTACTTATGCAGATGAAGAACCTTCACAATCAACTTTAGACAATTATGTCGGCCGTGAGACGTTCAAAATTAAAAATAAAAATGAAATCGATGAACCAATAGTTTCCGAAGCGAGAATGGATCAAAATATCCAGTCAATTGATTATGAAATAGTAGATAGCATCGAAGGAGCCGAATGGTCAGTTGAACCTTCGTACCAGTCTACTGTACCAAAAATGACAAAAAATCCATCAGCGTCAAATGATTCTCTTCCAAATAATGAATCTTTTATAGAGGAACCCATGTCTCAAGAATCAGAAATTGAAGAAATTATTTTCGAAGAACCAGAAATTCAGGATACAGTTGAATTAGTAGAATCTGTTCCAATCTTCCCAAAAGAGAAAGACACCTCTATGATTAATGATTTCCCTACTAAAAAATCAAGATTTTCTCCAATTTGGGAAGATGATAGGGAATTGGATGTGAATAGATTTTACTCACTCTCTGATGCTGAGAGAATGATTCTAGAAGTAGCTTCAATTAGAGAAATTTCTCCCTCTGATGATGAACTACAGGCTAGATTAGAAGTCGGCCGTCCTCGCCTTTCTCAATTATATAACAGTCTTCAGAAATCAGGCATGTTATCAGTTAGAAAACAAGGCAGGACTCGCTTATTCAAATTAAGCGAGGCGGCCGCAAATGAATTTTGAGGAGTAATTATGTCTGATAATGGAAACATCGTGTCTAAGGAAAAAGTCCAAAAATATCTCGATTTAACCGCTGAAGCAAGAATGAAAGCAACTTCTATTACTAAAAATACAGAAGATGAAAACAGGCTTAAAGCAATGCTTAGAATGTGTGATGATTATCAGAAAGATGCACTTTACTTCATGAATAATGGGGATCTAGTACGTGCATTTGGCGCAATTAATTATGCCCATGCATGGATTGATGCTGCTGTTAGAATTGGTTTACTCGATGGCCATGGAGATGACAGATTGTTTACTTTACCTTAATTCTGTATCAATCTTAATACATTTTTTGAAGTTACTTCAATATACGATCCACCAGTATTAATCAATCTCTCTTTTAATCTTCTATCTACTGTTAATACCGGCCATCCGTTTTCTCGAGATAATTCTAGTAACATCTGGTCTGTATGCCTTAATCCCATAGGTGCTTTGATTAATTCCGACTTCTTATCTAATAAATTCAATAAAAGTCCTTTTCTTTGTTTCGATAATGATTCTAATTCTTGTTTGACCTTTTCTAATAATAGGTATCTAGGTTTCCCTATAATTTTACTCATAGAGATATCTATGTTTAGTTCAGCATCAATTAACGCTGCCCATCCACAAGCGTCTATTAGGACGCAGTCCAAGTTGATTCACCCCACAATTGTCCCATGGCCTATCAAACGCCATCTGGAACCAACTCTTCTCGATAGTGTAATTCTACTACCAACTTTAGCACAAATTGGTAGCCTGAGAGCAATTTTCGAAATTTTACCTTTTTTGGTTACAGTTCCGACTGAAGTAGCCGTGGCTGAATTAATCATTAACATCTCATTCATCGACAGTGGACGAACAGGATCAGAATCCCCCTCTGCTCCCGCCACCATTTTCTCTAATAGTTCCAAATCTAGTTCTAGAGTATCCCAAATTGGAGGTAGTTCACCTTGTTTTGCCATCACTTGTCCAGATAACTCATCCGCCTTAGTTGTAACTGGATCTAATGGAGTAGCAATGCCACATAAACCGCCCGCATGAGCGGTTTCTAGATTCAATCCTCCACCCTTAATACTCTCGATATGTGTATCTAAGGGCTCCCAACGAGTTTTATTGCCTACTTGAATTCTTCTTCCTGGTGCAATGGTAATTTTATCGCCAACTGAAAAAGATCCTTCAACGATGCTGCCACCAATTATTCCACCCGAAAGATCTTTTGGACGAGCACCAGGTCTGTTTGTATCAAAAGATCTTGCAACATACATTAGTCCTGCATCTTCTTTTGTTCTATCTGGAGTGGGGATTGTATGTTCGATTGCTTGAATTAAAACATCAAGATTTACGTCCTGCTGTGCAGAAATAGGTATTATCGGTGCATTTTCTGCTAGTGTTCCCTCCACAAATTGTTTGATTTCATTGAAAGATTCTATAGCTCTTTCTTTAGAAACTAAATCGATTTTATTTTGTACAATAACGATATTTTTTATTCCAGCAATCTGTAAAGCTGCTAAGTGTTCCCTTGTTTGTGGTTGAGGGCATTTTTCAGTTGCAGAAATTAGTAATAATGCCCCATCCATTATCGATGCACCTGAAATCATAACAGCCATCAGAGTTTCGTGACCAGGTGCATCAACGAAAGAAACAACTCTCAATAATTCTTTTTTTACGTCCTTTTTCCCTTCAGGATGTTTTCCCTTAGCGTAATAATTTCCTTCTTCAGTACAATAGAATGTAGTATCTGCGTATCCAAGTTTGATACTTATTCCTCTTTTTCTTTCTTCAGAATGGGTATCTGTCCAAGTTCCAGAGAGGGCTTTAGTCAAAGTTGTCTTACCATGGTCGACGTGTCCGACCATCCCAATATTTACCTCCGGCTGTCTTTTACTTTCAGCCAGAAGCATCATCCCCTACGATTCACTCCTCTTCATCGCCAAGGATAGAACCTAGAGATTTCTTACCATATTCTAGAACCTTAAGATTAAGTTGTCGAGTATCTGTGCTAATGGTATTTCCTCTTAGGTTTCTACGTCGACGCAAACCATCATATTTGTAACGATAAATTTTAGAGTTTTTCTTAACATAGCGCTTACCTTTGTAACCAGTTCCTGCAGTAATAAGTACTGATTTAACATTACCACCTTCTAACTCAGAACGCATAGGTCGGCCTGTTTTATCAGATCCACCTGTAATTTGAAGTTTGTATCCATTCAATGTTTGGTCACCTTCTCCTACAAACATACCTTCTACTGAGTCTCCAATTTTTTTCCCTAAGAAATGATTGAAGTTAGATCCAGTAATTTCTACCGAGAATGAACGGCCTTTGGCACTCGGCTTAGTATCATTGATTACAGCCTTGAAAGATTGCTCACCTGCCATTTTACTCACCTTAGACGACTTGCCGACATACGACCCCTATAAGAGCGGTTCGGAAGACGATTTCAAATTGAATAATCATCTTTGTAATTCTTTCTCAATTCTATTTGCTAAATTTGCGGGTGCTACTTTGTTCATTGTTATATATTGGGTTCTTCCTCTTCCGACATTTGATTTACTACTTCTAGTTTCAATTAACCCCTGATTTTCTAGAAATTTCAAATGCTTCCAAAACGTAGTATAACTTCTTGGTTTAGTTTCATATTCTTCACAAACAATTTTGTAAAGTTTTTCAGCATCTCCAGTATTTATTTCTGCTTCCTTTTTCAATCTTCTACAAAGTCCAAGCATTATCAATTTCTGATCTTTTGATAGCACATCCACTTGACTAGGCTCTATTGCAGCAACTCTTTCCGAACTTTGTTCGATATCTTCAATCAGAACTTCACCTCTGCCTGCTGATTCAGCTCTTCTTATTGATGAATCAAGTAGTTCAATTGCTAATCTAGCATCTCCGGATTCTGCAGCCATAAATCCTATTTTTTCTAGAACTTTCTCACTTATTGAACCATTTCTGCAGGCTATATCTGCTCTTTGCCTTGCAATATCCGTTAGTCCTTTTTTATCATAAGGGCTCATTTTTAGAATGTTACTTGCCCCTAATCTAGATATTATGGCTGGCTCGAATAATTTCAATAGCATAGAATCTTGACTAACTAAGATTAATGATATAGATCCTTGTTTTTCTTGTCCTTCATCGATTCTGAGGAGTTTGTATATCAAATCCGAATTATCTCTTCTAATTAACAAATCAACTTCGTCAAGAACTAATAAAAGATGACTGTTGTGTGAAAGTAGATTCCTTCTAATTGACTGTATTATTTCTCCTGAACTAAGTCCTCTTTCAGGATGGCCAGAGTCCAAGGTTAAAGCAATTCGCTGCAATACTTGTGATGTAGAGGGATGATTTCTACAATTTACATGTGCTAAGACAACCTTCCTTTTCCCTTCAAGGTGGCTTAACAAATCATGTCCGAAACGTCTTGTTAGAACTGTCTTACCTGAGCCAACTGGTCCAGTAATTACAGCTCTACAACTTGAGTTATGGTTTTCTACATGAGTGAATAAACTGGCTAATTCAGTAAGTTCTCTATCTCTTCCTACTAGGTGATCTGGTGTCCAATCAAAAGAAAAAGGTTCTCTATTTACCAAGACTTTCCCGGCGCCTATGCGGTCGAGGTATCCTGACATCAGTACGTTCTTTATTCGGTCGTTCTTAGACCTATCCTGAAACTTTATCAGTTTTTTTTAATTTTTAAATAATGATATTCTCACGGTATTTCATCAAATTGATAACCATTTTCCCATTTCTTTTCCCCAAGAGCAACTTCTAGTTCATAAGGGGTTATCATTGGTTTAGAATATTTCACAGCATCATCTATTGCTATTCGCGGACAGGCGGTATTGACAAAAACATCAACTGGATAAAAATCAATTAATTCTGGTCCAACATGCTCCAGTGATAGTAAAAAACCTTTTTTCCCATGTTTCTCAAGCTTTCTTTTCATCCTTAGTGCTAAATTTCTTCTCATTTGACCCGGCTTAGAACCTATTAGTATCCCAAATCTATTTTTGTCCATTGAAGACATTATTAATCCTGAACGTTGCCTTAGAATTCTCTCAATTCTCTCTCTACCCATTTCCTTTGCATCTCCGCTGTAAGGATCCAACATTGCGAGAGGTTTTCCAGTGTGTAAGACTAATCCAATAGGGTGAAAATCTCCGCTTCCTAAGAATATGTAGTGCCCAACGGTCGGGTCATCTCCTGAATAATTACATCCTAAGACTTGACCGGGTAAGGATAACCTTGCTCCTCCAACTGGGATTGTAACATCAAATCCAGCATCTTCAAAATGCTTCTTAAAAGTAGGAAGTAAGTGTAAGTGTTGTATACTGCCTACCAAACCAAGTTTTGTATCTGTCAGGGGTGCTACTCTACCAACCATATCCTCAAATCGATCTAAGGCCTCAAGTTCAGATAATACTGGTCCTGATGAATCATTTAATCTACTAATGGCAATTTCCCGATGAGCATGTAGATAAGGTAGAACTGGTGCGATTTCTGGACTTCCATCATATGTAACTGGTATGAACTGTGTAGGCATACCTGAGTCAATATTCATTTGAGAATGTCCCATGTGTGCTACTAACTCTGCTCCAATATTTTGCATTTTGTCGTGAACTAAGTCGCATGCTCCATAGCAAGGGTCAGCTGAAAGGACAACTCTAGCTGAAGTCTCTGTTTCTATTTGGTCTATCATATCCAAAGCCTGCATTTTTAATCCCTCAGGGACTTGTAACGCTACAAGACGATGGTCATTTTGTTTAATGCGATTGATTAAATCATCTAACTCGAAATTATGTTTTTCCAAATCCAATTTCTCACCACATTAATCTACAATCTCTACTTTTCCGTCAATAATATCAATTCTTGCGAGAGACCTTATTGGCCACTCAGGTCTTTCTTTATTCAGTCTTTCACGACCATTTCCTTTTTCAATTGCTATCACTATATCTTGGAGAATTACTCCCATATTTTCTAGAGTTTCTAGTAGTGGCTCTAATGTCCCACCAGTTGAAATCACATCATCTACTATCAGAATTCTTTCACCCGGTTTAATATCATTAATATATACGGTAGATTGAGAATACCCAGTTGCTACATCAACTCTTGTTTCGCCTTCCATTCCATAAGAACGTTTACGAATTACTACCGTAGGTATGCCGGTCGCCTCTCCTACTGCTGCCAAAAGCGGGAGCCCCATAGCTTCTACAGTTACGATCAAATCAATTTTTGTCCAATCTACACTTTCAACAATTAAATCTCTTGTAGCGCGTAATACTTCAGCATTCATTCTTGGGATACCATCTGAAATTGGATGAATGAAGTAAGGGTATTCGCCCTTCCAAATAATTGGTGAACCACGTAGCGATTCGTGTAAGATTGATAGAGAATCTTCGGGCATCATGCCCCACCACACTCAGACGAGTCCTTTCAAATGCTCGGAACCTTCAACAACCTTGATTGTACAAGGTGTTGGAAATTTACAGTTTGCCTTACGCAATGCATCTCTTGCAACAATGTAATGTTCTGGAGTAGTTACTATGGAAATGACAGTTTGGCCTCTTTGAACTCTTGCAGCAGTACCTACATTCTTCCCAAAAGCTTGTCTCATTCCTTGAGATACACGATCTGCTCCCGCACCAGTTGCTTGTTTATTTTCACGAAGAATTTGATGTGGATAAGTATGCATTCTTAGAGCATAGTTTTCTCCAGCAGCACCTCTAATTCTAGCATTTGCAACTTGACGAGCTGCTTCTAATGCTTTATCTTGTATTTGGCATGAATTATCTGCTAACAAAGATACTTTTACAGGAAAACCTCCTGCTTCAGCTTTCTTTCTGTTGCCCATGAAATAACGCAGAATTCGATTATTAGGTACACCTCCAGTGTACTGGCGTCTAGTAAATGCCTGACCCTTAAGTCGGCGGTACATGGATGCGGGCTTACGTGCCATTTGAACAACCTCGACTTCGGCCGACTGGCCTACCGTATTTAATGATAAGTGAGCAGGAGAAATTATCTTTTCTTAATTATGAAATCAAGAAGTCTTTAATCTCATACTCTCAATTTGAACAATTCTTACCCCCATTAGAATCATTATAAAACCAATAATTATTGAGTATCCTAGATTTTCTTCTAGTAACCACCATCCTCCAAGAATCCCAAATAGAGGCACTAAGAAAATATATGAAGAAGCAGCGGTAGCCCCTAATTTCTCGATTCCAATTGTAAACCAGTAATATGCTAGAACAGTTGAGAAGGCACCTAAGTATACAATTGCCAACCACCCCTCTCTAGTCGGTAGAATTAGCCCATTTATCCATATATCATATACTACAAAAGGAGTCATCATTATTGTTCCAATTAATGAATACCAAACAACAATTTCTAATGAGGTATAATTATTGACGCCATCTCTTCCATCCATCAATCTTTTTGTCATATTAGTCGTAGTTGCCCAAGAGAATGAAGCACACAGGATTAAAAAATCTCCTAAAATTCTATCTTCAAAATCAATCTGTGTATTTGGGCTCCATCCTGTAACAATTCCGACACCTATTAATCCACAAAATAAGCCTAGAAACATCTTTCTAGAAATCTCCTGTCCAAGTAATGGTGCGGCTAAGATTACAGTAAAAATGGGATTGAATGTAATGATGAGAGAAGCATCTCCTGCAGCGGTGTAATACATTCCATACATAAAGAAAAATTGATAGCATAAAACACCAGTAAATCCTATAATTACTAAACTTCTGAATGTATTTCTACTATCAGGAAGCCATCTTACTTTATCTCCTTTGATCTTTAGCATTAGAAACCAGATGTAGAATATTATAATTGTTAAGATATATCTAAGCCAAGCTCCCGTCATAGGAGGAATCTCTAATGAGAGAATTCTACCAATTGCCCACGATAAACCCCAAATTACTGCTACTAAAATCATCAAAAAGTGAGTCTTAATGTTATTTTCTTTTAACATAAAAAACACTCTTCTATGGTGTCCGAGAACTTCAACTAATTTATCTGTAGTCCTATCGACATTTGGTATCTTCCTTGAGATTACAGGCGATTTGCTTATGCACCCCCCGCTTTGTGGACAAACCCACGCTCGGGTGTGAGCATTGGATGTATTAGATATGGCGAAGAGGTCAATGTTAGATCAATTTGCAGAAATAAAGGCTCAGCACCCTGATACCGTGCTATTTTTTAGAATGGGCGATTTTTATGAGATGTTCTATGATGATGCTGTTTTAGCATCAGAAGTTCTTGGTATAACTTTGACAAGCCGTGATAAGAATTCTGAAAATCCAGTGCCAATGGCGGGTGTTCCTTGGCATTCTGTAGAGTCATATCTACAGTCAATGTTACGGGCTGGCCACAAAGTTACAATGTGTGAACAAGAAGAAGAATTACGTCCTGGTTCTAAAATTCTTGAAAGAGTAGTTACTAGAGTGTACACTCCTGGCTCATTATATGAAGAGAATCTAATTGGAGAAGATGGCTCAAGTATTTTAGCATCATTATCTGTTAAAGACGATATAGTTGGCATGGCTATTTTAGATTCATCCACGGGTCGTTCCTGGATTCAGGAGCAATCAGGAGCAGGGCGATGGGAGAGGATTAAAGATGAGATTCAGAGGTGGTCTCCAAGTGAATTAGTTGTATCAAAGAAGGATGCATCTTCAGACTCTATTTTATCGCTTATTTCTAATCTAGATGATGTAATTCTTAGCGTTCATGATGCAAATCCTAAACAAATGTTACAGGCGCTGCGTGAACATTTGAAAGTTTCAGATCTTGGAAGTGTCGATTTAGACTCTAAACCTTTAGCATTACAAGCATGCGGACTCGCTGCTAGATACATATCAAATTTACATTTAATTGACACAGTTCCTCTTCGTGAACTTCACTTTGATGCGGACGATGGGCATTTAGTTCTCGATCAAACTACGCTGAGAAATTTAGAGTTAAGCCATACTTTAGTCGGCGAAAAACAAGGTTCGCTATTACAATCCATTGATTCGACAAGGACTTGGATGGGTAGAAGGTTACTCAAAGAGTGGATTATGAGGCCATTGACAAATAAAGAGGAAATTAGTTTAAGGCACTCAGCAGTAAGTAGTTTATTCAAAGCCCCTAGAAGGCTTGATTCAATTCGTGAGTCACTAAAATCTATGAGAGATTTAGAAAGACTCTCAACCCGTTTGGCATATGGTAGAGCTAATGCTAGAGATTTAGTTGCAATTTCAGAATGCCTCGGCCGTATGAAAAAAATACAATCACTTCTTAGTGAAGGTAATTCAGAACTTTTACATCAATCATCTATAGGATTAGATAATTTATCCGAAATTAATGATTTAATCTCTGAAAAGATAGTAGATGAGCCACCCGCAACAATTAGGGACGGAGGGATATTTAGATTTGGAGTTGATAAGAAATTAGACGATCTTAGAGAAAAAGCAGGTGAAGGAACCGATTGGTTGAAGAAATTTGAATCTCAAGAGAGGGAGAAATTAGACATTCCAAATTTAAAAATCAAACACAATAGGCAATTTGGGTTCTTTATTGAGATTACTAAATCCCATGTAGATAAAGTGCCAGAGCATTATCGTCGCCGACAAACTATGACGAATGCAGAGAGATATACTACTGATAATTTAGCATCTTGGGAAGAAATAATTTTGACCGCTGATGACAGAGCTAAAGCCCTCGAAAGAGAATTATTTATTGATTTACGCAACATTGTATCCAATTATTCTTCAGAACTTGCAACGATTGCTAGAAAGATTGCAGTTGCTGATGTAATTTGTTCCTTTGCCATTCATGGAAGGAAAAATTCTTGGTGTAAACCCGAAATCACTGCAGGAAATAAGATTGAGATTGTTTCAGGAAGGCATCCGGTTCTAGAGTCTGATGGCAGATTTGTACCAAATGATGTTAGAATCGATGAAAAAAGAAGTTTTTTGTTATTGACTGGCCCAAATATGGGAGGGAAGTCAACCTATCTTCGTCAAACAGCATTAATTTCGATACTAGCTCAGGCTGGTTCTTTTGTACCTGCTGAAAAAGCAAAAATTGGTATTATTGATAGAGTTTTCACAAGAGTTGGAGCACACGACGATTTACGTCGCGGGCGTTCAACTTTCATGATGGAGATGATAGAGGTAGCCCATATACTGAGGCGTGCAACTGGAAAAAGTCTGATTCTCCTTGACGAAATTGGTAGAGGTACATCAACCTTTGATGGTCTGGCAATTGCTTGGTCTGTTACAGAAGATATTTGTCGTAGGTTAGGTGCAAGAACCTTATTTGCAACTCATTATCACCAATTAATAGGCTTAGAAAATGAGTTTGAAAATTTGAGAAATATCCATGTTCAGGTAGCAGATATTAATGGCGAAATACGCTTCCTACATACTATTTCTGAGGGTTCATGTGATCAATCTTACGGTGTACAAGTTGCAGCATTAGCGGGTCTTCCAATTTCAGTAGTTGAAAGAGCTAGAGATTTACTGATTTTTCTTGAGAGTCAGGCTCAGGGCGCCAAAGCAGGTTCTAACAAATCTCCCGATTCTAGGCCCGATGGGCAATCAAGTATTTACGGGTGGATGCTTAACTCAAATCCTAATGTGATTGTAAATGAAGAGATTTCTGAATCTAATTTACCTATAATCAAAGAAGAGGTAATTATTGACCCTATGTTAAAAGAAATTGCAGAAAGATTAAGATCAATTGACCCAGATAATCTTAGCCCTAGAGAGTCTCAAGAAGTACTTTATGCGATGATTGATTCTCTGAAGAATTCTCAATACTATGACTTAATGGAGTAATCAAATGTCTGATTCTTCCCGTCTTCCAATTCAACAACTTGATGAATTAACTATTGATCAAATTGCAGCAGGAGAGGTTGTTGAGAGGCCAGCACAGGTTGTCAAAGAATTAGTTGAAAACTCTATCGATTCTGGTAGTAAGAAGATAAGAATTGAAATTGTGAATGGAGGATTCTCCCGAATTTCAGTAATTGATGATGGCCATGGTATACCTAAAGAAGAGCTAAAACTTGCTATCAAGAGACATGCAACTAGCAAAATTTCTTCATCAGAAGATTTGAGAACAATTGTTACCAAAGGATTTCGTGGTGAAGCCTTGGCTTCAATTGCTGCAGTTAGTAAAATGACCCTTTCAAGTAAGGTTAGAGGTTCTGAAGGTTTTTCTATAACAGTTGACAATGGATTGGTAGAGGATATTGAATTGACAAGTGTCCCCCCAGGGACGAAAGTTGATGTTCAACATTTGTTTCAAAAAATACCAGCTCGCTTATCTTTCCAAAGAAGGCCCTCTACTGAAAATTCTGCAATAGTAGATATAGCAATTTCTCTGGCTCTAAGTGAATCAAAAGTAGGTATCTTAGTTGAGATAGATGGCCGTACGGTATTAGATTGTCCGCCTTGTGATAGTATGGAAGACAGATTATACGATTTATTTGGAACTACTTCTTCCAAATTAATCCCTCTTGAATCTTCGGAAGTTGATAAAGATGCTCCTGGTAGAGAAAATTGGGATGGTTGGATATCTCCACCGGGGATATCTCGGTCCCGTTCTGATGATATTCATGTATTAGTAAATGGTAGGCCTGTAAATCCTGGCCCATTTTTACAGTCAATCAGACGTGGATATCATACTAGGTTAATGGTAGGGAGGCATCCTATCGGAGTATTATCTCTGAATCTTCCCACCGATGAGGTAGATGTAAATGTACACCCAACCAAGAGGGAAGTTAGATTACAAAATTCATGGAGAGTCTTAGAGAGATTAGAGAGGAGTATAAAATATACATTAAGTAAGATTTCAACACAACCCGAATTTAAGGATTTGACAATTTTAGAAGGAATAAATATTGATGTAAATGAAGATGAGAAAGATTCCGAACAATTCGTGCCATCTTGGGCGCAAGTAAGTAAAAAAGAAAAAATACAAACACACTTTAGTAGCATAAGAACTTCTAATGACAAGGTTACAGTATCAAAACCTACGTCTGAATCTAATGATTTAGAACAGCAAACTTTACCGGGATTAGATTCCGAACCCATTTCTAAGTCTCTATCATCTGAAGAACGGAAATTACATCGTTTTTCAGTAGGCGGAGAATCAGTTTCTCCTATTGATGAACCTCCATCTAATGCTGCAATAATACCTGATTTGCCTAAAATGAATGTTCTTTCGCAATTCTCAGATTCATACATATTAGCTGAAGGCGACGGTGAATTATTCATAGTTGATCAGCATGCATTACACGAAAGAATCAGATATGAAAGACTGCGTTCATCAATGGTAAACTGGTCTCCTCAGGAGTTAATTAATCCTGTAGTCATTTCTCTAGGTGCAAGAGAACTATCTGCTGCACGTTCCAATTCTGATAGATTACTTGAATTAGGTATCCGATTTAATGAATCGAATGGACAGATAGTTATAGAATCTGTACCTGACGTTCTGATTGGCGATTTGGGATTAGTTGATTTTATTCATGATATATTGATTGATATCTCTTCTCAGCCAGAATCTAGAGGAATTGATACGGTTGAAAAATTACGTGACAAAGTTGCTTTCATGAAGTCTTGCCGTGGTTCAGTTAAGGCAAATCAGGAATTAAATTTAGCTGAAATGAGACGTTTATTACTCGACATGAGAACAGTCCCAAATCCATGGGCCTGCGTTCATGGTCGTCCAACAATTCTCAAGTTATCTCAAAATCATCTTGACAAGCATTTTGGAAGACATGGTTAAATTATCTTAGTTTTGCTATCATACTCATAAATTCAGGATGTGTTACATTTATTATTTCTACATCATCTATTTCTGCCCCACAGTATGTTGCTAGAATTACAGCTGTCATAGCTAATCTATGATCCATATGTGTTTTTACAATTCTTTCAGGCCTTTTTGGAACATCTCTTCCTATCAATTTCACTCCATCTTTTTTTGATTCACATTTCATAGAAAATTCACTTAATAATTCACATGTCTTAATAATTCTATCAGATTCTTTGCCTTTACTATGCTCAACTCCAACTATCTCTCCCCCATTTGAAATAGCCATTAATACTGCCGCTGGGGTAATGATATCGCTTGCATTTACAAGGTTTAATATTTCTAGTTCAGGTATTTCTAAATCATCAAGGGTCGATGATAGTAGATTATCAGGATCATCTTTCTGTACTTTAACTTGTAGATTGCAATGTAGTTTATCCAATAATATAGCCATTGGGTAGAGGCTTATCTCACTTGGAATTCTCACGACGCCGGGTGACTTCACATTCCAATTATATAATTCAATAGAACTATTTTTTAATTCGGTTTTTAAACCCCACTTTCTAGCCAAATCGATAGTTAATTCTAGGTATCCTTTACTAACTCCCTTACCTAATAGTTTCACACACATTTTATCTTTAAAGTCAGACGAAGATAGTATCAGAGCAGTGATTGGTTGACTTGATTTTGAAACATCTATTTCTAAATTATTCCGAAATTTCATCGGCCCTTTAATTTTACAGGGAAAACTATCTCCTGAAACTTCACACCCCATTTCTCTTAGACATTTAGATAATTCAACATTACTTCTTTTCCGTAGTGATCGGTCTCCGTCTATTGTAATTTCAGATTCAAAAGTTGCGGCTATCACACTCATTATTTTAGCAACTGTACCTGAATTTCCACAATTAATATTCTCTTTAGGCGCAATTAAACCGTTCTTTGGAGGTATTATTGTCCATTTCCCTTCCTCTTTTATAATTTCGACACCCATCAATTCCAAACAATCTTTCATTGAAATTATGTCATCTCCGGGAGTTCCATTAAAAATTATCTCCGTATTTGTTGTCGATTTAGATGCAAGCATCAATTCTCTAATCATATGACTCTTAGAAGGAGGTAATCTATATTCAAAAACTCCTCTTGGAGTCATAGGTTCAATCCGTTCCACATTCTTCGATAGTTGGGTAGTTGTTGAATACTTTTGTCAAGACTCCACATTTCTGATAGTTTCTCCAAAGTCACTTTCCCCATTCCAAGACCTAGCCCTTTCTTCAATTTGATTAATTTTCATTTCTTCTTTAATACTCCCACCTCTTAATTTTACCAAATTATTTCTACTGAGTAATTTTGGACTTAAACCAGGCAATATCACTCCAATTGCACGTGGTATTCTTCCAGGATATACATCATTAACATGTGATGCAATATTTGTAGTGCAATTGTTAAATATGCTGTTATAGAATTCAGGTTTTTTATGTAGATCGTTGGTTCTCATCAAATATGATTCCAGCATTCTACACTGATTTCCTTCACCTAAAATAACTGCTTCAAAAAGATGTGTTTCTGATTTTCTGCATCTACTTCTTACGCCGATTACATCTTCCTCAGTAGCCCATACATACATTATTTCAAACTCTCTCAGTAGTCCTTTTACAGGACTAAACTTTTCTCCGGGTTCTCTTCTGACTTCTATTGAACATGATATTCTTTCTCCATTTTCAAACTCAAAACTTAGTAAAGTATGTGCAACGGGTCTTCTGGTTGGATAAAAATATTCCAATACTAACCAGATCTTAGTACATTCAGATATCTTAAATTTCTTTTCAACCCAACTTTCGTCATAATCTTTTGTCGTTCTCCAGTTAAAATCTCTGACATTTTTTAATAATACATCATCTCCTTCTATTTCTGCATATGCCGTAAATTTGTTTTCATTTACCCAAGATAAATCATTAGATGGAGTTAAGTGCCTTATTCTAGACCACACCCAGAATATCAGAATTATGGCTGCTGATAGCAGGACTAAAGCGATTACAGCCAGGTAATTCATGGCCATGCTGGGCATGATGCTAACAAGAAACCTCCTATCATTTAATGGCGCGGCAGGGGAGATTCGAACTCCCGAGGTGAAACACCACTGGATTAGCAATCCAGCGCAATGGCCAGGCTATGCGACTGCCGCAGTGTCCATCCGAGTTTTGATTATGGCTTAAGCGGAACGGTCTATCTCATTCTTCTTCTTCCAATGAATCATCATCATTATTTTCTTCAACAAGTTCACTCGGTAAGCGTGCCACGAATATAATTTCATCATTATAGCCAGTCTTATCTTTATTTCTTAATTCCATGATTCTAGTTCCCTTAGCAACTTTCCCTCTAGTTTCTTTTGTTTGATTAGCTGCTAATCTAATCATCATTCCCGATTTTGTCAGCATGAATAATTGGTCAGATAAGTTAGGTATTTGTCTCACACTAATAATTTCATCACCTTCATTCAAAGCCATAGTCCGAACACCCTTGGTTCCTCTATTTGTTTTTCTGTAACCGTCTCTTTCAAAGACATCTTCTCCGCTTTCATCAACAATTTTTTGACCATTTTCTTCATATTGGTTTATCATCTGACCAGACCCTAATCTTGTCCTTTTTGCCATACCAAACTTAGAAATTGTTAAGACGTTATTATCAAAATTATCAGATACAATCATTCCAATTACTCTATCTCCTCTACTTAATTTCATCCCACTAACGCCCTGACTAACTCTGCCTTGTACTCTAACTGTGTGTGTAGTGATTGTTTCACCAGTATTGGGGTCTTCTCTAGTTTTTATTTCTGAAGGCATAAATCTACAAGCATATCCTTGTGCAGATACCAGAACTACATGATCAGTATCTTTCGAGGCGCGCACTGAAATAAGGCTATCATTGTCCCCATGAGCGAATTTTATTGCATATTTTCCGTTCTTATTTATCTTAACATACTCTGAAAGATTACTACGTTTTATCCTTCCATTCTTTGTAGCAAAAATCAAGTAATTTCCATCAGGTTCTTCTAAAAGATCTTTAGATATAGGGAGTAAAGAAATTATATTCTCATCCTCTCTTAAGCTCCCTAGAAGATTTCTGATATGTCCACCTCTAGAAAGTCTACTTCCTTGAGGAGTTTCCCAAGCTTTTAATCCATAAACTCTACCTTGATCGGTGAAAATTAGTAACCTATCTTTGCTAAAACATGTGACGATTAACTGCGGTGTATCTTCGTCCTTTGTTGTAACACCTCTCAGCCCTTTTCCTCCTCTATTTTGCACTCTGAAACTTTCTACTGGCAGATGTCTGATGTAATTATCTTCAGATAATGTGATTGCAATAGCTCTTTCTTCAATTAAATCTTCTCTATCCATAGATAATGGCATAGGGTCGATGAATGAGCGCCTTTCATCTCCATGTTTTTCAACCATTTCTCCCAATTCATCCAGTAAAATGGTTAATCTTCTTAATCTTGAATCTATTATTTCTCGTAAATCTGCAATTTTTAGTTGCAATTCTTCAAATTCATTCTTTACTTTATTAACATCTAATCTACTAAGTTGATATAATCTTCTTTCTGCAATTGCTTTAGCCTGTGCTGCTGTAAAGTCAAATGATTTAATACCTTTAATTATATTCTCCTCACCTTTCAACACCGATTCAAATTGGTCTCTACTTTCACTCGCCTTTCCAACAGCGATAATATCATCGATTCTATCTTGTGCTTTTACTAAACCTTCTAAAATATGAGCTCTAGATTCAGCCTTTTCAAGATCAAACTTTGCCCTTCTTTCTATTACTGACTCTCTATGCTCTACGTGGGTATGAAGCATAACTGGTAATGTCAACAATACTGGTCTACCATCTAAAATCCCCATCATATTTGCAGAATATGATTCCTGCAAACGACTTGATTTGAATAATTGATTTAGTACTGCATGTGGATCAGCATTATTTTTAACTTCAATCAAAACTCTAATTCCTTCTTTGGAAGATTCATCTCTGATATCCCTAATTCCAATTACTGTTCCTTTAGTGACTAATTCAGCAATATGTACAAGCATATCTGCTTTCTTTACTTGATATGGTATTTCATGAATAATTATTCTCTTTCCTTTAGAATCATCTAGGACTTCACACTTTGATCTAACATGAAATCTTCCTTTACCTCCTGAATACATGTCATAGATGCCATCTATCCCATGGATACCAGCTCCGGTAGGGAAGTCAGGCCCCCTTACATGTTGCATATATTCATCAATTGAAATATTGGGAGCTTCCAATTTTTCTATTCCTTGTTCGATAATCTGATTAACATGGAGATTTATTGCGCCTGCAACTTCAGTTAAGTTATGAGGAGGAATTCTCGTAGCCATTCCTACTGCTATTCCGTCACTACCGTTTAGCAATAAATTTGGTAATCTAGAAGGCAGTACTGCTGGTTCATATTCTGAATCATCAAAGTTCGGTTCAAAATCAACAGTTTTCTTTTCAATATCTTCAAGCATGTGTTTTGATATCTTATCCAGTCTACTCTCAGTATAACGCATTGCAGCAGGGGGGTCTCCATCTATAGAACCAAAGTTTCCTTGTCCGTCAACTAATGGATATCTTAGTGAGAAATCTTGAGCCATCCTGACCATAGTGTCGTAAATTGATTGGTCACCATGAGGGTGATACTTCCCCATCACTTCTCCCACAGATCTGGCAGACTTACTGAATTTTTTATCAGAAGTATGGCCGCCTTCATACATACCATACAAGACTCTTCTATGTACTGGTTTTAGTCCATCTCTAGCATCTGGTAGCGCTCTACCAATTATTACCGACATAGCATAATTGATGTAGGATGTTTTCATCTCTTTATCCAATGGGTGATTAAGGATGTTCTCGTTATTCTTGGTATTTGAATCAATATTTTCTTCTTCAGATGTCAAGGTTTGTCACCTCCTTTGCATGTTTTTCAATAAACGCTCTTCTATCTGGGACATCTTCCCCCATTAATATCTCAAACATTCTATCTGAATCTTCTGCATTCTGAATAGTTACTTTCAACATCGTTCTAGTTTCAGGATTCATTGTAGTTTCCCATAGTTGCTCAGGATTCATTTCACCTAGACCCTTGTATCTTTGCACTCCAATCTTTGCATTCGGATTTTCACCTCTTAGTTGTTCTATGATCTCATCTCTTTCTTCATCCGAATATGCGTATTTACTTATTCTTCCTTTAGTTAGTTGATAGAGTGGCGGTTGGGCAATATATACATGCCCTTCTGAAATCGCCGGACGCATGAAACGCCATAAAAATGTCAACATAAGTGTCCGGATATGGGCGCCATCAATGTCTGCATCAGTCATTATAATTATTTTAGAATATCTCAATTTAGTAGCATCAAATTCTCCTTCTTCTGGCGTTCCCTCTTCTGAAGGATTTCCAACTCCTGCACCTAGTGCTCTAATCATTGTTTGAATTTCATTGTTTTGGAATACCTTAACTAAATTTCTACGCTGCCGTTCAACATTGAGAATTTTACCTCTTAGAGGGAGTATAGCTTGTATTCTCCTATCTCTTCCTGTTTTCGCAGAACCTCCGGCAGAGTCTCCTTCAACGAGATATACTTCACATTCTGAGGGGTCTCTTGATTGGCAATCTGCTAATTTCCCTGGCAAACCGCCCCCTTCTAATACTCCCTTCCGACGAGTCAAATCTCTAGCCTTTCTAGCTGCTTCTCTTGCTTTTGAGGCTAAAAGAGCCTTATCCACTATTAACTTACCAACGCTGGGATTTTCTTCAAAGAACTCACCTAGTTTTTCATAAACCACAGTTTCAACAATACTTGTTACCTCACTACTAACTAATTTGTCTTTAGTCTGAGAAGAGAATGATGGGTCTGGATGTTTTACGCTAACAATTGCGGACAACCCTTCTCTCACATCATCTCCCGATAGCGAGTTCCCTTTGAGTAACTTTTTCTTTTTCGCATAATTGTTCACGGATTTTGTCAAAGCCCCCCTCAAACCAGTCATATGCGTCCCTCCATCTTTATTTCGAATTATATTCGTATAGCAGAAAATAGTCTCGCTAAAAGCATCTGACCACTGCAATGCTAACTCTATTGTCACGGGTCCCTTTTCTGTGTCTTTTTCGCCATTTATTTGGATTACTTCTTGATGCATTACTTCGCGATTCGAGTTAATTTGGGATACAAACTCTGCTAATCCTCCTTCATAGTGATGTTTGCTAATATTGTTTTCTTCATCTCTTTCATCAGTAATGACAATTTCTAAGCCTGCATTTAAGAAAGAAGTTTCCTTTAATCTTGTATCTATTTGATCGAATACAAAATCAGTAATTTCTGTGAAAATAGTCAAATCAGGCCTAAATCTGATTAATGTACCTGTGTCGGTACACTTCCCAATTTCTTCTACTGGTTTAACTGGGACCCCTGCTTCATATCTTTGATGATAGATTACACCATCTCTGTGTATTGTCATCTCCATCCATTCTGAAACAGCGTTTACAGCAGAAACACCAACCCCGTGAAGTCCTCCTGAAACCTTGTAAGAACTATTGTCAAACTTCCCTCCTGCATGAAGCTTAGTCATTATTACTTCTGCGGCCGATATACCAAATTCTTCATGTATACCTACAGGAATTCCTCTCCCATAATCTCGCACTGAGAGAGAACCATCTTTGTGTAAATTTACTTCAATTGATGACGTATGGCCCGCTAAATGTTCATCAACAGAATTATCGACAACTTCCCAAATACAATGGTGTAAAGCACTACCGTCATGAGGATCCCCTAAGTACATCCCCGGTCTTTTCCTAACTGCTTCAAGGCCCTCTAAAACTTGGATACTTTCAGCATCGTAATCTTCTGTCATCTAATTCATCGTCCTGTTTCTGAGGGTTCCCTAAAGGAACCCTCAATCTAACTGTATAATTGGTGCGTCAGGGGGTTATTGAATGCTTTCGATATCTTTCACGAAATATGGCTAAACAAGGCTAAAAACAGACAATCTAGATTATTTTCTCTGAGAAAACCCTCGGCACGATTAAACGGGTTCCATTTCTCGCAGCCCCAATGAGTTTGCCTTTGATATGCGTCACTCTCACAGGTTGTACTGTTGATGAGATGGTAAAAGATGCAGCAAGAGCAACTGCTGTAGGTGCAGACATTGTCGAGGTTCGTTTAGATAAATTATGGGTGGTGGAACAAGAATTTGAAGTTACTGAGGATACAAAACCAGGTCACGACGAAAATCGTAAATCAGTTTATACCCCTCCTCAATTTCTCCCTCAATCAATGGATTCCGTAGACTTAGAATCTTCATTAATTTCCTTTAGAACTGGAATAGAATTACCTGTAATTTTGACTTGTAGGCCCGAAAGACAAGGAGGGTACTTTCCTGGTTCTGAAAAGGAAAGGATTGAAGTATTGACAAAGGCAATTAAGAGTGGAGTAAGTTGGATTGATCTTGAGACAGATATAGAATCAAAGCAAAGAGAAAAATTGATAAAACTCGCCGGCGATAGTACAAAGATAATTTCGTCTATCCACTATGAACAGTCACCGGGCTCTCCCGATGAGATTATTGAAGAAATAGATGAAATTTCAGATTCAGGTAATATAATTAAAATTGTATTTAATACTGGAGGTAAAAAAGATGCCTTGAAGTTATTTGATGTTGCTTGGAGAACTCGAGATTCAGATAATAAATTATCAATAATGGGGCTCGGAGCAGGAGGAGATTGGACAAGAATCCATGCACCTTTATTGAATCAAAGTTTAGTTTATACTACAATGGAGAATGGGTGGTATCTAGCGCAACAAGGTAGAATAAACACCAGCGATTTAAAAACTGCTTGGAAATTACTTGAATACAATTAATTTTCTAGAATCGGAATTTCTGTTTCTTCAATTTGTTCTTCACCAAGACCATATGAATGATATTTACTGTTAATAATTAATGGAACAATTAGGCAAGATAAAGGTAGGACTGCTAATAACATGTATGCTGTAAATTTCGGTAGAATAAGCCTATCTTCGACATCTACTAATAGCTCAACATTCAATGAACCTCCAGCAGCCTTCTGATCCGTATTTCTATTATTGTCCCAATTATCAAAAACTAAGTAGTATTCTATCAACGAATTACCTCCCCAGAAAGATGATGATACTTCTGTATCTACTGCTATCGAAAAGTAGTCCGATTTTGTTTTTTCATATGAATGTACATCTCTAAATGGCATCCAAGTAACAGTATCTCTATATTCAACTGGTATAAAGCCTATCTCATCTAACCAATTTTCAGTTCTAATCTCATAATTCCAGCCATAATACTCCCAATTTCCTTCACTCATTAAGTACACGTCTGCCTTTACTCCATTAGTAGGTGGAGAATCTGGATGTCCTGAATATGTGTAGCAGAAAGTGTATGATTTACCAGGAGATAGAGCCATACTAATTGCAGTTGCAGAATCATTACTTACACTTATTTCTATACTAAAATCTGTAGAAATTTGTTCATATATAGGTTCATTATCTATATCGGTGAAAAAATTATTCGAGGGCGTTTTATAATAATAATTTATTTTATTATCTACGTCCCAACTATTACTTGCAGGGACATCACAAACACTGTCTGCTTGAACTGTAGGAGCAATACTCACGACTATCGTGATCAAAAACATAGGCATAAGAAAACAAGAATTAAGAAAAAGCGCACTTACTTTTTTTTTCAAAGTCAAACCAATCATTTCCTTCTAGTCCTAATAGGCCGTATGTATCCTGATTCTTTGTTCCTTCGTTCTTCAACTGTCAGATATTTTGGCTGTGGCGGCGGATTGTGTTGATCCATTCCCGGTAACCCTCCTTCTGCTTCAACTTCCTGTACATCGTATGTCTCAGTACTATTCTTTGCATCTAATTCTTCTTCATCTTTTTGTCTCATTATTAACCATCCTAACAAAAGTACTGTGGCTACTAATGCTAGAAGACCAGCACTTCCTGCATCCGGAACAAAATCTTCCCAAGTCAAATCTGAGATAGATAATGGTCCATCATCATCTTCAATACTTAGGACTGTAATTTCAAATTGTTTACTGGAACAAACATTTACTCCATCACATGTTTCAAGAAGAATTACCAATGGTTGGTATTCTGGTAATGTCCACACTTGTTCACCCCAAACGAAATCATTTCTCGTGTCTCCATCATTGTCTATTCCATCAATTGCTATGTTCAAATCCCATTTTATTTCTGGTTCACTAGAGAGATACCTATCTTTATCATTCTCAAAATCACCATCTCCATCTGAATCTTCATTAATATCAATATCTAACCATGCTTCAATTCCGTCGACAACATCTCTATCAATTACTTCAACATTTAAATCGACAATCTCTCCTACAATTACATATTCTAGTCCCGTAGGGTCATTTGTGACTATCTCAGGAGTCCTAGAAACATAAATCATCATCGATGTAGTATTAGTTTCTCCGGCTTCAAAACCATCCACGACTGTCAATTTTACAACATAGGTTCCAGGAATCTGATAATAATGCCATACTTCGAATCCCTCTTTTACAGGTGATGAATCTCCGAAATCCCATATCCATCTTGTAATTCCATTCCATTCAGGGTCTTCTTGATTTGTTGAAGTCATACCTTCAAATATTGGGTCAGAATCATAGCTATTTGATCCATCAAATAGTAATGGCATATTTGGTGCAACAAAACCTCCTCCATTTTCGGTGAAAGGTATTTGCCATGATATTTGAGAATAATCTGTAGGTATAAAATCTAAATTACTACCATTAATGCTTGGTTGTCTGAATTTTATTTCAGGAACTGGTAATGGATTATCTATTCTAATAGTATATGACTTCGTAGCTGAATTCATCCCTCTTTCATCAATTACAGACAAACTAATGCTGTATAATCCCGGCGAAGTAAATGTATGGTATACTGTTGAAACATTGTATATCTCTTCATCAAATGCGGAGATATTCCATATAATTTCTAGCGCAGAACTATTTCCATCAGGATCAAATGATAGGCTTTCAAATATATATTCGGTATCGACGAATCCGTCACTAGGTCTAGCAAATACCGCTACTGGGCGTTGATTAACTACTAGTATCTGTATATTTGTAGTTGAAGTATTTCCATCATCATCCGTAACTTCTAAGCTGACGTTTTTCATTCCCGGTTCTTTCCATCCAATGATTGGATTTCTTTCCAAGGATTCAGTGACTGAGAAATCAGAGGTCAATGTCATCCCTGAACCTTCAATATTTACTCCCTCTTCAAATGTCCATCGATATTCTACGATAAAACCATCTTGATCTTCGAAAATCAATGGCATCTCTATTGGTGTCAGGGTAAATGTTTGTAACGTGTCATCAAATATTTGCTCAGGAACTCTGTTCAAAATTCTAATATAAATTGAATAATCTACAAATTGATTTCCATCGTCTATTGTTAGAGTTAGAGTATAAATTATTCCATCGGCACTTCCATCAACCCATGCGTGCCCTAATTCTGCTAATCCTTGGCCTTGTTCAATTTGTCCATCTCCCCAATTCCAAGTAAACGTCATCTCCTCAATTGGCACATTATCTTGGCTTGATAATGCTGAAAACTGTACTCTTTGGTTTGTCATTAAGGTTAGTTCCGAATCTTGAACTATACCATCTACCGTAATTATTGGTGTAGGGACTGATGTATCTGTAACGGTTATCGTCCAAGATT
Source organism: uncultured Candidatus Poseidoniales archaeon (assembly GCA_902593945.1). Taxonomy (GTDB): domain Archaea; phylum Thermoplasmatota; class Poseidoniia; order Poseidoniales; family Thalassarchaeaceae; genus MGIIb-O2. The sequence goes on along the minus strand of CACJKA010000001.1, from coordinate 44,088 downwards.
GAGGTTCTGAGAAATATCCTCCCTTGTCTTTAACTGTCAACACAATTGTATAAATTCCTATATCTAGATATGAATGTACAGGGTTCTTCAAGCCTGATGAAGTATTATCTCCTAAATCCCAGTAATATGCAATAGGTGTCTCATTGTGGCTAAAACTTCCATTTACTTGACTGAACCCCCATTCATCATAACCTGAACCAAACATTGCTACAGGGAGCCATGTTTGAGTCACATTTGTCGTTAAGGTGCCGGATGTAACCGGCTCCATATTTGCAATATTAACTGGTAATGCAAATGCTTGGTCAACCATTGCTCCAGTAAAATCTGTAATTTTAACTCCGTAAGTCCAATCCCCAGTTTCCGGTGGTGTGAACCATATGCTTTTTTCAGTAGCGATACTATTCCCAGCGGTCATATCAAAAATTAAAGTATCTTGGATGCTATTGTTAAGATATGCATTTACTTCAACCTCAAGTATCTCAAAGAATGCATTAGATGTCACTTCTAAATCAATTCTACTGCTATCATCTAGGTTGTCACCGTCTCTATCGAAATTTTCAATGGTTACAATTTCAACTTCTGCAGGATCAGTAATTAGTCCAGCTTGGACAGTAATAGCCGCTTCAGGGTAGGATCCCGTTGTAATACCGCAACTAGCATAATTATAATCACAATCGTCAACAATGGATTCATACCAAGTAATTAGCCAAACTTCATCACTAACATTGCCGAATCCATAAACCAAACCGGTTCCTGCTCCGGTTGATGGATCAATTCTTAATCTATCCATTGACCAAGTTCCAGTTGCAGATTCTTTAGACATAATGATTCCTTCAAAACCAAACTGAGTAGGAGAAACCATCAGATTCAAAGGTGCTCCAGAACCTTGTGAGAATTTATAAGATCTCATACCCCATCCTTCTACGGAATCACTATTACTTGTCCAATCATTGACCCATTGGTCATTATAACCACTTTTTTGTACCTTACAGATGAAAGCGGCTGTACAGGCTTCGGATAGATCTAAGTTAGAAAAACCAAATGCACCTTGCGCACTATCTAAAGTTACAGCAGCACTGAAATTAGCATAAATTTGACTCATTGTAGTCCCAATTGATATCGAACCAGGTTGTGGATTTGCCGCTAAATTTTCAATTCCTGCCCCTCCTGTTGCAGTATCCGCTACCAGACTTTGAATTGCGCTACCTCCTCCTAATTTATCTGCTAAATACATTAAAAACATAAAACCTGCACCATAATCTGCTATTCTTTGATTCCACCATCTAACGCTCATATTAGAATTTTGAGACCATTCGTTGGCGTGTCCAGTCAGAGCAGAAGTGACTCCGAAGCATAGGTAAGCCGCCATATCTGCAGCACCTTCATCAATCCATAAATTTTCAAACGGGTCTCTGGCATTATGTAATAAATGTTGAAATTCGTGTGCTATTATTGTATTTCTCCAACTCATATCATCCACATCAATGAATATAGCTTCTCTTTGTGAAGAAATACCTGGTGAGAAGTATCCACCTATTCCGCCTCCTCCATCTATGGCTAGTATCATAATTTCTAGTTGACAATTATTATCTACATCTGGCATAGAACCAAAATAAGTAGTATCGGTTGGGAAAATTGTGGATTCAAATGTTGAAGCAATATCATTTAGAGTAGTTGCAGATAATATTTGGCCGTCTTCTACAAATATTGCAGCATTAGAAGAAATTTTTTGTACGGTTGCATCAACATTCCCATTTGCTGAGGGAACTGTATCCGTATCTCCTTGACTCCATGCGTCGGTACAGTTTCGTGCTGATGATTTAGAGTTCATATATGTCTGAGAAAATGGGAGTACTAAATTCGGATAACCGTCCTCTATCCATTGTTTTTTTAAATGCCCAGTGGCCGAAAATGCAGGTTTCGTTTCATTTGTGAACATATATTTTTTCCCTTCTATCGAAGGATCGAAATCGTCTAAACTTCCGTATGAGAATTCTGATGTTTCGGCATCAATATCGGAACTTGCTAATGCAAGTGGCGATAAACTTGCAACTATCATAACTACTACAATAAACAAAGGAGTAGTTAGATTGTTTTGTTTATAATTCATCACCAATAGCGTCACAACCTGTTTATTACTAGTTAATGCCCGTTTGAGACCTATTTTAACATCGATGGAGCATCGTTCGTACATGAGAGGTCAGGGGCGAGGTCACAAATCTGTTTTGTTATTATTTTTCGTGTTTCTCTTTTCATCATTTTCAGGCATAGTTTCATCTGATTCAACAACGGATTCCGAGTCAAATTATGTAGAAATAATCTTCCCTGAAGTAATAGAAATTCTACCTCATGATTCTTCAGCTTTTACTCAGGGTTTGGCATTTTTAGACGGAAAATTGTACGAGAGTACAGGTTTATACGGTGAATCAAGTCTTAGGATTGTTAATATCACTACAGGAGAAATTGAGCAGAAAATTAATTTATCAGAAACATACTTTGCCGAGGGAATTTCAATTTCTAATAATAGTATAATCCAATTGACTTGGAGGGAGAATATTGGATTTATTTATAATATTTCTACATTAGAAAATATTGGAAATTTTTCTATCAATGGTGAAGGTTGGGGTATTTGTACTACTCAAAGTGGTAATATTTGGCTTTCAGATGGTTCTTTCCAATTATCACAAATCGATCAAGGCAATCTTTCATCAAGTATTGACACTTTAACAATCTATTACGATAACTTACCTATTAACAGATTAAATGAACTTGAATGCCCATTCGACTCTGGATTAATTTACTCAAATGTTTGGCTTGAAGATAAAATAATAGCAATAAGTCCATCATCTGGGTATGTTTGTTCAGAATATGACTTTTCAGAAATTCGTCAGCAATTTGAAAATAATGAATCCAGAGAATTGAACGGTATTGCTTATGATAATGACAAATCTCTTTTTTGGATAACTGGGAAAAATTGGTCTAACTACTACTTAGTTGATTTACAAGCACATTCTAAAGACTGTCAAATTTCGGAAGAATTAGATAATTGTTGTACCAAAGATACTTTTTCTCCATTAAGACTTCTGTTAGTAATTATTGTCGGAATATTTCTTATGCCTTTTTCATGGCCTATTTTTGGAATGATATTTTACAAGATATTTAGGCGACAAACTCAACAGCCCCCCCCTCCTCGCAACATAGAGGAATTATCGGAGGAATGAGAGATGAGCGACGATGAAAGTGATTCAGGATTTGAATTATGGTTACATGATCTTTCAATTGACCCAGCCACTAGGGTCGCGGGAGCAATTCTGATAATTCTTGGAGGCGCTTTAGGAGCGATGCTTGGAGTTTTACTAATGGCAGCTGATCCAGCTGACATCATGGGCCAGATTGGTGAAGACCAATCTTCTGATACTGTTAATGGGTTAGTCATTTCTTCATTAGAAAATAATAGTGGAGGCGACCCAATTGAGGGTGTATTAGTTCAATTATTGAATGAAGATCGAACTACGATTGATAGCGATATTACTGATTCAGGAGGTCGTTTTTCAATAGTCGATGTTCCTAGGCAGTCTTCTATATTATATGTCCAACATCCGGATAATAATACTGTAGAGATATTACTGGTTCCAGGCGACCATTCACAAATTGTTGTTACTTTAGAGCCTGGAGATGGATTTATCGGACCTATTGATATGAGAGGAGATAGTAACCTTGCAGATTCAGTCTTCGTTGGATTCTTTATCGCGGGAATTACTTTACTTACTGGTTTAGCAGGAATTGTTGGAGGCTTAGAAGTATATAATGGAAATAAATATAATAGATCTTGGTGGTTTTCTTTCTTCGGTTTATTCAGTAGAGGAATGATTTTCATAGGGCCTTTACTTATATTAATTGGAATTGGATTAATGTATCTGACTAGAGATCAATTTACTGATTATTCTTCAGAGGGCCAATGATTTAGATGTATCTAATTAGTATTGAGGGAGGGGATGGTAGTGGCAAAGGTCTTGCTACTAAAGTAATAGCAGAAATTCTTGAGAAAGAGTTTACTTTCACTTCAGTGGAAGTAACAGGAGAGCCCCGGAGAGATCACCCACTTGGCCGTCTTGCTATTAATTCAGTACGTACAAAAACAATGACCCCTGAAGGAGAGGCAGGCCTATTTGCTGCCGATAGAGTAGACCATTCTCATGGCTGGATATTGCCTCGTTTGGAGGATGGAAAAGTAGTTGTTAGCGAGAGAAATGTCCATTCTTCACTTGTTTATCAAGGAATAGTGGGTGGGTTAGGATTAGAAAAAGTTTCTCATATGAATTCTGCAGCCTTAGTCCCTGACCTGTGTGTTTGGGTAGATTGCGACCCAGATCTTGCATTAAACAGAATTAGGACCGGAACTCTCCGAGCTCATTCTGAAAAGGAAGAATATTTCGAAACTAGCACTTTACAGAAAGAAATTAGATCAGGATATCATAGTTTACTTTCGGGAGAACTAGAAATGCCAACTCCATTCGACATGGGAGCTATTATAGGTCCAGTTCTCAATGAAGGCAGTGAAGAAGATTTCAAAAATCAGTTGAGATTAAGGATTAGAAGATTTTTGAACTCTCGCCCTAATCCAATTAATGTCAAATTAGAAATTGTGGAACAAAATTTGATAAGAAAATTATTAGTTAAAAGTAAAGGGCAGACAACTCTTGTTGGGCTTGGTGTTGAACCGAATAATACTCGCGATGATTGGCTCAATGGTAAGAAACCATGGCAAGTCCTAAAACACGCGCAAAAACAACATGATGATGTTTTATCGAGTTTCGAAGGCAATGTCTCCCCCTATGTTCCAAAAAGCGTTCTTTCTCACTCAATTTCATCAATAGTTGGAACATTGTCAATAATGGCTAACGCTGATGTTGGAGAGTTACGTTCTGCTCAGGGGCCAATTCGAGCCGTCTCTGAAAGCCATTGCCATAAAATAATCAAATATCTAAATGATGATTTAGATTGGTTACATCAACATCGTTCGTTAATTGGAAGGGACACGGCTAGAAACCAGATTAAAGAACAGTTTCTATCATTTGGTTATCTTGCTCTTGCAATCTGGCCTCTCAGAAAAGAAATAAAATCTTGGATTGGAAAAAATCCTAACACCCATATTCGTTTTTGTGTTGGGCAAATAATTCGTTCAGGAAAAAACTCCGTAGCAGTAAATAATTGTATTCAGAGAATAAAGATATTAGGTTCGGGCAATTCATCAATCAAGTCTCCTTTTGATGAACAGGAATTAATTAGATGGTGGCAAGGGAAAAATTAGTCCTTGAATACTAATCTAGCATTCGCAGGAAGTTTGACTTGACTTGAATCAGTAAAATCTTGTGTTTTTGAGCTTATTGCAGCACAGAACCACCAAGATAGCACAAATCCAGCTAAAGTTCCAGTAATCAATCTGATAGTATTTGTCGATTCATAGTCAGTTAATAGTTGATAAAAACCGTCAAAACCTATTGGTAATGCACCAATTGAAAGAAATAATATCATAGCAAACATCCTCTTATCTTTAATGTATAATGAATGAATTTGCTCATCTTTGAATACAGATAGAAAAGAATCTCTAACCGTCCATCTATTCAATCCTTTAGATCTCCAAAACAGAGCTCCAATAAATAAGCCTAGGAATAATCCTACATCCCTAACACAAATTGCTAATTGATTACCATTTATTTCCCAAGACCTTTCACTTTTTTGATGACAATTTAGATCGCCAAAGGAGTAAACAAATGCCGCCACAGGATTTAGTTCAGTCCAACTAAAGTAACCAAATTCTTCTTGATTCTGTCCAATGTCATCATTCAAACCATTATTTTGATTTCCCCAGGACCCCCATCCGTCCACGGTAGCATAATCTATCCTGTTTGCTCTTCCAGAAAGTTCAGGTACCGAATTTGAGACTAAGAAAATTGGAATAAGAAATAAAAGGACTAGATATATTCCAGTAATTGATGCAACAAGTTTCCCAACTCTTTCTTCCCGAGTCCTTTCACTCCGTCCATTAGGTAACATGTAGAACGACACAGGTGATTTTTAGATATAAATCATTTGAAATCAAAGTTCATGAGTAAATTGGAACCCCCTCACAGCATGCTTCTACAACCCTTCTACAATTAGGGCATTCCATGTGCTGCCTAACTGGTATTGCAGATCCTCTGAAACCACAGACGCAAGTAATTTCTTTACAATGGTCGTAATCCACAAGATTCCTAGAGCAAGTAGGTTCTAATTTGTTTCTATGTTGTAAGAGTTTTTAATTCATCTTGTAAATTTTCTGCTAACCAATGATGTAAGGCATCACTCCCCATCTCTGAAAGAGTAGAATTTAGAAAAGCCGCTATGAGTGAGTCTTTTGCCTCGTCAGGGCTAAATCCTCTAGCTTCTAAGTAGAATAGTTGTTCTTCATCAATAGGGCCATTAGCAGTTCCATGTCCACAACCGACCACATCATTCTCACTAACCTCTAGTTCTGGAATACTATCAGCTTCGGCCTTATCTGATAGTAATAGATTGTGAAATAACTGACCTGCATCGGCACCTTTAGACCCATTCGATACTCTTAGCATCCCAGTGCCTATAGTTCTGCTTTTTCCTCCACAGGCCGAGTGCCAATCTAATCTACTGTAAGTTTCAGGCGCATCATGATATATCTCAATGTGATGATCAATATACATTTTTTCTGCAGATAATATTGACCCAAGAACTCTAAGATTACTCCCATCTTTATCCATCATATATCTTAAATCGGCCTTAGTTCTATCTGAACCAGAACTTATGCTTCCTGCTCTTACTTGGGAATCTTTACCAATATTAATTGCATCAACTCTGAGTAATGTCCCACGTTTCATTTGACCAACTACTACATCATTAATTATCGAACCTTCTCCAATATTTCCTTTACGTAATAATCCAAACCAGTCTGGCTCTCCTTCAATCAATGTGATTAATTCAAACTCACAATGCCTTCCAACTTCTATACTCAGATTTACTGCTGATTTTGATAAACCTGAATCAATTCTCAAAATAATTGGTTGTTCTAGTACAGTATTATTCTTCACTCTTAAAGTAAATTCAGAGTCACGACAAACAGACTCTATGAAACTCATTGAAACCGGGTCGCTGAAGTTATTTGTTTTACTTGGAGAGTCTTCTTTAATGACGCTAAAATTATCCGGGGCCTCACTTCCATCTAGAAGTGATAATTTCATCTCAGGATGTAAATAATTAGTTGGTATTTCTCTAACCTTTCCAGTAGGATGTACCTTTTTCCAAGGGGAATATCTCCATAGATGATTTGCATTATCTGGTTCACACATAGATAGGTACAAATCTTCAGATTTCATACTAATAGACCCCAATTAACCGATACTTCCTTCCATTTCTAATGCCATTAGTTTATTCAACTCAACAGCATATTCCATAGGAAGTTCTCTTGTGAAAGGCTCAAAGAATCCATTTACAATAAGGGCTAATGCTTCTTCTTCCGAATGTCCTCTACTCATAAGATAAAATAATTGATTGTCACTAACTTTAGAAACACTTGCTTCATGTTCACAACGAGCAGTAGGATTTGCAACTTCCATTGTAGGATATGTGTCACTTCTACTATTTTCATCTAGAATTAGAGCATCACAGACCACATTTAGTTTACAATTTTCAGCTTTCTTAGAGACCGTAACTTGTCCTCTGTAGGAACCTCTACCTCCATCCTTACTAATTGATTTTGATAATATTTTACTCGTTGTATTACTTGCTAAATGATGAATCTTTGCTCCTGCATCTTGATGTTGTCCAGCACCGGAATATGCTACAGAAATTACTTCTGCATGAGATCCTTCTCCTTTGAGAATTACAGATGGATATTTCATGGTTAATTTACTTCCAATATTTCCATCAACCCATTCGATTTTTGCCTTTTCATGAGCAACACCTCTTTTTGTAACAAGGTTGTACACGTTTGCACTCCAATTCTGAACAGTACTGTATCTGATGTGTGCACCTGGCAATGCTATGAGCTCTACTACGGCAGAGTGTAATGAGTCAGTAGAGTAGGTTGGTGCAGTACAACCTTCAACATAGTGTATGCTACTTCCTTCATCAGCAATAATCAAGGTTCTTTCAAATTGACCCATATTTTTTGCATTAATCCTGAAATATGCTTGTACTGGTAATTCTACGTGAACTCCTTTTGGAACATATATGAAAGATCCACCTGACCAAACTGCGGTATTTAGCGCACTAAACTTATTATCTGAATAAGGAACTACACTGCAAAACCATTTTTTTACTAGTTCTTCATGTTCTCTCAAACCACTGTCCATATCTAAGAAAATAACTCCTTGTTTTTCTAGGTCTTCTCTTATTGAATGATAAACTGCTTCTGACTCATATTGAGCTGTGACTCCACTGAGCCATTTTTGTTCAGCATCAGGAATGCCCAATCTATCAAATGTGTTTCTAATATCTTCTGGGACATCTTCCCAATCATTTTCTGTAGCCTTGGATGACCTGAGGTAATAGCAAATAGATTCGAAGTCAATCTCTTCTAACATAGACATATTACCCCAAGTGGGCATCGGTCTTTCATCAAAATGCTTGAACGCCTTTACTCTAATATCAGTCATCCATTCCGGCTCATTTTTTAGTTCTGAGATGTCTCTAACAACTTTCTCTGATAGCCCAGCATCGAAACGAATAGTTGAATTTTCTGGGTCATGCCATCCTGCCTTGTAATCTCCTACTGCTTCTCTTGCATCATCATCTACCATTTCTAATCCTCCCTAATTTTCTGAATCTTCTTCAAGCCAATCATATCCCTTTTCTTCTAATTCTAGGGCCAACTCAGGACCTCCAGTTTTTACAATCTTTCCTGAAATTAAGACATGTATTTTGTCGGGCTTCACATGTTCAAGAATCCTTGAGTAATGTGTAATTATCAACGCCCCGGAATCTGTACCTCTAATGGCAGCATTTATCCCTTTAGCTACAGTCCTAATTCCGTCAATATCTAATCCCGAATCTGTTTCATCTAGAATTGCTAATTTTGGTTTCATCAGCATGAGTTGCAATATCTCAAATCTCTTTTTTTCGCCACCACTAAATCCATCATTCACATATCTTCCAAGAAATGAGGAGGGAATGTCTAATTCTTTCATAGATTCTTTCAGTTTGTTCCTAAATTCCTTGCCTTTCGCGGCTTCTTCTCCAAGGATGGCTGCTACGGATTTTCTTAGAAAGTTGCCAACTTGAAGCCCAGGAACTGATTGTGGGTATTGGAAAGACAAGAAAACACCTTCTCTTGCTCTTTCCCATGTTTCCATTTCCAGCAAGTCTTTACCATTTAGTTCAACAATCCCCTTTTCTACTTCATAGTCAGGATGGCCCATTATGATATTCGCAGTTGTAGTTTTCCCACTACCATTTCTTCCCATGATGGCATGAATTTCTCCAGGTTTAATTTCTAAATTAATCCCCTTTAATATAGAAATTTCGCCTATGCAGGCATATAAATCTTGGATTTTTAGTAATTCAGAAGTATCCGACATATTCTACCCTAGTCTTTCGTGTAAGTCGCCCCTTTTCAATAAATGCTTCTTACCTGAATACCAATATTTGATTAAAGTCATCATTGGTCACCCTAAAATGAAGTAGCATTCTCGCAATAACTGATGAGCGACCACTCCGAAAATAAATTACCTCTTAATGAGGATTTGTCAGACTCATATAGAAAGCAGATCGAAGAGGTAATGAGAGAAGAAGCAATGCGACGTATTTCAGAGGCTCATTCTCCCGAAGAATTAGAAAGATTGAGTAAATTATCACTAGTCAAATTATTTGAATCGAGTGATTCAGATTTGATTCCTGCTTTAATGTCTAGGTTGGGGGTGGTCCGAGCCGCACTAGATGGACATGGAGGGGGGTTGTTAGTTAGTTCAGCAGTAATCGAGGAGAATAATATTGGAAATAGGGTTTTGTCCCTAATTTTAGACTTAGATGGAGCTTGTGTATCTTGTGGGGCTGCTCCAGGAACTCTCAAAGGAATTCAGGATGATTTGTTGATGGATGAGGAAGTTATTTCTGTTCGTTTTTCAAAATCTATGTTGGAATGGTTTGATGATATTCAAAAAGAGTTTGTATTAAAATTTGGTGGTGTAGTTTTCGTTTAGCCAATCCTTTCAAGTTCGTTTATAGCCTTCTTTGAAAAACCTAGAACTGTCACTACATCTCCCTCGATGATTTTCGTGTGTTTTCTAGCATGCCCAGCTAAATCATAACCTCCTGCTTTTCCAACCCAAGAGTTACTTTCAACTAAACTGATTATATCTTCTTCACTTAGCTCATCAAATTCAACGATTGCATAATCGGTCCAGATTTTATACCTCCATTTGGAGTATATTTCTTCATATTCCTTATTATTTTGAACCAGAATCGCTGTTGAAGACCAGACTCTATGCCTTTTCCCCGACAGTCTAAGTAACATACTAGTTGCCATGAAACTATCTTCAGGTTTCCCTAAAGCCATTTTTTCATCACCCGGAGATTCTACTAATGTATCTGAAACAATTATTATATCAGGGGTATCAAGATTTTTCGGGTCCATAATACTCCATTCTAAAGCAGCAGATTCTGCTTTTGAGAGGCAAATTTCTATTGATTGTTTTTCTACACTTTTGTCTTTTTCTATGCCTTTTTCTTCACTTAGAAGAGGTTTACAGACAACTTCCATACTTTCAAAATAATCATTCAACCAAGTCAATCTTCTTTCTGAAGCGGATGCAAGCAATACTCGCATTATCTCACCTATAATGAAATTCTATTCTCGCAAATAGGACATTTAATCATTTTCAAACCGCTTGCAACCTCAAATCTTGCAGAACAATCAGGGCATAGAATGGTCCGATTAATTTGTGGCATCTCTAACGAATCTACTGGAGGGGGTAAAGCAATAGGTTGTGGAGGAATCGCCATTACTACTTCATCTGATTGATTAGACATTTTACGGCTATTTCTTCGTTGCCTTCTTAGATTTGAATTTTCATCTATATTTTCATCGATTAGTTCAATCTCCGAGGATTTAACCTCAAGATCTGTTGGTTCTACTATATCTACTACATTATCTTCCAAGATAATATTTCCAGTTGCTACTTTTCTTCTCTTTCTACCTACCCATTTTACAGCACTTAGTGACATTGTAGTAAGTACCAACAAACATAGTAATAGAACCATGATTGATATCCCCGCCATTAGGATTCCAAAATTCTGTTCATCTAGTCCTAGATAAATTCTCATTTCGTCAAGTAAATTTAATTCACCTCTGTCTGGGTCACTGTCATCGATTAAAGATCTTATCTCCCAGCCATGTATTTCATTCCAACTTAGAATAATTGTTTGGTCACTTAGAGGACTCCTATCAACTGAAGAAAGATGATTTTTTCCAGTTGTAATTCTATCAGAAAGTCCAATCCATTCTTCTCCAAAAATTGGATTTATCATGCCATATTGTATTTGACTGCCCGTTGGTCCAACAAAATCATAAAAAATCTGTATTCCTAAGTGAGTTTCAGTCATTTGAATATTACCAATTCCTTTAGAAGGTATTTCGACACTGAGATTTTCAAAAACGGTCATTGTGGAATCAGTTACCTTTGAAACTAGTTTAGATTCAGCATCAGTCCCTTCTTTCCAAACTGAATAGATATAATCTCTATCTTCATGCGTAATTACTGACATCTTTTGCATACCCGCTTCATCTCCAATAGCCTTCCTATATGTCCAAGAGGTTTGTTGACTGTCTCCGTGAGCGTACCACAATCCTATTCTTTCTTCACCAGTAATGTCATCTCTATTTGATTGATATAATATATGGGTAAATTCTTCTCCTAATTCTACTGTGACTGGATCAGAATCATACATGCTAATTTCTATTTCATCAATCACGTTTGGCGTATAATCCCAGTCATCGGAAGAGATAGGATAGTTTGATCTGAGTAGGAATACGCTAGTTAGATCTTTGAAAGTACCTCCTGTTGAGATATCTCGATGGTATCCTGCAATAATTATCTCAGTTCCTTTAACATCAATATCTATGCCAAAATATTTACCATCAGATAGTGATATTGGCTGCATCAAGTCTTGTACAGGGGCTATTTCACATGTGGCATCAATTCTTGAGTAACTTATTGTTTGTTTGAAATAACCTTGATTATCAATATATCTTCTCGTCCAAACAATGTGTGCATAACCATCACTGGTGCTCCAAGAAGTTAAATCTCCCGACCATTTTGTTTCAAGCATATTTGAACAAGGTATTAATGCAAGATTTGAATTCAATCGATATAGAGCTAATCCTCCATCCTTGCTGGTGATGACCAAACCTTCTCCGTTAAGGTCTATCACTTTCACAGGTTCTTCACCATAATCAAATGTTAGGCCACGGGGTGACTTTAATGAAGACTGATCGACAAGAATAGTAGAAACTATCTCATTATTGCTCATATCTAAATCACTTTCACCTTGGACTGTAATTTTTATCTCTAGAGGCCCCACCTCTTCATGGATATAGGCGAATGCAATTTGACTGGCTCCTTGTCCAACAACAAGAGATATTGTAGTGGTAGATACTTCCATCCACCCCAAATCTTTTTTCAGCCAAAGAGTTGCATCGACACCCATTGCATTAGTTGAACCCAAGTTATCTACTCTACCTGTAATCAGAAATTGTTCCTGAGGCCTAGGTATCGATGGTTCCGTCTTAACTGCTCCATCTCTGAAAGCTAAATCAATTCCCTGTGGCCTTTGCAAGACTGGGAACGTAATTGAGATATCATTATCAGATTCATTATTTTCTTGTATGTCATCTAGAGGATCCAAAGAAACAGTCAATAGTTTATTTCCTACTGTAGATGGATTCCAAGAAAGAGACACTTCAATTATATCTCCACTCTCTAGGCTCTGTATAATAATCTCATCTTTTCTATATCCATCTTCTAAAAGATGAATAGTCAATTCATCTGCTGAAATATCGCCAATATTTCTTATCTGAACTTTTGCTTCTAAAAATGTATTAACGTATGTTTCGCTGACTGGGATGCCGTATTCCTGAACTGAAATACCGGTTCTAAACATCAAGTCTGGAGAGGGAGGGTTGTTGTCAATTTCGACGGTTATTCTTATCTCTTCCGAAGCAACACCAACACCGCTAACGAATCTAACAGAAAATCTTTGCATCCCATCATCCGTATTCTCAGTATTCCAAGGTAATGACCATTGTATTTCTTCTGCTCCCGATCCTGAATAGTAAGTCATATTTTTCCATTCATCAGTCCCTAATCTCCACTGTAGTTGAGCTCCATTCACGGTTTCTAAATTTCCACTAATTTCGACGTTACCACTTACCAAATCTTGGTTGCTTGGAGATTCGACCTCTATAGAAATAATACCTAGGTTATGAGTATTCTTGGTAGTATTACTCCATTGTTCAAATTCATTTCTAGATTTAACTTCAATTTGAAGTGTTTCTGCATCTACATCTACGTCTTCTTCAAAATTTGGGATGTCAAAGTTTGTAGTCCAGTTTATTGTTCCAAGAGCCTGATGCCAATCAACTAAAACACCAGTAGATAGAGGTCCTCCACCTGTTGGTCTGTACTTGTATGTAACCCGAACTTGAACTTCTTCAGTAGTTCCATTTTCTTCTCCGGCTTCATTAATATGCCCCCTCACGCTGTAACTTTCACCTTCTATTAGCCACAACCCACTCGGCTTTTCAATAACTGCCCAATTTCCTGTGCCTTCGCCAACTGGAGGGTCTACGGTTCCATTTCCAGGATCTCCTCCTCCGCCAGTGTCATCACCTAACATAGCCTGGAGAATTAGGTTTCCATCTATAATGCCAAATCCATAATCTTCATTCCATTTGTCTGAAACTGATGGCATTGAGGCAGAACCTCTGACTTCTGAATTATTCCTCAATAAATCCTTCACCTCTTGAGGTTCTAGTTCATCATCTATTTGCAAAATTATTGCAACTAATCCTGCAACTGCAGGTGTTGACATACTAGTTCCATCCATTGCTACATATCCATCATCAGCAAGAGATGTAGAATCTTGTCCAGGAATTGTAGAACTCGATGTAGCATGTTGTGCAGATGTAATACCTGAACCGGGAGCCACTACATCAGGTTTCAATTCGTCCCATTTATTTTCATCATTATCGTCTACTCTTGGTCCTGAATTTGAATAATCAGCTATGTCATCGTCATTCCGTTGAATTGTATTTTTATCATCAATTGCTCCAACAGTAATTGATGCATCTGCGGCACCAACTGATGTTACTCGATTAGTCCCATCATTTCCTATCGCTGCAATAGGGACAATTCCAGCCTCTGCACAATTATTAACAAGTCTAGCTGCAGAATTATTCCCATCATCTCCCTGATCATTTCCTCCCGCTGGAGAACTACCGCTTCCAAACGACATTGTCATTACATCTATCCCTTCGCTTGAGTCATTATTTCCCCAGTCAGTATCTACATTTTGTAGAACCCATTGTAGTCCCTTAATTATCGGGCCTTCATCTCCTCCGGCACTCCCTCCAGAATCAGTCATCACTTTTACATCAACAAGATAGGAACCTGGTGCATAACCTTGGTTAACTCTTCTAGAATCACCAGTACCCAATGCAATACCTGCTACGTGTGTGCCATGACCATTTCCATCATCCGGATCAAATTCGCCATCATTACATTCTTGAGAATTCCAAGAAGTTGCATCACACCCTGCTAACCATTTTGGATCTGAAAGGTCGTCGGGTTCATTTTCATTATCATTATTATTGTCTGAGAAATCATCTAGTGAGAAATGCTCATTATCTACTCCAGAGTCTAAAACTGCAATAACTACGCCCGAACCATCATATCCAAAATCTCTCAAAGTTTCATCATAAACATCCGATGTTCTAACTTTAGAACCTCTTGTTGCTACACTTAAGTAGGAGACGATTTTATCTTGTTCTTCTATCATTACAACTCCCTCCTGTTGCCAAATTTCTACCAGTGAACTAACTGGGACATGATCGATGACCACGGAATCAATAAACTCCACTGGGAAAAACCAAGATCCTTCTTCTTCCCATCCATGTTTAACCAAAATATCTCTCAGTCCTTGAAGATCAGTTTCTCCAGGATGCCATGAATAGCCTACAATAATCGCTGTAGTCATACGGCCATCATCACCTAGAATTGCTGTCGCAGAATGTGATTCTTTTTGTCCTGCTATCATATATTGTAGACTATCTTCCATCCCATTAGAATCTTGATCAGTATTAAAATTCATCCACCAGTATGGTTCTTCAACTGCAGGACTTGCATCCCAAGGTGGAAAACCGATTCCTAGAAATTTTTCTGGACAGATTTCGCCATCGCAGATAAGTACTGGTATTTCATTATCAAGTAATGTAGTTAAATCTTCATTTCCATAATTTTGATTCATATCTGAGTTCTCTTCTGATGGTACAATTGCCGAAACTCCTACTGACAAATCTAGCACCAACATCAACATCACAACTAACATAGGCCCAACTGTTTTCGATGCTCGTACCATGGCTCTCTTAGAGAGCCAGCATCAATAGATGTATAATTTGAACCGATAATTAATTCATTTTTAGATAATTATGGCCAGAAAAGGTGGTCATCATTTATCGAACAAATCAAGCTATAATTTTCATCTTTTTCGAACAGCTTCACTTCTCCGTTACATATCGGACAAATTGTATTCTCTGCCAGTTCTTCAAGCCATGCCTGTCTTGTCTCTAATTCATCCCCTTGTTCCTTAAGATTCCATAATATCCATTTCGCGTTGCCTTCCAAGGGTTTTCCTGCAATTTCCCATGGGTCACCAATTAATTCTCCTAGATTTCTTTTCGCGATAATTCTCTTAGCTTCAGTTGGGTTTGTGGTATTATTGTATGATTCATCTGAATCTAACAGACTTGGACCGCCTTTTGCAATAAATCTTGCCAATATAAATGCCATAAAGAATCCACCAATGTGGGCCATATGAGCAATATTAGTGTCTCCTGAAGTGCCTTCTTGGATTACATAAATTTGATAAATTTCCAATCCTAACCTGACGAAAACAATTATCCAAATAGGCCATGCTCTTATAAAAAATAGTAATGGAAATTCTATTTCATCATTTGGCCAACATGCCATATAAGCTCCTAGTAATCCGAAAGCAGCACCACTTGCACCTATTGCAGGATTTATTGAATCAGGATGCGATGCAACCCATGCCAGATTTCCTCCTATAAATCCTAGAAAATATACTAACAACCATCTTTTAGCACCCAATCTTTGTTCTAGAGGGACACCTACTAGGCCAATAACAAGAATATTTGATAGTACGTGAATCCAATCTGCATGAAGCCATGCCGAAGTCAAAAAACGATGAATTTGTGTGGGATCATCTGCAATAAATGGATATAATGAAAAGAAATGTATTTCATTAAAATCAAGTTCTAGGATACTAAAAGTAAACCTAACAAACATTACTAGTAGTAATGATAGAACCATGGCAAGTGCAATACTTGTTTTTTCTCTTATTGCATTTACAAAAGGGATTACAGAAACTAGGATGTATATTGAAAGGAGGAAAAAATCACTATTTTCTAATTGTGACCAGTATAAATCATACTCTCGGGGTGCAATCACAAACTGTGGCCGGTCGTATTGTAGCAATAGCGCCTTCGATTCTTTGTCGAACGACTCAAACGATGAACCTCCCTCGGAAGTACATGGGCGATATGACTCTGATTCAGATTTCAGGTCTTAAAATTCATAGAGGTAGCCGTCTCATAATTTCAGATTTGAATTTTGAATTAAATGAAGGAGAGGTGGTTGCTTTGGTTGGACCAAATGGCTGTGGGAAGACTACTTTGTTAGAATCTAGTGCAGGAATGCATACAATTTCTTCAGGTTCAATTCATTGGAAACATGACTCCTATGGTATGAAATTAGTTAGAGATTCAGAGGGTAGGAGAAATTCTCTTCCACCCATGGGGCTAACTCTACAAAAAAATGGAATATCAGGTGAAGAAACAGTTCAAGAGAGGATAAAAACGGTACTGCAAGTCTCTGGCTGTGAGTTTGATAATATCAAAATATCAGAATTACTAGATTGTTGGGGTTTGAAACATAGAAGTTCTGATAGAGTTTCTCAACTATCTGGAGGACTTGCTAGACGCCTATCCGTCCTTTCGGGACTGGCGCCTGCTTTATTATCACAAGAACCTAGAGCCGTTCTACTCGATGAGCCATCAGAAGGTTTAGATGAATCTGCTAAATCACTATTAATTAATTGGTTAAGGGCTTTAATTTTAAGAGGTCATGGAATTGTTATAGCAACTCATGATTCCGATTTAATTTCGGTAGCTGATAGAACTTTAACATTTAGTGACGATAGAAAAATTATTTTTAGTGCCCAATCACAACCAGAATCTAATTTTGTTATTCCTAAGTTCACAAATAATATTTCAGTCAAAAAGACTTCTAGTTTATTTAATTGGGCCTACAGGATGGAAAAAAGAAACCCAGTAGACACAATTAACCGTTTAATTCCCGCAATTCTTGCCTTATTTCTATCTCATACTTTGGTTTCCGAAGAAGATATTTCTGCATTGGGAGTAGATTTCCTTTCTGCCCTTATTTTACTACCCCCTTTCATTTCAGTAGTCATCCCTCCAGCATTAATTAGCAGATATGCAGAAGAGAATTGTGGTCGTTGGTGGTCAGCAATAATAGGTCCTAAATTCCGTCTTTCTTCATCAATAATCGGTTCATCTATATTGCTTCCAATACCATTAATTTACATTTCATGGTTTATTCTAAGTGATAATATATCAATCGCCAATGATTCAGTAGTTTATTGGTTATGGTTACCATGCTTAGTAATGTATCTGGTTGCAATTGCTGCTTCATCATTACATTTACTGGTTTCCGATTTAAGAAGATCAGGTGCTTCAGTAGTATCGCTACTACTTTTAGTTCTAGTATGGCCATTTATTGAGCTCGTGGATTCTCTTGAAATGATAATTATCAATGGTATGAGTATGGGTATTTCTTTAGAAGAACCGATTTTTATGATGTTTTTAGCAGGTCTAATTAGCTTCTTGGTTTGGATGGTTTCTGTTTATCTTCCGGAAGCATGAAAACGAGCATTCATCATATAGTAACCTCTCGCAGGTTTATGTCCTCGACAAAATATTACGGTTGGGGGCTAACGTGCATAGGTGGTGCAGGAGTCTTACTAACTGCAGTAATGGGTTACACATACGCTCCGCTAGTTCAATCGCCGCCATTTAGGTCTCCAGAGGCATATCGAATATTGTTCTGGCACGTACCATTTGCTTGGACATCATTTGTTGCTTTCTGCTTATTATTTATTGGAGCAATTTCTTGGTTTCTAAAAAGAAAAGAGTGGGGTTGGAATTTGTTCTGTACCGGTTCTGATTTAGGTCTTCTTTTTGGTTTAGGTGTTGTCATATCTGGCCCAATATGGGGTTCAGCAGAATGGGGCGTCCCCTGGGACTGGGGGGATCTAAGATTGAACACATTCGGTTTACTCACTGCTGTTGCATTATTCATCGTTCTTTCTAGAAAAGCACAACCTGATGGAATAGAAACTAGAGATACTCTTTCCACCGTAGGGTTATTTGGATTTGCTTTAGTGCCTATTACAGCAGTAGCAACTACGGTCTATCAAAAGCGACATCCTTCAGTTGTGATTGCAGAATCTAGTGAAACAGGACTGGATCCTAAAATGCTTCAAGTCTTAATCTTGGGAGTGATATCTTTCTGGATATTAATGGCGGGCCTTTCTATTCTAACTTATATTTCATACAAAATGGAAGATGAGTTGCAACGGTTGTTGGACAAGATAGATGAAGAGGTGGTACATTGAACGGTTTTGAATCATATCTAGTCACTTACTCGATATTAGGATTTTTATTGAGCTACTATGTTGTATATATTGGGAAAAGATTGGATAATATTAGAATAAGAATAAGAGAGAGTCAATTGACCTTAGACGATAAAAACTCAGAAATTTAGTTTTTTTAACTCACGAATCATTCTAATGCACTACGCTTTCGCAAGGGATGAGTCATATGTCTAAGGATGCATTTTGTATTGTTTGTGGGGCTTCCTCCAAACTTTCTTCTAATCGTCTTTGTGAGTCATGTTTTCGTAAGCGTGTTACGTTATCCAAAATTTCGAATACAATTCAACAATTCCGTTGTCCAAAATGCGAATCATATGAAATTAGGGGGCGCTGGTCTAAGATAGATAATGAGTCTTTAGCAGATCTGAGACTTCGTGACAACTTAGAATTAGATGAAAGAGCCGAAGATGTAAATGTCGAATTTGCTTTACAGGTTATTGATGATAGAACTAATCGGATTCATCTTGATGTATCTGGAACGATTGATAATTTCCTTTTCGAGGATAATTTCGAGGTATTATTACAGACTAGTAATGCGATTTGTACCCCCTGTACAAGGAAAGATGGAGCATATTTTGAGGCTATTGTCCAACTTCGTTCGGCAGGGAGAAAACTATCAGAGAAAGAACTCAAAGAATTAAGATATACTTTAGATGAAATGTTAGAAGGAATGGAAGCGGATCCAATGTTTTTCATAACCAAAGAAGGCATTGTCACTGGTGGTTGGGATTTACAACTTGGTTCGAAGGCTATGGCTAGGAATTGGGCACGTATTTTGACAAAGAAATTTGGTGGAACAGTCAAAGAAACATCTACAGTTGTTGGTATGAGGGATGGAATTGAAATTACAAGATTAACTGTAAGTTATAGAAAACCTGCTTATGAAGTAGGAGATGTGGTGAAATTAAACAACGACTTATGGTTAATTGATTCATGGCAAAGGGATGGCCCAATAATCCGTCGATTAAATTTCTTCCAGAGGACTGGAGCCTCATGGAGAGATATGGAGAAGGCGAGAATAATTTGCCCTCGTTCCGAACAATATATTGTTGATATATTAAATCGCGATAGTTCTGCAGCAGAAATAATGACTCCACATGATTACAAAATGACGACTGTTGCTTTACCATACGATGATAATACAAAATCAAAAAAATTACGTATTGGGTTCATAGATGATATATGGCTAGCATTGCCTGGGTTTGTAGGCGAGGTGGATTCATGAAATTGAAAGAGTTACAAGAACTTGCCAAAGAATTGGACACCCGAGACATGGTAGGATATACTCGTAAATTTATAGATGATTTCGAACAGGCAATCACGAAAAATATCGATATTGATGTTGATAAAGACTGGTCCGGTGTTCTTTGTTTAGGAATGGGAGGTTCTGGAGCAGGAGGTATGTTTCTTTCAACTCTAGCTGATTATTCAGGAGGAATCCCTTTTGTAGTATGGAGGGACTATAATCTACCTTCTTGGTGGGGGCCAGATTGGTTGATATTAGCAACTTCTTACTCAGGAAATACCGAGGAAACAATCGACGGTGTCCGTGAGGCTTTAGAATCTGGAGGTACAGTTATTGGAATCTCTTCAGGCGGTGAGCTTGAGGATATCATAGCAGAAAATCAAGAATCATTATTCATTTCTGTTCCTGGAGGTCAGATGCCTAGATCTGCTTTTGGCCATTTATTTGGTAGCCAAATATCTGTTTGTTGGTCTTTAGGTATAATTGAGAAACCAAATAGTGAAGAGATTTCCAATATGATTGAACGTTTGCGATCATCTTCAATGGATTTTGATATAAGTGGTGGTAATGGATTAGTTCTCTCTGTCGCAGAATCAATACTAAACAAAGAAATAGGTATAATTGCACCTACTATTATGATGCCCGCAGCACGTCGTTTTGCTAATCAATTAAACGAAAATTCAGAAGTTTTTGCACGCCCCTCAGAGTTGCCTGAGATGAATCATAATGAAATAATAGCATGGTCTTCCTCTAATGCCGATAAACATTCTATAATTTATTTCTCATGTGAAAACATTCATCCTAGAATCAATTCAAGAATGAACTGGATGCTGGAGAATATTGATAACAATCATTCTTGGATAATTGATTGCGAGGGGCACAGTCTTCTTGAAAGTCTACTTTATGCTTCACATATATCTGATTGGATAAGTATTGCTTTAGCATTGATAAAAGGAATTGATCCTTCAGATATAAATTCTATCGTCGACCTTAAGTCTCATCTTTCCAACAATTAGTAAATTGGTCCAAGAACTAGTCTTGGGTCAGGGTATTTTTCTAATGCCATCTCCCTATTTTCTGGGTTTACAACACCAGGCATGTCATGGGTTTCAGGCTCATTAATTGATAATTGAAAATGTAGGTGTGATTCCCATCCTCCATTTTCATGTCTATCGCCCATCCAGCAAATCACTTCTCCACGTGAAATTTTTTGGCCTATTTTCTTCCCCTTTATCGAATCAGCACTCAAATGGCCATATAGTGCCCATATTGGTATTTCTCCAACTATATGTTTCGTAATAATCACGTATCCGTAATCTCCATCAGCTGCATTATATCCAAAATGCGAAATCTCACCCTCATCAAATGCCATACAAGGAGTCCCTACAGGGGCTCCAATATCTATCCCAATATGCAAAAACCTACCATCTGCGAATAGTTCTGTAGAATACATACCCGGCCTTAACTCATCATATCTTCCTATATCAAATTCATATTCTGAGGGAGTGTAATTTCCTGTTGTGAAATCTCTAACTTCATATTCATCAGGAAGATGAACAACTGGATGGTATCGTCCGGTTTGCCACTTAATCATATACTCGGATTAGGGTCAAGGTTTTCATTCCTCTTCATCATCATCTTCATTCATTACAGTAGGTGTTCTAATTGACTCGGAAATAGATTTTTGTTCTACTAAATTTTTAGGCAAATTGGTAGCAATGTCTAGTTTCTCTAATTTACGTCCCTGAGGCAATACATTCTTTTCCCAAGAACCTACTGCCTTGTTATAGAATTCAGTTGCTTTCCCTAGCCTATTGCCTACTTCTGCAAAATGTTCACTCCAAGTCGCCATTCTTTTGTAGAATAATTGTGCAACATCTACTACTTCTTTTGCCTCTTCGGCAAATCTAACTTGTTGCCAGTATAAGGCAGCAGTTCTGAGTAACGCAATCAGAGAAGCAGGAGATGTAATTATGACTCCCCTATTCATCGCATCAGAGTGTAGTGTAGGGTCTACTTCGAAGGCAGCAGATACTAAAGCTTCTGATGGGACAAACATTACTACGAAATCAGCCCTCCCTGAGACCTTTGTTAAATATCCTTTTTCAGCTAATTTAGTCATTGTATCACGCATCGATTTTGCATGTTGTCGCAATTTTTCTTGTCTTGCTTCCAAGTCTTCAATTTCTAAAGATTCCAGATAATGTTTCCCACTAGTTTTTGCATCGATAGGTATAGAACCATCTCCAGGAAGACGTACAATCACGTCAGGAATAAGTCCTGATGCCCCTTTCTGTTCTAGAAAATCAGTATGCTTTGTCATGCCCGCCATTTCTAGTAAATTTCTAAGTGCAATCTCGCCCCAATCTCCGCGAACAGATGAACTCTTTCGAAGTGCTGTAGAAAGATTTGAAGCTTCTTTTCCTAGACTTTCTGTTCTGGCGCCTAGATCTGTAATTTGTCTCTTAATTCCTGCATATGCATTTATTCGTTCTTTTTCAATCTCTTTAGAAAATTTTTCTAAATCATTTAGAGATTTAGTCATTGGACCGAATAATGCATCAATCTCTTTTTGTCTTGCCAGATGGTCCTTTTCCGCAGAAACCTGTACTTTACCTAGTCTTTCCTCAGCAAGTTTCAAGAATTCTTCAGAATTCTTTCTTCCCAAATCTGTAACTAGATTTTCTATCTCTGCTTTAACTCTTATTTCAGAGGTAACTATCGCCTCTTCTTTTGCCTTTATCCTTTCTTCATTTCTTATTACTTCACCACTCAATTTCTGTCTAGCAAGTAACCAACCAATGACAGCACCAAGAGCTAAACCAATGGCTACATAAACAACCCCCGTTGAATCCATATTTTCCTATTAAAATTGAAAGTATTTGAACTTACAGATTTTCTTTTTGTTAGAAACCTGCAAACAGTTGTTATTAGATAGGTGTTCTTCAACGTAGACATATGGTGGCTATACAAGCTGTTAATTGCGCAATTCTTGGCTCAAGAGGTTTAGTTGCTCAGAGGTACCTTCAGAGATTAGTAAAACACGATTGGCTCAATCCAGTATCTGTCGTTGGCTCAAGTTCCACAGTGGGCATGAAGATTCATGATTTACCATGGTCTCTCGATGAAGAAAGGCCCCAATTGCCCAATATTACAGTTTTAGGATTAAATGATTTAGATGCACTGGTGTCAGAATTAAAAGAAAAAAGAGTATCAGTAATATTTTCCGCAATTCCTAATTCGATCGCTAATGAAGTGGAAAAAAGTCTAGCAGAAAAAGGATTTTGCGTAATAAGTCACGCTTCTATTCATCGATTAAAAGGAGAAGTTCCTTTGGTAATACCTGATGTTAATTCAGACCATTTGAAAATTTTAGAATCTCAAAGTTATGGCACGGGTTCATTAATCTCTTGTAGTAATTGTATGGTTGTTCCAATCGCTTTAACATTATACCCACTTATCAAAAAATTTGATTTTTCGGCAGTAAAAATTACGACAGAGCAATCACTGTCAGGAGGTGGACGGAAGATGCTAGAAAGAGGGCGCAGCGGATTTCATATTGATTCTTCGATTCCAGGAGAATCTGAAAGTATAGTTTCAGAATTGAACAGAATTTTAGGTAGAAAAAATGAAGGTATTTTCCAAGAAGCAAATTTAGATATCAAAGTTTGGTGTTCTAGATCTAATCACGATTATGGCCATCTTGCAACAGTTGAAATAGATTTTATCAACCACATAAGTGCTCATGAAATAATAGAAGCATGGCAAACGTTTTCATCTGAAGTTTTTGATTCTAGACTTCCCTCCTCATCAAATGTAATCAACTTTATAGATGGTAAGTTAGACCCAATTAAGCATAGGTGGGGAGGTTCAGAACCTAAGTTCCCCGATCAAGATCTTTTATCTGGAATGCCAGTATCTGTAGCTGAAATTGAAGTTTCAGATAAGAGATTAAGTTTCAAATTATTATCGGACAATACTATCCGTGGAGCCGCCGGATATGGAGTTCTTCTTGCGGAGTTACTTCTTGCAGATAAAATAATTCAGGATACAAATAATCTGATTAATGTTAGTTTCAATCAAAGTAATTGATATGTATCAACCTCTCGGACAATATAATGAGAGTACGTCATCTCGCAATGTCTCTTTCTAAATTACTACCTCATCCTTGTGAAGATGTTGATTTAGAACAGTATTCTACAGATGGAAATGTTGCCTCAAATTTTATTTCTTCCATAATATCATTTGGGGATTTATCTTCTGATTCAGTAGTTGGTGACTTAGGTGCAGGAAATGGCATTCTTGGAATAGGGGCATTAAAGGTCGGAGCGGAAAGATGTATATTTTTAGAAATAGATAAGAAAGCTTGTGAAATACTAAAACAAAATCTAGTATTAAATAATCTAAGTGAATCAGGTTCGATAATAAATGAATATTTAGATAGCAATACCAATTTCCCTAAAGTTGATTTGATTGTCTGTAATCCTCCTTGGGGCAGACAAAAAGAAAAGGCAGATCGCCCCTTTTTAGATCTAATAATAGAAAATGGAGCAACATCTCATTTAATGCATAGCGCTCACGCTACTCACATACGCCCCTTTTTCGAATCAAGAAATTGGTCTGTGGAGAAATATGGCGAGTTTGATTTCGATTTACCTGCAAGATATTCTCACCATTTGAAAGAAAAAGACACAACGAAGGTGGGTTTTTGGCGTTTATCTCCCAACTAAAACTTTGTTTTTTGACCCGTGTTCTTCATAGGTGAATCATCAGTCGCGTGAGCAATGAGTGCTTCAGCAGGTGACTTTGTTACGCCCGGAACACGTGTTTTGGCTGACGAAAATACTTCTTTAGGCGAGGGGATTATTCATACTGATTCCGGCCCTTTAGCTCTGCTTTCAGGGAAGTTAATCGTAGAAGATGGAGTTATTTCCGTTGAGATTCCAGGATCTACTGCCAATCTACCAAAAGTTGGCGACGTAGTAATTGGGCAAGTTAATCGCCTTAATGCAAAGACTGCTGAGATTCGAATTCTACATATTGAAGGAAAAGAGGGTGGAGGAAGAGATATCCCTGCTCTGAAATTATTTGCCGACATATATGTGACTGAGTTTGTAGATCGTTATATTCCCTCTGCGGGGGATGCAATGCGTTCAAGAGATATTGTAAGAGCTAAGATTACTCAGTTTGAACCCATGCTTAAAGCCTCAACTAAAGAAGATCCTAGTTTTGGTGTTATCCATGCTATTTGCCCACCTTGTGGAGCAATTCTGCAAAAAAGTGACGCTGAGCCGGATTTTAACGTAACATGTAAGAGGTGTGATTACAAAGGATACCGTGTTCTATCTAGCAGTTTTGGTATTGGTTATTCAATTCCAGAAAATTCAGATATTGATGTATTAAATAGGCCAGGTGAGAGGTGGTCAGAACAGGCTGAGAAAAATCTTGGTCATGATGGCGCTCGTCCATATCTATCTCCTTTAGCTGACTTTAGAAGAGGAGTAAATCACCAAATTCCTTCTTCTGTAGCCAGGCAACTTGGTCGAAATAAGTCAAATGATCGTTCAAGAGGTCAGCGCAGGGAAATGCACAAAACAACTTGTACTATGTGTTCAACTTCTACAGAAGTTCCATTTAAGCCAACACCAGGTAAGCCAATTAGGTGTCGTGATTGTATGAACAAGGTAAATGATGGCACTGCCACTAAGGAAGAACTCTCGGCAGAGCGTCAGGTTTTGAAAGCAGCAAGGTCTGAAATGTTGGAATCATCAGGTGTGAAATTATTCGTCGGAAGTATTTCTTGGGATGCCAATGAAGATGATTTAAGAAAATTATTTTCAACTTTCGGTGAACTCAAAGACGTACATATAGCAAAAGATCGTGAGACTGGTAAATCTAGAGGATTTGCCTTTATTAATTTTTCAAGCCTAAAGGATGGACAAAAGGCAGTTAAAGAATTAGATGGTACTGAGTTTCATGGACGTAAAATTAGTGTGCAAGAATCTAATGAATCTCGTGGCGGATCGGGTAATAGGCGTAGGCACAGTAGAAAATAACCGTGTAATTCATTGCTGATGGTCATCCCCTATGGTATATGGAGGGCTGGCTTGTAATCGATGGTTATGAAGATGAGCCGGCAGCTTTTGGAGTCCCTAACTATCTTGGTTTCCATATTCGTTATATTTGCGGGGTTCTAGAATCTAGAGGCGTCCCGTACACATATTTGACAATTGATCAATGGCGAATTGAATATAAGCAACTCTTGAATGACAAATCTGATAGAGAAAAGATTAGGAATGAGTTATCTAATCTTTCAGGAGCTGTGGTTCTTGCAGGTTCTATTGTTCCTGGTAAGTATGTTCGTGGTACGCCAATCAGTCAAAGAGAATTAGATACAATTCTTTCTATAATGCCTAGTGAAATTCCAATATTATGTGGCGGATGGGCGATAAAAAATTGGAGATATTCAGGATGGACGCCCTTACGAACAAATCTTTTCTGTGCAGTTAACGATGTTGATTCTTCTCTGAATACATTTCTTTCGACAGGTGAATGGAAACACAGTAAAAGAACAAAAGACGAGTGGTCACTTTGGGCGCGCCATGGTTCAACATCTAAGGCTGTTACAAATCATCCTGATCTATTTACCATAGATGGACGTCCTGGGCCATTAACTTTTGAAATCGAATTATACCAAGGTTGTGTCAGATTCAAAAGAGGATGTAAGTTTTGTATAGAGCCTAAGAAAGGTGTTCCAATATGGAGGAATGAAGATGAAATTTTAGAAGAAATTTCAGGAGCCTTGGATTCTGGTGTGAGAAATATACGCATTGGCGGTGCAACAGATATCTACACATATCGTGCAGAGGGAGTTAAAGAACTGGAATACCCTATTCCAAATCCTGAACCAATATGTAAAGTTCTTTCAGGAGCTAGGGAAGATGAGAGATTAGATATTTTGCATGTTGATAATGGTAATCCTTCAATAATTGCAGAAAATATCATTCCTTCAACGGAGATAACAAAATGCTTAGTTGAGAATCTAAGCGACGGTGCTGTTTTATCATTTGGCCTAGAATCTGCAGACCCTCATGTCCATCAGATGAATTGGCTTAATTGTGACCCTAAGCAACTAAAAATTGCGATAAAACATATCAATGATTTTGGCCGTGAAAAAGGTGAAAGAGGACTTCCTAAACTTTTACCAGGGCTTAATTTCATTGCAGGATTAAACGGAGAAACCAAAAAAAGTTATGATATGAATTTCAAACTATTACAAGACTTAAGATCTGATGGCCTATGGTTACGTCGAATCAATATCAGGCAAGTTGAAGGGCAGGGATTTCAAGAAATATCAGAGGGCGACTTTAGAACTTTCAAGAAAAAAGTTCGCGAAGAGATAGACAAACCTCTTCTCGAGGAAATTTTCCCTATTGGCTCAGAATTATCTCAGATTTGGTGGGAATCTCAAGGTGATAGAATTAGGAGGCCTGAACAGGTCAAAGATCCTCTTTTCCAGTCTTCTTCAATTTATGGTAAATCCGGAATTACTTTTGGAAGACAGATAGGTGCTTATCCGATATTAGTTGGAGTTCCCTATCTTATCCCTCTTGAGACTAGCTCTAATATATTGGTCACAGGTCATGGGATGAGAAGTATTTCAGGCGTGGAAATCGGATTAGATATTAATTCAGTTTCCCAACAACAACTTGAATCCATACCTGGAATTGGGAAAAAAGCGGCTTGGAGAATTATTAGTTCTAGGGCTAAAGCCAGTCGTAGTTCAAAAATCCCATTTGATTCGGTTGAAATGGCCTTTGAAATGGCACAAGTTGATTTATCTCCGATGGCAGAAAAAGTGTTATCAATCTGATACATTTGTATATCAGTTTAGAGGAATAGTCATATTCTGAAGATGTACGCTAGCCCTATATGTCAAACATTCAGTCCCCGAAAAAAAGTCTTGCGATTGGAATTTCCCTCCTCTTTTTATTGGTGCCCCTGATAGATTTTGTGGACTTTTCGAAAGATTTAGAAGATATTATGGATTTAGAGTCTTCAACCTCTAAAACCTCTAGTTCTATGAATTCTCCCGGTTCTGAGAGGGGAAGTGTATTCACTAATTCTATTTTTGAACTTAATTCCGACTCTCCTACTTTGGTTCTCGAAAATGGTTCTTTAGTTTCCTTCTATAATGGCTCTACAATTTTCTCTGAAGATAATGTAATATCTATCTCAGGACAATGTTCTCTATTGTCAAATTTCAGTTTATTTTGTTCAGGAATTAATAACTATGGTCAACTTGGATTGGGTAATCAGCAACTATTGAGCGGGTATGTGGATCTTGGCGGTAAGATTCCTGCGGCTTTATCTGAAGGAAGCGATCACTATTGTGTAATTCTAGATGATGGTTCCGTTTCTTGCTGGGGTAGAAATAACAAAGGCCAGTTAGGTGATAACTCCAATAGTAATAGAAATTCTCCTGTTTCGGTAGATTTAGGTGTGAACAAAACAGCAGTCTCAATTTCCAGTAGCAATGATTTTTCTTGTGCTTTATTAAACACAGGTGAGATTTCCTGTTGGGGTGATAATTCATATGGAATCTTTGCTGATGGTACTACAACAAATAGTAATTCGCCAGTAATTGTCAATCATTCAGTAGGTGAAAGGGCAGTTTCAATCGCAACTCCTGGATATAGTGTGTGTGCAATATTTTCTAGTGGAAATATTAGTTGTTGGGGAGAATCATACACGGTCTTCTCATCCAATGGGGTGGTTTCAGAAGGAGTTATTTCAATCAATCTTCCAGTTAATAGAACTGCTATTTCTCTTGATGGGATTGGCTCTCACGTGTGTACAATTTTAGATAATAATTCTGTGAATTGTTGGGGTGTGAATACCTATGGACAACTTGGAAATGGCGAGTGCTCATCCGTAATATCTACTAGTGGTTGTACTGGTTCCAATGCTAATTTACCCCAGTACGTTAATCTCTCAAACGCTATTGCAGTTTTAGCAGGCACTGAATCTACTTGTTCAATTGATATCTCATATCAATTATATTGCTGGGGTAAACAGGAAAATATATTTGATAATACTTCTAATTCTAAATTATCTCCATATTTAATGAACTTTAGCGCCTCTGACGTTTCTTATTCTGACCAAGATATGGATGGTGATGGAATTGTTAATGATTTAGATGTCCATATGCTTGGAGATGATGATGGAGATGGAGTTCCCTCGCCTACAGATCCTTATCCAAATAATCCTGCTAGGTGGATGGATTGTGACCTTGGTTCTTGGGGTAGGATAGATTGTACTGAGTCATCTGCAGGTCATTTTTCATTACTTTCAGCATTATATCAGTCTGAATGTGGCTTAGGGGAATATCAACATCAAATAGGAAAATCATACTGCAATCAAGCTTCTGCTGGCCATTATGTGGATACTATCGCTTCTACTAATCAATCAATTTGTCCAGAGGGATACTATCAAAATCAACTTCAGTCATCATCATGCATTATTTCCGGTCCAGGAAGTTTTGTTTCGATGAGCACCGGAGATGCGGGGAACTTGAACAGTTCATCGTACAATCTTAGTTCAACAAGTGCGAGTTATACTGGTCGAATTGGTAACCAATATGATACTCATGATTATTATAAAATTAATATTGCTAAGTCACATCATATTTCTGTAACTATTGAATCACCAAATAATGAGGTGAATATTTCACTTTTTGATCAATCAATGGTTCTTTTAGACAGTAACAATTCTCTGACTAATCAATCTACAGTTTCTACAAGTCTATCATCTAGTTCTTCTTCTCGTGATATTTTTATTGTCATCGAGAGAGTAAATTCAACTGGCAACTATCAAATGAATTTAACATACCATAGTTCTGATGGCTCTAGTGTAATTGGGGATATATCCTATCCTATAGATGCAGAAATTGGTGTCAGTTCATTCCTATGTTCGGAGGGTACATTCGAATCAGGTTATGGAAGTTCTTCATGCACTGAAGCCGCTCAGGGATATTTTGTTTCGGGTAATGGTTCAACTTCTCAAACACCGTGTTCTCCAGGGTCATACCAAGGCCTAACCGGACAAACCAGTTGTTTAACAACCTCTCTTGGATATTATGCATCTGCTTACGGTTCTTTTGTCCAAACTCCTGCCTCTTTAGGATATTATGTTGATACAATTGGAGCTACCAATCAGATTGCATGTTCTCCTGGGACGTACCAGAATCAGACCGCTCAGACCACATGTATCGATACTGAAGCGGGGTATTATACCTCGTCTTCAGGTTCTCCTTCTCAAATAGCATGTTCAAATGGTACTTATCAACCTAATACAAATCAAGTATCTTGTATTCTTTCTTCACCTGGTTATCATGTTCCTAGTCCTGCATCTACTTCTCAATTACCTTGTAATCCTGGAACTTATCAACCATTTTCAGGTCGTTCTGATTGTATTGATGCTAGTCCAGGATACTATACTTCTGCTCTTGCATCAACAAATCAATCTCCTTGTACAATTGGTAGTTTCCAGCCAAATTACAGTCAGACTAGGTGTCTTGCGGCTGACCCTGGCCATTATGTAGATACTAATGCCTCTGCAAACCAAACAGAGTGTGATTTGGGAACTTATCAACCCTATTCGTCGAGTACAGGTTGTTTTGATGCAGATCCAGGATATTATGTAGATTCTACAGGTTCATCATCACAGACTGCTTGTTTAGTTGGGACCTATAATCCCGATATTGCATCCAATAGTTCAACATCTTGTTTAGATGCCAATCAAGGTTTCTATGTTCCAAATAATGGCTCATCTGTACAATTGGTCTGTTTACCCGGAACTTATCAGCCCAATTCTGCCCAATCTTCTTGTATTGACGCGGATTCAGGATACTACGTCAATTCATACCAAGCAATCAGCCAAGAACCATGTTCACTAGGTACCTATCAGCCACAAGCTGCACAAATCGGTTGTTATGATGCAGATCCTGGACATTATGTCGATTTACAGGCCGCAGCAATACAAACTCCATGTCTAGCAGGTTCTTACAACCCCTCCTCCTCTTCAACAAGTTCTGACTCATGTATGGATGCAGATTCAGGATATTATGTCCCATCAGAAGGGGCTTCTTCACAATTAATTTGTCTGGAAGGTACTTACCAACCATCTGAGGGGCAGTTATCATGCTTAGATTCTCCAGAAGGTACGTATGTGATGAATCAGGGTCAATCCGAATATATTGAATGCCTCAGCGGAACATATCAACCGAATAAAATGTCAACTTCTTGTATCGCTGCTGACGTTGGAAATTTCTCATCTGGAAAGATGTCTATCAGCCAAACACCTTGTTCGTCTGGTACCTATCAGCCTAATTCGGGCCAATCATCTTGTTTAGATGCAGATGTTGGTTACTATGTTTCACTAGAGGGTCAATCATCACAAAAAATAAGTCCATTCGATTTTTACACAGATGCTACTGGTAGTTCATATCTCACCTCGTGTCCAATGAATTATATTACGATAATTCAGGGTGCAACATCGATCAATGATTGCTTCTTAGATTCTGACATGGATAGAGTAATTGATGAAGATGATATTGATGATGATGATGATGGGAGATTAGACTCTATCGATTCTTGCAGCCCTGGTTTAATTGGTTGGATTAGTAACTCGACAACAGATATTGATAGTGATGGATGTAAAGATGATGTTGAAGATACTGATGACGACAATGATTCTATATTAGATATATACGATGCTTTTCCTCTTGATTCTAGTGAATCTATCGATACCGACTCTGATGGTATAGGGGACAATGCCGATACAGATGATGATGGAGATGGCTGGTCCGATCAGCAAGAAGAAATCTGTGATACGGACTTACTCTTGTCTCAATCTGTACCTCTTGATACTGATTCAGACGGTGAATGTGATATTGTAGATTCAGATGATGATGGAGACGGTCATTTGGACGTAATTGATTGGGCTCCATTGAATCCTAGTGAGTGGCTTGATACTGATGGAGACGGTATTGGTAATGAAGCAGATACAGATGACGATAACGATGGTTGGTCAGATATTAAAGAACTTGAAGAAGGTACAAACCCCCTTCTTTCTGATACGGATGGCGATGATCGTGAAGATACTGATGACGAATTTCCTAATGATGTATCTGAATGGAAAGATACAGATGGCGACGGAGTGGGTGATAATTCAGACTCTCATCCCGGTGTCAAATATTTCCAAAATAACTTACAATTTGTTTTGGCTGTTTCTGTTGGAATTATCGTATTAGCGGTTTTCGGTTATCTGGGGGTCATTATATTGCGAAGGAAACCTGAAGATAATAGTGAACAACCATCTGAAGAAAACGAGGTCATTGAAGTCGATTATCCTCATGAGGGGATGACTCAGCCTAGTGATGAACTAGAAATTGACAGTTCAATTAATGATTTAGTGAATGCTGATTCAGACGAGGAAGTATCAGAAGAGAAAGAAGAGATAAGGGACACTTCTCATATAGACGCATTGTTAAATGAACTTCCCACTCCTCCAAAACCGCAGATCATATCTCCGCCAGAAGGGACACCGGTGAACGAATATGGGCAGAGGGTATGGGCAGATGATACAGGCCAAGTTTGGTGTGTAAATTCTGATGGCTCAATATTAAGACATGATGCAGCAACCGGCGGATGGGTTCAATTTCACAACTGAAATTAGAATTGTATTACGTTAGCACCCCATGCTAAACCACCACCAAAGGCTGCTGTAACTACTAAATCCCCCTCGTTAATCAGGCCTTTTTCCATAGCCTCTTTCATTGCAATAGGTACACTTGCACCTGCTGTGTTTCCATATTTATGTAAATTAGTGTAGGTTTTCTCCATTCCAAGGCCTAGTTTTTCCATTCCTGTCTTAATAATATTGATATTAGCTTGATGAGGTATTACTAAATCTACATCTTCAATACTTTTACCTGCTCTTTTTAATGATTCATTCACAGCTTGTGGAAAAGCCTCAATAGCAAAATCCCAGACTGCTCTGCCATCCATATGAAAATATTGTGCACCTTCTACAAAACTATCTGAATTATATGGCGTTCTTACTCCTCCTGCGGGTATTTCTATAACAGAAGATCCAGAACCATCAGACATTAACCATGAACTAATGATTCCTTTACCTTCCTTTACTTCTGATAATACTGCAGCCCCAGCTCCGTCTCCAAACAGTACGCAAGTGGCTCTATCTTTCCAGTTCAATATTCGAGAGTAGATTTCTGATCCGACAACGAGGACATTTTGGTAACCATTTGTTCCTACAAATCTCCTTCCTACATCTAATGCATGAACCCATCCGGCACATACAGCATTAATGTCGAAAGCAGCACAATCAGTACAACCCAATTTATGTTGAATTATTCCTGCAGTAGATGATAGAGGTACATCAGGAGATGATGTTGCCAGAATAATTAGATCAATATCTTCAGCCTTCAATCCGGCATCGTCTAAGGCTTGTTTACATGCCTCTACCGCCAAATCTGAAGTACATACTTCCGAACTGGCAATTCTTCTCTTCTTCATTCCAGTTTTTGTAGTAATCCACTCATCACTTGTGTCTACAAGCTTCATCCAGTCTTCATTGCTCATCTCATTTGGTGGTACATATGCTCCCAACCCGATTATGCCAACTGATGCCATATTCTACTCTATGCGATATAACTATACTTTCAGTCTTACCCTATTTTATTGAAGAAAAGTACTATTAGTTTATCAGAGCATTAATACCATGAACAAGCCAAACATGAAATCTAAGAAGCACTTCATAGATACATGGCGTCATTTGGAGACCATCCTTTACTACCTGATTCACTCGAGTCTATTTTGGCGGATGAGTCAGTATCAACTATCTTTTTGAAAGCAGAATGTAGACCTCGAGTGAAGAGTGGACATATCTCTTCTTTAACTTTGAATGAATTAGATCTAGATGTCTGGGACAAACCAAAATTAGTAGATCTTTCAGAAGAGATTTCGTTAATTATTGAACAGAATTCTTCTAGATCTGATTGTTTTATAGAGATTGAGCGTGAAGGATGTAAGGTCATGCAAGTAGGGGATCTTCGTGTAAGTTGTGCATGGCCTCCTTTCTCAGATGCTTGGGAAATCACTGTTGTTAGACCAGTAGCAAATTTACAATTATCAGACTATAAATTGGATAAAGAACTTGTAAATAGGTTATCCAATCATCATAGAGGAATATTTGTAGTTGGTAAACCAGGTTCGGGTAAGACTACTTTCGCACAAGCAATTGCTTCATATTTAGACTCAGAGATGGGAGCAATGGTCAAAACTATGGAGTCTCCAAGAGATCTACAAGTTCCTCAAAGAGTTACCCAATATGCTCCTTTAGAAGGAGATCTAGAGAAAACAGCCGAGATTATATTCTTACTTAGGCCGGATTTTGTAATATTCGACGAAGTACGTCGTGCTAGAGATTTTGAGATATTTGGAGATGTACGTCTAGCAGGAGTTGGACTTCTAGGAGTTACTCATGCAAACAGTGGCCTTCAAGCAATACAGAGATTAGTTGGGAAAGTTGAACTAGGTTTAATTTCTCAGGTTCTAGATACAGTTATCCATATAGAAAAGGGGAAAATAAATCAGGTATTAGAATTGAAGATGGTTGTTAGAGCTCCCACAGGCATGGAGTCCGATTTAAGTCGCCCAGTTATTGAGATTAGAGAGTTCCCGTCTAATCGCTTGACTCATGAAATGTTTGCTTTTGGTTCTGAGATTGCAGTTGTTCCAGTTAATGGTTCTAATGAAGATGGAGGAAGTCCTGCTTGGAAATTAGCATCAGAGGAACTAAAGAGAGAGGCAACTAGACTTACTGGTATCTCAGTAAAACATTCAAAATTCGTTACTGATTCTTCTGCAATAATCTATGTCGATGATTCTGCAATAGGCTCTATGATCGGGCCTGGCGGAGAAGGAATCCGCAGACTTGAGCAAGATGTGGGTTTGAAATTAGATGTTCATTCTGTGCAAGAACTTCCTAGAGGGCTAAGGAAAAAATTAGAAAAACATAGCGATTCTAATTTCGACGCTAGTTCCTGGTCCAATAAATCGGGCAGAAATTGGGAATATAATTCTGGTAAATCAAAAAGAGGTAAAGGTAGAAAAGGTCGCCGCTGATTATTTGTTTTTTGTACATATATTCATTGCCTCAGAGAAGAAACTCAAACTCCATTTCCCTCCTTCTCTGCCTACTCCTGAGTCTTTAACTCCACCAAATGGGACTCTTAAGTCTCTATGTAGCCATGTATTAATCCATATCATTCCTGTGTGAATTGATTCTGCTACTCTGTTACCTTTCTCAAGGTCACTAGTCCAGATACTTCCTGCTAGTCCATATCTAGTATTATTGGCAATATCAATAGCCTCATTTTCTGTACTAAATTTATGAATAGTAACTACAGGGCCAAATATTTCTTCAGTAGAACAACGTGAATCTACATCTAAATCCGCAATTACAGTCGGAGATATCCAATTCCCATTTTTATATTTCTCAGAAAGACTTGGATATCCTCCTGTTAGTATTGTTCCACCTTCACTCTTGGCAATTTCAATGTATTCTTCAACCTTTGACAGGTGTTCTGGAGAAATTAATGCTCCTAGATTTGTATTTTCATCAGAGGGGTCCCCAATTTTCATTGCTTCAACTTCAATAATAAATTTATCAATAAATTCATCATATATATCTTCTTGAACTAGAATTCTACTTCCGCAAAGACATACCTGTCCTTGATTTAGGAAACCTGATCTAACTACTCCTTTAACTGTATTTTCTAAATCACAGTCGTCAAAAATTATACTCGAGTTTTTACCTCCTAGTTCTAGGCTCAATTTTTTGAAAGAACTTGAAGCTGATTTTGCAACTATGGAACCAGTCGAAGTCCCTCCAGTGAATGAGACTAAGGAAACATCTTGATGTGATACTAATGGCGAACCAGCTCCTATTCCGTCACCATGAACTAGATTAACTACTCCCTTAGGCAATCCAATTTCGTCTATAGTCTTCATCAGTAAATCCGCGGTTAATGGTGTCATTTCACTTGGTTTACAGACTACAGTATTTCCCATTCCTATTGCAGGTGCAACTTTCCATGAAAGAAGATAAAGTGGCAAATTCCATGGAGTAATTAGTGCACCAACTCCAACTGGTTTGTATATGACTCTGTTTGTAGCATCTTCCATTTCATATTTTTCAACGCCTATATCTCTAATCATTTCAGCAAAAAATCTAAAATTTTTAACTGAACGATAAGCATCAACTTCTCTTGCTAAGGAGATTGGTTTACCTGTATCTTTACTCTCCAATTCAGCAATTTCTTCATATTTTGATTCCAATTTATCGGCTATCTTATTCAACCAACTTGCTCTATCTAAATTTGTAAGAGATGACCATGCTGGCAGAGCCTTTCTTGCTGCATCAACCGCCTTGTTTATATCATGATGATTAGATTTAGGAATTAATGCAATCTTTTCCCCTGTAGCGGGAGATAAGTCTTCTAACCATTCTCCTGATTCTGGTTCAACAAATTTCCCAGAGATATAATTCAGGATATTCAATTCTTCATCTCCTTAGATTCCTTCATTGGAAAATGGGTCTTTACGTGTCATTGCAGCCGAATATTCATTCCAATCTAAGTTAAATTTATCTTGATCAGGGTCCCACTCATCCCAAGTAACTACTTTTTCCAAATCTTCTTGATATCTTTCAGGAACAATTCCCGGTACAATAAATGCCTTCTGTCTATGTAAAGGATATGGGTTCCTAAGTTCTATCCCCAAGACTCCTAAAACAGCTCTTGCAACATACCAGGTTGCCTGTGAGTTCCATCCATGAGCGATCTTAATTACAATTCCTAAACCTTTGGGCCAGTCTGGATGTTCGATAGATAGCCCTAGTAAACCATCAGCACCTTCCTTTGCAATTAGTTTGCCATTTCCAGCTTTGAGGCATGTTGAATCAAGACGATTGAATCCGCCTATTAAATCTGGATATTTATTCATTGCTTCCCAAATCCAGTCTTCATCTTTCTTTGCAACCAGGCCAGCAAACATTACCGCCAGTTCATCGACTGTGTTAGAAACAGTAGGTAGGCCACAACCATCTTTAGCAACTCTCTTAGGTACCCAATCAGGATTACCCATATATTCTTTTAGAACATCTAAAAACAATGGGAACCAAGGTGTACTAGGTAGAGTATAACCTGCTCTACTCATCCCCATCTTCCTCATACCTTTCAACAAGGCTGCATGTTCTCCGGAACAAGTGTGAAACCATCTTCTCGGCCTTCTCACTTGTCTTCCGAACTGTATTAGTGGCACATCTAGAGGGCACTGCATTAACCCCCACTCGGATTCAGTGAGTATAGACTGTGCAGCAGCAACATGTTCAGTATCTCCATTATGTGATGAGCAAGAAATTGCTTTTTGCTCCCAGGTTAATTCATCTTCCAATACCTTTACGAATGGTTTCATCATTAATGGCTTCATCATCGATCTTCCATAAATTAATACATTTCCTCCAAAGGAGTGTATGATTTCGTTTCCATGAGCCCATGCAATAGCTCCATGAATCGTATTTTCAGATACATCCCTTCTTCTAAAATCTACTAATGGTTCCCATTCTACATCTCTTCCGGTTGCTATTCCTTCATGCTTTTCTCCCAGAGGATTAGTTGGAAATACTGCGGAACCAGGTCTTCCAGGTGATACAGATGACGGTCTAGTTATTTTTTCTTCTTTCATATCATTTCTCTCCATTAACTATGGGCACGACTTCATTCATAAATGCCTTCATATTCCTTTGAACTCTTTCACTGTCATGATTAAAGAAGTCAAACCAACACATCAGTTTATCGTTTTCATTAAACCTTTGAATAATTTGTTCAGCAACCTCCTGAACATTACCTATTACTGCATTATCAGTAGCTCTTTCAACTTTTGAAGGGTCGATTGTACCTTCTAATGCACTCCAATAAGTATTCAACGCAGCCTTCGCTTCTTCTTTGGCAGCAATACTTTGTTCTTTGGGCGATAAATCTTTTTCATTATTCACAAAAATCATTATTGTCCTAGGCATCATATTTCTATTCCAAGTGCCGCCATCTGGATGATAATTTTCATTCATTCTTTCATGAGTCTCCTCAATAATATGTGGAGGTGTAATACTTAGATTAAAAACTTGGACTGGTCTCCACTTATTTACCTCTATCTGTAATTTTGGATCATGACTTCCAAGTACAAGATTTAGTAATTCTCTTCTCCAATTTTGAGGAATTGTTTTTATTTGTTCAAAATCATATCTATGAGGTATCTCGACTTTCTCAGGTATTTCATTTAGATTATTGTGTTCTTTGGCTGCATTTTGCACTTTTATCCAATCTTCGTCAGAACGAAAGTTCTCTCTTGTAAGTGTAGTATCTCTAATTATATTTGAAGAAATCACTTCTCCGTTTAGAAGTCTCAAGAAAATCTCGGAGGCTTCGGCGAATATTTGCCCTCTTAGAGCAGGCCAAGCAGCCTCTTCAATAATATTTCTTGGAACAATTCCATATGGTCTCGCCATAAACTCAAACCTCCCTGCCGAAAAACCAATGTGCAATCTTCTATCTTCCATATTATCCAGCCCATGTAATGCTAAAAATGACCCAACACGTTCTGCAATTGCAATTGGCCCTCCCGAAGCGAGAATAGATAAAACAGCACTTCCTACTTCCATTTTTTTAGTTCTAGCAAACATTTTCTGAGCTATTTGAAAGAAGTCGGTACACAGCCCAACTTCTCCGGGATAATGAGGGACCACTGGTGTTTTGTTTCTTTTTTGTACTTCAGTTGATAAATGTGCTTGAGCAACCCAACCCACCCCAAAACCTAATTCATCTGCCAATTCAACTTGTTTAAAGAAATTAGAAAACATTTCATTTTCTGAAGGAATATAACCAGAAGTATCTGGAGTCTGAGAAATTGAAAAGAATATATCAAATAACATTATTTCTCACTCAAATTGAACGCATTCTTCCGCCATCTACTGCTAAGCTTATTCCTCTTACAGAACCACTACTTGGCAGACAAAGCCATGTTACTGCGGCCCCAGTTTCTAATGGGTCAATTAATCTCTGAATTGGAACTGAATCAATCCATTTATCTTGAACCGATTGTATTGATTTTCCGGTTTTTTCAGAAATAGATTGGGCAAGAGAACCTAGTCTATCAGTATCTGTGAATCCTGGAAGAATGTTATTTATTGTAATGCAAGGGCTTAACTCCCTTGAAAGAGATTTAGCCCATGAACCCATAGCTCCTCTCAATGTATTTGAGAGTCCAATATTGTCTATTGGTTCTCTAACTGATGTCGAAATAATATTTACAATTCTACCGTATCCTTCACTTTCCATAATAGGCGTAAGAATTTGAGTAATAGTGTGTGCTGCATGAAGATGTCTTCTGAATGGTGCGTCAAAATCATCTATTTTATTAGACAATAGCGGTCCACCTGGAGGGCCTCCTGCATTATTGACTAAGATGTGTATTTTGTGACTTTTAGTTAATTCATTAATTTCATACTCTAAAGAAGAAATATCTTCTAAATCAAGTATCAACTTTGAATGCCCACCACCATACATTTCTTTAACTAAATCATCTAATTTTTCAGAAGATCTAGCACATACAATTACCTTTGCACCTGCTCTAGCAAGCATTAATGCAGTAGCTCTCCCTATTCCTTTTGAGGCGCCACATACAAGAGCATTTTTACCATTTAATATACCATCTGCATAAGGGAACTCCGAATCTAATATTTTCTCCATTTTATCACCTAATCTATGTAATGAGCGTAAGTTTCTTCATCCAATTTTTGATACACGACCTGCAATATTTCTTCTGATGCATTTCGGAATGTTGGATGGGGGCTATCTCCCTGAGGGTGTCTCATTTCGTCCCATCTTCCCTCTTCATAGGCCATCAATGCTTCCTTCATCAGAATTCCTGCTAATACAAGAGTTTCATAGCATAAATCCTCATATTTCATTCCTCTTTTCACAGGAACTTCTCTTCGCAATAGCAAGTGTCCTGTATCTACTCCATTGTCGCAGAAATGAGTGGATGACCCTATAGGTATATCGTGATATACGCTCCAAGCTGGGGATGCCGATCCTCTACATTCTGGTAACAAACCTGGATGACTGTTTACTACTCCATCCTTAGGATAATCTAATATTTCTCCACGAATAATTCTTGTCCCTCCAAAAACTATGATGTCTAAATCTAGGTCTCTAATGTGCGGCATTACTTCTTCTGAATTATGAATTGGAACTTCCACATGTTCAACGGTAATTCCTCTTTTCGACAACTCTCCAAGTTGTATTTCAATTGTTTCTGCAATGTGATTGCCTTCAATTCTTTTCAGAAATTTTTCTCTTTCTTCATCAGCAATTGCAGAATCTTCAGTAATGATAATTCTCGGTATAAAATCTTCCGAGATTAACTGTTTAAGCATCTCCCTACCGTATGGGTGCTCTTTTAGAAGTAGGTATGCAAAGTCGGGCTTGGCCATATTTCTCATTCTTCGCAGAGGTTTCTGATACCCGTTCTTTTCGGTGCAGAGGTTTCTTATTTAACTAATAATAACTTCAAAAATGAGGTAACCAATCCCTATTCCGACTGAAATAGAAATGATGAAACCTAATAATATTATTTTTTTTAATTTCGAAATTATTCCTTTTATCGGAAGCCCGAAACCATCGTCCGAGGCATCGATTATGTCATAAATCATCTTTAATTGTGGCAGCATATTAATCTCTTCTTATCAAGGAGTAACTCTCGTCCTATCTCGAGGGAATAGAACAACTTCACGAACATTTCCTGCTCCAGTAAGGACCATCAATAATCTTGCTACTCCTAAGCCCCAACCTGCGTGTGGAGGAGCTCCATAACGGAAACCGTCAGTGTAAAAAGTAAAATCTTCAGGATTTAGATCCATGTCTCTGAGGTTCTGTTCAAGTACATCCACCCTATGTTCTCTTTGCCCCCCACTGGTCATCTCATCTCGTCCATAATTAAGGTCGAAACCTCTACTTAGTTGTCCGCCTGAATCACTTTTCTCATTTTTATTATGGTAAATATAGAATGGTTTCATTGCCATTGGCCATCTTGGAAGGAAATGAAAGCCAGGGTATGTTGCTGCAATTAGGTCGCAATGATGGCTTTCAATATCGTCTCCCCATTCTATATCTCCGCCGCCATTCTTGACAATTTCTATTGCTTCAGAATAAGGTATTCTCGGGAACGGTAATTCCGGGACTTCAACTGTTATTTCTTCTTCACCTTGACTAACTTTGTATTTGTTTATTATTCCAATTAAATTTTGATCATTTTCAGAAACAGAAGACCAGATATGGTGAATCATTCTTTCCTGGACTCCCATGACATCTTCATCATTCATCCATGCGCCTTCAATATCAAAAGAAATAAATTCATTTAAATGCCTATAAGTATCATGTTTCTCTGCTCTAAATGCCGGCCCAATTTCAAAAACTCTTTCCAATCCTCCTAGAACTGCTAATTGTTTGTAAAGTTGAGGTGATTGGCTGAGGAAAGCTGGTGTATCGAAATACATCATAGGAAATAGATTAGTTCCTCCTTCTGATGCGCTTGCAATGATCTTAGGACTGTTCATTTCCATGAAACCTTCTTTGATTAGGTGTTCTCTACCGTACTGAAGTACTTTGCTTCTTAATTGGAACATCGCATTAACATGAGCTCTTCTCAAATCTAAATGCCTATTGTCTAATCTAATATCTAATCCAATTTTAACATCATCAATTATTCCAACGGGTAAAGGAGTTGCTGCTTCTGCTAATATTTGCCCAGATGTCACATTTACTTCGTATTCAGGAGGAGGCAATGGCTCGCCTTCTGCTACCTTTGGTGGCCTTTTCTGAGCTACTAAACCAGTTACTTGAACAGTTGACTCTCTCGTTGATGATTGTATCAAATCAAAAGTTTCCGGATTCATATTATCCTTTTTCAAAAATGCTTGAATATGTCCGGTTCCGTCTCTGAGCATTAGGAAGCAGATAGCCCCTCTGCCGCGTATGGTTTCTGCATATCCTGCGATACTTACTTCTTCACCAACTAATGATGCTCCTTCACTAACAATTTGTCCTATTGTATGTGTTCGATAAGATGTAGGTTCCCATTGGCTACTGTCTCTCATGGTTTGCCGGAGGAATACTTGGTTATGAATCAAATCTATTCTTCTTCCTCAGATGCTAATTTAGTTGCAATTAGTAAAAATGCTGTATGACCCATTGGTTGATTACCAGGTCTTACCCCTCCTTTACTTGCTTTACTCCATTTTCTCTCGATAATTTCTCCAGCCCATTCTATATTCAATTCTTCTTCTTCGCAAGCATTCCAAGACTTTTCTAATTGAGATGAAGTCGGGCAATAACACGCAATTCTCCCTCCAACTCTAAGACAAGGAACTATTGATTTCAAGACAGTCCAAGGCTCTGCCATATCAATTATGGCGGCATCTATCTCAGAACAAATGTTCTTTACCTGATCAGTAATATTAGATAAATCATCAATAACTAGATGCCAATTAGGGAATTCAGGCAAAATTTCCTCTAATCTATCCATATTTTGTTTTCCAACGGCTGCATGTTCATCTCGAACTTCTACAGAAATTAGAGTGCCGCTATTTCCCAATACATTAGCTATATTCATTGCAAGTCCAGCAGAACCATGGCCACCTTCTAGAACTCGACTTCCAACTCCAATTCCTAACCAAGAAATTAAGAAACCAGAGTCTTTTATTCCTATGGTTTGAGCTCTTCTAACCATGTTACGTCTTGCTTCAGAAAGTGTTGCTTTGACAATAGTTAGTGATTTTTGACCAACTTTTATCCTTTCACCTATTGAGTGACCATCTAATAATTGTCCTGAATCAAATCTCCCTAGGCCTTTTATCTTGACTTCTCCTGATTTTTTTTGTAACAAATAGGCTCTTCCATCGTCTTCTCTCAGGGCCACCCAATCTAGGTC
The DNA here is from genome assembly GCA_902593945.1 of uncultured Candidatus Poseidoniales archaeon. GTDB lineage: Archaea > Thermoplasmatota > Poseidoniia > Poseidoniales > Thalassarchaeaceae > MGIIb-O2. Next base: position 669 of record CACJKA010000001.1, on the reverse strand, counting down.
CTTGATTTCGGTCATTGATTCCACGAAAAGGTTCCATGATATCAAGTCATTTGATTGTAAACTAGATTTTTTTTGAATCATTATAAAAACAAATCTTAGATAAGGTTATACGATATTGCACAAGCGTTCAATTAGTGTTAAGGAACGAATTGTGCAGTTCAGCCTTGGCTGTCGCCATGATGTCTCTGATGGTCATCATGACTTTAGGTGGCCTTTTTGATTTAGGAGATCAAGACCTCTCTAAATCTAATGAACTCGAGAAAGAGGAATTGCCACTTTTCGCCACTAGCCCTGGACATACAGTATTTGGCGAATATGTTGGTGCACATTGGTGTGGTCCTTGCATGAGCAGTGCCTCCCCTTCTCTTAACAATCTGAAAACATCTAATCCGGAAGATTTCACATATGTTTCGTTCTTCGAAGGCTCTAGCACAGGGTGGCCATCTGACTCAATTGGAAGTTCAGGTTCTAGGAAAAATCACGTAATGGGTGCATCTAGTGGTTACCCTACATTTTCCTTTGCAGATGAACAAGCGGGTTCTTGTTACAAGTAGGTGCTGGCGGGACAAATTTCTATGATAGTGATTTTACAGCTGGTGGGTGTATGTCGCCATCTGCAACTGACTTTTCTATGGAACTTTCAACTTCTCTAGACGCTTCTGGAGATAC